>JAEYQK010000051.1 GCA_023410055.1 Acidobacteriota bacterium
TGGCGGCCTGACAATGCCACCCGCGAAGAAGCGGGCGGTGGTTGCGTGTATGGACGCGCGCCTGACAATCGAGCCGATGTTGGGACTGAAAACCGGCGAGGCGCACATTATTCGGAATGCTGGGGGAATCGTAACCGAGGATGCGTTGCGGTCGTTGATCATCTCAGAGCAACTACTGGGGACGGGCGAGATCATCATCATCAACCACACGGATTGCGGGATGCTGACCTTCAAGGATCATGAACTAGAACAAAAGTTGAAAGACCAGACCGGTGTGACGCCGATAGCACCGACACGGTTCTTTGCGTTCAGCGATCTGGAAGAAAATGTGCGCGAGCAGATCGGGAAACTCCAGCTGCATCCGTGGATACCGAAATCGATTGCGATCAGGGGCTTTGTCTACGATGTGAAGACGGGGAAGTTGCACGAGGTGTCCACCGTTGCGGAGGCGAGGAAGGCGGCCTAGGGAACTCAGGTGAAAGAAAAATCCGGCACGAGCATGAACTCGTGCCGGTTCGGAGTTGGAGAAAGATACCTCTATTGTTGAGCCTGTGGAACCTGTTGCTGCTGGGTCGGCGTGGCGTCCTGACGCGGAGCCGCCGTCGGAACCATCGGGAGTTTGTTGACGTTACCGCTCTCGGCATCTGCGATGTCGATGCCGAGGTGGGTAAGCGTCAAGCCCGTGGACTCATCGAGTGCGACCTTTGATTTCTCGTAGGCAGACTTGGCAGCCACGAGATTGCTTTCAGCTGTAGCCAGGTCACGCTGCATCTGGAGCACGTTGTACGTGGTGGATGCGCCGAGCGCGTACTTCTTCTGTTCGGCATCAAGCGACTGCTGAGCCAACTCGCGGCCCTTGATCGCAGCCTCCACGCGGGCGCGATTCTGCTGAACAGCAAACTGCTTATTGCGGACATCGATACGGATCTGGTTCTGAAGCTGCTGGAGGCGGGCCTGTGCCTGCCGAAATTCCAGTTCGGACCGGACCTGATCGGCCTGAGCCGCACGGTTCCGAATCGGGATATTGAGCTGAAT
This sequence comes from Acidobacteriota bacterium, assembly GCA_023410055.1. Taxonomy (GTDB): domain Bacteria; phylum Acidobacteriota; class Terriglobia; order Terriglobales; family Acidobacteriaceae; genus JAEZPW01. The sequence continues at coordinate 1,036 of JAEYQK010000051.1, forward strand.
GCCGATTCCCTTGTCAGGGTAGGCACCTCCGAAGACATCGCCGAGGACGTCGCCGTAGCCTGTGCCAGCAAGACCGCTGCCTGCCAAGCTGTCGCCGCCTATTCCCGAGCCACCGTACCAGCCGACAAGATTCAGGGTGGGCAGCATGGCATTGCGAGCCGCTTTCTTCGTGATCTCGCGGTTGGTGAGGTCTATCTGGGACAGGGCCAACTCGGGACGATGCGCAAGGGCATCGGCGATGAGGTCCTGCACCGGGACTACCTCTTCGTTCTTGGGCAACTCCATCGTGTCGGTCGGAATGACTGCAATTGCGGCAACGTTTTGATCCGCCATATCACGGCTGATCGCGTTGATCATGAGAAGCTGCTGAAGCTGAAGGTTCGTCTGCGAAACGATGAGGTCCTGGCTGCTTGCGGCCGCCTGGCTCTCAGCGCGAACTACTTCGATGGGCGCCAGAGTGCCGATCTCGACCTGTTTGCGATTGTCCGCAAGAAGCCGTTCCGCCAACGCAACCGCCCGTTCCTTGGATTTTACGTCTTCGTAGGCGTTGACCAGGTCCCAGTAGATATTTTCAATCTGGGAGACCGTTGAAATTACCTGTTGGCGAAATGCCACGTCGGAGATCTCACGGTTGTTCTTTGCGATGCGGATGTTTCGCGTGTTCGTGCCAATGCCGAAACCAGCGAGAAGAGGCTGCGTTACAACGAGCGAGAAACTCGAACTCAACTGCGGGTTGAATGCAGACACGCGACTGGAGACACTGCTGCTGGAAGCATTGCGCGAGTTGTTAAGGCCAAAGCTTAGTTGCGTGCCTGTCGCAAACCCCTGCAGATAGCTGAAGTTGGCGCTCGTGGTGTTGCTTTGAAGGCCAAAGATACCGGCGACCGGTGCTCCCGTCGACGTGTTGTAGTACGTTTGGAATGCTTGATTTCTGTCGAAACGGACCGTGCTGGTCAGAACGGGATCGAAAGAAGGAATCGAAGCACCTACGCCTGAGGTCGAAGCGACGATTCCACCGCTGCCCGTGCCGGCGCCTCCGGCCGCTGCCGATGTCCCACCCGCGCCTCCACCGGACGCGCCTGCACCGCCGGTCACGCCACTGCCTGTGCCGCCGGGAGTACCTGATACCACGCCCGTGTTAACGCCGCGGACACCGCTCCCTGCTTTCGATCGCAGGAGGTCGGTATCAGCGATAGGAAGGTTGTAACGCGCAATCGTGAGGTCAAGGTTGTTCTCGAGGGCCAACGCGATGGCGTCACTCATGGAGAGCATCAGCTTGCCATCTCTGATCAGCGACCGAATGCGTGCGCTGTTGGCGAAACTCGGTTGCGCGACCGAACGGCCTGTATATGGACCGACCGGGTTGGGCAAATAGCCCTGCCCCTTGGAGTACTGCCCATTTGTTTGTGCCACGCTACTGATCGTGAACGAACCGAGCAGTCCAAGTACGGCAAGCTTTTTAGCAGAGTTCAAAAAACGCGAAAAACTCATCTCGCTATCTCCGAAACAGAATGGCTGGCAAAAAACTGTTGCTTTGACTCAGTCTGAAAGACCGTACTGAGTTTCATTCGTCACCAGGTTCTACGAAAAAAACAGGTAAATAGTTCACTCATTTGTGCCATTTTCACAGAATTGCGAGTCGTTTTCGTAGAATGTCCCTGAACACCGTAGTATAGCTGACTGGTAAGCAAACACTTACGTCGAAACGTAAAGAAATGTCGCGCAATCTCAAACTCGTTGTCGCATACGACGGAACGGATTTCAATGGCTGGCAGGTTCAGCCCGGATTGCCAACTATTCAAGGGACATTGGCGGAGTGCATAACGCGCATCACGGGTGAAGACGTGCTACCGCAAGGGTCGGGGCGAACCGATGCGGGAGTCCATGCCCTGGGACAAGTGGTGACGTTTTCGACCGAGTCAGCGATTCCTGCTGCGGGGCTGGCTATTGCATTGAATGACCGGTTGCCGGCCGCAATTCGGGTCATGAGCGCGGAAGAGGTTGCTAAGGAGTTTCACGCGCGGAAGTCGGCCCACGCCAAGACGTATCGGTATCGGATTTACCGCGGAGATATCTGTTCTCCGTTTGTGGCGCGCTACGTATATCACCATCCATACCCGCTGGACGAAGTGGCTATGGCCGAGGCGGCAACGATGGTTGTTGGAGAGTACGATTTCACGTCGTTCGCGGCTGTTGACCCGGAGCGCGGACGCGAGAACGAAACGCCGTCGAACGTGCGAACAATTTACCAGTCGGCATGGGAGCGCGCTGGCGACGAATTTTCGTACGAGGTGCGGGGCAGCGGCTTTTTGCACCACATGGTAAGGAATCTTGTGGGTACGTTTGTGCTGGTTGGCAAGAGAACGTTAAAGCCAAAAGACGTTTTGCGGATCATAGAAGCTCGCAGCCGCTCGGCGAATCCGGGGGCCACCGCTCCCGCAACTGGACTCTGCCTGGTGAGCGTCGAATATTAGCGAGATTTTCCGAATGATAGCAGACGTGGAACTCGCCGCTTGGACCTACTTCGGGGCTAGCTTGGGTTGCGTCAGTGACCAGTGGGAGTGGACAATCTCCCATTGATTGCCGTGACGTTCGAAGACCTCAGTGGTGTTCCAGCGCATGGTGCCTTCGCTTCCATGGCATACCAGGTTGTATGTAAGCACGGCGACATAGCCGGAGACCCTGACCTTCGGACAAATCATTTGGTAACTGTCGAGCTTGATGTGTCCGCGAATGCCGTCGTACAGAATCTTGAGGGCGTCACGACCGTCAAGTCGGCGTTCCATAAAAGGATCAAAATAGACCACGTCAAGTGCCGAGATTTCCAGGAATCCGTCTGGGTCGCCCTTGCCCCAGCGATCGAGCGCGGCACGTTCCATTTCGATGATCGTTTCCGCAACATCAATTGAAGGTTCCAACGGAGGACGGAATACCACGGTCATAAATCGGCTCCGATCATTTTCTGACCTCAAAATTTACCACGGGAGAAGCAGATAGCCATCAGTCTCTTTGGTACATGTAGCGAAGACGTCAAGAGCGCTAGGCAGTCCTCCGGCCAGAGTTGAAGGTGCTGCTGATGTTTTCACGATAGAATTATTTCTTGTGAGTGGTGCTGTGACTCTTGGAAGTGAGGGTCGGGCAGCTCGGATGAGGGGTTCAAATTGTCAACAACGCAGGTCCAGGTCTCGCAGGAGATGGTAAACGATCAGGGAAGCGTGCCACAGTTGCCGCACCACAGGGTGAAGATCAAGAAGCCGCTGCAGCGCTCCTGCAACGAGAAGGACGATAAAGGGAAGATCTGCGGTGGCCACCTAAAGCGCTGGTTTTATAGCGCCGATTCGGTCGAGCAGGCATGCGGTGACATGGAGCAGGCTTACGGGAAGGATGCGGAGGTCTACCGCTGCGAGTACTGCAAAACGTTGTATCTACCTAGTCCGGAGGACCCGAAGCAGAATGTGGCTGGCCGAGGGAGGGTTTCGGTGTTTGGTTTGACAGTAACGGAGAAATAGGTGACCGTGAATTCGCGGCTGAGCGGGCCTTCGGGTCCGCTTTTGCTTTTGATGAAGCTAATCAGCTGACCTGAAGTTCCCTGGACAGCCGGTGGGTGACCATCGGAGCGTAGCGGCTTCAAACCCGGATTCTGCATCTTTAGCTAAGGCAGCGTCACTTCGGCGACTAAAGTGCACAGTCAGAGGTCGCCAACGGTGCTGTTGCGAATGAGCGCATGAGGGCCAGCCGCGCGTGAATTCGGATCTGATTTTTGACTGGAACAAACTCGGGCCGGGCAATGGGCATTTTCAGCGGACGGTACTACTCAACGACGAAACCTTAAGGGACGGGCTGCAATCCCCGTCAGTCCGCGATCCGTCGATCTCCGAGAAAATAGAAATATTGCACCTCATGGAGGAGATCGGGATTAGTTCGCTTGATCTTGGACTTCCCGGGGCGGGCCCACGGGCCGTGTCCCACGTCGAGAATCTGGCGCGCGAGATTGTCCGGTGCAAGTTGAAAATCAAGGCTAACTGCGCGGCGCGCACCCACCATGACGATATCCGTCCGATTGCGGAGATTGTAGATAGGACTGGACTACGGATCGAGGCCGCGACTTTCTTAGGTTCGAGTCCGATTCGGCGGTTTACAGAGGGCTGGAGCGACGAGTTTTTGCTGAGAACAACCGAGACGGCCGTGAAGTATGCGCGCTCGCTCGGGCTGGATGTGATGTATGTGACCGAGGATACGACGCGATGCGATCCGGAAACCATCAAAAGGCTTTACAGTTGTGCGATTGGGAATGGAGCGAGTGCGATCGTTATCTGCGACACGGCGGGTCATGCGACTCCGATGGGCGTTTTCGCACTAGTGAAGTTTGTTATCCAGGAAGTGGTGAAACCGAGCGGCGAGAAGATCAGAGTGGATTGGCACGGGCATTGTGATCGAGGGCTAGCGGTGCCAAACTCGCTGGCGGCCATCGCGGCAGGAGCGGATTCGATTCACGGTTCTGCGCTGGGGCTCGGCGAGCGCGTCGGGAACACGCAGATGGACCAGATGCTGGTTAACCTGAAGTTGATGGGCATCGCGCCGTGGGATACCCAGGATTTGTGCAAGCTGAAGGACTATTGTTATGCGATTTCGCGGGCGACTGAGGTCCCGATCCCGAAGAATTATCCGGTAGTGGGCGAGGATGCGTTCCGTACGGCCACAGGCGTACACGCGGCGGCTATCATCAAGGCATTCAAGAAGGGCGATCTGGAATTGGCTAACAACGTCTATTCGGGCGTGCCCTCTCACTATTTCGGACTGGAGCAAACCATCGAGATCGGACCTATGAGCGGGAAGTCGAATGTGATTTACTGGTTGAAACGGCACGGAATTGAGGCTAACGATGAAGTTGTGGAGCGCATCTTTGCCCGGGCAAAGACCTCGGATCGGCTCCTTTCGGAGCTGGAGATTTTGACGCTTTGCCGGGAACCGGCGCAAAAACGACTGCATCCATTGACACGCGAGTAGGCCTTCTTTCAGAACGTGCTAACCTCAATATCCGGAACCTGCTATCTTGTCTGCGCCGAGGTTCGGCAGCCGAACTAATGAATGGGATCGGGTTGTGTACAGCTGTCATACTTGTGGTTTTATCCGTGACGAGCACGTCTATGAGCCAAACCGGCATTTCTGAGCAAAACTCGACCGCGACAAGCCGAACCATGCAACAGCAGGTTGCGCTTCTAGCAGAAGACCGTTCCGTTCATGACGCCTTCGAGTGGTTCAACTCGCAAAGGCGCACCTTGAGTGACCTACAATTGGAAGTAACGGCCATTCCTGCACCGCCATTTGGCGAAGGGCATCGAGCCGAATGGGCGAAGAAGAAGTTCCAAGAGCTCGGATTGAAACAGGTTGAGGTAGACGGGGAAGGAAATGTCCTCGGAGTACGGCCGGGAACTGAGGAGGGAGCGAAGTACCTCGCCCTGAGTGCTCATCTGGATACTGTATTTCCGAGTGGGACGAAGCTGAATGTAGGGCGCGATGGTGAGAAACTGCGTGGTCCCGGAATCTCGGACAACAGCGCAGGAATCACAGCGTTGCTGGCGATCGCGGAGGCGATGCACAAGACGGGATTGAAGACGAAGGCTCCGATTGTGTTCGTTGCCAACGTTGGAGAAGAGGGAGAAGGCAATCTGAGGGGTATGCGACACATCTTCTCAGACGCGAAATGGAAGAATGCGATTGAGTACACGGTAGTGCTCGACGGCGGCGGAACGGACAGCATTGTTGCGCAAGGCCTTGGAAGCCGCCGCTTTCTCGTGACAATCAATGGGCCGGGTGGGCACTCATGGAGCGACTTTGGAACGCCGAATCCAGTCGTCGTGCTGGCGCGGGTGATAGATCGGTTTAACAGAACCTCGGTGCCTGCCAATCCCAAGACCACGTTCAATGTCGGGTCCATTAGCGGCGGGACTTCGGTTAATGCCATCCCCGAAACAGCAAGCATGAAGGTGGATGTCCGATCATCTTCGCCGGTTGAAATCGACAGGGTTGAAAGATCGTTGAGAGCTTCGCTCAGTCAAGCCATGGCGGAGTTTTCGTCATTGCCGGATGGCAAGGCATTGCTGACGTGTAGCGTGAAGCTGATTGGTGATCGCCCCGCGGCGGAATTGCCGCAGAACGCGAGAATCCTGCAAGCGGTTCGAGCCGTTGATGCGCAGTTGCATATTCAGACCAGAATGCAACGAGCGTCGACCGACGCAAACATCCCCTTATCGATGGGGCGCGAAGCACTGACGCTCGGGGCGGGCGGAACCGGCGGCGGCGCGCATACATTGCACGAGTGGTACGATCCGACGAACCGCGAACTGGGGCTGAAGCGAATACTACTCTCCGTACTAATGTTGGCCGGGTTATCGCAATGAGAGTTGCATTTCTTCTTCTCGTTTTTCTTCTCGCCATGAACATCAGCCAGGCAGAAACCAATAAGACAGAAAGCCCCGATACAGTCTTCATCAACGGCGACATGCTCACCGGCTTTTCGAGCGGCATTGAGAAGGGCAGCGCGTGGGCCAAGGAGAATCCGCGTGCTCAGGCCATCGCCGTTCGTGGGGATCGTATCGTTGCCGTTGGGTCAAACTCTGAGATTCAGAAGCTCAAAGGCAAAAGTACGCAGGTGGTTGACTTGGGCGGTCGGTTTGTAATGCCTGGGTTCAACGATGCTCATCTTCATCTGGCCGGCGGCGGGTTCGAAAAGCTGAACGTCGATCTTGTAGGGGTCAGGTCGCTACAAGATATGAAGAACAGGATCGCTGCCCGAGCGACCAACACGCCTGCAGGAGAATGGATACAGGGTCGCGGATGGGACCACACCGTGTGGGCCGACAAGAAGCTTCCGACCAGGCAGGACATCGATGCCGTTGCGGGGGATCACCCGGCGGTATTCGTGCGAGTGGATGGCCACATCGCGGTTGCGAATTCGGCTGCCTTAAGCGCGGCCGGGATTAACAGGAATACGCCTGATCCGCTTGGCGGACAGATCGACCGCGACGCTCAGGGTGAGCCCACCGGAGTCCTCCGGGAGTCGGCAAAGGACGAGCTACTTTCAAAGGTGCCGAAGCCCAGTCCGGCCCAGCGGCGTCGTGCAATTGAATTGGCACTGCAGGATGCGGCGAGTCACGGAATCACCTCCATGCAGGACAATTCCGATTGGGAGGACTTTCTTGTCTACGAGGACCTGGAGCGCGAAGGCAAGCTGACGGCGCGCATCACGGAGTGGTTGCCATTCACAGCACCGGTGGCGGTGCTCCAGCAACACCGTGCGCACCACGACGCGAAAGATCCGATGCTACACACGGGCATGTTGAAGGGCTTCATGGATGGATCGCTCGGTTCGCGTACGGCTGCAATGCTCAAGCCTTATTCAGATGACCCGCAGAGTTCTGGCCTGCGGCAGTTCAAGCAATCGGAATTGAACGAGATGGCGGAGAAGCGGGTGGCCGCGCGTTTTCAGATGGGATTTCACGCAATCGGCGATCGTGGTGTCGAGATGGCGCTTGATGCTTTTTCGGACGCCGAAGGAGATGCGCGCGAAAACAACATCCGAGGATTAACTCAGGATACGGAGAAGCGTGAATTTCGATTTCGAATCGAACATGCGCAGGTTGCTGCGCCCGATCAATTTGCGCGGTTTCGAGAACTGAACGTCATCGCGTCGATGCAGCCGAATCACCTGCTCACCGACATGAACTGGGCGATGGATCGTATTGGTCCGGAGCGAGCAAAGCATGCTTATGCTTGGAAGGCATTCCTCGATAACGGAGTCGCCTTGGCGTTTGGAACCGACTATCCGGTCGAGCCGATCACGCCTTTTCGCGGTCTGTATGCCGCAGTAACTCGAAAGAACGAAACTGCAGAGTTCTTCCCGGAGGACAAAATCTCGATCCAGCAGGCGATTGCGGCTTACACGAGCGGCGCGGCATACGCCGAGTTTGCTGAATCCGAAAAGGGAATGCTCGCACCCGGTATGCTGGCGGATTTCGTTGTGCTTGATCGCGACATCACGAAGGTTGCACCGCGGGAGATTCTCGGCACGAAGGTGCTGAGGACCGTTGTGGGCGGCAAGACGGTATACCAGGGCGGCAACTAGTTGGAAGTCAGATGTGAATCTCAAGCAGTTCTATTCGCGTAGTAATTGGCACACCTTCTCGAGCAGGCGGCCGCCACTTACTCCCGAGTTGCGGCAGCGACAATTCCTACTTGGCACACCGCTGGTGCTCTTGCCTGCGATGTTTGCCTTTCCAGCCTGGATATTGCTCGTGCATCAACCAAAATTCCCGCATTCGGCCTTGCTGGCCGGATTCTTGTTTCCAGCTTTCGCCGTTATGTCCGTCGTTGGAGTCGGAAAGCTGATTCAATGCTTGAACTGGCGAGAACTCGACCTGATAGGGGCGATGGCGTTCGGAGTGCTGCTCGTGCTCGGTGTCATGCTGCTGTACGCCGTGGTTTTCTTCGTCGCGTTTTACCGTGGCGACTTGGGCATTTGACCTGCGGATCGGCTCACGCCATCTTGATGAACAGCACCACGGCAATACTGAATCCCACCGCGATGACGAAACGCCGGATGATGGAGCGTCCGACACGCCGCGCGAGGCCAGCGGCGCCGTAGCCCCCGATGATCGCCGCAACCGCCATCACCGCGACGTAGTGCCAGCGAACCATGTGATTCAAGATGAACAGTGCCGCTGCTACGCCGTTGATGCAAAGCGCCAGGATGCTGGTGAGTGCGTTCATCTTGAGAATGTCGTTCATACCAAGAATGCTTAGGGCGGATAGCATCATGATGCCGATCCCCGCGCCGAAGTAGCCGCCATACAGTCCCACAAAAAGTTGAAATGTCATTGCCAGAGTAAGCCATCCAGCAGAGCGATGGATTGCCTGATGCCTCAGGTTCAAGCGCCTTTGGATCGGCGCTTGGGCGGTGAAAAGGATCGTGGCAAAGAGAATCAAGAATGGAACGAGGCGGTCGAAGACGGCAGGCGGGGTGAAACGGAGCAGTGTTGCGCCTGCTGCACCTCCGATGAAGCTGGGGATGGCGAGCAGAAGGACTCGCGGTTCAAGTTGGCGAATCTCGCGACGGAACCCCCATATGCTGCCCAGAGAGCCGGGCCAAATGGCAACCGTACTCGTAGCATTTGCGATGATGGAGGGGAGCCCGAGCCAGATCAGGGTAGGGAACGATATGAGGGTGCCTCCACCAGCCACGGAGTTGATAGCTCCCGCGAGAAACGCCGCGAGCGCAGCGGCAGCGAGATGGAGGATGGAGACGACGCTCATAAACCAGAACTCTTGAATGCAGAACAGTCGCATGAAAAAGCCCCAGGTTAGCGCGGCGAACCTGGGGCACCGAAGTACCTAACACTGTTCTCTGCCGGACTGGAGTTCGGCGCTACTGTCTTGCGACATCCCGTACGTACTCGACCAAGGATCGCACAGCGACGCCAGAGGGCCCCTTCGGCAGCCACGGCTTGCCGCTTTCTTCCCAAGCTGTGCCCGCGATGTCGAGGTGGATCCACGGAGTGTCTTCGACGAATTCTTTGAGGAACATGGCGGCAGTGATTGCACCGCCCCACCGTCCGCCAGTGTTCATGATGTCGGCAATGTTGGAGCGAATGAGTTCTGTGTAGTCGGAATCCACGGGCAAGCGCCACATCTTCTCGCCCGCGCGCTTGGTCGCTTCGGCGAACTGTGAGTACATCTGGTCGTCATTGGCGAAAACACCAACATTGATGTAGCCAAGCGCGATCACACATGCGCCGGTAAGGGTGGCGGCGTCGATGAGGTGCGTTGCCCCAAGCTGCCGGGCGTAGTGTAAGCCGTCGGCGAGAACGAGCCGGCCTTCCGCGTCGGTATTGATGATCTCGATGGACTTGCCCGACATGGCGATCTGCACGTCGCCGGGCTTCTGCGCCTTGCCGGACGGCATGTTCTCGGTGGCGAGAACCATGCCAATGACGCGCACGTTCGGCTTGAGTAATGCGATTGCGCGCATGGTTCCGAGCATGGTGGCACCGCCAGCCATGTCGTATTTCATCTTGTCCATGTTGTCGCTGGGCTTGATCGAAATTCCGCCGCTGTCGAACGTGATGCCTTTACCGATCAGACCGATAACCGGCTTTTCGGGAGCGCCTGCTGGTTCGTAGCGGAGAATGATCAGGGCAGGCGGTTCGTCTGACCCTTGTGCCACAGACCAGAATGCCCCCATCTTGAGTTCGCGAATCTTGTCCGCTCCGTAGACCTCACACTTCAACCCGACCTCTTCGGCCATTTTGCGGGCACGTTCGGCGAGGATAGTGGGCGTCATGCGGTTACCGGGTTCATTGACCAGTTCGCGCGTGAAGTTTTGGGAATCACCGATAATCTGCGCTTCGCTCAGCGCCTGATCGAGCGTGTTTCTGTCATTCACGGCAAGACCGGCGATCGTGACTTCATCTAAAGTCTGGTCTTTGCGGTCGGACTTGTACGTGTCGGGATCGTAGTCACCGACCAGTGCGCCTTCGGCAATGGCCTTAACAAAATCGGCAGATGATGACGGCGACGCGAACACAAAGCTCTTAATCTGCTTCGGCTTCATAAAGCGAACGGCTGCGGAAGCAATTTTGCGCAATTCGGCAGAGGAGAAAGCCGTGGCTTTTCCGCCGCCAATGAGCAGCAGGCGTTTGGCTTTGACTCCCTGTGGTCGGTGCAGCAGGACGGTTTCGAATGCCTTGCCCGTCACTTCGCCGCTGGCGATGAGATCATTAGCAGCATTGCGGACGTTATCCACATCGGATTGAACTTTCGGCTCAGGTTTCTTGTCTTTGCCGTTGTTGGTGCTTGCGTCGAGGACGACGACGGCCAGGCACTCGGTATCGATGTCAGCGGGATTGTTGAAGGAAAGCGTAAGTTTCATAACGTTCCTTTTAGAAGCAGTTTTCAGAGAAGAAGGTTTGAGGCGCATGCGAAATTCCCGCCCAACAACGAGCCACGGACCAGCTTCACTTTCGGCTCCGCTGGACGGCGGCGCGGGCCTCTTTGTCTGCGGTACGGCGGCGTTCGGTTTCGCGCTTGTCCCAAGTTTGCTTACCCTTGGCGAGCGCGAACTCGACTTTGACGCGCCCGTTCCGGAAATACATTCGCGTTGGGATAAGCGTTTGGCCCTTGATGGTAGTCTTGCCGGTCAACTTTCGGATCTGGTTCTTATGCATCAGTAGCTTACGAGTTCGGAGCGCCTCGTGGTTCGAATAGCTGCCGTGCTCGTATTGATTGATGTGGGCGTTGATAAGCCAAAGTTCGCCGTTCTTGATCAGCGCGTAGGCGTCGCCGAGGTTGACATGGGCGGCACGGACCGACTTGACCTCGGTACCGGTCAAAACGATACCGGCCTCGAATTTTTCGAGGAGGAAGTAGTCGTGTGAGGCGCGGCGGTTCTGCGCAGCGTCACGTTCACCTGACGCGATCGGGTCGCGGTGTTTCGCCTTGGGCTTTTCGGGTTGAGTTGGTTTGGTCTGGCGAGCCATTCAGCCTTAACACTTACACTAACGTCCTGAAAAGTCTGTATCCTAACACATTGCGAGGGGTGACATCTCGCGGCGGAGAGCGTCCAATGGAACGGGTGCTCAGGGTTAACGATGTATAATCAGGACTTTCCAGCGGTTTACGAACATTGTGGGAAGATCGTTGGCTGAAGCCGAATCATTGAGCTTGATCGGAGACCACAAGAATTCGAATGAAACTTACAATCCGTTTGCTAGCACTCTGCCTGATGCTGACGCTGACCGTACCCATGTTGGCCGAGAGCGCGGGTTCGCTTTACAAGAAGGGCGCCAACGCTGAAGCCCGTCAGGACTACGTCGCTGCTTACGACTTCTTCAAGCAGGCATATAACCAGAAGCCGACCGACATCAAGTATCGTGCCTCCTACGAACGCATGAAGTTTCAGGCTGCGGCTGTACTGGTGCACAGAGGCCAACTGCTGCGGGACATGGGGAAGCTGGAAGATGCGCTTGCCTTGTTCCAGCAGGCGATGGCTATCGACCAGTCGAGCTTCATCGCAGCCCAGGAGATGCAGCGTACGAAGGAAATGATCCAGAGGGGCAAGTCTGGACCAACATCGGAGGTTACTGGGCCACCTCCCTCGCAGTTGCGCAAGATGGTGGAGCAAGCGCGGGGGCCGGTTGAACTGGCCCCTGTTTCTGAGGCGCCAATAACTCTCAAACTCACCGAAGACAGCACTGTTATTTATCAAACGATCGGCAAGTTGGCTGGCATCAACGTCCTATTTGACCCTGATTACACGCCGCGTCGCATTCATGTTGAACTCAACGGTGTCACTCTGACGGAGGCTCTCGAACTGGTCGCGATGGAATCGAAGACGTTCTGGCGCGCTGTCACGCCGAATACGATCTTTGTTGCTGCGGATACGCAGGCAAAGCGCAGGGAAATCGAATCCAACGTAATCAAGACGTTTTATTTGTCCAACCTCTCGCAGCCGACAGAATTGCAGGACGTCGTCAACACTCTACGCACTTTGCTCGAAGTCCAGCGAATCACCATGATTCCAAGCCAGGCTGCGGTTGTGATTCGAGGGACACCGGACCAGCTTGCTCTGGCCGATAAGCTGATCGGAGATCTGGACAAAGCGCGACCGGAAGTGGTGATTGATGTCGCGATCATGCAGGTCCAGCGGCAAAAAGTGCATCAATTGGGAATCCAGCCGCCAACGAGCGCAACGATTGCGCTTAACAGCAACACTTCTAGTAGTACCAATTCGTCCACAAACAATTCCTCGAACACGAGCAATAACACCAGCAGCGGCAGCATCAATCTGAACAACCTGGGGAACCTTTCGGCCAAGGATTTCACCGTCACGATTCCGCCGGCTACGGTCAATGCTCTATTTACTGACGGCAACACGAGATTACTGCAGAACCCGCAAATTCGGGCGCTAGATGGTCAGAAGGCGTCGCTTAAGATCGGTCAGCGAGTGCCGATCGCCACAGGTTCCTACGGTGCTGGATTGACTGCGGGCGTCGGCGTGAATGCCTTGGTCAACACTCAGTTTCAGTACCTCGACGTCGGCGTAAACATCGATGTGACTCCTAAGGTTCACCAGAATCGAGACATCTCTCTCAAGCTGGTGCTGGACATCTCGGCCGTCACTGGGCAGTCGAACATCGGTGGCATCAATCAGCCAATCATTGGTCAAAACAAGATTGAACACGATATCCGACTGAAGGATGGCGAGATCAACCTCTTGGGCGGGTTGTTCGAGGATGTGGATTCAAAGACCGTAAATGGTATCGCAGGGTTGTCGGAGATACCGATTTTGAAGTACCTGTTCAGCAGTCAGAACTACGACCGGCGTCAGAACGAAATCGTGATGATTCTGGTACCGCACATCGTGCGTTCGCAGGATCTGACTTCCTTGAATCAGCGCGCGATTGACATTGGCACGGGCACCGTCATCGACCTGAAGACAATGGCGACCAAGGCGCAAGCGGCGCAGCCGGCGGCTCCGGCTGGAGCACCGGCGAGCACAGTTCCACAGCAGCCGCAATCGCAACCCGGGGTTAATGTGCAGCCTCAGCCGGCGCAACCGGCAACACCAGCACCGATGAATTCGGCGCCTCCGCAGGCATCCGGACCGGCGACGCTCAGGCTTGACGTGCCGCAACAAGATGTTATCGTCGGCTCAACCGTTGGGGTCAATGTGGTTCTAACGGGTGGGCAGAACATCTACTCGGTTCCAGTACAAATCAGTTACGACCCGAAGGTTCTGGAGGTCGCAGACATTGTCAACGGAACGTTCCTCAGTCAAGACGGACAGGCGGTCTCGCTGGTCCACAGGGACGATTCGTCGACCGGCACATTACAACTCACGGCCACGCGTCCGCCGAATGCGGGAGGCGTGTCGGGGGCTGGAACGGTATTTACCTTGATGTTCAAGGCCAAGGCATCTGGAACGGCGAACGTGAACGTTACGCGGGCGCAAGTCAAGGATGCCTTCATGAACAACGTTCCGACTGGGGGAACTCAAGCGGTAGTCAACGTGAAATAGGTTTGAAGCCGTTCTAGAATAGTTACTATGAAGTTAACCAGAAAGAACAGCCGCGGTCTCACGCTTGTGGAACTGCTCATCGCGATAGCGATCCTGATGATCCTCACAGGTGCGGCTATCCCGATGGTTCGAGTGACGATCAAGCGGGAGAAGGAGCGAGAGTTGAGGCGCGATCTCTGGGAGATGCGGGACGCCATTGATCGCTACAAGGACGCTGCGGACCGCGGACTCTTCCAGACGAAGCTAGGCTCGAATGGATATCCGCCGGACCTAGAGACGCTGGTCAAGGGAATCGACATATCGGGCAAGAAGGTCAGATTCCTGCGGAAGATTCCGGTCGATCCGATGACGAACCAGGCAGAATGGGGAATGCGTTCGGAGCAGGATGATCCTGAGTCGGAGTCCTACGGAGGGCAGGGAGTTTTTGACGTGTATAGCAAGTCCGAGGGAACAGCCCTGGACGGGACCAAGTACAAGACGTGGTGAGTGGTGAAGCATTGATGAACACTGGACTGACAAAATGCGGAAAGCGGCGCCAGGGCGCTCGCGGCTTCACACTCATTGAGATATTGATTGTCATCAGCATCATCCTGATATTGGTTTCGATTGTTGTGCCTATCTACACCGGCTCTATCATTCGTGCGAAGGAAGCCGTGCTGCGGGATGACCTCTTTCAGCTCCGCTCGTTGATTCAGCAGTACACGTTTGACAAGGGCAAAGCGCCGCAATCGCTCGACGATTTAGTCCAAGCGGGCTACCTGAAGCAGATACCGTTGGATCCTTTTACGAATGCACGCGATACCTGGGTGACTGATCAGGAAGACGTAATGCTGAGCGTCGATCAGACACAACCCGGAATAGTTGACGTGCATAGCGGCGCGAATCAGACTGCCTCGGATGGGACAGCCTACAGCAGCTGGTAAGTTCATCTTTGCAATGCAACCGCCAAGGCGCCCTTACGGGGCGCTTTGTTGTTTACTGCCGTGACACCTACCCCTCCCTCCCCCACCTTGTCTGTGCGGCTGAAGATTCAAAGGAGTTAGCTGCAAAAATCTGACTGATGAAGCGGGGAAGGGAGGAGCAGATGGTCTGGTGAGCTAGGGTTACCAGAGCAGCAACATCTGTGCTCGAAAGGAACTCTGTTAATAGGATAGCAGTTCGGGGATCGGAAACCCGACAGGGCGCTGAGATTTGTATTGCCTCTGGAATCAAGTGCTTGGCGCGAACAGGGCGCCGCATTGCTATTGACATGAAACAGAGAGTTCCGCATAGCTTCGGCAGTCTGGCGTTGCGGGTTTTCCAACAACAGGTCTAATATCGTGCGTTATGTCTGTAGAGACTGATATCAGGACCAGCGCTTATATACCGGTACGTGCGCCGCGAGGGACGGCCATTTCCTGCAAGGGATGGCAGCAGGAAGCGGCGATGCGCATGTTGATGAATAATCTCGATGAGGAAGTCGCGGAGCGTCCCCGAGATCTGGTGGTTTATGGCGGGACGGGACGAGCGGCGCGCAGTTGGGAGTGCTTTCACGCGATCGTTCGTTCGCTCAAGGCGCTGGAGAACGATGAGACGCTGCTGGTCCAGTCAGGCAAGCCGGTGGGCGTTTTCAAGACCCATGAATATGCGCCGCGGGTGCTGATCGCGAACTCGAACCTGGTGGGGCACTGGTCGAACTGGGAGAAGTTCAACGAACTGGAGCGCCTTGGCCTGATCATGTATGGGCAGATGACGGCCGGTTCGTGGATCTATATCGGCTCGCAGGGAATCATCCAGGGCACGTTCGAGACGTTTGCTGCGGCGGGCGAGAGACATCTAGGTGGTGATTTGGCCGGAAAGCTGATCGTCAGCGGCGGCATGGGTGGGATGAGTGGAGCCCAGCCGTTGGCGGCGACGATGACGGGTGCGGCGTACCTCGGGATTGAAGTTGATCCGGAGCGGATCAAGAAGCGGCTCAAAACCGGGTATTGCGACTATATCGCGACGTCGCTGGACGAGGCGCTGGATCTGTTAGCGCACCCTCCCTCCGGGAAGGGTGCGGCACCCCAGGCTGAGTCTGGTGCGGTACCCAAGGGAAGATGGGCGAATGTGTCGGTTGGGCTGGTGGGAAATTGCGCTGATGTAATTCCGGAGCTGGCGCGGCGGGGAGTGGTGCCGGATATCCTGACGGATCAAACATCGGCTCACGATCCTTTGAATGGATACGTTGCGGCGGGGCTGACGCTGGACGAAGTTGTCGCGATGCGCAAGAGCGATCCGCAGGGATACCTGGAGCGCTCGCTGGATTCGATTGCGAAGCACGTCCAGGGCATGCTGGCGCTACAGAAGATGGGCGCGGTGACGTTCGATTATGGCAATAACATACGAACGTTTGCCTTCGAGCGCGGTGTGAAGAACGCGTACGACTTCCCGGGATTTGTGCCGGCGTACATCAGGCCGCTATTCTGCGAGGGACGTGGCCCGTTCCGGTGGGCGGCGCTGTCGGGAGAAGCGAGTGACATATACGCGACGGATGATCTGATCTTGCAGATGTTCCCGGAGAACCGACTTCTGAGCCGGTGGATCAAACTGGCGCGCGAACGGATTAAGTTCCAGGGATTGCCCTCGCGCATTTGCTGGCTGGGGTACGGGGAGCGGGCGGAGTTCGGACTGGCGATGAATGAGCTAGTCAAGAAGGGCAAGATCAAGGCTCCGGTGGTGATCGGCCGCGATCATCTGGATTGCGGGTCGGTGGCGTCGCCGTTCAGAGAGACGGAGAGCATGAAGGATGGTTCGGATGCGATCGCCGATTGGCCATTGCTGAACGCAATGTTGAACACGGCGAGTGGGGCGTCGTGGGTGTCGATTCATAACGGCGGTGGAGTAGGGATCGGGTATTCGCAACATTCAGGGCAGGTGACGGTCGCGGATGGAACGGATGCGATGGCGAAGAGAATCGAACGCGTGCTGACGAATGATCCGGGGATCGGTGTCGCAAGGCATGTGGATGCGGGGTATGAGGAGGCACGGGAGTTCGCGGAGAAGAAGGGGATCAAGGTGCCGATGGGTTAATCGGGCCATCTAGCGATCGGGTCATCGGGTGATCGAAACCCAAAGGCGCTCAACACAAAGGACGCCGAGGACGCAAAGGGCAACGCAGCGGAAGCGGGGGAAGCAGAGGACTTCCAACACAGGGGACACGGGGCAAAAAGAGGGGCACAGAGGAAGACCAGAATCAAGTGAGTCCACGAACGAAGAAGTCTACAACTGGTCGTCATGCAGGGACGCGGCAGATGGCTGCCGACGCTCCGTTATTACTCGTTAACATAAGGCAGCTACTGACGCTGGAAGGACCGGCGCTGCGTACAGGTGCGCGTCGTGGGCACGAGCTTGGCGACCCTGGGATTGTCGAAGATGGGGCGGTGCTGTGCGTCGGCGGAAAGATCGTTTCGGTCGGGAAAACGCGGGACGCACTAAGAGACCGATGGATCAAGACCCACAAGAGAGATATCAGGGAGATCGATTGCCGGGGCAAGGTGGTACTGCCGGGCTTTGTGGATTCGCATACGCATCCGGTGTTTGCCGGGCCGAGGCTGGTGGATTTCGAGAAGCGGATTGCTGGTGCGACTTACGAGGAGATTGCACAGGCGGGCGGTGGAATTCGCGCCAGCATCGATGGAGTGCGCACGGCGTCCAAAACGGCGCTCATCGAGCGGTGTGTGCAAGCGTTTGATGAGATGCTAGCGCAAGGCACGACCACGGTCGAGGCGAAGTCGGGATATGGGCTGAGCTATGAGGCGGAAATTAAATCGCTGGAGGTGATACGCGCGGCGGCGAAGCAGTGGGTGGGAACGGTTGTTCCGACGCTGCTGGGTGCACATGTGGTTCCGCCTGAGTTCAAGGACAGACGGCAAGAATACGTCGGGATGGTTTGCGAGGAGTTGATTCCCGACGTTGCGCGAAAGAAGCTGGCTGAGTTTGTGGATGTCTTTTGTGAAGAGGGGGCGTTTACCTCGGATGAATCACGGAGCATTCTGCGGACCGGTGCCGAACACGGGCTGGGCGTGAGGGCGCATGTGTGTCAGTTGACCGAGGCGCGGCTGGAGGAATTCTCAGAGCTGACGCCTGTGTCGTTTGACCATATGGATCACGTGAGCGACCGCGATATCGAGATGCTCGCAACACGAGATACGGTGGTGACATTGCTGCCAGGTGCGAATTACTTTCTTGGGCTTTGCGAGTATCCGCCAGCGCGAAAGCTGATCGATGCGGGAGTGGCAGTGGCTTTGGCGACGGACTACAATCCGGGAACATCGCCGACGCCGAGTATGCCGTTCGTGATGTCGCTTGCGTGTACTCACATGAAGATGTCGCCGGCCGAGGCAATTACGGCGGCGACGATCAATGGCGCGTGGGCATTGCGACTGGCGGAGCGCAAGGGAAGTATTGCTCCGGGCAAAGATGCTGACTTGGCGATCTTTGATGTAGCGGACTATCGAGAGATTCCGTACTGGGTGGCGAGCAACAAGTGCGCGCAAGTGGTCGCGGGCCAAGCTTGCGCAAGCAGGTGATAACAGCCGGTCAGCTAGTACGTCTAATTGGCGGGGGCAGCATGCCCAGCGCTCCACCGAAAACAACATTCTGCACCGAAGGTGAGTCACAGTAGCTTCGGAGACATCTTGCAAATTCAAGGATTCCAATGAGAAAAGCCACACTCTATTGCCTGTTTGCCGTGCTGGTTTTCAGCATTTCCGTTTCTGCGCAGAGATTGCCGGACACAGTAGTGCCAGCTCACTACACGCTGAAGCTGACGCCCAATTTCGAGACCTATAAATTCACGGGCGATGAGGCGATCGACGTGCGGGTGGCAAACCCGACCAATACCGTTACGCTCAACGCCGTCGACATCACGTTTGATCAAGTGACGGTGAGTGCAGGCGGGAAGACGCAGACGGCGACGGTCAAGACGGATGCAGCGGCTGAGATGGCGACCCTTACGGTGCCGGAGCAGCTACCAGCTGGAAGTGCGCAGATACGAATCCAGTACACGGGAGTGTTGAGCGATAAGCTGCGAGGGTTTTATCGGAGCACGGCGAATGGACGGAAGTATGCGGTGACCCAGTTCGAGCCGACGGATGCAAGGCGTGCGTTCCCGTCGTTTGACGAGCCAGCGTACAAGGCGACGTTCGACATCACGGTGACGGCCCCGCAGGAAGACATGGTGATCTCAAACAGTAAGGTGGTGTCCGACACACAGGGGCCGGGAAATGGCCTGCACACGGTGTCCTTTGCGACGACGCCGAAGATGTCGACGTATCTTGTAGCGGTGCTGGTGGGGCGGTTCGAGTGTCTGAATGGAAGCGCTGATGATATTCCGATCCGCGTTTGCGCTGTGCCAGGGAATCAGCAATTGGGAACGTTTGCGCTGAAATGGGCGCAGGACGTAATGAAGTTCTATAACCGCTACTACTCGGTCAAGTATCCGTTCGGAAAGCTGGATTTGATCGCGATTCCGGACTTTGAGGCGGGCGCGATGGAAAACACCGGAGCGATTACATTCCGGGACCAGGATCTGCTGATCGATCCAAAGACGGCAGGCACTGATCGTCAGAAGATTGTTGCTGAGGTGATTGCGCACGAGATGGCGCACCAATGGTTCGGCGATTTGGTAACGATGGCGTGGTGGAACGACATCTGGTTGAATGAAGGATTTGCAACGTGGATGGAGACGAAGCCGCTTGCTGAGCTGAGGCCGGACTGGGGGATTGCGCAAGACGAGCAGAATTCTGCAATCCAGGCCATGCGGCTGGATTCCTTAAAGTCGACCAGGGCGATTCGGACGAATGCGACAACGACGGCGGAGATCAACGAACTGTTTGATGCGATCGCTTACAACAAAACGGCGGCAGTTCTAAGGATGGTGGAGTCGTACATCGGAGCAGATGGATTTCGCAACGGGGTGAATGCTTACCTGCAGGCACACTCATACGGGAATGCTACGGCAGAGGATTTCTGGACGAAGATGGCGCAGGTGTCGGGCAAGCCGGTGGATCGCATTATGCAGAGCTATGTTGATCAGGCGGGTGTGCCGGTGGTGGCGCTGACTGGGAGTTGCGCGCAGGGACAGTCGATCACGCAGAAACGCTTCTTCGCCGAGCCGCAAGCGAACGCCGGCAGCTCGCAGGTGTGGACGATTCCAGTTTGTACAAAGGAAGCGCCGGGCGGATCGGGTGCCTGTGAGCTAGTGACGCAACCGGTGCAGAAAGCCGTCTCAGCGAGCTGCGGACAGACGGTGAACCAGAATGCGGGTGCGCAGGGCTACTACAGATCGGCATACACGCCTGATCAGGTGACCGCGCTGGCGGCGGTTGCGGAGAAGTCGCTTAGTCCGGCGGAGCGATTGTCGCTGTTGGCGAATGAGTGGGCGATGGTGCGTGGGGGGAGACATCGTGTTCGCGAGTATCTGGTGCTGGCGAACGGATTGGCTAGCGATCGAACGCATGGCGTTTGGGACGAGCTCGCGCCGGCGCTACAGACGATCGATGAAGATCTTGTGAGCGATGCAGATAAACCGGCTTACGAGCAATGGGTGAAGAAGTTCGCCGGGCCGGTTATGGACCAGCTGGGCTGGACCGCGAGGCCTAATGACGACTACGAGACGCGGAGCGTGCGGGCGAATGCGTTTCTTGTTCTTGGATATCTGGGGCGGGATCAGCGGGCAGTTGCTGAGGCGCGGAGGATGGTCGAGCAGTACATGAAGGACCCGTCATCTGTAGACGCGACAATGAGTGAGTCGGCGTTCGCGGTTGCGGCAGCAGAAGGCGATGCAGCGCTTTACGACCGAATGCTGGCGGCGATGGAAAAGGCCAATAGCCCGAACGTGTACTACAGGTATATGAATGCGCTGGCCGAATTTCGCGATCCCGCGCTGGTGAAGCGAACGCTGGAGTTTGCGATGTCGCCGCAGGTTCGAGCGCAGGATGTGCCGCTTTTGCTGAGGGGACTGCTGGTGAATCCGTGGAGCCGGCCGATGGCTTGGGACTTTGTTCGTGCACATTGGCCGGAGGTGGAGAAACGAGCGAGCATTTGGGGAAGCGCGCTGATCGTCAGGGCGACAGGCTCGTTCTGCGACGCAGGGATGAGGAACCAAGTGCAACAGTTCTTTGGGGAGCATCCTGTGTCAGAGGCGCAGAGGACCTTACAGCAGTCGCTGGAGCAGATCGACGGTTGCGTGGAGTTCAAGTCTTCTCAACAGGCGAATCTTGGAGCCTGGCTGAACGGGGCAACTGCCGGAGGCCGCGGAGAGTAGTTCGTCAAGAATGAACAGAGCAGGGCATGTCTGAGTTCCTGGGGCTCGGACCTGCCCTTTTTTTTGTTTGTGGCAGAGCAGTGCTTCCAAGTGGCGCAGAAGAGTCTTGCTGGCAAGCATTATGTGAACTCAGTAGTACATGGACTAAATAGAGGTAACTAGAGTGTTGTCAATCAGCAGTTCTGGATTGACAATTTGTGTCACAGCAACTTACCATCCCTTCTTCTCCGGAGTGAAGGTTGCAGTTTGCGGGTGTGACGGGGAAGTGTGACGGAAATTGGCGAAAGCTTGTAACCGTTTGGAGCAAAAGAGGATAGGGGGAATTAATGACGCAGAGGCTTGGGGACCTGATGGTGAAGGAGAAGGTCCTTACCCCAGAGCAATTGGATCAGGCCATCAAGGCGCAGAAGGAGTCGGGCGAGAGACTGGCGTCCGTCTTGGTGCGGCTGAAGATGTTGTCGGAAGACGATGTCACTAATTTCCTTTCGCGGCAGTATGGGATTCCGGCCATCAACCTTTCCTATTTTGACGTTGAACCAACTGTCGTCAAACTAATTCCCTTTGAGACAGCAAAGCGATACCAAGTGTTGCCGATTAGCCGCGTGGGAGCCTCGCTCACCTTGGCGATGGTGGATCCGACAAATGTGTTCGCCATGGACGAAATCAAGTTCATGACCGGACTGAACATCGAGCCGGTTGTGGCGTCGGAAGCGGCGATCCTGGAGAGGATTGACAAGCTATACAACACCGCTCCGGAAGAGGATCTGGAATCGGTGATGCAATCGTTCGACGCGGACGCTGATGTCGAGCAGTTGCAGATGGAAGAGCAGGATTTGATGCTCGAGCAGCTTGAGAAAGCTGCTGACGAAGCACCGATCGTTAAGCTGGTCAACGTCATCCTCTCGGATGCTGTAAAGCGTGGGGCCAGCGATATTCACATAGAACCGTACGAGAAGGAGTACAGAGTTCGGTTCCGCATAGACGGCGTGTTGCAGTCTATCATGACGCCACCTTTGAAGTTGAAGGACGCAATTACGTCGCGCGTCAAGATCATGGCTAAGTTGGACATCAGCGAAAAGCGGCTCCCGCAGGACGGCCGCATCATGCTGAAGATGAGGGTTGGAGGAAAGAGAAGAGAACTAGATTACCGCGTCAGCACATTGCCCACGCTATGGGGCGAGAAAATTGTGATGCGGTTGCTGGATAAAGAGAACCTGCGTCTGGACATGACCAAGTTAGGCTTTGAGCCGGAATCGCTTGAGAAATTCGAGCGTGCGATCTTGAAACCATACGGGATGGTGCTGGTGACGGGGCCTACTGGTTCAGGCAAAACGAATACCTTGTATTCCTCCATCGCGCGGTTGAATTCTCCTGATACCAACATCATGACGGCCGAGGACCCGGTTGAGTTCCAGTTGCAGGGAATCAACCAGGTGCAGATGAAAGAGCAGATCGGGTTGAACTTCGCCGCAGCTCTGAGATCGTTTCTCCGGCAAGATCCCAACATCATTCTGGTGGGTGAGATACGAGATTTCGAAACAGCTGAAATCGCGATCAAAGCCGCGCTAACGGGGCACTTGGTGTTGTCGACGTTACATACCAATGGGGCCCCGGAAACGATTAGCCGCTTAATGAACATGGGCATTGAACCATTCCTGGTGGCGACATCGGTTCACCTGATTTGCGCACAGCGTCTTGTGAGACGCGTCTGCAAGGACTGCGCGGCACCGGTCGATGTCCCCTATCAGACTCTGGTCGAAGCAGGGTTTTCGCCTGAAGAGGCAAAGACACTCAAGATCATGAAGGGGAAGGGCTGTTCAGTCTGCCACAACACGGGGTACAAGGGGCGAACCGGTCTTTACGAGGTGATGGAGGTCGATGATGAGCTTCGGGAGCTGATACTCGTCGGCGCATCGGCAATGGAGTTGAAGAAAAAGGCTATAGAACGCGGCATGATTACTCTGCGTCGCAGTGGGCTAATCAAGGTGATGCAGGGAATGACAAGCATGGAAGAAGTCGCACGCGAAACTGTGCACTAGAAGTGAGAGGGTCCTGGTATGGCAGTAAGTCTGAGCGAACTGCTCAAGCGAATGATGGAGATGGGAGGCAGCGACCTCCACTTAACGACTAACTCACCGCCACAAGTGAGGGTGCACGGCAAATTGCAGCCACTGGATTTACCGACGCTGACACCTGCCGAGTCAAAACAGCTTGCGTATAGCGTGATGACGGATGCGCAGAAGCACAGGTTCGAAGAAAATCTCGAACTGGATTTCTCGTTCGGACTAAAGGGTTTAGCTCGCTTTCGTGCGAATGTATTCAATCAGCGGGGTGCGGTTGCCGCTGTGTTTCGTATCATTCCATTCGAAATCAAGACGTTCCAGCAGCTTTGCCTGCCGGCGGTCGTCTCGAGTCTCTGTGAAAAACCTCGTGGGTTGATCCTTGTGACGGGGCCGACCGGGTCAGGAAAGTCGACAACGTTGGCCGCCATGTTGGACAAGATCAACATGGATCGGCATGAGCACATCATCACGATCGAAGACCCTATCGAGTTCGTGCACCAGCACAAGAATTGCCTGGTTAACCAGCGCGAGGTTCACTCGGATACGAAGGGGTTTTCTGAAGCGCTAAGGTCAGCGTTGCGTGAAGACCCGGATGTCGTACTAATCGGTGAAATGCGCGATCTCGAAACCGTTGAAGCAGCTTTGCGAATAGCTGAAACGGGCCACCTTACATTCGCTACGCTGCACACCAATTCTGCTTCATCGACGATCAACCGTATCATTGACGTCTTTCCTTCGCATCAGCAACCGCAGATTCGAGCGCAGTTGTCGATGGTGTTGGAGGGGATTCTCTGCCAGGCGTTGTTGCCAAAAATTGGCGGCATGGGACGAGCGATGGCGATGGAAATCCTGATACCCAACCCGGCAGTGAGGAATTTGATACGCGAAGATAAAGTGCACCAGATCTACTCGTCCATGCAGTCGGGCCAAGATCGATTCGGGATGCAAACGTTTAACCAATCCCTGGCGACTCTGTATCTTCAGAAGCAGATCACACTGGAGACAGCGCTTCTGCGTTCCTCGATCCCGGATGAGTTGCAGGAAATGATAGCCCGAGGAGTTGGCGTGAATCAAAGGCCCGCGCCCGTCCGGAAGTAGAGAGGGGTTCGGGTCTGCCGTGTAATTCGACAGGACAAGGGAGATTTCCTATGCCGGTTTTTACATTTACAGGCAAAGACGCGACAGGTAAGAAGGTTACTGGGGAGCGTCTGGCAGATAGCAAACAAGCCCTTGTGGCGCAGTTGCGCCGCGAGCGGATTACAGCGGGTCCGATCAAGGAGAAGGGCAAGGAAATCGTCCTGCCAAAATTCGGCAGCGGGAGTGTCAAGGCTAAAGAACTGGCGATTTTCTTTCGGCAGTTCTCAGTCATGATCGATGCCGGATTGCCGCTTGTTCAGTGCCTTGAGATTCTCGCGGGCAATCAGGAGAATCCAGCATTTCAGAAGGTACTCAACGGTGTGAGAACGACAGTCGAGGGTGGCTCGACCTTGGCAAATGCCATGAGAAACTACCCAAAAGTGTTTGATGATCTCACGACGAACATGATCGAGGCTGGCGAGACGGGCGGTATTCTCGATACGATCTTGCAGCGCATTTCCACCTATGTCGAAAAAGCAGTAAAAATGCGTGCTGCCGTCAAGTCGGCATTGATGTATCCGTCGGCTGTCATAGGCGTTGCGGTCTTGATTGTGGGCGGATTGCTCAAGTTCGTCGTACCGATTTTCATCAAGCTCTTCGATGGACTGGGTGTTGAACTTCCGCTGCCGACGAAGATAGTCATGGGGCTGAGCAATTTTGTCTCAACCTTTTGGTGGGTATTTATCGTTGTTAGCTTGGGATTGTTCTTTGGGATCAAGGCTATCCGCAAGCATCCGCAGGGACGGTATGCCTGGGATCGGATGATGCTGAACCTTCCGGTAGTTGGGATGGTCCTGAGAAAGATCGCAGTTGCAAGATTTACGCGCACGTTGGGAACACTGATCACATCTGGCGTTCCTATTCTCGAAGGCTTATCAATAACTGCGCGAACATCGGGCAATGCGGTTCTGGAACAAGCGCTGCTGAAGGTTCGCAAGGCTGTAGAAGAGGGCCGCACAATCGTTGATCCGCTGAAAGAGAGCGCCGTGTTTCCCAGCATGGTTACGCAAATGATTGGCGTCGGCGAGGCGACGGGCGCAATGGACTCGATGTTGCAGAAGATTGCCGATTTCTATGAAGATGAAGTTGACGCTGCAACCAAGGATATGTTGACGTTGCTCGAACCGGTAATGATCACGTTCCTCGGCGGGACGGTAGGTGGAATCGTCATTTCATTGTACTTGCCTCTTTTCAAGCTCATCGGAAAACTCGCAGGTTAGTCATTTTGACGTGGGTGCATGCGCACCCACGTCAAATCCTCGTTTTCAATCGAGAAGGAATTTGCCCTTTTTATGGCAGTTGCAGCCAAGCAGATTAGCAGTGCAAGCGAGCAGACCTGGCTGACGTGGCTGGTCAAAGCCCGGATACTGATCATCTCTTTCGTGCTTGGCATCGAGTTGGCGGTAGCGAGCTTTACGCGTACGAACCTTCCGCAGCAAACCTTTGTCACAGTGATCGTGCTGTGGTTTGTGATCGCTGTTTTCTTCGTTTTGCTTGGGAATCTCTGGCACGACGTACGTCTACAGGCACGGGTTCAGATCCTTACCGATGTCGTATTTGCGACCGCTGTTCTGTACCTAACCGGCGGAATCGATACATCGTTCAACTTTCTGTACCCACTGATCATCATCGTGACCGCAGTGCTGTTGCCGAGATATTGGGCGTACCTGGTCGCGGCCTTATCCTTTATTCTCTTTGGAGCGATTCTTGAGCTTAGCCATTTTGGCTGGATACACTCCTATTCCGTTTCGAAGCCGGACCTCAGCACCCTGCAGGCTATCATTCTGATCAATCTGGCGGCATACCTTGCGATTGCATACCTGGCAAGTGTGCTGAGCGGGAAGTTGCGCCAGTTCGGAGTGCAACTGCAAGAGCAGAGTGGGGCACTTCAGCGGTTGCAGGCTCTACACGAGGACATCGTAAATTCCGTGAGTGGGGGCTTGGCGACCACTGACCTGGACGGGACAATAACCTTTATCAACCCGGCAGCCGAGAAACTACTGGAGCGACAAAGAAACGATCTGCTGGGAACTCCCATTGAGAATCTTCTGCCGGATCGCGTCCCGGAGATAGGTCCAGCGGGAATCCGATTCGAAGCACAAAGTACCACACCGGAAGGCAGGCGAAAGACGATCGGGCTGACGGTGTCGCCGTTGGCTGTACCGTCGAGGGGCGTCATCGGGTACGTTTACTCTTTCAACGATCTTACGGAGATTCGCAGGCTGGAGCGCGAAGTGCGCTTACGTGACCGGATGGCGGCAGTTGGACGGTTGTCTGCTGGTATCGCCCACGAGATTCGCAACCCATTGTCATCGATCGCTGGTGCTGCCCTGATGCTAAGGGAGACGGCGGCACTAGATGAAGATGAGCGCAAGTTGATGGATGTAGTCAGGCGCGAGTCGGAGCGACTGAATGCGATAGTGACCGACTTCCTGACCTATTCGCGCGAGAAGGAGTTGAAGTTTGAGCAGACGGATTTAGTGTCGCTGTTGGAGGATACGCTTACGCTTTTGCAGAATCGGCCCCAGCTGAATGAGGCTGATCGCCGGGTTGAAGTAATAAGGGAATTCGCAGTGAAAGAGGCGGTTGCTGCTGTCGATTGCGATCGCATGAAGCAGGTATTCTGGAACATTTGCGACAACGCGGTTCGCGCAATGGAAAAGGGTGGAAAACTAACGGTGTCATTGAAGGCGAAGGACGACGACTGGTTGATCAGTTTCGCGGATACAGGGCCGGGCATCCGGCCACAGAATCTGGAGAAAGTATTTGAACCATTTCAGTCCGGCTTTCAAGGCGGCACAGGGCTTGGGTTGGCGATTGTGTACCAGATTGTGCAAGCGCACGGTGGAAACATAGGGGTGCGATCCGCACCAGGGCAGGGCGCGCAGTTTACGATCGAGCTAAAGCGCAATGTCAGCATGAAGGCGCCGATCGCCTTGGCAGCGGGAGCAGGTTCCAGTGGCCATCGTTCAACACGGAGAGTGCAATGAGCTACGTTCTGGTCTGTGATGACGAGAAGGGTATCTGCACTACTCTGGAAATCGCCCTGCGATGGGAAGGACACAAGGTCGAGACGGTTACTGCCGGAGCGACTGCAAAGAACAAAATTGATTCGGCGATTTATGACGTAATCATTACTGACATTAAAATGCCGGACACCGACGGCATCGAGGTTTTGCGACACGCACATCGGGTGTCTCCGGACTCTGCGGTCATATTGATAACGGCGGTGGACGATCTGGATGCAGCTGTTGAAGCAGTCAAGGCCGGCGGTGCGTTTGACTACATTCGCAAGGGCCCTTCGTTGGTGGACGACATCAAGCTGGCGGTGCGCAAAGCAATCGAGCGTCTGCAACGGGACAGGCAGATTTCAGCATTCAGACGCGATGCGTCCTCTCGCAATTCTCTGGACAACATAGTTGGCGACAGCCAGGTTCTCAAAGCTCTGGTTGAGCGAATAAGGGCGATCGCCCCGACGAGCAGTACGGTGCTGATCACGGGCGAGAGTGGAACGGGGAAAGAGTTGGTGGCACGCGGCATACACTCGTGCTCGTCGCGCGGAGGAGAGCAGTTTGTCTCCATAAACTGCGGCGCATTCCCGGAAACCCTGTTGGAGAGTGAGCTGTTTGGGTATGTGCGGGGAGCATTCACCGGGGCCACTCAGAACCGGCGCGGCCTGTTTGAATCTGCCAACGGGGGAACGATCTTTCTGGACGAAATCAGCGAGATGACACCTACGATGCAGGTGAAACTGCTGCGAGTGCTGCAGGAGCGCAGCGTTAGGCCGGTGGGTGGCACAAGCGAAATCCCTATCGATGTTCGAGTGATAGCCGCGACGAACAAGGACCTGGACAACGCAGTACAAAGCGGGGACTTTCGCGAGGATCTTTACTATCGCCTTAATGTTATTCCGATACATGTGCCGCCGCTGCGCGCTCGACGGGATGATATTCCGATGCTTGCGAACCACTTCATGAAGAAGTATGCGGCGAAAAAGTGCGCCGAAGGCGGCGCGAGGCCCGATGCTCAGCAGATTCACTCGATTTCCAGGGAGTCACTGGTCGCGTTATGTGAATACGATTGGCCCGGCAACGTTAGACAGCTCGAGAATACTATCGAACGAGCTGTTGCACTTTCTTCTGGGAATCAACTCGAAGTCGAACTGCCGGTTGAGCGTTCAAAGACGATGACAGCGGCGGTAGCTGCTGTGTCTGCGCCGGTTGCGAACGACGGGGAATTTCCAATCCCAGACGGTTTCGACATGGAGAAGTACATCGCCGAGCTGGAGAAATCCATCATCAAATCGGCGCTTGAAAAGAGCAATGATGTCGGTACGCGTGCCGCCGGAATGCTGAAACTTTCCTACCGTTCCTTCCGGCATCTTTTGAAAAAGTACGATCTGTAGCTTGTGGCATGATTCGCTATACTGCTAAGAGAAATCATGCGAAACGTCATTACATTCCTGTGGAACGCGTCGCGCGGTTACCATCTGACGCCGTGGCGGAGTCCTTATCTTCGTTGGAGGATTGAGACTTACTGTGGGGTGAAGATGGATCAAGTCGGATTCCTGGAGTTCTGGGGATTCATGTGGCGAGAGCGGGCCCAGTTGTTCCGGTTTCTCAGGTGGACAGGTGCAATGGAGCGTTATACGCGCCCTAAGCCAAAGAACGTGTAGTTGATCCACCTAGTCCTCCGTTGCTCAGACAACTGCCTTCACCTCAATCACGTCGTTGGGCTTGATTCCCATCAGGTTTGCAGCGGAACCCTTGTTGGTTGCGATCTCCAGGTATCCCATGCTCCCGACTATTGCGAATGGCTCGCCCGGTGCTCCTTCCTCGTACGTAGTCTGAAAACGATCGATGAGCGTTGAGTTCAGACGAATTATCACGGAACCTGAATGCGCACCGATGAACTGAGAGAGCATCCGTCGGGTTATGTTCGTAATGACGTTGCCGAAACGATCGATTTTGAGGACCGCCCCCAAAATGGAATTCTCTTTCATCGCAGGTTGTGGCAACTGAAGACGAACGTAGTCCGTGATCGGCTCGCCCAGCTTCGAGATATCGACTCCTCTACTCAAGTGTCCCGCAATAGCAGCGAAGACGTCGCGGCCGTGAAATGTTTTGCTGACCGGTTGCAGGAAGTAGTGCTCCGCAGTGATGTGGCGCACCGTCAGTCGCTCCTGGCGTTCGAAGACGATGGAGAGTACTCCATTGTCGGGAGCAACGAACAGATGCTTGCCGGTGTCCGCGACAATCGGGCGGCGCGAGGTACCCACGCCAGGGTCGACAATCACAACATGAACGGTGCCGGCAGGATAGTAGTGACAAGCCTGAGAGATGGTGATGGCACCCTGAAGAATGTCGAATGCCGGGACTTGGTTGCAGATGTCCACGAGGGCAGCTTCAGGGTTGATTCCGAGTACAACGCCCTTCATGGTGCCGACGAAGTGGTCTTCAGTGCCGAAGTCGGTGGTAAAAGTGACGATGCCCTTGCTCACGATGTGATCCTTCTAGCTGGCTATGAGTCTGGATTCTGGGGACGGAGCAAGTCAAGGGCGCTTAGTACGCTGTGCCGAGTGAGTTACGTGCAGTAGCGGGTTGTCCAATAGTAATCGAGATTAGGCTGAAAGGGTTACTTTCAACGCAAATGACGGGTGGGCACAAAAAAGCGCCGGACTGGAGTCCGGCGCGAGTCAGGAGGGTTGTTCGAGAGTTATTGGAGGATGACCTGATCGCTTTCCTTCAGGCCGCTGAGAATCTCGGTGCGAGCCCCGTTCGAGATTCCGACCTGAACGGGAACTTTCTTCTTCCCGTCTTTGCCGTGCGGATCGGGTATCTCGACTGACGCTTTCTTGTCCTTGTCATACATGAGAGCGGCTTCAGGGATGTGCAGCACGCTCTTGTGTTCTTCGAGGATGATCTCGGCGTTGGCTGTCATGTTGGCCTTGAGTTCGCCGCCGGGGTTAGTGATTGAGACGCGGACTTCGAAGGTCGTAACGTTGTCTTTCTCGTTCCCCATCGGCGAAATGCGGGTAACCTTGCCGGTGAAAGTCTTGTCTTTGAAGGACTCGACCTTGATGCGGGCCGGCTGGTTGAGATAGACCTTGCCGATGTCGCTTTCGTCTACTTTGCCTTTTACGTAAACCTCGCTGGTGTCGCCGATGGTCATGACCAGGGTAGCTGCGGAACCCATTACGAGGATTGAGCTAACGGCGTCGCCGACCTCAACATCGCGGGAAAGCAGAATGCCGTCAATGGGGGCGGTGATGGTGGTGTAGCTCAACTGCTCTTTCAGCTGAGAGAGGTTAGCCGTCTGGCGCTGCACGTCGGCGCGGGCCTGGGTCACCTTGGCCTTGCCAACGATCAGTTGGGCGCGGGCGACGTTCTGCTTGTTAACGGCCAATTCGTAGGCCTTCTGTGCGTCGTCGCGTTGAGAGTCGGAGATGACACCGTCGGCGCGCATCGATGTGGCACGCTCATAGGCGCGCTTGAGCAGCGGGACATCCGGTGACTCGGCATCGACTTCGGCGCGCTTCAGATCGGCTTCAGCAGCGCGGAGATTGGCTTCGGATGACTGCAACTGCGCTTCCTGCGAACGAACAGTCGCGAGGATTTCGTCACGGTCGAGTTCAGCCAGTACCTGGCCGGCCTTAACATGGTCGCCGGCTTCGACATAGAGCTTCTTGACGATGCCGCTGGCTTTGGACTTGATCTCTACCTTGGTGATGGGCTCGACTTTTCCGGTGGCAACGACGCTCTTGGTGAGGTCACCCTTTTCGACTTTGCCCAGCTTCGATGGGTCAATCTTGGCGCCGCCACTGGTCATGGCGACGGTGACGACGATCAGGACTACCAGTAATGCCACGGAGCCGCCGATCCATAGCCACTTTCTTTTCTTCTTGTTCTTTCCGTTTCCGTTACCGTTCGCCACTTTAGCCTCCTGAAAAAGTCTCGTGATGTGGGTAAGTACGAGGTGGGGGCGGGAAATGTTCCCGAAAATTATCGCTGTCTCAGCGCAGGATCCAAGTACTTTGACGGACGTTCGCGTAAAAGGTACTCAGAGTGCCCCGAGAATTGTACGCCTATGAAGGATGAAGAAGAGGAGAAAAAAGGGCCAGCCGCGAGGCTGGCCCGAAAGATGGTGCAACTTCAAGACTAGAATTCCAGACGGAGCCCCCACTGCATTACACGAGCCGTGCTTGACGTTCCGGTAATCTGGCCGAAGTTGGATGACGAGATGTCAGCGCCAGCGCCAGAATAGCCCGAACCTGGCAAACCGAAGCTCGCGTGGTTCAGAGCGTTGAAAGCATCAGCAACGAACAGCATCTTCACACGCTCGGTGACCTGGAAGTGCTTAGCTACACGCAGGTCGAGGTTGAAGTAGCCGGGTCCGTGCAGATTGTTACGGGAGCCCATCTCGAAGCCAATCGGTCCAGAGAAAGCATCGGCCGCTGCGGTTGGATCCTTAAAGAAAGTGACCTTACCGTCGGCAGTCTTGTGCGGGCTTACCGCGATAGCGCTCCAATCTCCGTTGAAGATTGCGGGAGCATTGTTGGCGTAACCCATCAAGTAAGCACCAGACACGGTGGAAAACGCAATGCCACTTCGCCAAGTCGGGATGCCAGAGACTGTCCAACCACCAATGAGGTGGTTCACAGCACCTGTGGCACCGCTGCCGAAAGCTTTACCTTTTCCGAACGGCAAATCGTAGATGAACGTTCCATTCACGATATGCCGAATATCGAAGTCGGAATTGCCACGGCAGATGCGCGGATTCTGCGCGTCGCATATATATCCCATTCCGCTATTCGAAGCAATGCTATTGGAAATCATCGAAGAGTTGTCGATGGAGTGAGATAGGGTGTAATTGAGATCGAACTGCAGACCGTTTGACATGTTCTTGTGCAAAGTGGTCAGCAATCCGTGGTAGTTTGAGGATCCCTTATTGGTAATGTAGGTGTTGCCCGCGAACTGAGATGGCATGCCGACGTTGTAGTCGATAAGTCCATTAGCCGCGATCCACTGGACTGCATCGGCCACATCGCCTTTGGAGACGAGTGAGCTGATGTAATCAGCCAGCAATTGTGTGTTGCCACCTGGGTATCCGATGTTGGCCATCTGGTTTTCGAACCAAGGCACCGGTACGATGGCAGGTCCACCCTCCAAATTGGCTCCATTCCTCAGTTGTTGAGTGAGATTCGCGAACGCGGCGGACATTAGCTGACCAGAGGAGGGGTCCCTGAAATCGACCAGCTGTGATGCATCCGCCTGTGCGATCAAACGACGACCAAGGCGACCAACGTACGTGGTTTCGAATACGAAGTGATGCGGGAGCTCACGCTGAATTCCAAAGCTCATGACAATGGAGTACGGGCTCTTGAGCTTCGGGTCAATTGCATAGTTAAATTGGTTTCCCGCCAGACCGTCAGGCACGCCATCGGTGACATAGGGCAAGAATGGGCGGCTGACGACTGGAGCAGGGGCGGGAGTTGGGATCGAGTCGATCGCAGTGAACCTAGGATCATTGGTCAATGCGGTAACCGGATTCGTGCTTCCAAACCGAACGGATGAACTGGACTGGAACATGTAAGAGTTCTGGTCCTGGATGAAGTTCAGAGCATTAACCACGGGGTGGTCGTGGATGATTCCAGCACCCCCGCGGATAACGGTTTTGCGATCACCAAGTATCCGTCCAAGCCAACCTGTTGTCGCGGACGGGCTGTAATTGAAACTGAGTCTTGGAGCAAAGTCAGTCAGATTCGGTTCATAGAGACCCTGCGCGTTGTTTGCCTTGCCCCCCAAGTCGTACTGAATGATAGGCACTGCATCCACGCCAGAGACTCCCGCCATCCCTTGCGCGGCGCGTCCAAATAGGTAGTCGTTGAAGCCAAAGTTCTGGATTGCTTCCGCCCCGTTAGTTTCGTAGGGGACCGAGTAGTACTGATAACGCAAGCCGTAGGTCAGCGAGAGTGCGTTGTTTACCTTCCAACTATCCTGGATGTAAGCTTCAGTCTCCCAGTAGCGGTATTGACGGGTGGCACCAGTTCCTTGAGGCAATACCGAAAGCTGTCCGTTATAGTTCCAGTTGCTGCCGACCGAGGCGAAGCGACCGAGGAGGAATGCGAACGCGGTATCGTAGACCGAACTGGATACAGTTCCAAGCGTGCGAATATCTGTTGGCCTCAGCGCGGCACTAAGGTTGGAAGTGTTTCCACCAAGTCCGACCGCTACGCTGTTGAAATCGCCGACTAGCGTCGAGGTAGTTTTGATCGGTTTAAAGGTGCCGCCAATTTGGATGTTGTGTCTACCGCGCTGCCAATTGAAGTCATCGCGGAAGACCGGAATCGGATTTTTGCGAGCCTGAGAACTCTGGTCAGAGTAAGGCGCAGTCAAGCCGCCGAAACTCCAAGTTGTAGTGCCGGTCGGATTGTAACCAGTCGGGAAGGCAAGTCGCGAAACAGTCTCACCGTACGTGAACTTATTGACTTTCGTGGAGCTAATTGTCCACGTGTGGCCGATCACGTATGCATAGCTGGTATTGGCGATAGAGTGTGTCAAAGGATCTCCAGGGAACTGGACTGGAGCAGCATAGTTGACGTTATCGCCGTAACGGTCGCGCAAGATGCTAAATCGCCCGAAAAGTTGCTGGTTGGTGGACATGTTGTAGTCAACTCGACCAACATAATCGTTTTCGACACGATGCACTGGGGAGTTGAAACGATAGGCTCCAGTGTTGATTCCATCACCGCCGGTGAGATCATTGGCATGAGGGTAGCGCTGGTTGATGTATGTCAAAAGAGCATTGTTAACGCCAATGCCTTTAGGATCAAGGGCGGCTATCTGCGTGGGAGTCAGAGTGCCGATGCACTGAGGTGTCGTTAGCAGCTTGCTTGTCGATGCGCAAGTATTTCCATTGGCGTCGTGAGCCAAAATGTAATGGATGTTGCCAGACCTCATCGAGTCCAGCGGAACGGTTGCGACTGCGGTTGATGAATAGGCATCGCGGCGTCCGTTGTAGTTGAAGAAGAAGAACAACTTATCCTTAATGGCGGGGCCGCCGAGAGTGGCGCCGAACTGATTCCGAATGAGTGCTGGCTTCTCAATGCCGGCATTGTTATTAAACCAACTGTTAGCTGTGGTGAGAGTGTTGCGGTGGTATTCGGCAAGGGAACCGTGGAACTGATTGGTCCCGCTCTTGGTTACCATCTGAATTTGGCCGCCGCTACCTCGACCACTGGCTGCGAGAGAACCTGCGGTCTCGCCATGGAACTCCTGAATCGATTCGACCGGAGCATTACCAACCGTTGAGAATGCCTGTCCAGTAGCAAAGTCATTTACGTCAAGGCCATCAAGGGTGACATTGTTCTGGTCACCGCGAGCACCGGTCACGGAACCTGCTCGGGAACTCAAGCCGTCTGATCCGCCGGTCGCGTTTACAACACCAGGTTGGAGCTGAAGCAATGCTGCCGGATTATCTCTGACCTGAACTGGCAATTGGGCGACGGAGTTCATGTTGAAGCTGTTGCCTACGGTTGCGTCCGTAGTGTTAAGAGCGACGCCTTCTCCTACGGCGGATACTTCGACGGTCTCGGTGACCTTGCCGATACGAAGTTCCGCGTTCTGTGTACGCGTGACTCCTACGTTCACATACAGTTCATTGACGACGACAACGTCGAAGCCGTCTTTCTTGAAAGTCATTTTGTATCCCGGCCCAGGGAGCACCTTGGAAATGGTGTACACGCCTGCCGAGTTTGTCGTTCCCTGATAGGTAATACTTTTGCCGGTGTTGACGAGCGTAACTTGAACGCCCGGAACCACCGCCCCAGTCGAGTCGGTCACAACGCCTGTGACGGACGCGACTTCTTGCGCACATATCAATGTAGGTATAAGGACTAGTAATACCGACACTGCGATGAGCTTCAGAGCTGCATGTCGCATAGAGAGCCTCTCCTCAAAGGTGAATGGAAATACCGCTTCCGAAGATTTTCGGATAGAGTAACGTGAAAAGATTTGCAAGTAGCTGGCCAGAGCAGTTGATTGTTATGTGTTTTGTTTTCAACAACAAACGCCAGATTCTAGCTATATCAATACATCGTTTGGGAGAGTTTCTGGATAGAAGTATGAAAATTCATAGTAGCTAAGGGAGAGTTATTTGCACATGGGTAATCGTGGATCGAGCGTGGCGGTACCACAGAGTAACGATCAAGAGGCTGAATTCTCATCGGGTCGCAACAGCGGATAGATGAGCCTGTCCTGTCCTGAATGATAGAATCTGGCGGCATGTTTACCTACGCAATGCTCCGACTTCTCGCGGTGATGCTGCTGGTGGCGCTGAACGCCTTTTTTGTGGCAGCCGAGTTCGCGCTGGTCAGCGTCAGGGAGACGCGAATACAGCAACTGGTGGACGCGCGGCGTATTGGGGCGCGCACGGTCCAGAGGCTGCACCAGAAGCTGGATGAACTGTTGTCGGCGGTGCAGTTGGGAGTCACCCTGACGAGCCTGGCGCTGGGCTGGGTTGGGGAAGCCACGTTGGCAAGCCTGATCGAGCCGGGGCTGGCGGGCATGCCGCACGCGAACGTGTGGGCGCATGTTGTGGCGGTAACGTTGGCTTTCGTGGTGATCACGTATCTGCATGTGACTTTGGGCGAACTTGTTCCCAAGTCCGTGGCGCTGGAGAAGGTGGAGCGGGTAGCGCTGGCAGTGGCCGGTCCGATGGACGTCTTCATGCGAGTGACGCGTCCGTTCGTGGTGGTCATGACGAAGTCGGCGCACCTGGCGCTGAGGGCGTTTGGTTCGCGAGAGATCAGGGAGGCGGGGGTACATTCGCCGGACGAGCTGAAGATGATCGTTACGGCCAGCAGGCGGGTCGGGATGCTGCCGGTTTTCCAGGAGGAGATGGTTGTTCACGCGCTCGAGATGGGTAACATCGAGGTGCGCGAGATCATGGTGCCGCGGCCTGACATATTTTCGCTTCCGGCAGACATGCAACTGGAAGAAGCGCTGACGCGAGTGGTGGAGGAGCAGCATTCGAGAATCCCGGTTTATGATCCGGAGAGGGGGCCGGAACACATCATTGGGTTGTTGTACTCGAAAGACCTGACGCGCTGGATGCGGTTGAGGCTGATGTTGGCGAAAGATGAGGTGGCATCGGCGCGAATTGCGCGAATGCAGGTGAGACAGATCATGCGCGATGTGCTGGTCGTGCCGGAGACAAAGCCCGTTGCGGACCTGTTGCAGGAGTTCAAGCAGAGGAAACGGCATCTGGCGGTTGTGGTGGATGAGTACGGCTCGACGGCGGGGGTGGTGACGGTTGAAGACGTGCTGGAGCAGTTGGTCGGCGAAATCGAGGATGAATTCGATGTGACCCAACCGCCGATGGTTCCGGGCGCGAGTTCGATGGTGCTTGATGGCGCGACTCCGATAAGGGACCTGGAGACGCAGTATCAGCTTAAGCTGCCGCGCGATGAGGGTTTCGAAACGCTGGGCGGATTTGTCATGACGAAGTTGCAGAAGCTGCCGCGGGGCGGAGAGTCGTTCGAGGACGATGGGCGGCGGTACACGGTGCTGGAGATGGAAGGCCACAGGATTGCCAAGGTGAAGGTGGAGATATCGGCCGATCGGGTGATCGAGCCATTGAGCGATTGACTTACCTAATACTGAGGAAGAGGTAAACAGAGGAAGGCAGCGTGATCTGGTACATCACAAAGCGGTTGTTGTATATGGTGCCGGTAGTGTGGCTGGTGGTGTCGGTAGTGTTTCTGCTGATACACCTGGTGCCGGGCGATCCGATACAGGCGATGCTGGGGGAGAGCGCGGCGAGCGCGGATATACAGGCCGCACGGCATCAGTACGGACTCGATCTGCCTATCGGTACGCAGTACGTGAATTACTGGAAGGATGTACTGCGCGGGGATTTGGGGCGGTCGATAAGGCTTAACCAGAATGTGGGAAAGATCATTGCGGAGCGGTATCCGGCGACGATCATGTTGACGTTTGCGGCGCTTGCGGTGGCGATACTGCTGTCGGTGCCGGCGGGAGTCAGATCAGCGCGACGGCGGAACCAGTGGGACGATCGTGCGATCAGCTTCGTAAGCCTGTTGGGATTGTCTTTCCCGAACTTCGCACTGGGGCCGGTCCTGATTTTGTTTTTTGCGATCACGTTGGGGCTGCTGCCCGTTTCGGGATCAGGAAGCTTCGCACATCTAGTCTTGCCGGCGGTTACGTTGGGTGGTGCGCTGGCTGCGATTCTGACGCGCATGGTGCGGACTTCAATGCTGGAGGAACTTGGTCAGGACTACATACGAACGGCGCGCGCTAAGGGATTGTCCGAAAACGCCGTCGTTTATCGTCATGCGCTGAGAAATGCGATGATCCCGGTGGTCACGGTGCTGGGGTTGCAGTTCGGCGCGATGCTGGCGGGCACCGTCGTGACGGAGATGATCTTCTCGTGGCCCGGCGTCGGCAGGTTGACCATTGGCGCGATCCAAAACCGGGACTACTTCCTCGTGCAGGGTTGTGTTCTGGTGATCGGACTGACCTATGTTGCGGTGAATTTCCTGACGGATCTGGCGTACACGGTGGTGAACCCGAGAATCAGGCAGTGATCGGATGATCTAGAGTTCCTGTGGCTCACCGTGGTCGTGTTCGCCGGGCCTCTCTGGCTGCTGCTCCTTGAACGTCGCGGGAATCTGAAAGACTGACAACGGTACGGGCTTCACGGTTAGGCGCCTTACTTCCATTTCGTTGCGAAATGTCTGGCGGGTGCCGTCGGACTCCATGATTGTGACGCTGATGCGCTTGAGCGGGAAGCCAGGGACTTTGTTCATCTCGGAGGCAATCAGAGAGTCGAGTTGATCGTCGCCGGTCTTGGCAGGCTCTTTCTTGAGCCAGAGTCCCATGGCAGGATCGAGAGTCTTGGTTGTGGCCCAGATGTCTTCTTCCAGAATAGTGGTGGTGCGGCGCGCGTTCCCCATGTACTGCATATTCATGACGTAGGTCGTCCGGTATTTGTAGTGACGCGTAGGCAAACCGGCGATCAGGCCACCGTTTTCGTCGAGCAGTTTCTCTATCTTTGGGGATTCAAAGGACATCTTCAGCGTAGTCTTCATGCTCTGCATCATGCCGCCGGTAGCGTCGAGCATGGACTGAACGTCAAGCTTCGAGTATGTCTTATGGGCGGGGTCAACCAGAAAGAGAGTGCGTGCGCTATCGCGGGTGATCAGGTAGGAACCGGATGGCATCATGGGATTTGCCTCGCCAGTAAACTCGACCTTGCCGTTGCGACCGCTTGCCCAGCCGTGAATCGTTCCGGTTTGCGACTCGGCGTCTTCTGTCTCGCTTTTCACGATAGCGGTATAAGTAATGCCGGCGAAAAGAGGCGAGGCGCAAAGGCAGAAAATGAGCGTCAGCAGCAAATTCCGTTTCACAGGCGATCTCCCGTAAGGCAAGCGGTCTGTCATTGGGAATGCTACATCACTGCTTCGCGACGTGTCATTTGGGAGCTAACGGGGGAGTCTTCAACCGACGTTGCCTTGGCTGGGACTGCGTGGCACCTGTGCCTTTTTTCGAGGACGGCAAGGAGGTGCAGATATGGGCTTGCACCGATAACCCTACGACAGTACTCACAGGAGGATTGGATAATCCGGGTGTTGGAGACGATGCTGTGGTTGAATTTGGCCGGTCGATACAACATTAGGGCCCCGCGTAGGGAACTTTTCCTACTGCTAACACCGTAGCAGAACAGGCCTATGGCTTAAACCCAGCTGGCGCGCCACCTTGCGCCAAGTAAATTAACTCCGGATGAATTCTGTGGCGTTGTTCCTTCAACGATATGACGTTATGATTCTTTTCTGGATGACTATCAATCACAAAGGATTTTCCAGGCTTGCTGGACGCAACTGGCTCGCGACTGCGGGATGCGTGTTGATTGTAGTCTTCACGGCTTTTGCTATATTCGCGCCATTCATCGCTCCACAGAGCCCGTCGCACATAGAGCTTACGGATCGTCTGAAAGGTCCGTCAGGCGCGCACTGGTTTGGTACGGACGAACTGGGCCGGGACATTTTGTCGCGAATCGTCTTCGGGTCGCGGATATCGATGCTAGTGGGTGCGAGCGTCGTAGTAGCGTCGCTGTTCGTGGGGTTGATTATTGGTTCGATAGCCGGCTACTACGGCGGGTACATCGATCGGTTCGTGAACGTCATCGTGATGAACGCGTTCCTGTCGTTCCCCAGCATTCTGCTGGCGATCGCATTCGTGGCGTTTCTCGGGCCCGGGATATTCAAGCTGATCTTGGCGCTATCGATTGGTGGCTGGGTCGGTTATGCGCGACTGGTTCGAGGGCAAGTTTTGGCCGCACGCGAACGTGAATATGTTGAAGCGGCACGGGCGCTAGGTGCGAGCGATCTGCGAATTGTCGTGCGGCACATTTTGCCGAATATCATCCAGCCGGTAATTGTGCAAGCGGCGATCGGAATGGCGGGCGCTGTTCTGGCGGAAGCGACGATGAGTTTTCTTGGGTTAGGAGTGCCGCCTCCCACAGCAAGTTGGGGTTCCATGCTGAACGACGGACGCTCGCATCTTTTCGACGCGCCGCACCTTGTGCTATTTCCTGCGCTGGCCGTGATGCTCGCCGTGCTGTCGTTTAACTTCATCGGCGACGCGCTACGAGACTATCTTGATCCCAGGTCGCGGATCGAAGCGGGACTGTAATCATCGGGTGATCGGGCGATTTCGTGATCGGATGATCGGAGAACTCCAACACCGAAATCAGTATTAAGTTTCGGCGATCCATCTACTGCATTCTCTTCCGAAGCGCATCAGGAAAATTCACGCTACTCCGAAACATCCCTACAACCTGCGGGTTCTGAGTAACTGAAATCGGAACGGCGCGCGCAGTTACGATCAAACGAAGATTGAAGGTAGGGGAGACCTCATCAATGAAGAACTACACGTTGGCAGTCGTAATCGCATCGTTGACGTTGGCCGTTCCGGCTGCATTCGCACAGAGCACCAATACTCCGGCCGAACAGAAGATTGAACAACGGATGGACAATCAGCAGCAGCGGATTGGCAACGGTGTTGAGAATGGCTCATTGACCGCTGGCGAAGCCGCTCGCATCGAAAAGCGGGAAGCGAACCTGAATCGCGAAGTCAATCGTATGGAGAAAGACGGAAATCTGAGTCCGCGAGAACAACGGATCATCAACCGTCAGCAGAATGCGTTGTCGCACAACATCTACAACCAGAAGCACGATGCGCAGGTTCAGCCGCGGGCGAACAATGAAGTAAATGCGCGGCAGAGGATGCAGCAAGAGCGCATCGGCCAGGGAATCAAGAGCGGCTCACTGACGGCGGGCGAAGCTGCGCATCTTGAGAACAACGAAGCGCGGATCAATCGCGAAGTTCGGGGAATGCGGGCCGAGAACGGTGGCACGTTGACAGCGGGCGAAAGGGCGCGAGTGAATCACCAGCAGAACGTGATGTCGCGACACATCTACGCGAAGAAGCACAATGGAAGAGTGCAGAGATAGAGGCAGTACTCAGTACTCAGTACTCAGTACTCAGTACTCAGTACAACAGCCCTCGCGAGAGCGGGGGCTGTTTCTTTGCAACCGACCTAGTCGGTTCCTGCGGCGGCGATACTAGTCAGTTCGCCTTCGCTCTCCTCTCGTTTCCAATCGGCAGATTGGAGTACGCGGGTTGATTTCTCAACTAAGGGAACTTCGGGAAGGTCGCCCTTGATGGCAGTGCCGAGTTCTTTAAATTTGCGAGCAGGCGCGAATACGCGACTTTCCATTGTGCCGACCGCTTTGTTGTAGTAATCGACGGCGCGGTCGAGATTCTTGCCGATGCCTTCCATGTGTTCGGCCAGCTTGCAGAGGCGGTCGTAGAGGTCGCGACCGAGATCGGCGATGTGCTGGGCATTCTCGGCGATTGTCTCTTGCTGCCATCCGTATGCGACGGCCCGAAGCAGCGCGATGAGAGTAGTCGGTGATGCCGGAATCACGCGTTGGTTGACGCCCTGTTCGATGAGCGCTGGGTTCTGCTCCAGAGCTGCACTGAAGAAGGCCTCGCCTGGGAGGAACATGATGACGAATTCAGGTGCGGCGGGGAACTGATCCCAATAAGCCTTTGAGCTCAGCTGGGACATGTGGGTGCCGATCTGGTCAGCGTGCTTCTTCAGCAGAGCTATACGTGTATTGTCGTCCTGAGACTCGCACGCCTCGAGATAAGCCGAAAGCGGCGTCTTGGCGTCTACGATTATGTTCTTGCCACCGGGCAGCCGCACGAGCAGGTCGGGACGAATGCGGCCGTCTGAAGTGGAAACGCTAGCCTGCTCAACGAAATCGCAATAGGGGAGCATGCCTGCGATCTCGACGACGCGGCGGAGCTGGATTTCTCCCCATCGGCCCCGGACATTAGGAGTGCGAAGAGCTTTGACCAGATTGCCGGTTTCCGACTGGAGTTTCTCCTGCGTCTGAACCAGAGACCGAACCTGCTGGGTGAGAGTGCCATAGGCTTCGCGACGAGAGTTCTCAATGGCCTGGATCTGCTGATCAACTTTGGTGAGCGACTCCTTTATCGGCCCGACAAGGGATTCGACAGCTTGCTTGCGCTGGTCGAGATCGCCTTGGGCCTGCGTTTGGAACCGCCTTAGGCTTTCAGTGGCAAGGGCCAAGAATGATTCATTGTTGCTTTTCAGGGCATCGGCGGAGAGTGCTTGGAAGGCGTTTTTGAGATCTTCGCTGGCGCGGGTTACAAGGGCGATCTTCTCTTCCGCGGCGCGGCGTTCAAAATCCAGCGTGGCTTTGAGGGCTACCGTTTCGTCCCTAAGTCGTGCATTTGTTTCGGCTTGCCGGCCAGACTCGGCCAGTGCGGCATCCAATTGTTGTTGCGCCAGAGTCACGTGCTGGGCCAGGGCAGCGGATTTCGAGCTAACCCACAACCATGCAACGATAGCTCCAAGCAGAATTCCGGCCACGGCGGAAGCAAGAATTGATAGCATGATGAACTCCGTGAAGGAACAAAGTTTAGAGGTTCGGAGTCAGAAACGGAAGAAGAGTTTTCGCCTGGAGTCATTTAGGGCATTGGGTGAGCAGAAATTGTGATGAACTGGCCAAAGCAATTTCAGGCGGTGTGCTTGATATTGATCGGGCTGACGGCCCTTGGCCGTGCCGCGGCAACCCAGAGTGTGCCTGATCCCGAC
This sequence comes from Acidobacteriota bacterium, assembly GCA_023410055.1. Lineage (GTDB taxonomy): Bacteria > Acidobacteriota > Terriglobia > Terriglobales > Acidobacteriaceae > JAEZPW01. Next base: position 43,808 of record JAEYQK010000051.1, read on the forward strand.
GCCGCCCGAGAAGTCTTCCAGTGGTTAAATCAGTTTCGGACCCAGAATGGAATCGCACCGCTTGAGTGGGACGAACGTCTTGCGCAGGCGGCACTGGCGCACGCTTACCTGTGTTCCAAGAATCCTGACCTGTCGCACCAGTACTCGGGCGAGCCGGTGTTGAGTTTACGACTAGCAAAGGAGGAAATTCGCCTAAATCGTGCGGGCGAGAATCTGGCATCCGACATCACGCCCCGGGGCGCGCATGATGGGCTTTTGCAATCGGCGCCGCATCGTTTGAACATGCTCAGCTCTGATTTCAATTCGGTCGGCATCGCAGTGGTGCAGTCCGGCGACAAGTATTACGTGGTTGAGGAC
>JAEYQK010000089.1 GCA_023410055.1 Acidobacteriota bacterium
GCTTGTTGCCGGTCGCGTGCATATTGATCCAGGGAGCCTTGTCGCCGTGACCGAAAGTCGTGTACGTCGAGTGATCGATGAGAGATGTTACGGGTTGTCCGAACGGCATTGGGCCGTACTTCTTGAAGTGATAGGTCAGCGCTTCATTGAATTCTTCGCCGGTCAGGCTGAGGTTCTTCAGGTAGATGTCGAAGTGGATCTTGCTGTAGATGAAGTTGTAGGCGCCGTAGCGAGCGACCATGTATTGAACGAACCGCGAGAACGACTCGTTGAAATTGAAGTAGGCCTTCCACGGCGGGCAGACGTCGCGGCGCACGGTTTCGAGCATTGGCACGAAACCACGATCGCTCAGCAGGGCCATCTTGCGGTCGAGGCTCTGGAAGTACTCGGGAACAATGCGATCGAAGTCGGCAAGGCCTTCGCGCGCGGGCAGAATCTCAAATGGGCGGTAGCCGCGTTCATCGTGCATCGCCTTCCCGGTCGTCGTATCCGGGGCGACGTTGATGCCGAACGCCTCCCAAGCATTGCGGTAGTAGACGCCTTTCTTGTCCGCGTAGGTCGCGGGATACTGGTCGGAGTCCCATGTCGGAAAGGCCGCAATCATGCTGACGGAGTTGAATCCCTGGCGCTCGCGCAAAGCAACTGCGTCTTGGAATGTCACGCCAGGGCCGGCCTCATAGTTCGGATCGGCAGGCTTGTCAGTAAGCGGTAAGCGCCAGGTTGCTGCGCCGAGCCAAGTGTCGCCAACCATGAAGAACGGAGTGCCGTCGGCGTATTGAAACGCATGGCCATTCGGAGTGGACCGCAGGAATCCGCGGCGATTTGGATTAGCGCGTTTTTCTGCTTCGGTCCAATCGCGTGCGACGAAGGTACCCGTCTTGCCGTTCAAACCAGTGTCGGCAGGCTGGTTCGATCCGCTCTTCCATTGCCAATTCCCGGGAGCAGTGGCCACGATGCGCACGCGGAAGGTATCGCCCCCATCCCAGAAGCCGTAAACGCGCTTCGAAAATCCTGGGCCATTCAGCTCGACCCAGCAATCGACGTCAACGTACGGATTCGAATACTGCCGCTGAGCGTGTAACTCGATCTCTTGGAGTTCCCAGACGTGCGGCGCTGGCTGTGCGAATGCAATGCATGCGAAAAAAACACAGCTCAAAACGAGAATGGACCTAAGCATTTGCGGACAGACTCCTTCTTTGAACGTGCGCTAACAAGCTACTACAAGATTGCGCAGATTCAACTCAGTAATTTGTCCATTTCACGGCCGGGCGGCGTGAGATTACTGCGGTGGAGGGCATCATCGTAACTCTGAAACTCCCATCGAGTTCATCGTATACTTGTCGCGAGCGCCAGGCTTGATGGTTTTTTGAGACTAAGGGCGGCCGGATGCACGAACACGTCAATAAGAAAGCGACTATCCTCTTCCTGGGATCGGTCTTGCTATTTTGCTTAGTGCTGGCTAGCTTCATCGCTAGACCGTTTTTTGATGCGCTGGCGATGGGGGTCATCATCGCCGTAGCATTTCATCCCGTCTACAACCGCAGTCTAAAGTTCCTTAAGACACCCAACCGAGCTGCGGCAGCGACGCTGGTGATTATCATCTTCGCGATCGCAATCCCCGTAACAGCGCTCCTCATAATGGCCAGCACACAGGCATTGCAGGCTGCCCACTTGATCACTCAAAAGAGCGCCGAACAAGGTGGGTTCTTGCCTTTTGTGACGAACCTGTTTGAAACCCCGATTCGCTTTGCCGGCCGTTCTCTGGATTTGTCGCAAGTCGACCTAAGGGCACAGTTGGTCAACGCGCTGAACAGGATCAGCGGAGCCCTGCTGGAGACGGGTGCATCGGTGCTTGGCAATACCGTTGGTTTTGTCGTCAATGCGCTCCTCGCTCTGTTTGCTGCCTTTTTCTTCTTGCGAGATGGCGAACGCTCATTGAACAGCCTGATAGATAAACTTCCAGTGACCCAGGTACAGGCGCATCGATTGCTGCATGCGATACGAGAGACCATCACTGCAAACCTGTACGCCATTGTTGCCGTCGGTGGAGCGCAAGGTCTGCTGACGGGGATTGCCCTGGCGCTGGTTGGAATACACGCTGCGATTCTGTTGGGTCTGCTGGCATGCATCAGTTCCCTCATCCCTCTTGTTGGTCCGGCCCTCGTCTGGGGCCCGGCAGCTGCGTATCTTCTATTCGCCGGCAGGGTTTGGGCCGCACTTTTTGTTGCAGGATGGGGGATATTGATAGTAGGCACGAGTGATAATGTCATCCGCCCATTGGTGGTCGGTGGCAGAGTCAAAACTCATCCTCTGATCCTGCTTCTGTCGCTTCTAGGCGGAGCTCAGGCATTCGGATTAGTTGGAGTCTTCCTTGGTCCAATTGTCGTCTCGTTGATCACTGCTCTAGTGAAGACGCTAGGAGAACTGACAGAAGTACCCGAAGAGAAACTTCAAGCGAGCAGCAGATAGAGATTTACCAGGCACAAGGAAGGGTGATTTCCTTCTTCCGCTCTCACCGTAATTGCACATTTCTGGTTCGCGAAACGCTCGCAAAGAAAGCTCGGAACTCTGCTACCATAACGTACTAACACGGGCACAACTGAATGTCAGATCTGGTGAAAACGGGATCGGGTGAGACTCTATCGCTTACAGGTACTGTCGTGGGCCGTTTCGCCTTGCGCGAGCGCCTTGGAAAAGGCGGCATGGGCGAAGTCTATCGTGCCGAGGACACGAAGCTCAACCGTTCTGTTGCCATCAAGAGGATGTCGGAAGCCGTACGCCTAGACCCTGACTACCGTCGGAAGTTTGTTAAGGAAGCCGAACGCGCGTCTCAACTTACGGATCAGCACATCGCCGCGATCTACGACATCCTCGAAGAGCAGGGCGAGATATTTCTGATAATGGAGTTTGTGGAGGGCTCTAACCTTCGACAGGTACTGACCCGCGACACAAAGCTCAAGGACTTCCTGTCCATTGCCCTTCAGTGTGCTCAGGGACTGAAATCAGCCCACGATCGCAATATCGTCCATTGCGACATCAAGCCGGAGAACATCATGATTTCATCCTCCGGCAAGGTGAAGATTCTCGATTTCGGCGTGGCACGACAGTTGTCGCCGACTGGAGGAAATCTAACATCCTTTACTTCTGAGACGATAAAGCTCTCAGGCACTCCCGGATACATGGCCCCAGAGGTAATGCTCGACGGACCGCCCGACCAGAAGTCCGACATCTTCTCTCTTGGGGTTGTGTTTTACGAGGCTCTCAGCGGAAACCATCCATTTCGAAAGCGTACCGTCTTCGAGACCGCTGACAGCGTTCTGCATACGGAGCCAGCTCCGCTGACGTCCTTTGGCGTGGAGCCAAGAATATCGGCAATTATCGGACGAATGATCGTGAAGGACCCGGCGGCACGTTACCAGAGCATTTCCGAAGTGCTGGACGATCTTCAAGACTTTGCCGCAAAAGCTCACACCGATACCATTGCTTGGCATGTCGGGCCACGAACTGAGATGTTATTCCAGTGGAAGAACCTGATCATCAGGCATAAGTTGCTAATCGCAGCAGGGATGCTGATCATCGTGGTTGCGATCGGATTCGGCCCGCTCAAGAAAGGCTTAACCAGGTTCCCGCGCGTTCTCGGGATATCAAAGGCTCCACAAGTAGCTGTCCTAAATTTCCAGAGTATCGGTGGACAGCCTTCGGATCAGGCATTCGCCGACGGTCTCAGCGACGTCATTACGTCTGAACTGACTCAACTGACAGATCGCTATGCCCTTCAGGTTGTCCCCGCAACTGAGTTGCGCGCAGCCAAGGTCAATTCGGTTGCGACGGCAAGACAGATATATGGCGTTGATCTGGTTGTGGAGGGCAGCGTCCAACCCGTGGCGAACATGATGCGCGCCACATTCAGCGTGATCGATGCGCGTACCGGGCGACAAATAAAAGCGGGCACAATCTCCGTCCCGGGAGACGATCCCTTCGGCTTGCAGGATCAGCTAGCGGACAACATCGTGCGAGCGCTTGGAATCGACGTATCCAGCTCCGACCAGAAGCGCATCATGGCGCGCGGAACAACCGCATCGGCAGCCTATGACGAGTACCTTCAGGGAGTCGGATACCTTGAGAATTACCAAAAGAAAGAGAACATAGATCAGGCCATTGTTGCGTTCAATCGTTCCTTGCAGCACGACAGTGCCTACGCACAGGCTTATGCCGGACTCGGCGAAGCTTTCTGGCACAAGTATCGAGAGCAAAAAGACAGCAGCGCAATCTCTGATGCTATGCTCGCGTGCCAGCGCGCTCTTGCAATTGATGCCGACCTTGTTGAAGGCCACCGCTGCCTTGGTGAGTTGTATTCCGACACAGGGCGCTATTCAGAAGCTGCCTCTGAGTTGGAATTGGCGCTGAAAGCCCGCCCTACGGACGATCAGGCTGTGCGGGCCCTGGGCACAACTTACGAGACAGTCAAGGACTTTCAGAAAGCCGAGGCAACATATCAGCGTGCCATTCAATTGCGCCCGCATTATTGGGCCGGGTACAACCGACTAGGGAACTTCTATTTCAAGAGAGGACAGTATCAGAAAGCGCTGCAGGCTTTTGATAAGGTAATCTCTATTGCGCCGGACAACTACCGCGGCTATAACAACGCTGGCGCGATATATATCCTGCAAGGCAATTTTCCTGGAGCCGTGGAAGTTTTTTCCCGTTCTGCGCAGATTCAGCCAAGCTATGCTTCTTACTCAAATCTCGGGACCGCTTACTTCTTTCAACGCCATTTCTTGGAAGCCATCACGGCGTATTCGCAGGCCATCAAGCTGAGCGATCACGATTATGTCTCGTGGGGGAACCTGGGTGATGCGCAATACTTTGCTCCCGGACAGCGGGAGGCGTCCCGCCAGAGCTACAAAAAGGCCATTGAATTCGCCGATGAAGCTTTGAGAGTGAACCCCAAGGATGCCTATTCTCTTGGAAGTAGCGCGATGTATTACGCCATGCTCGGTGACCGGAACCGTGCAGAAAAACTGATGCAAGAGGCTCTTGAACTGAAGCCTTCCGGACCAAACGTGTGGTGGCAAGCGTCAGTGGTGTATTCACAATCAGGCAAGAAAGAAGACACCCTCAACGCGCTTCAATCCGCGTTGGCGGCAGGCTTCTCCTCCTCCTACGTGAACGCTGCGCCGTATTTCGATGATATTCGCTCGGACCAACGTTTTAGCCGTCTCATCAGGTCTGCTGAGACGCTTGAAAGACGCTGACTTCCGCATGTCAAAAAACGGGATTGGCCGCTTGCAAGACGACGATTGTCACCCCACGAGCGGCCAATAGTTTCAGTCTCCCCCGCCATCAATGTCCTGAACGATCACTTGCGGGTCGTTCACTTTCCCCGACGCGGTCTTGATCGTGTACTTCCACGGATTAGTTCCAGGCTTGACCTTTATAGCGCCGGAATCGCGGTGCTTCCCGGCTGGAATATGATACGGATTATCACCGTGGTCGAACGGGGTGCCGTTATCGAACGTGATCGTTACTTCTTCGTTCAGCTGGTTGTGCCACATAACCGTGTGTCCCTGGCGGTGATTCAACCTCACCGGGTCGGGAATTGCGACGGGGATTCCATTCTGCAGTTTGATATCGACATCTTTCGCTGGCATGATTGCCTCCGCTAAGAAAGTGTTAACAGCTTGCTTGCGTGGCCCGTGTTTCAAACCTGAGTTGATACCGCATATTCCTAGCGAACAGAAGCGATGATGTCAAGCGGCCAAGCCGCGCAAGCTCTTGACGCGAACGCCGAAAGCATCAGCTAACAGCAACAGAATCGTCATGGCGTTTCTCCCCATCAGGTACTCGCGGTGCTCTGTTCATCACTGCCGTCGCGAGAGGAAGGACTGCGTTCAATTTCCTTATAAGCTCCGTTATCGGAGCGCCCTTTAGGAACCAGGCGTCCCACGGTTGGACATCAGCGATCATTGGCGGATGCGCACCTGACAGCACAAAGACCGGCATATTCGGGAACCGCTTCTTCGCCGCGCGAGCCAAATCTTCCCCGTTCACTTCCGGCATTTCGTAGTCACAAACCATCATCGCGATATCATTTCGCTTCTGTAGCTCAGACAAGGCCATCACTGAATCGCTGTACGCGATGACATTGAAGCCGAAATGCCCCAACAGTCTCTTCAACGTTTCAAGCATCAGCTCGTCATCATCCACAACCAGCAGTGTTGGTTTTGACAGATGCACAGCACACTCTCCCACGCATTCTTTCTGTAGTCCGGTCCCCTTTTGTGCCCTCGACCCGCAAGACAACCGTGGGGGCCTGATGTGATTTTGCTTACCTGTAGTCCCCAGACCAGGAGCTCAACACGTCAGGCCCGCCACCCATCACGTCGACTCTCCCCCAAGTGCCGACGGTGGAGTCTGTGTCAGTTAATCTGCCAGCAACTGCCAACTTTTCTGTCGCCTCGATTGGCGACCTTCTTGTAAGTTGCTGATTCTTCAAAACTGCATTAACTGCCACTTAATCTCTGTATGCGTGCCTGCCTATGTAAATGCATTCTCATTTCCAAATTGTCGTGGTCGTGCCGCGATGTTATATTCCGCAGGACGGGGGAGTTCGTGGACTCAGCGAGCGACAAGTGGACAGCAGAAGAGATTGGACTGTTGTACAGCATTTCTCAGAAGCTCCTCGAAGATCGAGACTACGGAGAATTGCTCGCCATGATCCTCGATTGCACGATCGAGGGTTTGGGAGCTGAACGCGGCTTTATCCTTTTGCATGAGAACGGACGTTTCCATGCGGTGGTGGCCCGGAATTACAGAAGTGAGGCCCTTCGCAAGGCAGAAACTGAGTTCAGCACATCCATTGCGAAAGAGGTTCTCCAAAGCGGCGGCGCGGTGCTTCTGGGAGATGCTGCCCACTCCGAAGAGTTTGGCGGATTTGCCAGCGTGCAGAACCTGTCTTTGAAGTCTGTGCTATGCGCTCCGTTGGCCGATTCACACGAGGTCTTCGCCCTTATTTATCTAGAGAACCGCAAATTCGCCAATCATTTCACGGAGCGTAAGCGCGAGCTGCTTGATGAAATCTGCGCATTGGCGACTCGACGTGTGCGAACTGCGGTCGCCATGCAGGAGTCGAAGCGATGCGCTGCCGAGATGCGAACCCTGCTCGGAGTGAACGAAGGGATATTGACCGCTGACCCGGGCATGGCTGCTGTCCTGGAGACGATCAAGCGTGTCGCTCCAACAGATCTCCCCATTTTGATCGAAGGCGAAACTGGAACGGGGAAAGAGCTCATTGCACGTGCTGTATATCGAAATAGCGCACGCGCAACTGGAGCTTTTGTCGTTCTGAACTGCGCTGCCCTGCCCGCCACCTTGATCGAGTCCGAACTGTTCGGATATATGCGGGGTGCGTTTACCGGCGCAAACCGCGATCGAATTGGAATGTTGGGAGCCGCCCACCGTGGAACTTTATTCCTCGATGAAATCGGTGAACTGCCGCTGGAACTCCAGCCGCGACTACTGCGCATCTTGCAGTCCGGCGAGTTTACGAGACTCGGTTCAGTGCAACCAGAGGTCGTCGATGTACGTTTCATAGCAGCCACCAATCGCGATCTCCAGCGTGAAGTTGAAGAGGGCCGGTTCCGAAGCGATCTCTACTTCCGCTTGTCTTCGATCACGTTGAAGATTCCGCCACTAAGGACGCGCGTTCACGATCTGCATCTTCTGGCGGAACACTTCCTGAACTTCTATGCACGAAGGTTCGGCCGCCCTGCGCCACGGCTGAGCGATGCAGCTTTTTCAACTTTGGCCGAATACAACTTCCCCGGAAATGTCCGAGAACTTGAAGGCGAAATGGCTCGACTGGTTGCAGTCTCCGCCCCGGGCGCCGAAATCCCTGAATCGGGACTAAACGAACGTTTTCGACCGTCCAAGACTTCTCAACCAACTAAGCATTTCTCAGAGACAGTGCTTCCTGCGATGTCCCTTGCCGAGATGGAAAAGCAGCTTATTCGCGCTGTCCTTCAAACAACCGGCGGCAATCGTACGCACGCTGCATCCATTCTTGGAATCACCCGCGAAGGACTACGCACGAAGATTCAACGGCTGGGTGTTCTGGATCCCGGTGGAACTGCAGACGCGTAATAGCTGACTTTTCCTTTTTCGTTGCGTGACTTTTTCCCCTCTGGCCGCCATTAAGTAAGTAGAAAGAACGAAGCGTCCCCGCGGAGAACGCGTTGAAGTCTCTACAGACCGAAATGGATGAGCGGCTTCTGGTAGAAGCGGCGCAGCAGGATCCACGCCGTTTCGCCGAGCTCTACGAGAACAACTTCGATCGAGTGTACGCGTTCGTAGCGCGCAGGGTACCCCTGCGTGAAGAAGCGGAGGACTTAACCTCCGAGGTCTTTCACCAGGCACTCGCGAACGTCGGACGCTTCGAATGGCAAGGTGTTCCCTTCGTGGCCTGGCTGCTGGGGATCGCCGCCAAACTGATCGCTCAACGTTGGAAGCACGCTGACGATCGTCGGCAGATTGATGCGGTCGATCTGGAGGACATCGGGATGGAAGACGACACGGAACGGCGCACCATGCTCGTTCAGTTGATCGACGCACTCCCGACCGATCAGCGTGAAGTCGTCGTTGAACGTTTCATCGAGCAAAAGAGCATACGTGACATTGCCCAGAAAATGCGACGCACGGAAGGCGCAATTAAGCAGCTTCAGTTCCGTGCCCTGCAAACTCTGCGCATGCGAGTGAGATACACCCATGGATAGCTCGAAGGTTGCAGTTCAACTAGATCAGGCCATTGACCAGTTAATGGCGCACCCGGAATCTCTGCCGGCGGGTTTGGAACCAGAGGTAAATGAGTTGACGAAACTCGCGGCGGAACTGCGCTCCTTGCCGAGAGCGAACTTCAAGGAAGAACTGAAGATGAACTTGCTACAACAAGCATTGAAGAGTGCCACGCCCCAACTCACGAATAGGACGGCTGTTTTGCCCACCTTGTTTGGCGCAGGATATGGAACGTTCCCCGTGCAGCGCGTCACTCTTGCGGCATCATTCTTGCTCCACGCCGCGGCAATGGCTCTGATTCTGACGTCTGGGTTTTGGGCGGTTCAGCATCGCGAAGAACTGAAGCCACAGGTCACGGCCCTGTTGACCGACCCCAGCGAGTACATCCTCCCCCCAGCACCCGATAAAGCAGGTGGCGGTGGTGGCGGCGGAGATCAAGACAAACTCGCGGCACCCAAAGGCGCGTTGCCAAAGCAGTCGATGCAAGCGCAGTTGGCTCCGCCCGCAGTCGTGATTCGCAATAACAACCCGGCGCTCCCGGTGGACCCCACAGTCATGGTGCCACCCAACATTTCCCTTCCGCATACAGGACAACTTGGTGATCCGCTCTCTGCCATCGTCGGTGCTCCGTCAAATGGAACAGGATCGGGCGGCGGTATCGGTAGTGGTCGCGGCGGTGGCGTTGGCTCAGGAACTGGCGCAGGGGTCGGCCCGGGCTTTGGCGGGGGGATTGGCGGAGGGGTGTTTCGAGTTGGCGGGGGTGTTAGCGCACCACGGGCAATCTATGATCCCGATCCTGAGTACTCCGAAGAAGCGCGCAAGGCAAAGTATCAAGGCTCCGTTGTCTTGTGGGCCGTTATCGACGCTAACGGCCGGCCAGTCCAGCTTCGCGTGCAGCGTTCGCTCGGAATGGGCCTGGATGAGAAGGCCATTGAGGCCGTTCGTACCTGGAAATTTGCTCCCGCGCTAAAGAATGGGCAGCCTGTCGCTGTTCAGGTCAACATCGAAGTGAACTTCCGTCTGTACTGACAACAATCGGCTCCTTACAGAAATCGCAGACTGGCGTTCTCTGGTCTGCGATTTTCTTTTGGACTTAATGCAAGAATCGCAGGTTCATTCGTTCCCTTACTGGAACAAAACTCGCATTGCGAGTGTCAGTAGATAACAAGCCCAGCTGCGTGATGGGGCGCAGCGCAGGAGGATTCATGCGCAGTTTGCGAAACCAATTCGTGATATTGGTCGCGGTGATCTCGGCGGTACTCATGCTGTCCATCTTCGCGCCCCATTCGATAGAACAACAGGCTCTCGCTGCCAGCAGTTCTGAAGGGTCGCTCCAGATATTCAAGGGCGGTAAGCCCGGCGGATTCTGCCCGCTCAAGCACACAGATGTAAAAGCCGGGATCAGCGGCTTCGTAGCCCGAGTGACTGTCACGCAGCAGTTCCACAATCCATCGGACGAAAAGATCGAGGCCGTATACACCTTCCCGCTGCCGCAAGATTCAGCCGTGGATGACATGACGATCAAGATTGGATCGCGCACGATCGTCGGTCAGATCAAGCGTCGAGAAGAGGCAGCGAAGATCTATCAACAAGCGATCAAGGAGGGCAAGACGGCTGCACTGCTTGATCAGGAACGCCCGAACATTTTCACGCAAACGGTCGGGAACATTCCGCCGGGTGAGCAGATCGACGTATCGATCAGCTATACAGTGCGTCTGAAGTACGAAGACGGCGCGTACGAATTCTCGTTCCCAATGGTGGTGGGACCGAGATACATTCCGGGGACTCCGACGGGACAACAAGGTGGCGGGTTCTCTCCCGACACGAACAAGGTGCCGGATGCCTCGAAGATAACGCCGCCGATTGCGCCTCCCGGCACGCGAGCTGGACACGACATTTCGATTGCAGTGATGCTCGACGCTGGAGTTGCCATTCAGGATTTGCGTTCTCCGACGCACGATATCGACATGAACCGCACTGGTGCAAGTTCCGCCGTTGTCCGGCTGCACAATGAATCCGAGATACCCAATAAGGACTTCATCCTGCGCTACAACGTGGCAGGCGGCGAGATCGCCGAGGGTCTGCTGACGCACACCGCGCCAATGCCGGCACGGATGGTTACCGCGTCAGCGAATGGCTCTGCGGTGACTGCAAATGGATACTTCACGCTTATCCTGCAGCCGCCCGCTCGGTTCAACGAGTCTGATGTGACACCGAAAGAGTTGGTGTTTGTCATCGACAGTTCGGGGTCAATGAGCGGCTTCCCAATCGAGAAGTGCAAGCGTCTGATCGACCACGCCATCGACGGTCTTTACCCTGGAGATACTTTCAACGTCATCAAGTTCTCCGGTGAAACGGCGATACTGTTCGATGAACCCGTTTACCCAACGGCCGACAACGTCCGCAAGGCCAAGGAGTTCGTGAACACCAACTGGGGCGGCCAGGGCACGGAGATGATGAAGGCCATCCGCGCGGCACTTGCACCCTCGGATTCGCAAGATCATCTTCGCATCGTGGTATTCCTGACAGATGGTTATGTCGGCAACGACATGGAAATCATCGGCGAGGTGCAGAAACATCCGAATGCCCGCGTCTTCTCGTATGGCATCGGTTCGAGCGTAAATCGCTTCCTGCTGGACAAGATGGCCGAAGAGGGTCGCGGCGAAGTCGAGTACGTTTCGGCCAAACAGGACGAGAAAGAAGCCGAGGCTGCCGCAAATCGACTCTATGAGCGCCTGCGGGCACCACTACTCACCGACATCTCAATAGACTTCGGATCACTGCCCGTTGCAGATGTGTATCCGAAGAAGACTCGCGATCTCTTCAGCGCACGACCGGTCATCATCACTGGGCGCTACAC
>JAEYQK010000096.1 GCA_023410055.1 Acidobacteriota bacterium
TGCCGGGCCCGGCTTCAGGTGCGAGTCGGGTCGCCCCGCATCGTTTGTAACTGTCCGCGTCTGGACATTGCGACCGGCATCGTTCGGAAACGTCCTCGTCTGCACGTTGTCGCGCGTCGGCGGCAGGTGCTGGGCGAATCTTTCTGTCTGACGATCAAAGGCAATCGGCTTCGGCGGCACTGCTCTGCTGACAAACGGTCGATCAAACACCCGCTGCGGCGGATGAACCCTTGAATTATCGATACGACCGCCCAACACACTGCTCCGGTCCGGCTTGAAGTCGTTGTCGAACACCACCGGAGCGTTGCGCAGCTTGTCTTGTGGTACCCGCATTCCGACGCCCGAAATTCGTCTCCCCTTTACGAACGAATCATGATCCACAAACGTCATGCCGTTCGGAGCGCGGCGATTTGCATAGTCAATCTGCGCAATCGTTCTGTTGTCGCGATCAGGACGGTTCCAGCGGTCGTGATCACGGCGGCCGTCGTGATCGCGCCAGCGCGGATAGTAGTAGTTGTTGTAATAATTGTTGACGTTGACGATATGCGTGTTCGTAATGTTTATGCGTGAGAAGTAATGCCGACTTCCCCAGTACCACGGAATGTATGGCTCACGAGGTCCAAGCGGGAACCACCCCACGCCAGAACCGAACGAGACGCCCACGCTCCAGCCGCTCCCACCGCACCAGGCGACCAATGCTGGTGCGTAGACAGGACGCACGTAGACTGATCCCGGAACCCAAGCCCATCCAAAGCCGGCATGTATCCAGCGTCCGTAGTGGAACGGAGCGAACCCCCATGGGGCATCATCTACCCATGTCCAGCCCCAAGGATAGATCCAGGCCCAGTGCCCGTTGCGATATGGAGCCCAGTCGACGGCCGTGACTGTCGGAACCCAGACCTGACCGTATTGGTCGTAGTTCCGCCACGTGCCGTACTCATCGAGATCTTCGTAACCGATAACACCTCGCGAGACATATTGGGCGGAGCGGGCATTCTCCCCCCGTTGATCGCGCGCGATGCACCACTGGTCAAAGCTGTCAGGACCCGGGGCGGCGTGAACGTCGTAGCTTCCACCGTTCGTTCCGGAAACGCTTACCTGCTCTCCGGGCTTGACTGTAACCGCCTGCGGCCCGCCCGTAACTTCGGCCGACCCGGAGCGCACCGTCACCCAACTCACGTCTTTATCGCTATCGACCTGAACCCGGTATTCGCCCGCACGAAGCAGGTTGATCGTGAAGTTAGGGGTGTCGATCTCAAACGTCTCGGTCGGATCGATTTGCCGCAGCTTGACATTGAGTACACCGGCCGCTAATTGGATCTGTACTCTGTTATCGTCCAGATTCGCCAAGGTGAAGCTCGTTTCGCCATCCAGACGCATCGTGGCTCGGTCGGTCTGCAACTCGGCACGCGCACCGCGGTCTGTCCAGAGCCGGTCCGAGGTGGTCAAAGGACGATTGAGCGTAGCAGTGCCCCAGTCATCAACTCCGCCTGGCTGAAACGAGACTGCACCGGCGAGATAGCTGAGGCGCGCCACTCGACTTGGTGGATCGAGTGTATTGTCAGAATTCTCCTGCGCGGCGGTCTTGGTTCGCAGTATAGAAAGAAGCAAAATGACTATGAAAGATACGGCCGCGATTCTCCTCGTCGTCTTCATGACGCCCATCCTTTCCCTTCACTGGGTGCAACGGCCTACTCATGACGCTTCAAACCCGTTCTCTGGAAACTAGTTTCGTCGCTCGTGAGTAATTACTTACTTCGTTCCCGTTTCGGAAGTGTTCGCCTGCCGAACCACACTCCGCGATTAGCTACGACATTACCGCAACCGGACCGCGCCTGAGACACTGACAAGGCGCTCAGCGATAGTGCTAACAGTGCCGTCCCTGGGACTTGCAAGACTGTCGCAAAACCGTGAAACTGTTTACGTGAAGTACCTCACTAAATTCTTGACGTCGGCGACCGACGAGCGCCACTTCCCCGCGCCAATAGCGCCGGAGGTCGCGTTTGTTGGTCGTTCGAACGTTGGAAAATCGAGTCTCATAAATGCCCTACTTGGCGAAAAAGTCGCCAAAACGAGCTCGACTCCGGGTCGTACACGCGCTATCAACTTCTTTTCGGTTCGCCGTCAAGGTCAACCCCGTCCCGAGGTAGTCTTTGCCGACCTCCCAGGTTACGGCTACGCAAAGCTTGCGAAAGAAGTCACTGCGGAATGGCCCCTCTTCATCGATCCGTACCTGTTAGGCCGGGAGGCCCTCGCGCTGATCATCGTGCTCGTTGACACGAACATTCCTCCGCAGGAACGGGACAAACAGCTAGTGCAATGGTTGCAGCACCACAGCAGGCCCTTCGTGGTCGTTGGAACGAAGTCTGATCGGATTTCCGGCAACCAGTTGCGAAATGCAGTTCAGAAACTCACCGCAGAGTTGGGTGTCGAGCGCGTTGTCACATTCTCCAAGTTGGGATCAGGCAAGGAAAATGTCTGGCACGAGATATTGGCTGCGGCTGAAACCCTCAACCGGGCACAGACCGGCACCGCAGACTAGCGAAACCGCTTCATTTCACTTTGATTACGAGCACCTGCCCGTCTGAGTGAAAACTTCCACCTGTCGCCGTTTTGGCTTCCCGAAGTGGATCGGGCGGAGTCACTTTTGAAACGACCGCGAGATCACCCGTCGCACCCAGACTTTCTTCCACGAACTGGCGTTCTTTGTCGATGTCTGGATCGATCTTGTGAGTGATGGCCGTCGCTTTCTGGCTGCGATTGTCGCGTTCAAAACCGATGTCGTGCGTCGCTGCTCCTACCCAGACAGGCTGACCCTCTATATCGAAATCGGCTTTCCATATTCGAAGATGATGACGGGTCTGGACCACCTGCACAGGTTCCGCATGTGCGTAGCCGAAGTCCTGCGCTCGACCAAAAAGGTACAGTTCGCTCATTGGCATCTCGGTGTACACCTGTTTGGAATACGTCGAGAGAATGGCGTGCAGTGCCGCGCCAGCTTTGGTTCGGTCTACCAGGACCCACCCAGCGTCGGCGAACGTCTGTTGCATCTTCTCCTGGGTGCCAATGATTAGGAAATTGACCATGTCGCCGGGATTTCCGTCCTTGTCTTCGATCCGTCGAGGTATGCGTGAGAATAGATCGGAAGGCAGTGATACGGCGACCCCAACCGCTTTCGCAGCGCTCACCTGCCCCGGAGCGATCTGCACCTTTACGTTGTACGCACCCGTCCCCGTGGAGCTGGCCACCTGATTGATGCCAAGAAACAGTCGCCCGGCGTGAGTGATCGTCAACTGCTTCTGCGCGCCAGCAAGAAACGGCATCTCGACACCAGCAGGTCCAAGTCTTCCAATCAGTGCGCCAACGCCTGCTGAATTGACCGGCAAGGAACTGATCACCTCTCTCCATGTGCGCGGCAGTCCGGCTGGAGCGGCATGCTGGATACCGTAATCAATCGTGCCTTCGCTTGTGATGGTCACTTGGTCCCCGGCAAGGAGATCGATTCCGGTATCCGTCCATTGTTGAGAACCCACGACTTGCATATCGTACGAGAGTTTTCGAGAGCTCTGTGTGGCACTTGTCGCGGAAGGAGCAGCAACATCAGGCGGCTTCGTCGTGGTGCTTGCGGGAACCGACTCCTGCGTTTGCGGACTCGTGGTCTGAGCCGGCGGCTCAGAGGAACCGAAATTCGTCGGATACTTGCGCTGCCCCCACAGGAGAAGACTGCACAGTAAGACCGCGACAAGAGTAAGCTGCCGTTTTCCCAAAGGAAGAGCCATAAGGACTGCCTCCTTCCATCTACGGCAAACATGATAGCGCAACAAACCGAAGTTCTGGTCGTAGGCTGGCAGCATGACGTTATTCCCTCTGCGTTCTCTGATTGCAGTGTCGGGACAAGGCCGATATGATATGCAGCATATCAGCGACTGTCCTATGCCTGCGATGCTCCGTCCCGAACCTTGCCTGGGGCATCTATCCGGAACTCGCGGACGGAAACCCGGCAGAGAGAGCGAGTAGAGTGGCCACTGCTTCACCACGGATACGGAACAAGTCGGCGCTCAGAGCCCGCATCAACTATTGGCGAAGAATATTCGCTGCATACCTCACGCCGCAAAGTAGCCAGCTCACCTTCTGGCATGACTCGCCAACGTGCAATGAAGAGCTCTCCGCGACCGAACTGGGCCAGTATTACATGCCGTTCCTGCGCAAGGCCGCATACGATAGCCACCTCGATGCGAACGGCATTCCGATGCTCAACTATCACGGGGTTATCGGACTACAGTACAACCCGATTGCCATAGCTCAATACGGCCTCGGCAACTACAACGTTTTTGCCCGGAGCGGCTCAGACGTCGCATTTGGCAAATTCATCAACGTAGCCGAGTGGCTTGTATCCAATCTTGAGAGAAATCCTCACGGCGTGTGGGTCTGGAACCATAAGTTCGATTGGGACTACCGCGATACTCTGAAGGCCCCTTGGTATTCAGGACTGGCGCAAGGACAGGGTATCTCCGTTCTTGTTAGGGCGTTCCACACGACGAAGCAAGAGCGCTACCTCGAAGCCGCCGACCGCGCACTGGAGGCGTTCACGCGCCGCATTGAAGATGGCGGGGTGACGTTCATCGACGAGCGCGGCGACAGTTGGTACGAAGAGTATCTTGTACCCCCACCGCCCACGCACATTCTTAATGGCTTCATGTGGGGCTCGTGGGGCCTCTATGATCACTATCTCGCCACGGGCAGCGCTACTTCCAAACGCCTCTTTGATTCGGCAGTCGTAACTCTAAGCAAGAACTTGTATCGCTTTGATGCCGGATTTTGGTCGCTTTACGAGCTTTCCGGAACCCGCATGAAAATGTTGGCCAGCCCGTTTTACCATAGACTCCACATCGCCCAACTCAGAGTATTCGACAGACTAACCGGCGAACCCGTGTTTCGCGAGTTTGCAGACCGCTGGGAAGGATACGAGCGAAGCTTCGTCGGGCGGAAGCGAGCGCTTGCATACAAGAGCATTTTCAAGCTCTTGTACTACTGATCCGATGAAGATTCTCTACGTCTGCCAATACTTTCCGCCGGAGATGGGTGCCCCCGCTGCACGCGCCTCTGAACTGGCATGCCACTGGTCCACAATGGGCCATCAGGTCACGGTACTCACTGGATTCCCCAATCATCCAACCGGAGTTTTGCATCCCGAGTACCGCAACAAATTTCGCCGGCTCGTATGCCGTGAACGATTCGACGGTGCCAGCGTGGTTCGGACCTGGTTGGCCCCTCTGCCCAATCGAAAAGCGCTGGAGAGAATCGTAAACTACACCTCGTTCTGCGCTTCTGCATCCCTCACCGGTAGTTTCGTGAAGAGGCCTGATGTCGTGATCGCAACTTCACCGCAGTTGCTGGTCGGTCTCTCCGGTTGGTGGATCGCGGCCGCCAAACGTGTTCCCTTCATCTTCGAAGTCCGCGATCTGTGGCCCGAATCGCTTCAGGCCGTTGGAGTTTCAAGCGACAGATCGCTACTGAACCGCTCGCTTGGTTCAGTTGCGGGATTCCTTTACAGGCACTCCAGCCACATCGTTGTAGTCACTCCAGCATTCAAAGATCATCTGATCTCAAAATGGAAACTGCCCGAAGCAAAGATTTCAGTTGTCGAAAACGGAGTCGATACCGAGTTATTCAACCCAGAGGGAGACAGAAGCGCGGTCCGCAAACAGCTTGGCCTTGAGAACAAATTCGTCGCCGCTTACGTGGGGACCTTCGGTAACGCTCACGGACTCAACACGGTTCTGGACGCCGCCCACAAGTTACGCAGCGCGAATCCGGAGATTGCGTTCCTGATGGTAGGTGAAGGCGCGGAGAAAGAGAAGATTGTCAAGGAAGCAGAGCGACGAGAATTGTCGAACGTGCATTTCCTTTCGCAGCAACCGCGCGAGCGAATCCCAGAGGTAATCAGGGCCGCCGACGCTTCGCTAGTGCTGCTCAAAAAGTCCGACGTCTTCAAGACGGTGATACCGACGAAAATGCTGGAATTCATGGCCTGCGGTTCACCCGTGATACTGGGCGTAGAGGGGCAGGCACGTCAGATATTAGGTGATGCGAACGCTGGTGTGTTCATCACGCCCGAAAGCGCTTCCGAATTGGCTGAAGCCCTGGTCCAGCTTAGCCGCTCTCCCGAAACCCGCGGACAGTTAGGCGCAAACGGCCGGCGATACGCCGGTGAAAAACTTTCGCGAGAGCAGACCGCCCGGAAATACACAGAGCTTTTGGACGCGCTACTAAGGACCAATTCCAACGCACCGTAACGGCCTTGAAATCTTTCAGACCGCCCGTCCAGCGTTCGACAATACTCCAGGCAATCCGCTTCCCTTACCGTCAACGAAGCATTGCAACCATAGCTCAAAAGTAAGAAGCTGCCATATTTGCATCGAGCAGTCTTCTCTTCCGCTTCGGTGCAACTCGACCAGGGCTCGAACAGCTTCAGGTCGGAAGTAGCCACGCTTCTTCACCTGAGTTTCAGATAGCAAGTCGTCCACCATGCCTCGAAGATCATTCGCCAGCCAGTAGTCAACAGGCGCGCCGAATCCGGCTTTCGGCTGTCGAAGCACTTCGCGCGGGAGAACATCGCTCATGGCGCGGCGCAGAATGTGTTTCGTCTCCGGACGGAAGAAACCTTTGATCTTCATTTCAGGCGGCACGTTCCAGGCCACGAATTCCACAAGCTCACGATCCAGAAAAGGCACGCGCACTTCGAGAGACGACGCCATGCTCATCTTGTCGTTGTAGTTGAGATTGAGGCTCACCATGAAAGCCTTAAGATCGAGATAGAGCATCTGATCCAGAAACTCGGAATCAGCAACATTGTCGAAGTACGCGCGATGACGTCTTGCCGGATCCGCCTCAGGCGCCATGCCGAGCACGTCTTCGGTTAGCAACGCTGACTTCTGTTCTTCAGTGACGTAGGTGCAGTTAGCAAGAAACGCCTCTCTGGCCGACAGAGACGCACTCCGCGCCATCTTCTTCAACAGCCTGACGCTGCCTTTCATCGCGGTACCGCGCATCGAAGGAAGATTCGCAACAACGCTCTCGAATGGATAACGGAGCAGGCTTGGAATTTTCTTGTATGCCTCAGACCAGAAGTGCGCGTAGTGCTTGCGATAACCTGCAAACACTTCATCGCCGCCAACACCGGACAACAGAACGGTGACACTGTCGCGCGCGTTTTTGCAGACCAGATACGCGGCGATAATCGCGGGATCGGATGTCGGTTCGTCCATGTGCCACACCAGGCGCGGTAAAAGATCCACAACGTCAGGTTCCACCACTATCTCGTGATGATCACAGCCCAGGCTATGGCCCAAGCGGCGAACCACATCAGGGTCATCCAACGTCTTTTCGCCAACCCGATACTTGGGCGGGAACGTGATCGTGTACGTACTTGTCCGCACGCCTGCATCTTTCGACATCACGCCAACGATGCTGCTAGAATCCAGCCCGGCGCTCAAGAACGCCCCCAAGGGCACGTCACTAAGCAATTGCGACTTCACCGACTTCGAGAATCGCCGCCGAACCTCCTCTACAAGCTCGTCTTCGGTTGCGCGAAAATCGTGACCGGCTTTCGGAAGACATAAATCCCAGTACTGCGATACCTTGAGCTCTCCCCGTTCGAAAATCGCGAAATGGCCTGCGGGCAATTTGTAAATGCCGCGAAACATCGTATCGGGATCGGGCACCCAGTTGAATGTCAGATATTGCGAAAGCGCAGCGCCATCCGGTTCCACGCTAACCCAGGGCACCTTCAACAACGACTTGATCTCGGAGCCGAAAGCCAGACTCCCCTCTCGCACGGTGTAATAGAGTGGCTTTATGCCGAAGTGATCTCTGGCCAGAAAGAGCCGCTGCCTGGGCTCGTCCCAAATCGCAATGGCGAACATGCCATTGAGATACTGCAGGCAGTCAGGACCGTGTTCGCGGTAGAGGTACAAAATCGCCTCTGTGTCACAGCGCGAGCGAAAACGATAGCCCTTTGCTTCCAAATTTTGCTTTAGCTCGGGGTAGTTGTAGATCTCACCGTTGTAGACGATCCGGTAGGCACCATCCTCTGTTGCCATGGGCATATGCCCGGAGGGCGAGAGGTCGAGGATCGCGAGCCTGCGCGAGCCCAGGCCAACGACAGCCCCATTTGGAAGCACGGTGCTCCATGTTCCTTCGTCGTCGGGACCGCGGTGTGCAATGACATCTGTCATGTCCTTCAGGACGCGCTGAAAGGACTCGGGAGAAGACTCGCGTTTAGAAACAATACCGCTGATTCCGCACATTATTAGTTCCAGATTCTCCCGGCCACAGTCCGCGCCAGACCGCGCCTACTGGGGCTCTTCGAACAGCAAACGAACTGACCATTGTCAGCGCTGAAGGACCAGAGGAGCAGAATCCTGACAAACCTTGGTTTGCTGCGAGCGACGCCACGTATCTGCGAGATATGCAAATGTAGCGTCAGCGGTCCTTGCCCAAGTGAATCGTTCTGCTCTCCGCGTGGAAGCCATTGCGCATTTCTGCCGCAGATCGACATCTTCCACCAGCTCACGCAGGCAAACCGCAATCTCCTCTACTTCCGGCGAAAAAAGGACCCCGGCATCTGCCACGACCTCCGGCATCACTGCTTTATTGGACGAAGCAACAGGAAGTCCCGCAGCCATTGCCTCCAATAATGGCATTCCGAAAGTCTCGCAGCTGGATGGAAATACGAACGCATCTGCCTGACGATACAGCTCAGCGATTTCGGGATACTGCACTGGCCCGTGGTAGTGAAGGAATTTACCCTCAGGATCAAAGTTGGATATCAGCGCCTTCAGTTCAGCAACGCTGCGCGCTTCTCCTGCCCCGGCAAGTTGCAGTGTAACCGGGCATCCCTGGGCACGGAGCTTCGCAACTGCTCGCACCAACTTCAGCTGTTCTTTGTACGGCTCCACCCAGGAGACGTACAGAAACTGAAAAGGATGCTCAATACTGTATTGCGTAATCGGCAACTGCGGTTTCGGCACAAATCGAAATGCGGCTGAAACACCGTGAGGGATGACGACACTGCTCGTATCGGATTTCATCTTCGGCCGTACTTTGTCGCGAGAATACTCGGTCAGAAATATGACGCCCGCCGCATCTCTCAGTGTTCTGATCTGCAAATACCGCAAGAGTTCCAGCCTCAGCACCTGTCGGGAAAGACCGTACCGCATCAACTCGTACCGATCGAAAAGAAGCCAGTTCCGAATCATCGTCACGTAGGGCCGGAACGCACCAATGTGAGTACCGCCGGGGGAGAACAAGAGATCAATCTTGCCCGTCGCTAGGCGAGGAAGGACCCTGGTCTGCCAAATCGACCTGCTCACAATGTTCTGGTCACATTGAGGTAGCCAGATGGGCCGAAGCCATGCACGCTGCGGAAGCACACGCAGAGTATCGCGACCGCCCCAAATCAGGACTTCGCTTATCCCGTGGCGATCCGGTTCGGCAGCGGAGAGTATCTCGCGCAAATGTACTAGACCCCCGCCTGCCTTCAGGTTGGAGGCATCTATGCCAAGCCTCATCACAAATTAGCGTCCTCGATCCAAGAACTACTGTCTGATACTTAGAGTGATTATCCGTCCGAATACTCCCCAACTCAGCTCCGAACGGCAGAAGTCTCCAATGGACTCTCTTGCTCTACATCTCCAGCATGTCGAACAACCTGCGCGAGAAACTCAAAAGTCTGTTGCGCAGTACGGCTCCAACTGAAACTTGCTGCCCTAAGCACACCCGCCTCTGCGTACCTCTGCCGTGCGCCGACGTCCTGCACAAACCGCTTGAGGCAGACGGCAATGTCCTCGACCTCCGGCCTAAAATATGCGCCCGCCTCGCCCAGAACCTCGGGCATGACAGCTCTGTTCGAACAAGCAACCGGTAAGCCGGTTGCCATCGCTTCCAGCACAGGCATGCCGAACGTCTCGCAGCTGGAAGGAAACACGAACGCATCCGCCTCCCGATACAACCGAACGACATCTGGATACTGCACAGCGCCGTGATATCGGACAAATCGTCCATCGGGATCGATGCTTGCTATCTCTGCCCTTAGGCGACCTAGAGTTCGGTCGTCCCCTCCACCTGCCAGATCCAATGCTACAGGCACGCCTTCCGCGCGCAAGTTGCCTATCGCCCTTACCAACTTCACGTGCTCTTTGTACGGTTCAACCCAGGATACATATAGAAAACGGTAAGGACGGGTTGGGCCATATTGGTCCCAAGAAAACTGACCACGTGGCTTTGAACGGAAGATATCGGACACTCCGTGGGGGATGACGACGGTCTGCGCATTCCGCCCCACTTCTGACTTCACCAGTTCACGCGAGTGCTCAGTTAGGAAAATCACCGCTGAAGCATTCCGTAACGTATGTAGCTGCAATCTCCGCAAGAGCTGCAACCGAAGAAACTGGTTCGAAACACCGTAACGCCTTGCTTCAGCGAGATCGAATGGAAGATGGTTCTGAACCATCGTGACATACGGTCGAAATCCACCCACGTGAGTACCGCCAGGCGTAAAGAGGAGGTCCAAGATAGCCGTTTGTGCCAACCGCGGAAGTACTCGCGCTTGCCACAGTGAACGGCGAAGGAGCCCCCCATCACACTCTGGTTGCCAAACCAGCTTCAGCCACGGACGTGGCGCCAGCTCATGGAGAGTGGTACGGCCGCCCCAAACAACGACTTTGCGAAAGCCAGACTGCTCGGGCTCCGCGACAGACAGCAACTCCCGCAGATGCACAAGCCCGCCGCCAGCACGTATATTTGAGGCGTCAATACCGAGAATCATAAAAACAGCAAAAAGTCCGGTCAGTTTCAGGAAAGGAATTGGTCTGAGCCAGCCAAGTATATCTTTCCAATACTGAAAAATCACTCGGCTTTCAACTGTATCGGTTGTTCTTCTCCAAGAATATAGGCACAAAACCGCGGCAGCACCTTTTCGCGATCGTATCTGGAGGCAACATAATCACGCACCCTCTGAGGCTCGTGCAAAGGCAACTCACCACTCAGGTATTCGGATAAGAGTCGAGCGATCGCCGGGACCTCAGCGCTGCTCGCTAACCACTTCGGCTCGATCTGTCCAATCATCTCCGGAATGGCCGCAACAGGGGTCGCCAGTACGGGCCGGCCACATGCCATCGCTTCGACAGCAATGATTCCGAAGCACTCCAACTCTGCCGTCGGCAATACAAACGCATCGCAAGCCGCAAACATCGACGGCAAATCCTCATCAGGAACGTAGCCCTCAAAGCGGACAGACTCTTTCAACGACAAATCGGACACCATCTTCTCAAGCGAAGATCGCATCATTCCCGTACCACCAATCACCATCTGAAACCGATGCCCTCCGGCTCGCAGCATCTCAACTGCACGAATCAGACGATCCAAACCCATCCGCGGCGCTAGTCGACGCAGCGTAAACAAAACAGGAACGTCCGTTCGCCATCCCAGACGGTTCTTAAGAGATCCTCGATCGGCGACTATGCGAAAGCGGTTCAGGTCCGTCCAACCCGGTATCACTTCAACGCGCTCGGTGAGACCGCCGTAATGACGTGAAAGGGCCGTCTTCGTGAATTGAGAAAAGCAGGTGACGCGATTTGAATTTTTAAGGCAGTGCTGCTCGATCCGCTTGACCAGAGGCAATCCCAAAATGCGACGCACACGACCGGCAACACCATGCTGCCAACTGAGTTCAAGCTCCTCCACGACAGGGGAATGCACCGAATAACATGCTTCTGTGTCCGCCGACCTAAGCTGCGTCGCGGCATCATGCTGTAACGGGACATGACCGTGGATGACATCAAACCGGCCTGAACAGTGGCGCCCAAGAGACTTGCCCAATTCGACCCGCGATTGCCATAGCTTGCGCGGATCAATCGGGCCATGTCGCTCTCGCTCGTACCGCAGGAAATTGATGCCGTTGCAGATTTCATACTCCGGCGAATCCGCCTTCAGCCTTGGAGCGGCCAGCCACACTTCGTGACCCTGTAACGCGAGGAACGAGGCTTCGTCGAATGCAAGTTTGGCCGACCCGCTCGGCGCGTCAGGATAGATCGAGATCGCTGTAATCAAGACGCGCTTTTTCCCTGACGTCGCCACGCGGAAGCCTCTTCTACTCTGCAGCAAACGAGTCTCAGCATATCAAAACGTCCCTCAGGGAAGAACCGGCGCTAGTTCGAGGCCAGCAAAACTTCTCGCCTCCTGAACTGGGCCGAATTAAGATGACGCCTGAAGGTAAGCTGGCCGCCTTCGGCCGGCTTTCTTTTTGGCAGCCTCTGGAGGCTCGAACTTTGCGAAACAAGCTCGATTCGTTCTTTCGGTTCCAGGAAAAGGGCACAACCCTCGGCCGCGAAGTAGTCGCCGGTCTGACCACGTTCGTGACGATGTCCTACATCATCGTCGTCAACCCCGCAGTTCTGAAGATCGCCGGAATCCCCGCCGAACCATCCATGGTGGCTACCATCCTGGTTTGCATCTTCGGATGCCTGCTCATGGGCCTGTACGCCAATCGTCCCTTCGCGATTGGCCCCTACATGGGCGAGAACGCATTTATAGCCTTCACAGTCGTGATGGCACTGCATTATCGGTGGCAGCAAGCAATCGGCGCCGTATTCATCGCTGGTGTTCTGTTCATCCTGCTGACGATTTTCAGACTTCGCACTTGGCTCGTTGACGCCGTTCCTCAGGGGCTTCGCTACAGCTTTGCAGTCGGCATCGGCCTCTTTCTGACCTTCATCGGACTGAACCAGACCGGCATCGTGATGCTTGGTGTGCAGGGCGCTCCTGTCAAAACCGGTGAATTGACGTCGCTGCCGGTCATCGTGGCCATCATTGGGTTCGTGTTGATGTCCGTCCTCGTGATCCGCAAGTTTCCGGGAGCCATACTTGTCAGCATCATCGTCACCGCGCTGCTCGCCTACGTATTGAAAGTCGCGACGCCTCCCGATCATTGGGTCAGCATGCCGCCAAGCATCCGTCCGATTCTCGGCCAGTTCGAGTTGAGAGGCGCCCTCACTTGGGGATTCTTCCCTGTCGTCCTTACGATCTTCATTATGGCCTTCGTCGATACAATGGGCACTCTGATCGGGCTCTCGGCGCGCGCAGGCTTTCTCGACAAAGACGGCAACCTTCCGCAGATAGAACGCCCCATGCTGGTCGACGCTCTGTCGACAACGTTCGCGGGTGTAGTTGGAACGTCCACGTCCGGAGCCTACGTAGAGTCTGCAACCGGCGTTGAAGCCGGAGGTCGTACTGGATTCACCTCGATCGTGACCGCTGCCTGCTTCGGACTGGCCCTCTTCTTCTCACCGTTCGCCGCCGCAATTCCGCCGCAGGCCTACGGACCAGCTCTCATCGTCGTCGGCTCGTTCATGCTGGCACCGATCGCAAAGATCCGCTTTGACGACATGACCGAAGTCCTGCCGGGCTTCATCGTTATCGCCCTCATGATCTTCACCTACAACATCGGCGTGGGCATCACCGCTGGCTTCGTGCTCTACCCGTTCTTCAAGCTGATCACCGGTCGCCATCGCGAGGTAAAGTCCGGCTTGTGGGTGCTGGCGGGACTATCGCTGCTGTTCTTTATCTTTTATCCGTACAAGTGATGTGAATTCGTAGCGCCGCCGTCCCGGCGGCAGTCGCGGCGGCATCTTGCCGCCGCATTCCGTAATGGAGAGACAAATGGCAAAACGAAAAACCGAATATGAATTGAGCAGCGGCAACGTTTTCGCCGACCTCGGACTGCCCAACGCCGATGAAGCCCTCGCCAAGACCGAACTTGCTCACAAGATAACTGTGCTCATCCGCGACAAGAGCCTAACCCAGGTAAAGGCCGCCAAGCTGCTAGGCGTAGATCAGCCCAAAATCTCCGCCCTCATCCGCGGCCGACTCTCCGGCTTCTCGATTGAGCGACTGATGCGCTTTCTCCTAATGCTCGGGCAGGACATCAAGATTACCGTGCGTCCGTGCGCCTCACGTGAGCGGGCGAAGGTGAGGGTGGCGTAGAGCTGCCATTTGCGTAACGGCATTACACAACACTTCGGCAAATCTGACTCGACATTGACGTCGTACGACTTTATCGTTATCTGCTGTAAAAGCTGGCAGACTATGAAAACTCAGATCATGTACATCGAGAAGAAAGAAGATGGAGTGAACGGCCCAGCGCGGATAGGCCGAGTTGCGTTCTCACAAACTGGCAGATCCGTGTATTATCGCGGCCGAATGCTTCAGAAGGTCAAAGGCGGCTTTAAGGCCAACTACATCGACGCTGAGACTAGAGAAGAATATTGGATATCGGGATGTAAAAAGAAGGGCGGCGATCGGCTGTACAGCGGCACCATTGAAATCGATGATGACGCACGCGAAGACTACTGGGTCGAGATTCGACAAATGCCCGATAATCGCAACATCAAGGTACTCCGTGCACCGGGCAAATACGCCCACTAATTCGTATTTGCTATAGTGGCTTTCCAATCACCACGAGGGACACATGATCCGTTACGGTATCGTCGGTTTTGGCCTTCACGCGGTACGTCGCATGATGCCTGCTTTCGCCAACGCGAAGCAGTCAAAGGCAGTCGCACTCACCCGCCGTGATGCAGCGAAGGCCAAGGAAAACGCTCGCGAATACAACATTCCCCTCGTTTTTGGGACGACTGAAGAACTGTGTGCTTCGCCGGAGGTCGATGCCGTCTTTGTCACCACGCCCAACCATCTCCACCTCAGCGACGTCCTTACGGCCATCAAGCACGGCAAGCATGTGCTTTGCGAGAAACCGCTGGCCATGAACGCCGACGAGTGCCGACAGATGGTCGACGCCGCGAAAGCCGCTAACATCCAATTCGGCGTCGCGCACGTCTTTCGGTTCTGCTACAGCGTCGAATACATGCGCGAAAAGGTCGCACAACTTGGCAAGATCGCCACGGCACACGCAGAGTTTCACTATCCCGGACTGAGCCACCAGCGCACATGGATCAACGACAAAGCCATCGGCGGCGGGACCGTCGCCGACATCGGCGTGCACTGCATCGACACCCTGCGGTATGTCCTTCGTGACGAAGTAGTGCGAGTACAGGCCCAGGCCCGTTGCGACGCACAGTCCGGCGACGTAGATGCGTACGGCTCCTTGATCCTTGAGTTCAGCCGCGGCACCATGGCCACCGTATCGGTCTCAATGCGAGCTCAGTACTACACGCAGGTTGGCGTAACAGGCGAAAACGCAACGCTGTCGTCGAACTACGGCATCAGCGTCGACAGTCCAATCCACGTGAACGTGCTTCAGGCCACCAAGCTGGTCGAGTCGCGCGAATTCGCCAACTACGACGCCTACACTCGCATGCTC
>JAEYQK010000106.1 GCA_023410055.1 Acidobacteriota bacterium
GGGCGGACCTGATTCCATCCATGAGGCAGGGATTGTTTGCGCCGGAGTATCTGCTGGATTTGAAGCAGGTGGATGAGTTGCGGGGAATCACGGAGCGGCGGGGTGTGGAGGTTGTGATCGGTGCGCTAACGCCGCTAAGCACGCTGGAAGATTCGGAGTTCATACGGCGGAACTTTCCAGTGCTGCATGAGGCGGTGAGGACTGTGGCGTCGCCGATTTTGCGGAACATGGGAACGATTGGCGGCAATATATGTCTTGATACGAGATGTTTGTGGTACAACCAGTCGCTGGCGTGGCGGAAGTCTTGCGGATTCTGCATTAAGAAAGATGGTGACCTGTGCCACGTGGCACCGGGCGGAAAGAAATGTTGGGCGGCGTTTTCGGGCGATACGCCTCCGGCGTTGCTCTGTCTGGATGCTGAGATCGAGATTGCGAATGTGCGTGAGCTGAGGCGTATGCCGTTGCGGGATTTCTATACCAGCGAGGGTGATGCGCGGATCAGGCTGGGTAGGGACGAGATGATAACGCGCGTGTTTCTTCCAGAGAGCAGCTTGGGATGGCACGGTGTGTATCGGAAGGTGCGAATTCGAGGTTCAATTGACTATCCCTTGGCCGGCGTGGCGGTGGCGCTGAAGACGCAAAAGAGCAAGCGAGTGTTCGTCGATGAGGCGCGAGTGGCGATTACGGCGGTGAATCCGGCTCCGCAACTGGTGGTGGGGGCTGAGCACGCGCTGGTTGGGCGAGTGATCGATGAGCATGTTGCGATGGTAGTCGGCGAGTTGGCAGCGAAGGCTTCGAAACCGCTGACGACTTCGGCACTGACGCCGGAGTACAGGCGCGAGATGATCCGGGTGCAGACCAAGCGCGCGGTGATGGCGGCGGGCGGGGCCAAGTGACTCCGCTGAAAGTGTCGCTCGCGCTGGTTATCAGTTGCTGGGCGGCGTTCGTAGTAGTATTCGTTTTCTTCCGTCCTAAAGTAGAAACACAAAAGAGAGGCGGCGCGATCCGGTCGCGATGCGGCGATTCGTGTTGCAGGGCCTGCGCGTACGTGCTGGTGTTTGGCGTGACGCGAGCGGTGATGAGACCTCGGTGCGGATGCCTGTGCTGATCGAGTTGGCGATTGCGGTGATCGCGCCGCCGTCGTTATCTTCTACTTGGGAACGTGGATTCGCGTTGTACGAGAGGAAGCGTTGCTCGCTAGCGAATTCGGTGCGGAGTTCGAACAGTATAAGCGCGAGGTGCCGGCGCTGATTTCCGGGATGAAGAAGTAGCTCCTTTCTCTGCCTATACGGCGTAGGCCTTATCTCGGGAGATGTCTGAACCGTGAGCAGACGTGAGGCAGGTCACAGACTGCGGTCTTGCGTGGGGTTATTATCCGTGCGCTTGAAAAAGGTGCGGAGGACGGCATGGCTGTGCATCGGGGTGAAGCGAGTGAGAAAAGGGGGGCGCGTCCAACAGTAGAGATCGGCGATGCTCGCGCGCGCACAAGTGTAGCCAAACAGCCGCTGGCCAAAGTGATTGCAGCGATTGAAAAGGACCTTGACGATATTCATCAGCAATTGGATCGAATTGAAGAGATGATTCGAAAAGTTTCCGAGGAGAACGCTGCCTAGATGAACGGCTGAGCTTATTCTGTTGTGTTCCTGCCTATTTTTGTCTTCTGAATCATATCTTTGACCTTTTTGGGAGCGTCGCATATGGCGCTTCCGATCATGTCTGCTTCCGGAAGGTTTTTCCAAAAACGCACTGGCATTTCGGAGCGCATTGTCTTGGGGCTAAGTCGGGCGGGGTTGAACGTCGAGCGGTAGAAGGCGCGCCAGAGGTCCTCAAGTTCGTCGTCGTGGGGCGCGCGGCTGCTATCAACACCTGGTGAGAAGCGCAGTTCATGCGTGTCCCAGTGAGCGCAGCAGTCGGGGGTCAGAATGACCCAGTGCATGGTGGCGAACTTGTCGGTGAAGTGGGGGGCGACAATGGGAACGACGTCGTGGTCGGGCTTGTACCAGGCGATGTAGACGTCGTGATCGTGTTCGCGAACCTTACGGAAGCGCAAGAGTGCCTTCATGCGGTGAGCATCGCTGCCGACTTCCCAATGAAGACGGAGGAGGCGCGAGACTTCGTCGTCGACGCGGATGCTGAGAAGATTGCGGTTCTGGTGAAGGATGCGCCAGAGCACGGAGTAGAGGAGCGTCCATCTACGCTGGTCGCGATGGCGGGAAACACGGCGGGCGAGGTCGAGGAAGCTTTTTGGAACCGTGATGATTGGGTGATCGGAATGCAGGTCCCTCCACTCCGTCGCGTCCTGCGGACCCGACTGCGGTCGGGATGACGAACTTGGGGTTGGGGCGAAGAGGGATCTTTGGGCGGCGGTGCGTTCGCGCCAGATGATTTCCGATGGAGGGATTTCCTTCTGCAAGAGTTCGCGCGCGGCGGACTGCCAGGAAGTGAAGGTGGGGTAGATGAGGATTTCAGTCATGCGGCGCTCGTTGCAGTGGCTCACGCCGGACCGTGTGGTAAGGGTAGGGATTCCTCGTCGCTGCGCTTCTCGGAATGACAATTCTCTTCGCGAGGCAAGTCGTGGACATCAGAGCTCACCCGTGTTGGCGGAGAGTGCGGCTTCGGCGTCGAAGAGGCCGAGTTGGAGCGCACCCACGTTTCGGGAGGGGCGTGCCGGACTGGAGTCCGGCGCTACGAGTTGGTCGTCGGCGCTTCGGGAAAGCTGGGCCAGACTGGAGTCCGGCGCTACGAGTTGGTCGCCGAGGTTGAGGCGGTCGAGGGTGAGGGCGTCGGGGTTGAAGTCAGCGGTAATGACGAAGGGCTTGAGGCGGTTGAGGGCGACACGGAGTTTGGCGAGGTCAGTGAGGGTGAGGCGGTGGTAGCGGCGGATGCCAAGGATGCGCTGAGTGTTGCGATAGCCCAGTCCGGGGATGCGGAGCAGGGCTTCGCGACTGGCTCGGTTGACGTCGATGGGAAAGAAGTCGCGGTGACGCAGGGCCCAGGCGAGTTTCGGGTCGTGATCGGGATCGAGATCAGGCGTTTCGGTGATCTCGTCGATTTTGAAATCGTAATAGCGCAATAGCCAGTCGGCCTGGTAGAGCCGGTGTTCGCGCAGGAGCGGTGGAGCGGCGAGCGGCAGGCGCGAGTCGGCGGAGGGGATCGGACTGAAAGCGGAGTAGTACACGCGTTTGAGCGAGTAGTTGCTGTACAGACGATCGGCGGTTCGGAGAATCGTGCTGTCGGTAGTTGGAGTGGCGCCGACGATGAGTTGGGTGCTTTGTCCGGCGGGGGCGAAGCGAGGGGCGCGACGGTGCTTCTTGCGTTCGACGCGGGATTCGTCTGCCTTGGTGCGGATTTGGTGCATGGTGCCTTCGATCAACGGAACTTTCTTCTCGGGCGCGAGTTGATCGAGGTCGCACTGCGTGGGGAGTTCGATGTTGGCGCTGATGCGGTCGGCGAGGCGTCCGGCTTCTTCAAGGAGTAGTGGTGAACAGCCGGGGATGGCCTTCAGGTGAATGTAGGCGCCGAAGTTGTGCTCCGTGCGGAGCGCGCGGGCGACGGCGATCAGTTGCTCCATCGTGTAGTCCGGCGACTGAATGATGCCAGAGCTGAGGAAGAGGCCTTCGACGTAGTTTCGGCGGTAGAAGTCGAGGGTGAGATCAACGACCTCGGGGGCGGTGAAGCGGGCGCGGGGGATGTCGCTGGAGACGCGGTTCACGCAGAAGGCGCAGTCGTAGATGCAGTAGTTCGTGAGCAGCACTTTCAACAGCGAGATGCAACGGCCGTCGGGCGTGTAACTGTGACAGACACCGCATCCGGAGTTGGAGCCGAGGCGTTTGCCGGAGGCGCTGGTGCGCTTGGCGCCACTGGAGGCGCAGGAGGCGTCGTACTTGGCGGCATCGGCCAAGATGCTGAGCTTGGAAATGAGATCCACGAACCGGAGTTTAGCGCAGGCGAAGAAAAGACGAAAGGGAAAAACATCGGGTGATTTCGTGATCGGGTGATCGGGTGATCGAAAACCTGTTCAACGCAAAGGACGCTGAGGACGCGAAGGAAGACCTAAAGGAAATACGTTGAGATACCCGGGGTTGCGCGGAGGGAGACAGAGGAAGCAGGGGGAAGCGGAGGGTAACAGAGGAAAGAAAAGCCCCACGTTATCCTTCGACTCCGCTCAGGAGAACGTGGGGCACCGTTAGGCTGCAAGTCGCCTAGCTTCTACTTCTTTTCGGGTGATGCAGTAACAGTTTTGCTCGTGGCTTTCTTGCCGTCCTTGACCACGGTTTTGATTTGGCCGCTGGGTGAGAGCAGTTCGTCGGCGAGTGGGCCGGCGCCGTAGATGTTGCGCAGGGACTCAATGATTGCGCGCGAGTCTACGGAGACCGCGCGTCCGATGGTGTCGTCGTACTGGAAGCGCCAAGGCAGCGACTGGATGTTGCCGTCGAAGATGATGCCCACCACGTTGCCATCCTTGTTAACGACAGGCGAACCGGAGTTGCCGCCAATGATGTCGGGCGTGGAGACGAAGTTCAGTGGTGTGCTGAGGTCGATCCTGTTCTTCGCGCCGGTCCAGCTGAGAGGCAAGTTGTAGGGCGGCTTGGAGTCGTGCTTAGCAGCCCAATCATATGCGCCACCCATGGTCGTGAAGTACGGTACTTTCTCGCCCTTCTTGGCAACATCGCCACGACCGTCTTCAACGTAGCCTTTTACGGCCCCGTAGCTCAGGCGAAGGGTGAACGTTGCGTCAGGAGGCATGTTGTAGCCTTCCTGGGCGAAGATGATCCTGGCGATCTTGGCTCCAGAGGCCCGCTCGACGGAGTCTACCTGATCTTCATATTGCTTGCGGATCTTGCGCGATTCGGGGTCAATGAGGCGCATGACAGCAATCAACGGATCGTTGGAGTTCTTGAGCGCGTTCGGGTCACTGTAGAGCTGCTTGCGGACATTGATGTCGTCGAGCTTGGTATTGGCGATCATCTCGTTGGCAGCTTGTTGGGGTGTGCGGCCGTTGAGGACTTGCTTCACGAGTGGATCGTTTGGCATCGCCTCACTCATCTCGGCGATGGAGTCGGCTAACAGGACGGTGTCGAGGTCCTTGTATATCGGGCTGCTGGAGAACAGGGACTGTTCGAGCGAAGGCAGGCGGTTCTCGCGATATTGAGCGAGGCGTTCGGCGTTAGGCTTCTGTTTCTCTTCGACAGCGCGAAGAATTGTGCGGGCGATTGCGGGGAGTTCACCGCGGAATCCGCCGAGGCGCTCGAAGTAGTTCCATGGAAGGAAGATGTCCTTCTGGACTTTCATTGCATTGGCGATGTCCGTCCATGGATCGCCAAATTCAGTTTTCTTCTGTGAGTTGGTCTCGATGGAACTGCGGAGCTTCTTCTCGGAAGCTTGCTTCTTCGCCATCAGTGCTTTGTCGAGAAGGCCGGAGTTGAAGCCATTGACGGCCTTCTGCGAGTTCTCAAGGCCGAAAATCATTTCTTGAGCGCGACGATAGTTTTCTTCCGATTTCGCGCCCCAGTCTTTGAGCAATTGAATGCGTCGTGTGTACGACTTCAATTGAACTGGGTACTGAACATCTCGCAGGAACTCCATTTGCGCCATGGTGTTGAGGCGTCCAGTGGAGCCGGGGTGGCCGGAGACGAATACCAGTTCGTTCTCTTTCACGCCGGCATTGGTGAATTTGAAATAGTTGTCGAGCTTTGCGGGCTTATCGTTTTCGTAGACGCGGAAGAAGGTGATGTCGAGGTCGTAGCGCGGGAACTCGAAGTTGTCGGGATCGCCGCCGAAAAAGGCGATGTCGAACTCAGGCGCGAAAACGAGACGCACGTCGGTGTACTTCTTGTACTTGTACAGGTGGTACTGTGATCCGGCAAAGAGGGTGACGGTGTCGCAGCGCAGGCCGGTCGTCTTGCTGCAGTCGGCTTCGATCTGGGCGATGTTCTTGCGTTGGATGTCACCTGCTTGAGCGGCTGGAGTGCTCGATGTGATGCCGGCGTTGACTTTGGTGGTGACGTCCTCGATACCCATGAGCTGGTTTAGTTCAAGGTCGGGGCACTTAGCTTCTTCAGCGCGTGTCTTTGCGTAGAAGCCGGTTTTGTAGAGGTCTTGACCTTCTTTCGAAAGACCGTAGAGGCAGGTCTGAGCGACGTGATGATTGGTGAAGGTTAGGCCGTCGGGGGAGACGAACGATCCGGAACCGCCGTTGTTGAAGCGCACGGAGGAGAGGCGGGTGTGATCAAGCCAGGGCTGCGTGAGCTCAAAGCCGTACTTGGCTTTGATCCTCGCGGTCGGGGGATGGTTGAACAGCCACATGCCTTCGTCGGCGGAGGCGAGCGAGGCGAGGAGGAGTACGACAGCAACTACAAGGAAACGACGGATCATCTGATCAGCTCCTAATTAGGGGACGAAACATTGGAATATACAAGGGGAGAGGCACAGAGGCAAGGATTCGGGTGATTGCGTGATCGGGTGGTCGGGTGATCTGGGAGAACTCGAAGGGCTTTAACGCAAAGGGCGCTAAGCACGCGAAGGAGAACCTAACACGGAGGAAAGGAGGGCACGGAGGTACAAAGAGGAAACGCAGAGGAAGCGAAGGAAGCAAGGGAGAGTGTGGGAATCGCGTGAGCTGTGGCGGAATCTAAACAAGTACAATTGGGTCAGGAATAGTGAGCTAAATGCGCAGAATCTATCTGGATAACAATGCGACTACGCCGGTGCTGCCTGAGGTGTTTGAGGCGATGCGGCCGTATTTCGCCGAGCAGTTTGGGAATGCTTCGTCGATTCACCAGGATGGGCAGCAGGCACGGGCGGCGGTGGAGCGGGCGCGGGAGTCTGTAGCCAAGCTGCTGGGGGCGCGGAGTTCGGAGATAGTTTTTACGAGCGGCGGGACCGAGGGTGACAATACCGCGCTGTTTGGGATGGTGAAAGCGGGCGATCACATCATCACGTCACAGATCGAGCATGAGGCTGTGCTGAATTCGTGCAAGCGGCTAGAGCAGTTTGGATGTGAGGTGACGTACCTGCCGGTGAGCGGCGAGTGCCTGGTGGATCCGGATGATGTGCGGCGGGCGCTGAAGCCGAACACGAAGATCGTCAGCGTGATGATGGCGAACAACGAGACGGGCGTGCTGCAGCCCGTGGAAGAGATCGGGAGGATTGCCGCGGAGGCCGATGTTTACTTTCATACGGACGCGGTACAGGCGGCGGGCAAAGTGCCGATCGATGTGACGGCGATTGGGTGCGATCTGCTGGCGATCTCGGGACATAAGTTTCATGCGCCAAAGGGAGTCGGCGCGCTGTACGTGAGAAAGGGCACGCTGATCGAGTCGCGCTTCGTCGGTGGACGGCATGAGCGCTCGCGACGGGCGGGGACGGAGAATGTGCCGGGGATCGTTGCACTGGGGAAGGCGGCAGAGATTGCGCGCGAAGGTGTGACGAACGGCGCGATGGATAACATCCGCAAGCTGCGCGATCGGATTGAGAGATTCGTGCTGGAGACGATTGAAGCGACGGGCGTGAATGGCGGCGGGGCGCCGCGAGTCCCGAACACGACGAATCTGCACCTCGACTACGTTGAAGGCGAGGCGATGGTGATAGCACTGGATTTGAAGGGAATCGCCGTCTCGACTGGAGCAGCGTGCTCGTCGGGTGCAACGGAGCCTTCGCATGTGCTGATGGCAATGGGAGTCACGCCGGATTGTGCGCGCGGATCGATGCGGTTCAGTTTGGGGAAGATGAACACTAACGAAGAAGTCGACGAGTTCTTGAGCGTGCTGCCCGAGGTACTGGCGAGGTTGAGAGAGT
The DNA here is from genome assembly GCA_023410055.1 of Acidobacteriota bacterium. Taxonomy (GTDB): domain Bacteria; phylum Acidobacteriota; class Terriglobia; order Terriglobales; family Acidobacteriaceae; genus JAEZPW01. Next base: position 7,798 of record JAEYQK010000106.1, read on the forward strand.
TGAGCCCGGTGTACGCGAAAACAATCGGGTGATTTCGTGATCGGGTGATCGGGTGATCTTTCAGCGCTGAGGACGCGGGGGAAGCAGAATGTTCGAGGTAGGGATTCCTCGTCGCTGTGCTCCTCGGAAGGACAATCGGGATTGGGAATGGGTGTGAAGCAGACAATTGCGGTGGCGATGTCGGGGGGAGTGGATTCGTCGACGGTTGCGGCGATGCTACGGGCGGAGGGCTATGGCGTCGTTGGGTTGACGATGCAGCTGTGGAATCAGCGCAGGCTGGCGGATAAGTATGAGTCGGAACGTCCCCACGTTAGCCGCTCTGCGGCGGAACATGGGGCACCGGAGTTGGGTCAGGGGCGGTGCTGTTCGCTGGATGATGTGTATGACGCGAGGCGCGTGGCCGAGTCGCTGGGAATTCCGTATTACGTGGTCAATCAAGAACAGCGGTTTGAGCAGGATGTGGTGCGGCCGTTTGTGGATGAGTATCTGTCGGGGCGCACGCCGATTCCTTGTTCGCTTTGCAACAACCATTTGAAGTTCGATCAGTTGCTGGTGACGGCGCGGCAGATCGGGGCGGAGTTGCTGGCGACGGGGCACTATGCGCGTTGCGAATACGATGAGCAGCGTGGACGATGGCTGCTGAAGAAGCCGAAGGATGCGGCGAAGGACCAGACGTACTTCTTGTTCGGTCTGACGCAGGAGCAATTGAGTAGGACGCGGTTTCCGCTGGGGAACATGACGAAGCCGGAAGTACGCGAATTGGCGAAGCAGTACGGGCTTGCGCTGGCGGAGAAGCCAGATTCGCAGGAGATTTGTTTCGTTCCCAACGGCGACTACAAGAAGTTTCTCGATGCGTACATGGAGGAACAGGGGAGTGCGTTGCCGGATACATCGGGCGAGTTGGTAACGACGGATGGAAAGGTCATAGGCGAGCACGGCGGGATTCACAATTTCACGGTTGGTCAGCGGAAGGGGCTGGGGGTTGCGACGGGCTCGCCGTTGTACGTGATCGAGGTGAATGGGGCGAAGAGGCAGGTCGTGGTTGGGAGTGATGAGGCGTTGTGGTCGCGGACGCTGCGAGCCGACAAGTTGAATTGGATTGCGGTTGAGGATTTGCGCGAGCCGATACGGGTGGAGGTCAAGATTCGGAACAAGCATCAGGCGGCAGCGGCGGTGATCGAGAAGGTTGGAGAAAACGGGATTGTAGCGACGTTCGATGAACCGCAGAGGGCGATCACGCCGGGACAGGCAGCGGTGTTCTACGAAGGGGACGTGGTTGTGGGCGGGGGATGGATCAAATGAAGCAGCGGGTGATCGGGTGATTTCGTGATCGGGTGATCGAACGCCTTCAACGCAAAGGACGCGAAGGACGCAAAGGCAAGTCGAAAAGATAAGCATGAAAACGGCCTCCTAAATCGAGGCCGTTTTTATTACGGAAGCTGATCGCTGATCGTATTGCTAAATGAACATTTCGTCGCGGGGGATACCGTCGCCGGGTTGCCGGCCGCGGCGGAAGAGCGTGCTGAGGCCAGTGGTCAGGCCATGGATGAATCCCGACGCGACGCGGACGGGCGAGATCACGGAGCGCTGAACGATCTCGGTTGTTTCCTCGACCTTGTCCATGGTACGGGTGACGAGTTCGTCGGCGCGAATGACTTGCAGGCGCGTGCGGTCGAGAACGTCGTCGAGCGTCACATCAATGCGTTCCACCTGACTACGAAGTGTGGTCGACGTGGACGCGAGATTGTCGACGATGGTCTCAACCTTGGGGCGCGTGCTGACGATAAGGCTCTGGGCGGCATCGAGCGTCGGCATGGCTTTCGCGTGGACCTCGATCGCGAGGGCCTCCATGCGAGCGCTGCTCTTTTTGAATGCCGCGTACATCGCAAGGAGAATGCCGGTCTGAAATATGATCGCAATTGCGGCGATGATGATGAAAATGTTTACGTAGACAGGGCTGTTCATTGATGCGCCTCAAGCGCTCTCTGCCGAAGGAGCGGCAGGGAGCGCGAATGGTAATTCATTAACCCTTCGTTGGGGTCTCCTGCGTTGCTTCCTGATAGGCCTGCTTGCCAGCCTGAAATGCCGAGCGAATCTGTTGACGTTGACCCTCGACGGCTTCTTTTCCGCGCTGGACCCAATCGCCTGCCTGTTCCTTGAAGTCACCGGCTTTCGTGACAACGAATTCACGGCCCTCCTCAAACTTGTTGCGAATTGCTTCGCGGGTTTCAGCGCCGGATTTCGGGGCATAGAGCACGCCGATGACTGCGCCGACGCCCAAGCCTGCCAAAAACCACAGGAAAGAATTGCTGCCGTTATCTTCTGACATGTTTTAAAGCCTCCTGAGGTATCCAAGTCTCGCGATGGTAGCACCCACGTCATAAGAATACAACGGCTGGGCAGGAATGGAAGTCACGAAAGAGCTTGTGACCGGGCGATCTGGTGATCGGGCCGTTGTCATTAGCAAGAACCTTTGCATCGCGAAGGGCGCGAAGGAAGATCTAAGAAGACACTCGTGGAGCATCGCTCAGGAGACGAAGGTAGAGCTATGGCTTCATTGTGGGACGGATGATGAGTTCGCTGACAAACGATTGCGAAGTCTGCGTGACTAGCATTTCGATCGCGTGTGCTATGTCATCGGGCTTGAGCATCTTGTTGGGATCTTTGCCTTCGTGCGGGCTGAGATCGGATTGAGTAGAGCCAGGGCAGACGACAGAAACGCGAATGTTGTGGGAACGGAGTTCTTCGGCGACTGAGTAGCTGAGACCGTTGAGTCCCCATTTTGATGCGGCATAGGCGGCGCCGTTGGGAAGTGGGTTTTTGCTGGCGATGGAAGAGATGTTAACGATATGGCCCGTGCGGGCGCGGATCATCATTGGCGCGAAGGCGCGGATGCAGTAGTACACGCCACGCAAATTGGTATTGAGGATCAGGTCCCACTGTTCGGGCGGAAGCTGGTGGAGCGGGCCGCCAAAGCCGCCGAGACCGGCGTTGTTGACCAGGATGTCGACTCTCTGAAAGCGTTCGAGGACTTCGTTGGCTAAGGATTCCACGGAAGAAAAGGCGGTGACATCGCAAGGAATCGGTTCGCAGCGATGGCCCGCGTTTTTGATTTTTGCTGCGGCAGAGTCCAGAGCGGAACGGTTCCGGCCGCAGATAACGGCGGTTGCTCCGAGTGCGGCGAGGCGACGAGCAATGCCTTCACCTATTCCGTGCCCGCCTCCGGTGATCACGGCAACTTGGCCAGATAGTAAAGGGCTATTTGTGACCGTCATTCTCGTAATGCCTCCGAACCTCAAAAATACGACGTTCTGAAGAGTCTTTGATGTCAGCGCTTACGTCCTGCGACGAGAAAACCTGCATCAAAGGTTTACCAGTAAGCTAACAGAAACACATAACTTGCTTAAAATGAGAGACATCCTATAATCTGCTACTGCCACCCTTTCTGGTGTTAAGGTTGGAGCAGGGAGAGGTTGTCATTTCGAGTAGGAACGGGGCCGAGAAATGCGTGGGCGAAAGAGGCCTACGCGGTTGAGAGACGCTGCGCGAATTTTTGCGGGCGTGTTTCACGAAGTCGCCACTTCCACCGTACTAAGGAGTCATCGATGAAGAAGTCGATTGTCGTGTTCATGGTTGTGTTCGCGTTGCTGGCTGGAGCACAGACGACCCAACAGCCTGCCACTAGCGCACCCGCGGCGTCCGGTCAACCCGCGTCGCAGCAGAAGACGATCAAAGATCCGGCCGAGTACAACGCGTACGTCAACGCGATGAAGACGACCGATCCCAGCCAGAAAGCCATTCAGATGGAAGGTTTTCTGCAGCAGTATCCGAACAGCGTAATGAAGGAAGACGCGCTGGAATTGTTGATGGGCGCGTACCAGCAGGCGAACAACCTCCCAAAGGTTGTGGAGACTGCAAAGCGCCTGATTCAAGCAAATCCAAACAATCTGAAAGCACTTGCGCTGCTGACGTACTTAACACGTGCACAGGCCACGACTCCGCCGCAGCTTGTGGAAGCCGCGCAGTACGGGGAGCAGGGCTTGAAGGCGCTGCAGGTGGCGACGAAGCCGGAAGGTTTGGCCGATGCTGATTGGGAGAAGTTCAAGGCCCAAGTGGCTCCGATATTCTACGGCGCGGTAGGCCAGAACGCATATGCTACGAAGGACTACGCGACCGCGCAGAAGAACCTCCAGCAAGCCGTGAATGCGAATCCGAACGACATGTCGAACGTGTATCCGCTGGCGGCTTCTTATCTGGAATCGAATCCGGTCGATCCGCTTGGGTTCTGGTACATCGCTCATGCGGCTGCGCTGGCTGCTCAAACTCCGCAACAGCAACAGCAGATTTTGAAATATGGCCGCGCGAGGTACATACGCTTCCACGGCGGCGATGACGGCTGGAATGAAATTGTGCAGCAAGCTGCCGCACAGACCGCTCCTCCAGCTGGGTTCACTGTGAAACCGGCACCAACACCGGCGGAGCAGGCTGCGAAGCTTGCGCAAGAGAAGCCGGTTAGTCAGATGAGCTTTGACGAAATTCAGCTGATTCTGACCTCCGGCAACCAGGAAGCTGCGGACAAGGTGTGGGCGGAACTGAAGGACAAGCCGACGACTTTCCAGGCAAAAGTTGTGACTGCAACCGCCACAAAGCTGGGGCTGGCTGCTACTTACGACAATGGGCAGAACAAGGTCATCGACGTCGAGTTGACCATGACGGCAGCAATACCGGCTCGTTTGATCCCAAAGGTGGAGTCGGACGCGACGGTGCAGGGCGTGCCTGTTTCCTACACGGCGAAGCCGTTCCTGATCGTCATGACGAAGGGCGTGCTGGCAGGGAAGGAACCTCCTGCTGAGCCGGCGCCGAAGAAGACCACTCCCAAGCCCCCGGCTGGAAAGAAGGCTCCGGTCAAGAAGTAGATCGACTTTCGAAAAGTTATGGCCTCTCCCTCGGGAGAGGCCATTTTTGTTTCCATGAGTGCTGTCTTTGTCAAACCTTGCTATCTGGCTATTTTCCTGGTTTCGACGATAACAGGACGTGCGCTGCGCGGGGGGCGGCGAGAACCGCTGCGAACGGAGCGCGCATCAAGATTGAGTTCGGCGATGGTGCGGCTGAGAGTGTTGCGATGCATGCCCAGGGCACGTGCCGCCTTGCATTGATTGCCGTTGTTCTCCTGAAGAACGGTGATGATAAATCGTTTCTTGAATTCGCGAACAGCTTCGGAATAGAGAATTCCACTCTTGTACATCTGGCTCACCAGATTTTCGAGTTGATCCTTCACGACGCCTCTCTCTGACTAAATCTCACAGGTGTTACAACCAAGTTGATGTTTCATTTTCCCGCGATTCCTTGCTTCGGATCATTCTTGATTTCGGGATTGATCATGGGCGCAGCGTTCTGCTTTTCCATGATCTTACTCGCGCCCTTGACGCGCATATCGCGGATTGCTTTCAGCCCGTCGTTGAAGCGGGATCTGACGTTAGCAGGAGCGACCCAGACTGCAGCACGAGTCACAACGAGCATGTACGGAGCAATCGAAGATTGCGCGATCAGGCTATTGTCGGGAGCAAAGGAGGTGAGCGCCAACAACAAAACGGCCACCGCCAGCACGCCGCGAATAAGTCCGAATGCAGCACCTAGCAGGCGATCAAACCAGCGCAGGCCGGCTTCCTTGAAGAACCAGCGAGCGAGGCGTCCTACGATGCCCGCGATCAGTGCAACCGCAATGAAAATTGTCAAAAATCCAGCAATGTCCGCCACCCAGGCAGACTTCACGAACGGCAAATACCACGAAGCCACTCGCGTATAACCCCAAGCGGCCGTCAGATATCCGACGATAACGCCCGCCAGGGAAAACAACTCATAAAAAAAACCTTGTGACGCGGCCAGCAGCACCGAAACAAGTAGTACCGCGACGATGATCCAGTCGAGGCCGCTCATGCTTCACTGCAGCCTGCGACCGGTCAGGCGATAGTAGGCCTCAAGATACTTCTCGGTCGTTTTCGCCTGAACGTTGTCCGGAAGCGGTGGAGCAGGCGGCTGCTTGTCCCAGCGAATCTCTTCCAGATAATCGCGCACGTACTGCTTGTCAAAGGATTCCTGACTCTTGCCCGCTACGTAGTTTTCGGCAGGCCAGAATCTTGAAGAATCCGGAGTAAGCACTTCGTCGGCAAGGGTGATGCCTCGTGCAGTATTTCCAAACTCAAATTTCGTATCGGCAATAATAATGCCGCGCTCCAGCGCGTAATCGGCCGCCTTCTTGTAAACGCGCAAACTCAGGTCGCGTAGTTTCTGACTGAGTTCTTCGCCGACGATTCTGCACATCTGGTCGAACGAAATGTTCTCATCGTGGCCGCTCGTGGCCTTGGTAGCTGGAGTGAAGATCGGTTCCGGCAACTTCGACGCTTCAGTCAGACCGGAGGGCAGCTTGATGCCGCAAACTGCACCGGACTGTTTGTACTCTTTCAAGCCGGAGCCAGAAAGATAGCCGCGGACGACGCATTCTACGGGGAACATCTCGGCGCGATTGACCAGCATGGAGCGTCCACGCAATTGATCGGCGTATTTGCGAAGTTCCGCGGGATATTGATCGACATCGGCGGTGATCAAGTGGTTCGGTACGACATCACTCAGGAAGTCGAACCAGAACAACGAAAGCTGTGTCAGGACGCGCCCCTTTTCGGGAATTCCCGAAGCAAGGACATAATCGAAAGCCGAGATTCGGTCGCTTGCTACAAACAGGAGGCGGTCGTTGCTAACGCGGTAAACGTCGCGCACTTTGCCGCTCGCGAAGAGCTGCAAATCCGGGATTTCTGTGTGGATCAGAACTTTGCTTTGATTTTGATCGTTCACGGGAATTCTTCTATCGAGACTTCGGTATTCTAGCTGCCAGCGAGAGATTGTCAACGGGTGAAATTTTTATCGAGACAGCAAAGATTAATTTATCAGAAAAACTGTTGACAGGAGACGCGGTGAAGTTCCGATTCAAGGTCGGACAAAACAGGGTCGACGTTCTTTTGAGATGCAGGAGCACACAAGAGGGCAAGTCTCATCGCCTTTGTACTCGATCCCTCGCTGGCCAGCAGCGTTGCCGCGAACAGGCTACTGGCCAGTTGTGCGAACTCTATGCGCTTGCAGCTGTGGGTTGCACTTCATGGAAGCGAACCGAAACCAGCTTGGAGACGCCGGGTTCCTGCATTGTCACTCCGTACATGATGGGCGCAATACTCATCGTTTTCTTGCTGTGCGTGATCAGGATGAACTGCGTGTGAGCACTCATCTCCCGGACGAGTTCGGTAAAGCGGCCAACGTTGGATTCGTCAAGGGGCGCATCGACTTCGTCCAGGATGCAGAACGGACTCGGCTGGAACTGGAAGATGCCGACGAGCAATGAGAGCGCAGTAAGAGCCTTTTCCCCACCAGAGAGCAGCAGTACGTTTTGCAGGCGCTTGCCCGGAGGCGAGGCGACAACGTCGATGCCGCTCTCCATCGAGTTTTCTTCGTCGGTCAGTTTCATGAAAGCCTGGCCGCCGCCGAAGAGTTTTGTGAACGTGCGCGAGAAGTTGTCGTTGATGATGTGGAACGCTTCTTCAAACTTCTGCTTGGAGATGGCCTCGATCTCTTTGATCGTGGCTTGCGTGTTCTCGATGGAATCGAGCAAGTCCTTGCGTTGCGTGTCGAGGAATTGGTGGCGCTGCTCGGTTTCGTTGTATTCCTCAAGAGCCATCATGTTCACCGCGCCGAAATTGTCGAGCTTGTCTCGGAGTTCGCGATAGGCGGCGTCTTCGGTTGCGAGTTGCTCGCCTTCAACCTTGATGACGGTCTCGTCGACAATGAGTTCCTGCGGTGTCAGGCCAAGGTCGTTCACCGATGTTTCTGTCATGTGCTGCGCGTCGGAGTCGAGGCGGGCGACGGAGGTGGCCAATTCACCGCGGCGGTCGCGAGCCTTGTCCATGGCTTCACGAGCAGAGCGGAGCTGTTCCTCAAGTTCGGCGAGGCGGGCGCGGATTTGTTCGGACTCGGTCTGGAGTTCGGTCTCTTGAGCCTGTGCGCGTTCACGCTCGGCAGCGAGCGCGACGATCTTCTCGGCGAGTTCGACATTCTCGGCTTCGCGCTGATTGCGTTCGGCGGCGGCGGACTGAATCTGTGACTGGAGGGACTTCACGCGCCCGGCGACTTCGGCAACCAGGGACTCGATGCGCTGGAGTGCTTGAGCAGCGGCGCGGCGGCGTTCTTCGAGGGCCGCGACTTGTGCGCGAACTTCCGAGGCAGCGAGCGCAGCGGCATCGCGGGCTTCGCGAAGACGGCCGAGTTCTTGCTGCGACGAAGTCATTTCGTTTTCGAGCTGGGTACGACGATCTTCGTTGCGATCGAGTTCCGCGCTCTTCTCGGCGATGAAGGTTTCTTTGGCGGCCTTCTCCTGGCCGACACGGCTGAGTTCCTTTTCGTAGGTGCCGAGGCGCCCGCGGACTCGCTCCATCTCGCTGTCGAGTTGCTTGAGCGTGTGGCCGCTGGTCATGGCCTGCTTCTCGCTATCGCGACGCTCGCCTTCGAGCCGCTCGATCAGGGCGGTGATCTCGGTGATCTCGCGGCTGAGGGTGAAGACTTTCGTTTCTTCGTCTCGAAGAGCGTTCTCGAGTTCGTCGAGGTGGCGCATCACGTCGCGAAGTTCGCGCTTCATTGCGAGGGGGCCTTCGGTACGCTGCTTGCCGCCCGTGACGGTGACGTTGTGGAAGCACTCACCGCTGGTGTGGCTGAGGAAGAAAGCGTCGGGATTTTGCAGCGCGAGTTCACGGCCGACGGTTCCATCGGGAACGATGTAGCCGTCACGAAGCTTGGGCAGAATGACTTCGAGCGACTTTCCGAAGCCATCGAGAACACGGACGGCTCGCTTGAGGGGCACGACGCTAGTGTAGTCAGCCGGCGCGAGGGGCGTTCCACCGTCGGGGACGAACGAGAACTTGGCTTGCGAGTCGGTGGGATGAACCAGGAACGTTGCGCGTCCGTCGACGTCGGTACGGAGCATCTGGAGTCCGTGGTCGGCTGCGTCCCAGGACTTGACGACGATGTAGTTGAGTTCGTCGCGGAGGAACTCGTCGACGACATTCTCGTAACGGTCTTCGACGTCGAGGAAGTCGGCCAGCACGCCGACAGGGCGGTAGCCGTCCTGCATGGCTCCGGACTGGAAGAGACGCTTGACCGATTCGGTCGAATAGCCGTGCTCCGTGATGAGTGCTTCCAGTGAGGAGCGCTTTCCTTGCAGGGAAGCGAATTCGGCGCGGAGTCCATCCAGGCGGCGCTTGGAATCTGTCTCAGCGGCACGTTTTTCCTGAAGCTTCGCGCGCGCTTCGCCAAGCTGCGATTCAAGCGAGGCGACCTTTTCGGACGCCGACGCGAACTCGATGGTGAGTTGGCCGCGTTCGCCGCCGAAGTTCTCCAGTTGAACGTTTGCTGAAGTAATTTCGTTCTGGAGACGCTGCGTCTCGCGTTCGAGCGACGCGATGTTTTCTTCGGCTTGCGTGATGCGGTTGCGGACCGTGGCCGAATCGTTTGCCGCCTGCATGATCGCTACGCGACGCTGCTCCAGTTCGCGCTCGGTTGTAGCGAGCAATTCGGCTGCTGATTGCGCTTGCTGCTGGCGGGTGTTGAGGTCGCTCTGTGCGGCGCAGACGTCGTTGGCAGCGGTCTGAAGGGTCTCGCGATTCTGCTCGCGTTCGGCTTCGAGGGTGGCCAGTTTTTCGGAAGTCTCGCCAAGTTCGGCCTGCGCCGCTTCGGAACGGCGGACGAGTTCGGCGCAACGCTCTTCGTTGGTGCGGGACTTAGCCGTTGCGCGATCGCTTTCGAGGGCGATCTGGCCAAGACGTTCGCGGACCTGACGGAGGCCGGTTTCGATTTCGTAACCGCGCTGGGTACGTTCGCCCTGTTCGGATTCCATCTGACGGACGGCGTCGGTGCGAAGGTGCAGCTCTTCGGTGATTCCTGTCAGCTCAGCTTCGAGCTGTTCTTTCTCGTGCAGAAGCTGGGCGAACTTGCTGGCGATGACGACCCGAAGTTTTTCGCGCATCTCGTCACGGAGACGGGCATAGCGCGCGGCCTTGGCCGCCTGGCGCTTCAGGGAGTTCATCTGGCGCGTGACTTCTTCGAAGATGTCGTTGACGCGGTTCAGATTGAGTTTGGCGTCTTCGAGGCGGGCTTCGGCGAGGCGCTTCTTGGTCTTGAACTTAGTGATGCCCGCGGCCTCTTCGATGATGGCGCGACGGTCAGTCGGTTTCGAAGAGAGGATCTGGCCGATGCGTCCCTGCTCGATGATGGCGTAGGACTCGGGACCGAGGCCGGTGCCCATGAAGATGTCCTGAATGTCGCGCAGGCGGCAGAGCTTGTGATTGAGCAGGTATTCGCTTTCACCGGAGCGGAACAGCCGGCGGGTGACTACGATCTCGCCCTTCTTGAGCGTGACCCGGTTGAACTTGCGGCGGCGAATCTTGAGTACGACCTGCGGGGCGGCCTGGACCTGGGCGGACGCACCTTCAAGAGCGGCCTCGTTCTCTGCTTCCTCGGACGTTGCCTCTGCAGGGGCTTGGGGGCCTTCTGCGGCGGCGATTGGCTGCGCAGCCCCTGCTGCGGGTGTGTCAGCCCCTGCGGGCGCTTCTGCGGCCTTGTGGGGGTGTACCTCGTCGGTATAGGACTCGGTATCGTTAGCGGCTTCAGCTCGGACGGTGTCCTCATCCCAGTCGTCGGCGGGCATTTCGTCGCGAATCTCGATCTCGGGTTCGTCGTCGACATCTGCACCCTCGTAGACCTGCGGATCAACGAGCGTAAGGCTCACTTCAGCCATGCCAGTAGGCTTGCGGTCGCGCGTTCCGGCGAAGATGACGTCTTCCATACGGGAACCGCGTAGAGATTTCGCTGACTGCTCGCCCAACACCCAGGTGATCGCGTCCGAAATATTGGATTTCCCGCATCCGTTCGGGCCGACGATGGCAGCCACTCCATCGCCGCTAAAGCGGAGTTCTGTACGGTCACAGAACGATTTGAACCCGAGTATCTGAAGCTTCTTAAGTTTGAGCAAGTTTTACTCCTTACAGCCTCTGGCACAGTGACTTATCAGACACAGCTTGCCGACCGAACGCTGCCACACCGAGCCTCAATGTACCGAGAGAGTAACGCCCGGTCAAGCAAGAAACACAATATGTAGCGTAGTTGGTGCAAGTACCACGCCATATTGCACACAAAATGCAGCAACTCTGGTTTTGTACCGCCACGATTGCACCAAGATTTGTGCACATCTAGGCAATACACAAGCATGTTCCTAGGGTGTGATAAAGAGGGCGGGAAACAGCCAGAGCAGTGCAATCGTAGCGCGGTTTCGGAAGGAGTGCAATGGGAACGGGGGCTCCGGCTTTCGTTCGGTGCTTGCGCGAGCTACCGACCTGGTTGCGTTCAAGCGGTGCGTTCTGAATTCGCCCCGATGCGCACAACGGCAAGCGACAATGCGCAGTTACGTTCGAAAGTTCTCGAGCACCATCAGCACTGACACGCTCTGATCAATCGATGTATTATTCAGCATTCATCCAGAGATGTTCAAAGCTTAGGGAGACGTTCGAAATGAGACCGTCTTGCTGTGATGATGTTCGCTGTTCTGCAGAAAGTTCCTCTAGTGTCTCTGTGATCGTGCAGGAGACTTTTCACCTCCCTTCATCGGTCGTAATTGGATTTGCGGCGCTGATGATTGTCGTTTTGCTGGAGCCGCGCGTTAACGCGCAGGTGCCGGAACCGAACGGACCCAAGTGCGAGCCGAGCGCCGTCAGCGACTGCAATTTCGGTCACCGAGATTCGCGACCCGCACGCCATAGGGACGAGCAACGCAGTCCGCAAGATGAAGAACGCGCACGCAAAAAGGCTGAAAAGGACGCAGCCAAAGAGAAGAAGAAGCAGGAACAGCGCGAGAAAGCCGAGCGGGACGCCCTGGACAAGAAGGCAGGCAAGGTGCTTAGCGGGCTGGCGAAGGCTACTGCCGAAATGCGGGCGATACAGGAGCGCAAGGAAGCTATGGAGGCGCAACGCCTTCAGGAGATCTTTGATGGCCGTCGAGCCGAGGTTGTCGCGTCGTTGAAGGAAGCCGATCCTGTCGTTCTCAGTTCAAATGCTCCGGTTCCCGATGGCGCTGAGAATGTAACTCCAGCGTATGCCGGCGGCTTGACAGTTCAGTTGAAGGGACCGAATGGCCCGCCGGCATGGGACGCGCAGATTACCGATCCGGAGATTGCGAAGTCGGCCAAACGCCTCAAAGCCATTGTTCCGCCGCTTCCGATCTCGCAGGAGCAAGGCCCGGTCACGCTGAAGGATATCTATCTGGGTGACGACAGGCTTGCCAAGACTGCCGACTATGTCATCGCCGGATGGGAGATGGTCGGGCTGCTTGGCGAACGATTTCCGGTGCCGTACAACTACATCCTGATCGCGGGCAAGACGTTCATAGCAGGGGAAGATGGCGCTTACCTCCATCTCGTGGAGCAAGAGAAGGACTACGACGCGGCACTGCGTTACCTGAAAGATCCTGCGAAATCGCAGCAGTTCGCAAATCTGGTTCAGAGTATTCGCCAGAAGCGCACTCTTCCATCGTCGGTCGATCCGGATATGGAGAGAGCGGCGCAGGCGATCTGCGATCCGCGGTTGGGCCACGAAGTCACGATGTCGATTGATGCGATGTTCTCTCGCGAAGCGATGTCGGCGATGCTGCGGAAGGCTACGCTCGAACTGGTTTCCGCTAAAGCGGGAGAGAAGTTCGAAGGCTTGGTCAATGATCTGAACAAGCGCAAGGCCGTCTTCGATGCGGTGCGGGCCGAGCGCGAGCAGATGCGCAAAATGATGGCCCTGGAGACTACAACGCCAGAGCAACGCAAACAGATCAAGGCTGTGATCGACCGCGCAAATGAACTATCGGCTTCGGTCTACAAGATGGAGCGGGTCAGAGGTGTGATTGATGGAATGAACATCAGTGACCTTACTGACAAGGTTGCGAACCGTATTCTCGACAAGGAAGAAGAGGAGACAGAATCCAAATGACGAGCCTGCGCCAGGTGAAGTTCGTGAAGAGGATGTTCTCTCTTGTTCTTGCTACCAGCTGTCTGTGTTTCGTCACTCCGGCTTCAGCTCAATACAGTCTTGAGGACCGTCTTGTGAAGGCAGCCCGCGACGGTAAGGTCGAAGAGGTCCGGGAGTTGCTGGACAAAGGCGCCGATATCAACGCACAGAAGTGCTACTTGGCCTTGTCGAGGGGGTTGTCGAGCGACCTTACGGCACTTCAATGTGCGACCGCCAATGGACACGCTGAAGTGGTCAGGTTGCTTCTGGAAAGGGGCGCTAACCTCGAGATCAAGGACCGCGATGGCAAGGGTGTTACAGCTCTGCTGATGGCGGCTGACAACCACAACATCGAAATTACGAAACTGCTGCTCAAGGCGGGAGCGGATGTAAACGCCACCAATGGCATCGATTCCGCGCTGTATTATGTTGCGCAACATTCTGGGCTTGGTTGGACTGACGAGATAACGCTTGAGATGGCGAAGCTCCTGTTGGATGCCGGCGCTGACATGAATATAAGGGCGGGCAACTATGGCACTGTGCTCGATGTAGCCAAGGGGAATGGCCCCGCTGCGCTGGTGGATCTTATGGTGCAGACGCAACGCCAACGGCAACTCGCGGCAGAGATGACGACCCTGCAACCGGAGGAGAGGTGCAAGCGTTATGTGGGCACCCTTCAGCAATTACCGGGTGACGAGATGTTGCGCGAAAAGGTTATCCAGTGCGCCCTCGCACTTCCGGAACTTCCAAAGGTCGCCGATGAAGCGCGTCAACTGTTCATTCTGGGTACGTCGAAGATCAAACAGGCGAAGACCGTTCCTGAGCTTGCTGAGCCTGTAACGCTACTGCGCAAAGCGACCGATCTCGCCCCTTGGTGGGCCAACGCCTACTACAATCTTGCTTCGGTGCTTGAGTTGAGCGGCAAGTACGACGAAGCCACAACGGCGCTTAATCACTATCTGGAACTGAATCCACCGGAGGTCGAGGCCCGTGAGGCGCGCGCACGCCTGGGTGTGATTCAGACATTGAAAGAAGCCGCCATCAAGAGCGCAAGAAAGAAATAGGCGATTTCCAAAAAGGAGAGAGTGTAACGTGGCACCCGAAGATAGCAGATGTCCACGCAACAGCGGCGAACGGGTGTGTTTCTACTGCGGCGGTAGCGACATTGTGTCTGGGCTTACCATAGACCAGACGGCGGATGCGGGGCAGATAGGCTTGGTCTACAAGGCTTGGAGACTCTTGCAGGGAACTGAGCGGCTCTATGCAGATATGTGCCCATCCTGCGGTACTGTGTTGCGGTTGTACGTGAAGCATCCCAACAGGGACTGGATCGTGAATAAGGAACCGGCGCGGCAAAAAACGTAGGGTGTCTTGCAACGGCAATGATCAACAGATCCGGGGTAGCTGCTCCCCAAGCAGTGTGTCGAGGATGCGCGTGCCGCCGATGCCGGTTTTCATGGTTACCATGCCTGGGTGCTCAGCGACGATTTCGCCGATAATCCTCGCGTCAGAACCTAGTGGGTGCTGCTGCATGCGTTGCAGCACAGCGTCAGCGGAACCGGATGCGACTACCGCAACCAGCTTACCTTCATTGGCGACGTAGAGCGGATCGAGTCCGAGAATCTCGCAGGCCCCCTTGACGGTATCGTGCACCGGGATTTCCGATTCATGCAGGTGCATGCCGACGCGCGAGCGTTCAGCTATCTCGTGCAGGACAGTGGCCACGCCGCCTCGGGTGGCATCGCGCAGACAGTGTACGTCGGTAGATGCTTCGAGCATGGCAGCAACCAGTCCATGCAGCGGGGCCGTATCACTCTCGATTACTCCCTCGAATTCCAGGTTCTCGCGCTGGGACATGATGGCCAGGCCATGATCACCTATATAGCCGCTGAGGATGATTTTGTCGCCAGGCCGGGCACGATCGGCAGAGATGTTGACCGGTTTTTCGACAATCCCGATGCCTGTCGTAGTGATAAAGACCTTGTCGCCCTTTCCGCGATTGACCACTTTCGTGTCTCCCGTCACAAGCTGCACGCCGGCCTCGCTCGCCGCGCTCGACATGGAATTAACAACGCGGCGTAAGTCGTCGACAAGTAATCCTTCTTCCAGGATGAACGCAGCAGAGATGTACAGTGGTCGTGCGCCGCTCATCGCGAGATCGTTGACGGTGCCATTGACTGCAAGGTTTCCGATGTTGCCGCCGGGGAAGAATATCGGCGTGACTACAAACGAGTCGGTCGTGAACGCCAGACGGGAGCCGTTGATCTGAAGCACAGCCTGATCATCAAGCTTATCCAGCAAAGGATTCGTGAACGCAGGAATGAATACCTGCTCAATCAGTTGAGACGTTAGCTTTCCGCCGCTGCCGTGACCAATGACAATCTGCTTGTGATCGAAGATCGGCAAGGGACACGCCGGGCCGGGCTGAACGGCTGAGTTCGCACTGTGGGCGGGTGATCCGTTCCTGTCTTCTACTGGCTTCAGCGGCGAAACAGCGTCAGAACTCGTTTTCATGTTGCTCATCAGATCACGTCCTCGCCGCCTATGGCGGGGTAAACCTCAGAGTAACGCAGCAGTGATGCACCTACCACTCCGACCTGTGTTCATGCTTGGTCCCGCGGGTGCATCCAATCGCAAATGCGGCGTCCATGCTTTCTCGTGCTTGATCGTGAATTCCCCGGGAGTATATCAACTCGCAAGCTGGTGATCGAGACTGCAAAATTGAATGTCATCACCGCTTATGATCCTGATGAAGCCATAGAGACGCTAGAACGTTTCCCCAACGTCGACGGCGTTGTATTCGATGCGGAGACAGAAGGGACTTCGTGCAGCAAGCTGGCGGAGCGACTTCGGGCGGTGAGAAAGAATGTGCTGCTCGTCGTCACTTCTGCCGGGGCTATGGCTGTGTGCGGTAAAGGACCGTACTACGTGGAAAGCCACGATCCTGGGGGCCTGCTCAATTTCCTGAAGGGGCTGTGCGAAAGCGAAGCAGAGCGCTCCGTTGAGAAGGAGGAGCCGCAACATGAGGAACGATTCTCGCAGGACAAGTCCAAGGCAAGCTGAAATCTTTGCTGCCACAGTTCCACCACCTTAGAAGCCTGCATCCTACGAGGACGCACGGAGAAGATGAAGTTGATAGCAGTTCGCCCCAGTCGGTCCCGCCAGACGCTTGTCTTTGCACGAAATTTTCTGAAATTTCCGAAAATGATCGGCTCGCTCATTCCAAGTTCCCGTTTCTTGATTGAGAGACTCCTGGAGCAGGTTGACTGGAGCCGCGCGAGAGTAGTTGTGGAGTACGGGCCTGGAGTTGGCAATATCACGAGGCAGATTCTGAAGCGACTGGCGCCCGACGCTTTGCTGATCGTAATTGAAATGAACGAGGACTTTGTTCGACTCCTGCGCGAAGCAACTGGCGATCGTCGTTTGAATGTGGTCCACGGCTCGGCAGTCGGTGTGCGGTCGGTGCTCAACAGCCTTGGCGTCTCGGGGGCAGATTACATAATTTCAGGCATTCCGTACACAACACTTCCGGAAGACGTACGTATTCAGATTATGCGCGAATCGCGAGCGGCGCTCAATGTTGGTGGCGCGCTCATCATTTATCAATTCACCCGTGCCGTGTTGCCATACCTGCGACAAGAGTTTGGGCGCGTTCGGATCGGTTTCGAGCTCTTGAATATTCTGCCTGCGCAATTGTTTACTTGTCGAAAATGAGCCGGGGGCACCCGCAGATCGGCAGCCGCGCATTTCGTGCTCAGCCCTCCCCTGGTCCCTTAACTACTTGAGCCCAGCCGAGGCGCTGGTGCTTTGACCTGAGGACGCCGGCAACGACACAGGCGTGTTGGTCGGATGAGTTCGGTTCCAGTAGGCACGCAGTTCTTCTTTCCTTATCTTTCCGGCATCGTTCTTCGGCAGTGCTTCCATCAGCAGGATTTGTTGCGGTACAAGTTGCAGCGGCAGGATTTGACGACAGCAATTCCGGAGGTGCTCGAGCAGGCTCGCGTCAGCGGCGGGAGCAACCACAAAGGCCACAGGCGCTTCACCGAGCAGTTCGTGAGGAACTCCGATCACAGCGGCTTCCAGAACACTGCCTGAGCTGAGCAATGCGTCTTCAATGCGAGAACTGCCAACCCTGACTCCACCGCACTTAACCATGTCTTTCTTGCGATCAACTACGTAGAAGAAACCGTCAGAGTCCATCTTGCCGTAGTCTCCTGTACGTAGACCCCCGTTGCGAAAGACCGACTGGGTCTCCGCAGGAGCCTGCCAGTATCCGAGCGTGACGTTATCGCCCCACGCCATAATCTCGCCGACTTCTCCGGGCGGAACTGGCTCGCCTCGGTCGTCAACGACCTGCAACTGCACGCCGGAAATGGGTTTTCCCATGGACTCGGGTTTGCGGTCGAGCCACTCAGGAGGAAGGTATGCGAGGCGGGCTGTGGCCTCAGTCTGACCGTACATGACGTAGAAACGAGCGTGAGGGACGGTGGAGCGCCATTCCTTAATGAAGGATAACGGCAACCTGCCGCCGGCTTGCTGCGCCCAGCGAAGATGCGGAAGGCCTATTTGCTTCAGGCTAGACTTGCGCAACAGGATTTGATAATGGCTCGGTACGCCAGCGAAACCCGTGCAATGAGTTTCGTTCATCTTATGCAAGAGCGCGTCGGCAAATGCTAACGAGACTCCAGTCACAAGGGAAGCTCCGGCAGCGAGATGTGTGTGCAGCAAGGACGTACCGAAACAGTAATAAAACGGCAGTGTCGCCATAACCCGGTCGTCCGGGCTGAGTCGCATGTAGTCAAGGATAGAGGTGGTATTGGCAATTATGTTTCGGTGAGAAACCATGACCCCACGAGGCACGCTCGTTGACCCGGACGTGAACATCAGCGCCGCCAAATCGCTGCGGTCATCAATCGCCGGAAGCGCGCTCTCGTCTTGCTGATGCAGAAACTCCCCAAAGGCAAGTGCCTCCGGACAATCGCTAGTCTTGACGATCATACGACCGGGTTCGTACTTGCGAAGTTCCGGTGAAGGCTTATCCACAAAGACAAAGGCTGGTTCCGTGCAGCTCAACACCTGCGCCAATTCAGAGGAGGTCATCGACGGCGCGACAGGCACGCACACGCAGCCGGATCGGAGTATCCCGATGTAGCTCGCACTCCAGTAGAACGAGTTCTCAGCTTGCAGTAGTACGCGGTCGCCTTTTGACGCACCCGAGCGAACTAGATAACTAGCCACCGCAAGACTCGCCTCTTTGAGCTCGAAATACGTGTAGACACGATCAGGGGCGATAATTGCGGGCTTGTCTGCGAATTGCGAAGCATGTTGCAGCAGCAGTGTCGCAGCGTTCATGGCTAACCTCTCTTCGGGGCAGTTGCGCTGAATGCGGCTCTATTCTGTCGAACAAGACTCGGGAGAATAAGCTTCGTCGTTTTGGAAAGGGTCTTGCCACACATTTGAAAGCCCACCGCCCACGACACGACTTTGTAACCAAAGTGAAGATGGGTATTCAGTGAAAGATCGTTTCCTATGTCGACGATCGAGAATACTCGCGAGCGGCTTGCTTGCTTCATGAATTCTGCCCAGTAGGCACGTAATACTAACCAGACGCCGCGTTTTCGGTACTCAGGTTGAACAAAGCAGTCATATAGGTAGATTGCGTCGGACGGGATCGGGAGTGCGACATGGTATCGCGCCTCGACATGGACGCTGTCGAGGCAGGCCCATTCATAACCAACTACTTGATCCTTGAAACGCACCAGCGCGCAATGATCGCCGCAGCTGAAACGAGCTTCAAGCTCGACGATGCTCAGTTGCGGCCAGCAACTCAAGAGAGCAGTGATGTTTTCCTTTGTGCCGCTCGCCACCGTGAATCCAAACAACCTTGCTGCTGCCGGCAGTACAGGAACGTGATCAAACTCCAGAACGTAGAAACCAAATAGACGCACAAGATGAAGTGATATTCGATCTATAACGCGCCGCACCGAGACAAAGATCGAGCCGAAAGATGTTTTGCCAGCTTGCCTCATTCACTACCTCGCCCTACAGTGCCTGAACCGGCACAGCTGAGCAGCACGGCTGTTGAGTGTCGCTGGAGCCTGAGATGGTTAGTGGTTGCGCGTGCAAATATGAAGCCACGTTGCGCCGGGAACGAATCGCGTTATAAACGCGTTCAACCTGGGGAACGGATAATTCGAGAACGCGGGCGACTTCTTCTGCTGCTATGTCGCGGTCGATCGCAAACAGGCAAAGGTCCATCTTTTCCAGCGGCAGGGAGAAATAGAATTCTTCCTGCGACTGCGGTAGGGAATAGGTATCGGTGGTCGGGGCACGGTGAAGGATGGGCTCAGGTATCTCCAGATATGCGGCGAGTTGATACACCTGTGATTTGTAAAGATGCGCGATCGGCTTGAAATCGGCCGAGCCGTCCCCGTTCTTCACGAAGAATCCGAGTTCATATTCCAGCCGATTGGGAGTGCCGGCAACTGCGTAATGCAATTGGTCAGCGTACTCATATTCAATCAGTTTTCGAGTGCGCTGCTTGCAATTTGTGGCGGCTAGAATCTGCAAGTAGGCGGACGGCGTAAGCCTTCGTTTAACTTGGTCCCCCGAGGGGGACTGCGCGACCACGGAGAACAGTGAATACGAGTTGCTATCAACGATGTTGGGCAGCACGATCTTGCAGCGATAACCATTAGTGTACTCAGGAATCACACTGCGTACGGCCACATCTCGCTGTTCATAACACTGAAGCGCCTCCAGTATCTTGGTTATATCGCGCGTTACGCTGCGAATTCCCAGAAAGTCGCTTAGAAGTTGGCCATAGCGGAGACTTTCGTCAGATGAGTCGGCCTCTGGCATGAATATTCCAAAAACACGTTCCTTTCCCAGCGCGCGGGCGCAGAGCGTTGCTACGACACTACTGTCGATCCCTCCGGAAATGCCGACGACGGCACCTCGACGGCGGAGCGTTTCGAAAACAACCTTCCGGATCCAATCCTCAATTGCGGAAGCGAGTGACGGCGCATCAATCGCAAGCACGTCTTTTGAAAGCTCAGCAGTGTTCACCACTACACCTCGCGATTCGCAGTCGTGTATGCTTCGGCAGTTTGAGGTGAAGAAGTCGTTTGCAGTACCGGTGTGCCGGCCGGGAGCTTCCGTTCCAGAAATGCTTCGATCCGATTGATGGAATCGAGGTTTTCTGGGACGAGATCGTTTTCTCCGAACTCGACACCGTATTGCGTCTCCAGAAACCCGATGATTTCGAGAATTCCCATTGAATCAAGCAATCCGCTGCTCAGAAAGCTGTCGTCGTCGCTAAGCGGGATATTCTTGCCCAAGACGAAGGTGTCGAGAATGAACTGACGAATCTGCTGCTTACGCGAATTCATAACTTTGTTCCCTGTGAAACGACCGATTGTTTGTGAATTGCTGAACCAGTAACTGCGTCGTGAGAAGTCCCACAATTGCCATGTCGTCGCGAGCGCCATTGGCTCGGCCGGAGCGGATCTTTGCGGCGAACCCGTCAACTGCTCGAGGTTCGAAGATGCCGAAACTGCGTATCGACTCAGCGCAGAGAAAATCCGAGGCTCCAGTCGTACTCTTGGACAACAGCATCGAAGTTGCGGCCGGAGCACGATAGGGTTGTTTCTTGCGGCGACGAATGCTCTCGGGAATGAGGCCCTTTGACATCGATTTGAGTAGATACTTCTCTTCAAGCACCTTCATTTTCAGGCTGGCCGGCAAACGTCCGGCAAACTCGATCACGTTGACGTCGAGAAACGGATAGCGTCCCTCAACTGCATGGGCCATTGCCATTCGGTCGCCCTGTGCGGAAAGAATGTAGCCCGGCAACAGATACGCCGATTCCAAGTACTGTGCCCGCGAGAAACTGTCCCAGCGTTGAAAGTCTTCAGGTAACCCAGCTGTAAGGTCGAGATACGCACAGTAATTGCTGAGTTCAGACTTCACGTCGGCGGAAAAGAAGCTCTTCAGGGCAGAGGTCAATTCGTACCGGGCCGCGTGCGACCGCAGCAGCGGCCACTCGCAAGCAACTGTGTTGGGACGGAAAAAGGCGTCCAGGTACTTCGCGGGCATCTTCTGCAAATGCCCAATGTAGGGATACAGTCGTCGTAAAAGGAGCGGCCGGAACTGGCTATCGGGTCTCCGCTCAATGAAGTCGCGGACCTTCAGTTCTTTGAAAATGTCGTATCCACCCAGCACCTCGTCTGCCCCTTCTCCGGTAACGACCACCTTGAAACCATGCTGGCGCACCATTTTAGAAAGTAGAAATAATGGGACGGGGGCCGTGCGCAGTAAAGGGACTTCTGCGTGCCAGACAACTTCGGGAAGGGCCGCGGCAATATCTTTGTCGGAGCAAAGCAGTTCGTGATGTTCGGTGTCGAGATGGCGAACAAGTTCCCGCTGATACTCCCGCTCATCGAACGCCGAATCGTCAAATGCAACCGAAAAGGTGGTCAGCCGTCGCGGACTATGCCGGGCGGTCAATGCGGCCGTGACAGAAGAATCCAATCCGCCGCTCAGATATGCGGCTACCGGAACGTCCGATCGGAGCCGTATCGATGTCGCGGCTTCGAGCAATTCCCGAAGAGCATCGGCTTGGTCTTCCTCGCTGTCGTATACCGCTGTCGTGGTTGGTGCGTCGTAGGAAAGCTGCCAATACCGTTCTGCCTTTGCGCCGTGAGTGTCCACTACCATTGAGTGTCCGGGAGGAAGCTCGCTCACTGCTCGAAACGCCGTTCGGGGAGGAACAATGGACCAGAAAGTGAAGAGTTGATCGAGGGCACGCAAGTCCAGTTCGCGACTGATCCCAGGATGGGTGAAGAGTGCCTTTACTTCTGAACCGAATACGAAGTCGCCATCTGCAAACGCGTAGAACAGCGGACGAACGCCAACACGATCACGTGACAAGAACAATCTTTGCTTGCAGCGGTCCCACAACGCGAAGGCCCATTGTCCGTTGAGACGCGAAACGAAACGGTCGCCTTCCTCTTGGTATAAGTGCAGCAAGACTTCGGTATCCGAGCGGGTTAAGAACCGGTGTCCCTTCTTAATCAGCTCTTCGCGGAGTTCCAGGTAATTGAAGATTTCGCCGTTGAAAGTGATAACCAGCGAACCGTCGTCGTTCTGCATCGGCTGCGCACCGCCAGCTAAATCGATTATGCTGAGGCGCCGGTGTCCGAGGCCGATACCCTGCTGAATGCAGACACCTGAATCGTCCGGTCCGCGATGAGAAATGGCGGAGACCATTCGTCCTACCGTGTCGCGAGGGACGGACCCCGAACGAAGACTGAATATCCCCGCGATTCCACACATGCCATGTTTCTCGCTAATTGCTCAGGTTCTGAGATTGTTAAGGATCGGAGTCCCCAAAAGCAGTCTCCCGCTCTTGGCGGATATGGAGGACGAACCATCCGGTCGGCCCAAACACCAGTTCTGCTTCTCGGATGATTTACGTTTCAGAACAGGTTGTCTGATGAACCCGGTTTCCCAAAACGGTCCTTCATCAAGGCCTGATCTCGACGATGGTTCCGTTGGGAACCAGCTTCCAGATTTCCTCAATTTCTTCATTCGTCACTGCAATGCAGCCGAGCGTTCAGTCATGGAGAGAGTGTGCCTTGCCGATCCAGCCTTGGCCATTCGGTAGGCCGTGGATGAAGATGTCGCCTCCGGGATGTTTGCCTAGTTTCTTAGCGCGGGTGCGATCGTCCGCATTGGGGTAGGAGACGTGAAGCGAGCGGTGATAGGCGCTCGCTGGGTTGCGTCCGTCAATCCTGTAGAAGCCCTCCGGAGTGCGGTTGTCGCCCTTGTAGGTCTTGGGGCCGATCGGATTTCCACCGAGGGCTACCTTGTAGGCGCGAATTTCTTTGTTTCCACTGAGAAGGAGGAGCTTGCGGTCTTTCTTGAGAATGAGGATTTTGTCGACTCTTGCGCGGGTGCGTCGGCGGCGACAACCGTTGAACTGAAAATGAGGAGCGCGAGCAGTTCGATGATTCGGCGCCTGTTCATGTCGAGACATTTTACTCGGGATTGGGGAGAAGACAAGAGCGGATATGGACAGCTGAGCAAGTTGTCGAGAGGGTAGGGATTCCTCGTCGCTGCGCTCCTCGGAATGACAACGGAAGGATTATTGCGAGGAGGCGAGACGGAAAGAGAATATGTCGCGTGGCGATGCTTCAACGGGAACGCCGTCGCGGTAAGCGACGTGTTTGCCCGAGACTGCGGGGACGCGTTCGCCGGGGACGATGATGCCGATGAGGTTCAGCGGGTCGGCGGCGGAGAGGGCGATGAGTTCTCCGGTGGTTTGCTGCTTACGAGAGGCGCGCAGGGATTCGACCGCGACAGCGAGAGCGAATTGTTCGCCGAGGAAACCGTTGACGAAGCGGCCGCCGCGAATTTCGCCACGGTCTTCGAGGCGACGGAAGCCGACGAGGAGTTCGCGCCAGCGGGGGAGGTTGGTTTCGCGGGCCAGGGCTTCACGGATTACGACGCCGTAGCGGCAGAGGAGCATCCAGCAGGTGGCCTCGACGAGGCGCGTGCGATCGGGTTGGTCGTTTGTGTAGAGGAGCGACCAGCGTCCGGCGCTGTGGCGCGGGCGGGAGGCGCGGCCGTGGCCTTGTCCGGCGCGGCGCTTGGGATCGATGAAAGAGCGCAGGTTGTCGTAGCCGTCGGCGGTGACGAGTCCGGCGGCAACGAGTTCCCAGAGAGCAGTTTCGACTTCCGACTTCAGCTTGAAGGTGCCGCGAACGATGTCGGGGAAGAAGCTTGCCCCGCGCTGGCGGAGGTATGTGAGAACGGCCTGGGCAGTGGGGCTTAGGCCGCGGATGTCGGGTTGATCGTGCTCTGGGTGGCGCGGTGACATCCAGTCGGCGTCTTCGCGGACGTAGAACGTGATCGGCGCGACGCTGGTGGGGATGACGCGGCGCGAGCCGTTTTGCGAGTCGTCGAGAGTGGCGGGGTGGGGAGAGAGGCGTCCCCAGCCAACGGCGCCGGTAAGGCAGAGCTGGTCGAGATGCTTTGGGTCGTAATGAGATATGCGGCGGGCGAGAACTTCGCGTTCCCAGGCGCTGGCCGGAACCTCGAAGCCTTGCAACTGGCGAAGGATTTCAAGCGTTCCGTGTTCGCCCGTGACCTGCGTGCCGGGTGCAACGTGCTGCCATCGTAGGAGCCAGTTCATGTACTGGGCGGGAGTGACGGGCTCGATCTCTTTGCGGAGGCGTCCGACGGTTAGTCTGTGGATGCGAGCCAAAAGACGGCGTTCGCACCATTCAGTCGGTATTTGTTGAAATTCAAAATCCCCACCCTTGCTTCGCAAGGATGGGGCACCCTCTGGTGTGTTCCTACCAGTAAAGCTGCCGCGGAGGATGGCTCCGGTTGATTCGAGCCGGAGCAGGGCCTGGTCGATTTCGGTGACCGGGAAGCCGAAGAGTTGTGAGAGGTCGGAGGCGGTGATTGGGCCGCTGTGGGCGAGCCATCCGGTGACGAGTTGGAGGAGAGCCTCGGAGCGAACTATCTTCGCACCCTCCCCTGCGGGGAAGGGTGCGGCACCCGCGTTCACTTTTGAGTTTGGAAAGACTGCGGTGAAGGTGGGGATGCGTTCGGTGCAGATCCAGAATTCCTTGTTGTTAACGACAGCGGTTGTGGCGCGGCGCGTGGCGCGGAGTTGCTCGAAAAAGAGACGCCAGTCCTCGTCCACGCTTCTCTGCCCGCCCCACCAATCCTTCGGATTGGCGGGGACCCCGTTCGCGAAGGATGGGGCACCCTCAATGTCTGTTGGAACAGCCACGAGCGTCTGCAGGGCGTCGTGGAGTTCGTCAGCGTCGCGGACGTCGGGCCACGCCTCTTCGCGGACTTGGGCGATGGCGTCAGGGTCGAGCTTGCCGACTTCTTCCAATACTGATTCGGGAAGTACTTGGCGCATCTGGACGGCGCGGGCGCGGCGTTCTTCGAGCGGCGCGTCGTCGAGGTATGCGTAGGGATTCGCGTTGAGGATCTCGTGTGAGAACTGCGATGGTATGGGCGTATCCACGGCGAGGCAGCGGATTGCGCCGTTCTCGATGCCGCGCAGGATCTGTTTGAGGCCGTCGATGTCCATGGCTTCGTGCAGGACGTCTTTCATAACCTCGCGCACGAGCGGGTGGTCGGGGATTCTGATGTCCCCTTGGATGTTCTCTCCGCAGGCGGCGACGTCGGGAAAGACGGAGGCGAGCAGGTCATCGCTCTTGATGCGCTGAATCGGCGGCGGGACTTTGCGGCCGCCCTGAAAGCGGAGTAGTGCGAGCGCGCGGGTGGCGTCCCAACGCCAACGAGTGCCGAAGAGCGGCGATCCGGTGAGCACGGCTTGTTCTAGAACGTTCTGTACGGTTTCGGTGCTCAGGTAGTTGAAGACGTCGGCGAGCGGGAAGCTGTGCTGCTCGGCTAACGCGATGCTGATGCCGTCGTCGGTGGCCGCGGCTTGCAGTTCGAAATTGAAGGAGCGGCAGAAGCGCTTGCGAAGGGCGAGTCCCCAGGCTTTATTGATGCGCGCACCGAAGGGGGCATGGATCACCAGCTGCATGCCGCCGCCTTCGTCGAAAAAGCGTTCGGCGATAACGGTCTGTTGCGTGGGGACGGCGCCGAGGACCGCGCGTCCGGCGAGGACGTGCTCGATAGTCTGTTCGGCGCCGAGTTCGTCGAGACCACACTCCTGCCTGAGCCAGTCGATGGTTTCGGATATCTCTTGTGGGCGGTTCGAGAGGGGGACCTGGAGTCGTGTAGAGCGCCCTTGCTGCGCACCCTCGCCTTCGGGGAAGGGTGCGGCACCCGTGTTCTTGATTGCCGGCTTTGGCAGCATGTCGGAGATGTGCTGGCGGAGTTCGGCGACCTGTTCGGATAACTCGGCGGTTCGGGCTGGAGCCTCGCCGCGCCAGAAGGGAACCGTGGGCGGTGCGCCACGAGCGTCTTCGACGAGGACGCGGCCGGAGCTGCCTTCGACGCGCATGATGCGCCAACTGGTGTTGCCGAGGAGGATGATGTCTCCGCGATTGCTTTCGACGGCGAAGTCTTCGTCGAGTGTGCCGACGGTGGTTTGTTCGGGCATGGACACCATCTGGAAGAGTCCGGTGTCAGGTATGGCTCCTCCGCTGGTGATAGCTGCCAGACGCGCACCGCGGCGGGGGCGCAAACGGCGGTGGACACGATCGTGGTGGAGGTAGGCACCGTAGCGTCCGCGGCGGGCGGCGATGCCGTCGGAGAGCATGGCGATGAGTTCGTCGAAGTCGCGGCGGGTGAGGTCGCGGTAGGGGTAGGCGCGGCGGACGAGCGTGAAGAGTTCGTCTTCGGAGAGGCCGGAGGGGGCCGATTCGAGAGACGCCGGACTGGAGTCCGGCGCTACGGGGGCGCTACCACGACATGCCACTTCGGCGACGATCTGCTGGGCGAGGATGTCTAGTGGGCAGTCGGGAAGGATGATGCGGTCGAGTTCGCCGTGATGAATGGAGCGCACGAGAGCGGCACATTCGAGCAATTCGTCGCGAGTGGTGGCAAAGATACGCGCTTTGGGAATGGCGCCGCGCCAGTGGCCGGAGCGTCCGATTCGCTGCAAAGCGACGGCAATCGCGCGCGTGGAGCCGACTTGGCAGACGAGGTCAACGGTGCCGATGTCGATGCCGAGTTCGAGAGATGCAGTGGCGACGAGAACACTGAGTTCGCCGTTTTTCAGTTTATGTTCGGCTTCGAGGCGGAGTTTGCGGGAGAGCGAGCCGTGATGGGCCGCAACAGATTGTTCACCTAATCGCTCGCCAAGGTGCATAGCCAGGCGTTCAGCCAGGCGGCGCGTGTTGACGAAGACGAGTGTCGAGCGGTGCTGTCGGACGAGTTCTGCGATGCGGTCGTAGATCTCGTCCCACATTTCGTTGGAAGCGACGGGGCCAAGTTCGCTGCGGGGAACTTCGACTGCGATGTCCATCTGGCGCTTGTGGCCGATGTTGACGAGGACGGGATCGGGACGGGCTCCGGTCAGGAAGTGCGCGATGATTTCGAGCGGCTTCTGGGTGGCGGAGAGGCCGATGCGGTTGAACGCGCACCGTTCGTTTTGGGAAATCCCCAGGTTAGCTTCGCGAACCTGGGGCACCGGGCCGATGCGGTTGAAGGTATCGCTCCCGGCACCGAAATTCCCCACGTTAGCTTCGCGAACGTGGGGCACCTGCCGGGATTCGCGAACAAGCTCTTCGAGGCGTTCAAGGGAGAGGGCGAGGTGGGCGCCGCGCTTGGATCCGGCGACGGCGTGGATTTCGTCAACGATGACAGTCTGAACATCGCGGAGAATTTGACGGCTCTTTTCGGCGGTCAACAAGATGTAGAGCGATTCGGGCGTGGTGACTAGAATGTGCGGCGGACGGTTCAGCATGGCACGGCGCTCGTGCATAAGCGTGTCGCCGGTGCGAACCGCAGTGCGAATCTCGGGCATCAAAATGCCCTTGCGACCCGCGAGTTGAAGAATCTCGCCGAGAGGGGCTTCGAGGTTCTTCTGAATATCGTTACCGAGCGCCTTCAGCGGAGAGACATAGAGCACTTCGGTGCGGTCCTGAAGTTCGCCGGAGAGAGCTTTGCGAACGAGACGGTCGATGCAGGCGAGGAACGCGGCGAAAGTTTTGCCGGAACCGGTCGGGGCGGAGATTAGTGTCGTGCGACCGGCGAGGATGTGAGGCCAGCCTTGTTCCTGCGGTTCCGTGGGACTGCCGAACTTGGAGAGGAACCACTCGCGAACGAGCGGGTGCGCCCAATCGAGGGCGGTATGCGTGAGTTCAAGATGGGCCGACACAAAAGTAAGATGCAGGTGAGTTGAGGAGAGACGCGGAAAGCATCGGGCGATCGGGTGATCTGAACTCTTTTAACGCAAAGGACGCCAAGGACGCTAAGGACGCGAAGGAGAACGCAGCAGAGATGGCACGCAAAGGAAGCACAGGCAGCGAAGAAGAGAACGAGTTCAAGGGGCTGAAAAGCGTGGTGCGGTGTCCGAAGTGTGGCGGAGCGGATGTCGTGTACACGTGCGAGCCGAAGTGTTGCTTCAATCATGTCTGCGCGGATTGCCGGGCAAGCTTTGAGTTGACTACGCGAAGTGTGCAAGGCAAGGCTCCAGTGCGGCCCGACATCGGACTGCCGGAGTCATCCGATCCGACGGTCGCCTGTGCGGTGTGCCAGGGACTGCGCGTTTATGTGACGCAGAATTCTATGTTGGCATGCGCAGACTGTGGATCTGTTCTCAAGCTGACTTACGAAAGCATCTCAGTCGACTGACTACTCACAAAACAGCATGTTACCAACGGCATAGAAGATGGAATGTTTCGTTTTTCCCAAATGAGTTCGTGATTTAGAGTAGAGCAGGAACTTACTCCAAAGGCGAATGAGTGCCGTGCCGACGCATCCGATGGCGCCGTCGCACCGTTCGACCCTGTTTAGGCGAAAAATCTTATGTCGAAAGAACGCGCAAAGAAGATCAAGATGCTGTTGCTGGACGTTGATGGCGTGATGACCGATGGCAAGATCTGGCTTTTGCCAGGCGCGGGGAAGAGCCCGCAACAACAGGAGAAAGAAGAGCACGTTGATCAGGGCGGATATGCGATCAGCGGTATGCACGTGGTGGAAGGCAAGGGATTTCACGCGCACGACGGCACAGCGTTCTCTTTCGCTAAGCTGGCTGGACTGAAGATAGGTCTGATCACGAAGCGCATTTCCGAGACGGTGGCGCTTAGAGCGCGGGACCTGCGAGTCGAGTACTTGTACCAAGGCATCGCAAATAAGCGGGAAGTGCTGGAAGAGATCATGGCGAAGGAAGGTCTCAAACCGGAAGAGATCGCGTTCGTTGGCGACGACGTGATTGATCTGCCGGCGATGCGCCGCTGCGGCCTGGCGATTGCAGTGCCAAATGCGCGCGAGGAAGTTAAGGATGAAGCGCACATCGTTACGGATCACGCAGGTGGCGAGGGTGCTGTAAGAGATGCGGTGGAGTATATCCTTCGCGCACAGGATCTGCTGGGAGAGACGATCGAGAGATATATCCACGATCGGAGCCCGGTGAAAAAGTAGAGTGAGTTCTATGTGGAGGGGCGACTCGGTGTCGCCCCTTTTTTCATTCCGGAACGGCGACTGTCTTAGCAGCCATTAGCTCTGTGAATCTGGCGTCCTCGCGTAGCTTTGCAAAGTACTCATCCTTGTAGATGTTCCCCTTTACGTCGTAGCCATCTTCCATCGCCTTTTGCAGGTACTTGAAGCTGCGATCAAAGCTGCCCATTTGCGCATACATTCTGGCGAGCACATACGAGAACTGCGCCTTGTCGGCGGGAGATTGCAGACGTGCGGAGATGCCGGCGGAAGAAGTACGTTCGAATATATCCGGATCGAGCTGCAGTGCTTTTCCGTACTCGATGGCCGCGATGTCGTACTTCTTTTCCGCGAAATAGGCACTGCCTAGATTGCTGTGGAAAGAAGCGGAATCGCGAAGATCTATGGCTTTCTTGTACTGCTTCTTGGCAGTGCCGTATTTCTTCTGGGTGTAGTAGATAACACCTAGGTTGTTGTAGGCCTCAGCGTAAGTCTTGTCCAGTTTGATGGCCCGATTGAAGTCCCTACGTGCATCGGAGAGGCGATCCAGTTGCAATTCAGAAATGCCGACCTTGTTATATAGAACCGCTGACTTTTCTTTGGCGATGGCTGCCCGATAGTACGCGATGGAGTCGATATAGGCTTTTATTCGGCGCAATTCATCGCCTCGGGTCTCCAGTTCATCAACAGGGGCACTCGGAGACGGAGGTTCGATCCTGGAGACAGGAGAAGCAGTTTGAAGTCCAGCCTGTTGGGAAAGGGCAGGGAGCCAGCAGGATAGGAGGAGCAGCGAAACACAGACGACAAATAGGCGACGCATAATCAACCCTCCCATGCTCTGTTTGCGTGGGCCAATTCAGCGACTTACGTACCGTTAGATGCTCTTGCTGTCGCTAATTGTAGGACAGTTTAGGGTGACGTAGACCGGAAATGCGCAGAGACACAGGCACAAAAGACCGGCCTGGCAGGCCGGAATCTTGGTTGTGCTTGGGATGAACTTGAGGTTATTCCTTCTTTTGCTTCTGGTTGCCGGATTCGTCGTCTTTGAAGATTCCCACGAACTTACCCCAGAAACCCTTCTTCTTGGGCTCATCTGCTGGTGGTTGTTTTTGGCCAACTTGCGGCTGAGCTGTCGTAGTGTTCGTGCCATTCCGAACTGGCTGCCGCGTTCCAACTGCGGGCTGTGCTGGAGTAGGGCTCGGTGGAGGCATGACAGTGGGCTGCCCGATCCCGAGAATCTTTTGGAACAGATTGCGGTGATCGCCCGGGCCTTGTTCGCAGGTGTTCGTGGGTTCAGTACCGGCAATGAAAGCAGCTGTGTATGCATCGGGGCATGCGGGCGTCGACAGCAGATTGGTGACTTTGTCCAATTGGAGGCTCACTATGCCGTCCGGTTGTGAGAACGCTTTGACGTCGCGATATTCGGGCAGGGTGACGGCACGTTTCATGAACTCAGCCCAGATCGGTGCCGCGGTTGTGCCGCCGCTGAGTTTCAAGTCACTGTAGTCGTCATAGCCGACCCAAACGATGCAGAGAAGGTTGCTTGTGTAACCCGCAAACCAAGCATCGTGTGACGTACCGGTTTTACCCGCAGCAGGGGCCGTGAATCCACGACGTCGCACCTCGTATCCAGTGCCGGAATTCACCACGCTTTCCATCATGTTGGTCATGACGTATGCGACACGGGGATCAAGGACCTGGCTGCTATTGGTGTTGAAGTCCTGAATGACATTGCCCTGAGAGTCGCGCAGGGAGCGCAACATTGTTGGCGCGACGTGGACACCATTGTTTGCAAAGACGGTGTACGCGCCGGCCATGTCCAGCGGGCGAGCCTCATAGGCGCCGAGAGCCATCGCTGGGGTGGGTTTCACGGACTGGATGCCTGCTGCACGGGCGAGCTGGGCAACATTGTCGTAGCCAACCGTCTCGGCCAGTTTTACGGTGGCGTTGTTGAGAGACTGCGATAGGGCGTAACGAAGAGTCACTTGTCCGTGATACTCGTTCTTGTAGTTGCGCGGCTCGTATATCTGATCGCCGAACGTAAACGTGCTGGCGGAATCGTCAATCATCGAGACCGGAGTCTCGGCGTTTTCGCCGCCGTTCAGAGCTGTATTCATTGCGGTCGCGTAAACGAACGGTTTGAATATGGATCCGGTCGGACGATTTGCGATGGCGTGGTTGAGTTGGCTCATGCCGTAGTTTCGACCACCAACCAAGGCAAGAACGTCTCCCGTGTGAGGATCGATTGCGACCAGGGCAACTTGAGCTTGCGGACCGGGGAGAACGGTTGTCTCGTACTTGGCGTTCTTGCCGGTGCCGATTTTCGTCTTACGGGTACGCAGCTTGTTTACCTGATCATCGACGGACTTGATCCCTACCTGAACAGCTTCGGCTGCCATCCGCTGAAGTTCCGGGTCCAGCGTTGTGTAGATGCGATAGGACTGCTCGTTCAACTCGCTTTCGGGGTATTTGCTGACGAGCTGCTCTCTTACGAGATCGACAAAATACGGAGCATCGCTGGCCTCGACGTTCATCGGCGCGAGCTTTAACGGGGTGGCCTTCGCTTGCTCTGCTTGTTCGCGGGTGATCGCGCCAGTCTCGACCATGCTGTCGAGAACGAGATTGCGCCGGGACATGGCTCGATCCGGGTGACGATACGGAGAGAGGTAACTCGGGCGCTGAATCATGCCCGCCAACAGTGCGGCTTCAGGCAAAGAGAGGCTTTGCATGTCTTTGTTGAAGTACGAACGGGATGCTTCGGCGAATCCCTGAATGGCGAAGGAACCCCGCTGTCCCATGGGAACCTGGTTGGCGTAGAGCGCGAAAATCTGTTCCTTGCTGAATTTCTGCTCAAGCTCGATAGCAATCAGCATCTCGATGGCTTTGCGCTTGAGGCTTTTTTCGGGGGTAAGAAAGAAGGCGCGAGCCATCTGCATTGTGAGCGTAGATCCGCCTTGGCCATGGCTGCCCTCACGAATGTCAATGAGGGCGGCCTCCAAGAGGCGGAAGTAATTGACGCCACTATGCTGGAAGTAGCGACGGTCCTCGATGGCACAGACCGCGTCGATCATGATCTTGGGGATGTCCTGGTATTGGACAACCTGCTGTTTCGCTCTACCCTCGCTGGCCGAGAGTGCCGTCACGAGTTGGGGTTCAAGCTCGTAGGCATCGACCTCTTTGTCGCCGCCGACAATTCGGGAAATCTTGCCCTCGGAGAACGCGATATTAGCGACATCAGGACTGTGGTATGACTCCGGGCCAGGCTTAATCTGAATGCCTGAGGAGGTCAGCCTGTAGGTGCCTGTCTTCGAATCGGCGCCTCCCCTGCTACTGTCCGAATAGCCCGCACGGCGCAACTCGGTGGCAATTTCCTCGGCCGTGATGGATCCGCCAAGATGGACCGTTTTCGGGAGCGCGTATATCTTGGCGGTGTTGCTGAAAATTTGACCGCTCATCCGGCGGTCGATGATCTTCTCGTACTTGATGTAGTAGTAGGCAAAGACGCCCAGCACCAAAGTGGAGACGATGACGAAGACGGCAACAGCCGCCTTGATGAGAGGGTCAGAGAAGAACCTGTTACCGGCTTTCCGCCTGCCTTGAGCCGGAGCACTGCGCGGAATTTTCACTTTAATTGTCACAAATGTATAAAACCGGAACCGAGAAATGTAATTGACGAAGAGGCGTTCCGATGGCACCCCGAGGCTCCAGACCAGAGCAGCTAACGGGGTACGATTTCCAATCACCCATGGTGATCCATATTGTAAACGAACGGAGCCGCTCGATAACCGTTACGCACTACTTAAACTTTAGTCCTTCACGTTTGCTTGAAGGATGAAATTTCAGGTCGAAGGGATACACTGGCACATCCACATGGACAACGTAATTCGCTGAAATCGAAACGTCGGCACCATTCCGAACCACTTCAATGTCCTCTGCATCGACTGGGATGTCGTGCGACTGAGCTTTCTCGAAAACCGATGCTCGAATTTCCTCTGGGGTCCTTCTCACATCCAGCGCACTCATCCTAGCCGTATCGTCCATCTCTTCCTCGAACTGATAGTTAGCAAGAAACGCAGGTGCCGTTTTCCACAAAAGGTAGACGGTTGCTGCTAGAACGAACAGTCCAACAAAAAGACGAAGGTTCTTCATCCTATTCTTAGGCTCCGTTTGCCAACTTACATTGCAGCAGCTGTTTCTGTTTCAGCTGCTCCGATCAAAGCCTGCATGAGCGGTACGATTTCCGCGATAGTAGCATCCTGAGACTCACGTGTCGAGCGACGGAAGACCTCAATCTTACCTTCCGAAAGCTTCTTCCCGATGGTAATGCGGAACGGGATACCGACCAGGTCGGCGTCCTTGAACTTTACGCCAGGCCGCTCGTCGCGATCATCAAGCAGCACGTCCAGGCCAGCGGCTTCGAGTTTCTGTGCGATGTCGACGGCTGCCTTAAGAAGCGCCTCGTCCTTCACGTTCGTCGCCGAGACGACAACCTGATAAGGCGCGACACTCGGGGGCAACCAGAAGCCGTTTTCGTCATGATTCTGCTCGATCATTGATGTCAGGATACGTTCTATGCCGATCCCATAGCTGCCCATGATCGGCGTAACCTCCTTGCCATCTTTGTCTAGCACGCGAGCGCCCATTGACTCCGAGTACTTGTAGCCCAGTTTGAATATGTGCCCTATTTCCACGGTTTTACCGAGCTTTAAGGGGGTGCTGCAGGTGGGGCAGCCTTCGCCCTCTTCGACGTTACGGATGTCGGCCCACTGTGTGTCAGCGACAACGAAATCGTGTCCGGGCGTCACGTTGCGGAGGTGGTAGTCAAGTTTGTTCGCGCCGGAAATCAGGTTTTTCCGACCCTGCAAGGCACGATCGACGAATACGGCGGCCTTTACGCCTTTCAAGCTGCGCTCGTTAACACCGATGGGGCCCAGGAAGCCGGCTGGGGAATCGAAAACCGCGATTATCTCTTCCTCGTGCATCGGGCGGAACTCGTAGCCCGGCAGTACGGCTGACAGCTTAGCCTCGTTGACGCTGTGATCGCCACGAACGAATGCGATCACCGGAAGCTCTTTCTTCTCTTTGCCTTCGGCGGGCTTCAGCTCGATGCCGATCAGAGCAAGGGTCTTAATCTTGTTCTTCGGGGAGACGCCCAGGAACTTCGAAACCTCTTCGATGGTTTTCATGCCGGGCGTGTGGACGAGTTCAGGCTTGCCGTCGCCAGTTGGAGCATAGTCCTCGACGGGTGCAAGTTGCGAAGTTGCTTTCTCCAGGTTGGCGGCGTATCCGCACTTCGGGCAGCTTGCAACGAGGTCTTCGCCCGCGTCGGTGTAGACCATGAATTCGTGAGAGGCTGATCCGCCCATAGAGCCAGAGTGTGCTTCGACGGCGACGTATTTCAGCCCACAGCGATCGAAAATTCGGCAATAAGTTTCGTAATGCTTCTTGTAACTGACGTCAAGTCCGGCGGCATCGATATCGAAGGAATATGCGTCCTTCATGGTGAACTGACGCACGCGGAGCAGGCCGGATTTGGGGCGCGGTTCGTCGCGGAACTTAGCCTGAATCTGGTACCAGATTTGAGGCAACTGTTTGTAACTGCGAAGTTCCTTGCGGGCGATATCGGTCATGATCTCTTCTTCGGTCATGCCGAGGCAGAGGTCGGCACCCTTGCGGTCTTTCAGGCGGAACATATTGTCGCCCATGACTGTCCAGCGGCCACTGGCTTCCCATACTTCGCGCGGATGGAGCGCGGGCAGGTAGAACTCCTGCGCGATCTTGTCCATTTCTTCGCGGACCACGTTGGTGATCTTGAGAATGGTGCGCTGTCCGAGGAACAGATAACTATAAATGCCGGCGGCAAGCTGTCGGATGTAACCGGCACGGACAAGGAACTTGTGGCTGGCGACTTCGGCGTCAGCAGGCGCCTCGCGGAGGGTGGGGATAAACAGTTGTGACCAACGATGCATTCTTATTCAGGACCTCGTTCGGAATTCTCAATTGTAAATGACTGTCCGTCTGATCTTGAACCGGAGTTGACGGCAGATCAATTTTCGAATCCAAACAGCACTTTATTTCGTCTTAAAGTGCAAGTAGTAGCCTATTAGGTTTTGTTGCCGTGTCAGCTTCTGCGCAGGGCCTCTGGGAACGCCGCACCACGATCGGGCATAGACGGTACGTAGAGCACGAAAGCTGTCAAAAAGATGTGAGATTACTCTTGTTGGTGGTCTAAAGAGTGCGTCGTAAACGTTTTCAAGGCTACTTATGCAAAGTCGTGCTCATCTCACAGATTGACGTCAGAGTTCTGGGAGGGCGCTGTTGAGGGTCCCCGTTGAGGATAAACAGGCGATGTTGAAACCAGCGAAGGTGGTGTCCACTCGCTCTGTACTTGTTCGCTATTTGGTAGCGATCATTTTACCCATACTTGCGTTTGTTCCAAGTTTGACGCAACTCCCTGAGTTTGGGTTCGTCCCCACCTTCTTCACGTTTCTTGCAGCCATCGTGGTCGCGACCTGGTTTGGAGGTGCGAAGCCAGGTTTTGTGTCAGTGCTGGTGAGCTTCGCAGAACTCGCGTATTTTGCTTTCAAGTTTGATTCGGCCCAGATCTTATCGACAGCGGGTGCAGTTCGCTACGCGTTGTTTGGAGCTGCTGCATTATTGATCTGGGGGCTGATGTCTGCCCTGTTGCAGTCGCGGTCTGAACTGGAGCGAATGAACCTGCGTTTCGGCGGAGTGGTACAGATTTCCGAAGACGCGATCATCAGCGTGGATGAACAGCAGAACGTCACGTTGTTTAACTCCGGAGCTGAAAAGATATTCGGTTATAAGCCGGAAGAGATCATCGGGAAGCCGCTCAACCTATTGCTTCCCGAGCGCTATCGCCACATGCACACCGGCCAAGTGGCCGCATTCAAGAAGGCGCCTGATGCACTGCGCGCGATGGCGGAACGGCGCACGATCTATGGTCTCCGCAAAGATAGCTCGGAGTTTCCGGCTGAAGCGTCGATCTCGAAATTCGTAGCAGAAGGGCAAAGGATTCTCACGGTCCGCTTGCGCGATGTAACCGCGCAAAAGGCGGCCGAAAGAGGATTGCGCGAACTTGCAGCCATCGTGACTTCGTCCGAGGACGCAATCATAGGCGAGAGCCTGGAAGGAATCATCACAAGTTGGAACGCCGGGGCCGAAAAGATATTCGGCTACAAGGCTGCGGAGGCGATTGGGAAGCATGCTGCGATGATGCTCCCGATGGAAAATGCGAATGAAGTCACGGAGAACGTGGAACGTGCGAGCAGAGGAGAGGGATTCCGCAGAGAGTCGGTTCGTGTCTGCAAGGAAGGCAAGAAGATATCGGTGTCGCTGACTGTATCTCCGATCAAGGACGAAGGAAAAGTAGTCGGCGTTTCGACCATAGTTCGTGACATCAGCGATCGCAAAAAGTTGGAAGAGCAACTGCGGCAATCACAAAAGATGGAGGCCGTGGGCCGGTTGGCCGGCGGGATAGCACACGACTTCAACAATCTTTTGAGCGTCATCGTCGGATACACATATGTTTTGCAGTCGAGCTTGCCCAATGATGAGACGCTGAAGGAAGCGGCGGAGCAGGTAATGAACGCGGCCGACAAGGCCAGTTCGCTGACCAGACAGCTATTGGCCTTTAGCAGACGGCAGGTGTTGCAGGCCGAGGTAATCAACCTCAACGACATTCTGTCCGGCATGGAGAAGATGCTCCCCAGGGTCATCGGAGAGGACGTCGAGATTCGTGCTTTCCGCACTCCGAACATCCGACGAGTCAAAGCCGACCCGGGGCAGATCGAGCAAGTAATCATGAATCTGGTCGTGAACGCTCGCGATGCTATGCCGAATGGCGGCAAGCTGACGATTGAAACCGCAGACGTCCGTTTCAACGGTCACGATGCTTCAATTCACAACGTAGTGCCCGGCAACTACGTGATGCTGGCAGTTTCGGATACCGGTATCGGAATGGACTCGGAGACGCGTGCGAAGATATTCGAGCCATTCTTCACCACCAAAGAGGCAGGGCGGGGGACCGGACTAGGGCTGGCGACCGTTTACGGAATCGTAAATCAAAGTGGCGGGCATATTTGGGTCTACAGCGAAGTGGGCAAGGGTACCACGTTTAAAATCTACTTCCCGGCGACAGCGGTCGAACCGGAGCCGTCGCGCATTTCTCACGAACCTCAGTTCGCGCTTACCGGACACGAAACGATCCTGCTTGTGGAAGACGAATCGAGTCTGAGGAGCCTTATCGAACAGGTGCTCAGCGCGCAGGGGTACAAGGTGTTGGTGGCCACCATGGGAGAAGCTGCTCTCGATATCGTGAAGCATCACAGCGGCAATATCGACGTGCTTATCACGGACGTTGTCATGCCCAAGATGGGCGGGCAGTTGCTCGCCGAACAACTGACCCAGTCACATCCGGAAATGAAGATTATTTTCATGTCCGGGTATACAAATAACGCGCTGTTGCATAATGAGTCGCTACCGGAAGGCTCGCTGTTCCTGCAAAAGCCCTTTACGCCGGACGTGCTGCTCCGTAAGGTCCGCGGAGCAATTTCATCCCGAACCGCAGCATCGCTGCCCCACAAGAAGGCCATCTAGGCCTCTCTTTTGGCTCCCGTTCTCGACAATTGACGGGTAAGCTTGGCATGTGCGGACTGTTTTCCACGTCGACATGGATGCCTTTTTTGTAAGCGTAGAGGAGTTGTTCGATCCTACGCTGAAGGGCAAACCCGTGGTTGTGGGAGGAAGGCCCAACGAGCGGGGCGTGGTGTCGGCGGCGTCGTACGCAGCGCGGAAATTCGGCGTGCATTCGGCAATGCCGCTAAGGACGGCCTATAAGCTCTGTCCACAGGCAGTATTCGTCGATGGGCATCCTGAACGATATAGGGAATACTCGCACAAGGTCTTCGAGGTACTGCAACGGTTTTCACCCAAAGTGGAGATGGCGTCGATTGACGAAGCCTATCTGGACATGACGGGCACAGAAAAGTTGTTGGGGGTCCCCTTTAAGGCCGCGAACGATCTCCACAGTCAAGTTAAGCAATCCACGCAGCTCAACTGCTCCATAGGAATAGCAACGTCGCGACTGGTGGCAAAGGTCTGTTCCGACCAGGCCAAGCCAAATGGGATACTGTTCATCGTTCCCGGGATGGAAGCGAGTTTTCTTGCGCCCTTGCCGGTGGAAAAGATTCCTGGGGTAGGCAAGGTCACGGCGAAGTCGCTTCACGACCTAGGGATCAAGCTTGTTGGTGATCTCGCGAAGCTGGACGAAGATTTTCTCGCGGAGCGCTTTGGCAAGTGGGGGTTGGCGCTTGCGGGGAAATCAAAGGGACTCGACGCGGGCGGGTGGTTCGACGAAGAGATTGGCGAAGGCGATGATCCGAAATCGATCAGCCATGAGCACACGTTTGGTATCGATACGGCCGACCAGCAGCAACTGGAGATGACGCTGGCGCGATTGTCAGAAATGGTCGGTCGCAGGCTGCGCGAAAACGGGCTTCATGCACGAACCGTACAGCTGAAACTGCGATACAAGGACTTCAGCACGATCACGCGGGCACGTTCCCTAAAGTCAGCGACGCAAATCGACGGTGAAATTCTTTCGGAGATTCGCGCTCTCTTTCGTGCGAACTGGAAGCGAGGAGAAGCCATTCGTCTGCTGGGCGTGCACTGTTCGGGATTCGAAAACTCAGAGGGGCAGCTCGGCTTGCTGGAAGGCGATCAGCACGACAAGTGGAAGAAAGCTCTTTCGGCGGCGGACAAGCTGAGGGACAAGTTTGGTGAGTCCGCGGTTTCACTTGCGTCGGGAATGCGCGGAGCCTTCAAAGAGAAGACGCATGAAAACCCGGCGGGCTTGCCGGGGAAGAGGAAGTGAACTGACTATGGCTTGCTCCGCGGGAACATTCGAGTCCCACGGAGCAATTCTATTTATCGGCTGGGAACCTGGAGCGGCCGGTCAAGGCGTAATTCGAGCTGCTGGCCCTTGTCTAGTTTCAGGTCGCGATTGAGCAGGAGTCCGGTGACGCCACCGCCAACTGCGCCGATTCCGGCTCCGATCGCAGCGCCCTTGCCGCCTCCGGCAGCAGCACCTGCCGCTGCGCCGATTCCGGCTCCGACGGCGATGGTTTCGATGGTGCGAGTCTTGTTCGCGCCCTTGCGCTCGATCTCGCCCTCTTCATTCGTTTTCATCGCATGTTCGCCGGGCACATCGGAAATGGTTGCTATAAGCGGCATCCATCCATGGTTGGTTTCAATCTCGTCGAAGCTGAGCAGGATGCGTCCGTGCATGCCGCGGTCGACGCCGCTAACGTGCCCTTTGATTTTCTTGCCGCGTGGAATCGTCTGCCCATTGGGAGCAATGAGGTCCTCGGCCAATTTGGCCTTGAAATGCTTCCCTTGCTCGACCTTGTTGGTGTCGAGCTTATCGTCAAGCCGAACGATGAATCGCGTGCCGTCCGGAATGTAGTTCGGGCCGTAACCCGTCCCGGTCTGGGCCAAGAGTGGGAGCGCAGAAAGGAATACTGCGAGAGCGGAGAATCGAAACAACGATCGCCTGATCATAGAAGAACCTCTATCGTTAGTTGACGAAGTCGCGCGCCCTGTCCTGCGAGTAGGAACACGGTTGGAAGAAGGTAGTTTCGGTCGGAATCTCAGGGCGCACCCTCCCTTTGGGAAGGGTGCGGCACCCGTTGGTCGAACTAGAGCAGCTGCGCGATAGGAGTAAGCGGCAACCCGAGCGATTGAGCTACGGCCGGATACGTTACCTTTCCCTTGAAGGTGTTGACGCCCTCGCAAACGCCGTTTTCGCGCTTGATCGTAGCAGTGACTCCGTTTTG
This sequence comes from Acidobacteriota bacterium, assembly GCA_023410055.1. GTDB lineage: Bacteria > Acidobacteriota > Terriglobia > Terriglobales > Acidobacteriaceae > JAEZPW01. The sequence goes on from JAEYQK010000106.1 coordinate 47,835, forward strand.
AGCGAGCTTGAGCACGTAGGGGAGCGTCGCATTCGTGAGCGCAAAGGTCGAAGTGTGCGGGACGGCGGCTGGCATATTCGTAACGCAGTAGTGCACCACGCCATCGACGACGTACGAGGGATTGCTGTGCGTCGTCGGATGGGCGGTCTCAATGCAGCCACCCTGGTCGATGGCGACGTCGACGATCACCGCTCCCTTTTTCATGTTCGAGACCATCTGCTTAGTCACGAGTTTTGGAGCAGCGCCACCAGGGATCAACACGGCGCCGATCACCAGATCGGCTTCGGAAGTGGCTTTGGCGATCGAGTAGGAGTTGGAGGCTAGTGTGCGTACGTGGCCTAGGAAGATATCATCGAGTTCGCGCAAGCGGTTGAGGCTGATGTCGATAAGGGTGACGTTCGCGCCCATGCCATTGGCGATGCGCGCCGCGTTGGTGCCGACGATTCCGCCACCGATGACGACGACATTGGCGGGCGGTACGCCGGGCACTCCACCCAGAAGCACGCCGCGTCCGCCGCGCTCTGCTTCCAGATAACTCGCGCCGACTTGCACGGACATGCGTCCGGCAACTTCGGACATCGGTGTCAAAAGCGGCAGCGAGCCATGGCCGTCGCGGATCGTCTCATAGGCGATGCCGGTAACGTTCTTGTCCAGGAGGGCCTTAGTCAGTTCCGGAAGAGGGGCCAAGTGCAGGTAAGTGAACAGGGTCAGGCCATCGCGAAAGAGCGGATACTCGCTTGGGATGGGTTCCTTGACCTTGACGATCATGTCGGCGCGTTCCCATATCTGTTTCGCTTCGGGGACAATCTCAGCGCCAGCCTGTTTGTAGTCGTTGTCTGGGATAGATGACAAATCGCCAGCTTTCGCCTGGACCATTACTTTGTGGCCGTGATCAACAAGTGCTTTGACTCCAGCAGGAACGAGCCCAACGCGGGACTCGTGGTCTTTCACCTCTTTTGGAACTCCGATAATCATATTTAGCCTCTATACCGCGACGTTTGAGAATGGTCATCTGCCGGCTCTTGTACTTACTCTGGCCGGTCAATTTGTGCTTTCTGCAGTTTGTCCGAGTAGTCCACGTAGACAGCTTTCCACTCGGTGTAGAAGTCGATGGCGCCGATGCCGCCTTCACGATGTCCGTTACCGGTCGCCTTGGTACCGCCGAATGGCAGATGAACCTCGGCACCGATCGTAGGCGCGTTGATGTAGGTGATACCGGCGTACAGGTCGCGCATTGCGGCAAACGCACGGTTCACGTCTTTCGTGTAGAGCGAAGAAGAGAGACCGTACTGGATATTATTGGCGATCTCGATCGCCTGCTCAAGGTCGTTGCAGGGAATGATCGAAACAACGGGGCCGAAAATTTCTTCCTGGGCGATGCGCATCTTCGGATCTACATCGGCAAAAACCGTCGGCTCCATGAAGTAGCCGTATCGGTAATCGCCACTGTCCAGGCGGTTGCCTCCGCAGAGCATTTTCGCGCCCTCGTTCTGGCCGACTTCGACATACTTGAGGTCGGTGTCAAGCTGGTTCTTGTTGATGGCTGGTCCCATCTCGACATCTTCGTCCAGCCCATTGCCTACCTTCAGATTCTTTGCGCGCGCTACGAATTCGTCCGTGAACTGCTGATAGACGCCCTTCTGGACGATGATGCGGCTAGTGGCCGTGCAGCGCTGGCCGGTGGTACCGAAAGCGCCCCAGAGTCCGCCTTCGAGAGCCAGTTCAAGATTAGCGTCATTGAGAACAATCATGGGATTCTTGCCGCCGAGTTCCAGGGAGCAGTGCTTAAAGCTTTTGGCACAAGATTGCCCAACGATGCGACCGACGGCGCTTGAACCAGTCAGCGATACGGCGCGGACGTCGGGATGTTCTGTGATCGGAGCCCCTACTTCGGGTCCGAAGCCCGTGACGATGTTGACCACCCCGCGCGGAATGCCAGCATCCGCGAGTGCCTGAACGAAATTGAAGGTCGAAAGCGGCGTGTCCTGTGCCGGCTTAATGACACAAGTATTTCCTGCCAGAATGGCGGGGAAGAGCTTCCATGACGGGATTGCCATGGGGAAGTTCCATGGCGTGATCATGCCACAGACGCCAAGGGGTTGGCGTACGCACATGGCGAACTTGTTGGGGAGTTCGGAGGGGGTGGTCATGCCGAAAAGGCGGCGGCCTTCTCCGGCCATGTAATAGCCGGTGTCGATTGCCTCCTGGACATCCCCGCGGGTCTCCTTCAGAACTTTGCCCATCTCGCGCGTCATGTCACGGGAGTACTGTTCCTTGCGTTCTGTCAGGATGCGGGCGGCTTCATATAAAAGTTCGGCGCGGCGCGGGGCGGGCACAAGACGCCAGCGTTTGAAGGCTTGCTTGGCGGCATCGACCGCCATGTTGACGTCTTCGGGGCCAGATTTCTGGAAGATGCCGATTACTTCGCGAGTATCGGCAGGGTTAATGTTCTCGAATGTTTCGCCGGTGCGGGCCTCGACCCATTCGCCGTCCACGTAGTTCCTGAAAACCTTCGCTTTGGCGGTAACCGCGTCAGTGGCCATTAACACCTCCAAGCCGAATGGCAAAACGGATTATCCTACTCATTCCCGGGGATAGCCGCAACTGCGGCTTAGTTGGATGCGGAAATGGGCGGGGAACGATACATTACGGAAGTAATCCTGACAAGCGATGCCAAAGGCATAAAACGGCTGCGGGGTAACTGGAAGGTAATGTTTTCAAGCTATTTACCCTATTGTTGCGGCAAAATGTTGTGTTAGTCTCGCAGGACTGAAGCTTCTGGGAAGACGTTGCGTGGCGTCAAAAAAGAATTCTGAGTTTCTAATTTCGTGGATGACCGTAAGCTACCGCAGCATCACCCTCTTCGTGGGGGCTGTCGTTGTGGTTGCGCTTGCGGTTGTCTACTATGCTTTTCCGGACTCGGCGGCGGCTCAGTTTGCGAACAACGCGGTGGCGTCGGTAGCCGCAAAGTTGGGGATATCCACATCTGCGAGCGGACATTCCGATTCCGAGGGTTCTCAGCAGGCTCATTTCGTTAATATCGACGGTGCCGTAAAGGTCAAAAAGGCTAGTAGCAACACGTGGGTCGCTGCCAACTATAGTGTGCCTCTAGAAAAAGGGGATGTGATCCAGACCTCGTCCGAAGGAATGGCGAAAGTCGCCTTCGCCGACGGGACGAACTACACGATCAAGCAGGATTCTCTAATCGTCGTCGAGGAGAACTCGACTAACGAAAAGCAAGAGACGAAGGTTGCGGTTGCGGTAACTACCGGAACAGTTGACCTTACTACTGCCACGTTTTCCGCAGGTTCGAAATCAGAGGTTCGTGTTGCGGGAGCGAGTGCTTCGCTTGCACCTGAATCCGCCGCCATGGTACGAAACGATCCGCGCGCGGATACACACGAAATTTTGCTGAAGAAAGGTTCTGGACAGGTTACGCGAGGCGGAGAAACCGTCAGCCTGTCCAACTGGGAGCGTATAAGCTTCAAGGCTGCTGAACCCACACCGCTGAGGAAAGCGAAGGAAGTCGGCCCGCCGACGCTGATTCAGCCGGCGAACATGTCGCCCGTGTATATCACTTCATCAGCGCGGACCATCGATTTCGCTTGGAGCCAGGTTCCGTCCAGCCGTGGGTACCGACTACGCGTATCCAAGAACCCCTATTTCTCGTCTACCGTCTTCGACAGGATAGTGCATGGAACAGACGCGAAGATCCCAGGCATGAAAGAGGGCGGGTACTACTGGGTAGTCACCAGTCTGGATGAAAAAGGCAAGGAATCGGTCGAGAGCGAGAGGAACCAGTTCTCGGTCGTGGCAAAGATCGCCGATAACATGACGCTGCCTCTGGAGATTCAGCCGTTCATTCAGCACGGACATATGATCGAGGTGAGGGGAAAGACGGATCCCAACGCGCGCGTGATGGTCAATGGATTTGACGTGGCGCTTATAAATCCCGATGGGACGTTCAGTTTTTATACCAAGCCGCTTCCTGCGGGTGAAAACGTGATAACAATCACGGCGCAGAACAATAGGGGTGCGGTAAAAACGGAACAAAAGCACATCGTCATAGATAAGTAATCGAAGTGCGCCGGGTGATTTAGTGTTACCTTCGGCCCATCAGGTACTCGGCGAAATTTCAGGCAAAAGTAAGCTGAAAAACCTTACAGGGCGATGAGCATGGAACTGCTATTTGGAATAAAATCAAAAACAGCAGCTCCCCAGGGTCCCCATAGAATTTTCAAATATTGGCCGGTCCGTTGTGGGAATTCGGCTGCGGCGAATCCGCCGCAGTGAAATGTCAAGTTCGGAGAGAAGAGAAGTCTGATGTCATCCAACGGTTTTCATAGCTCGCGTTTCGCGAATCTACGCTCGCTTTTCAGCATGTTCTCAAGTGATCTCGCGATCGATCTCGGCACGGCGAATACGCTTGTATTCGCACGTGGCAAGGGCATCGTGGTGAACGAGCCGTCGATCGTCGCGATCAACAAGAACACTGCCGAAGTTGAAGCGGTTGGCAAGGAAGCCAAGGAAATGCTTGGCCGTACGCCGGGCAACATCGTCGCCATCAAGCCGATGAAGGACGGCGTTATTGCCGACTTCAAGGTGACGGAGAAGATGTTGAACTACTTCATCCAGAAGGCGCACAACCGCAAGGTGCTGGTGCACCCGCGCATCGTGATCGGCGTTCCGTCCGAGATCACTCAGGTTGAGAAGCGCGCCGTTATGGACAGCGCTTACCGTGCGAAGGCGAGCGAAGTGCACTTGGTGGAACAGGCTATGGTGGCCGCCATAGGTGCCGGTTTGCCCATTACCGAGCCGAGCGGCAACATGATCGTCGACATCGGCGGCGGCACAACGGACATCGCAGTTATATCTCTCTCGGGCATCGTGTATTCGCGTTCCGTGCGCATGGCAGGTAATCAGATGGACGAAGCCATCATGAATTACCTGAAGCGCAAATATAACCTGCTGATTGGCGAACGCACGGCCGAACAGATCAAGATCGAGATCGGCTCGGCGTATCCGCTGGATAAGCCCCTCACGATGGAAGTCAAGGGCCGCAATCTGATTGAAGGCGTGCCGAAGACCATCACGATTGACGACGGCGAGATTCGCGAAGCGCTGACGGAATGTGTGAGCACGATCATGAACGCGATCCGTGTTGCGTTGGAGCGTACACCTCCGGAGTTGAGTGCGGATATCAGCGATCGCGGCATCGTTCTGACCGGCGGCGGCGCACTACTAAAGAATCTGGATAAACGCATCCGTGAAGAAACCGGATTGCCTGTTTCGATTGCCGATGACCCGCTGGCTAGTGTGGTCCTGGGAACGGGCAAGATGCTCAGCGATTTCAAACTGCTGCGCAAGATTTCGATCGAATAGTCAAAGCGAGTCTCCGGGTCAGGGTAGTCTGGATTGCGGAGGCTCGCTTTTCTCCGTCTTAGGAACGTAGATCGCTGGATGGAGCTTCAGGAAGACACTTTCGCCAATGGAAACCATTCTCAGCCGGCACAAGAACATCGTGATACTCGTGAGCGCATTGCTCCTGCAGTTCTTGTTGCTGGCGGTGCAAATTAAGAGGCCAACGGAACATGGTTCCGTGCGCCTGATTCGCATCGTCACGATCCGGGCGATAACTCCGTTTGAAAAGGCAATCGTCCACACTCGGACATGGTTCGGGGAAAGCTGGCGAAGCTACATCTATCTGCGTGGCTTACGTAACGCAAACGAGCAATTGGAGCGGGAGAACGCGCAGTTGCGCATGGAACAGGTGCGAATGGTGCAGGATGCCAGCCAGGCACAGCGTCTTCAGGCACTGCTCAGGTTCAAGGAACAGTTCATCTCCGAGACTGTTCCGGCCCAAGTGATCGGTACCGCCGGCACGGATCAATCGAGATTGCTCTATATCGATAAAGGCGGGAGCGACGGTATCAAGATCGATATGGCGGTGATCAGTCCCGCGGGCGTTGTCGGCAAAGTCGTTCGAGTGATGCCAGGGACTGCTCAGGTACTGGAGATCAACGATCAGACAAGCGGAGTGGGCGCGATTCTGGAGAAGTCGAGGCTTCAAGGAATTCTGAAGGGCACGGCCAACGGCGATGCCATGCTGCATTACATTATGTCCGACGAAAAGGTCGAGGTTGGCGAACAGGTGCTGACGAGCGGTGGGGACCGCATTTTCCCCAAGGGACTGCCTATCGGGAGCGTGATTTCGGTCAATCCCGGCAAAGACCTATTCCTGAATATCCGAGTGAAGCCTGCGGCACAATTGAACCGGGTTGAGGAAGTTCTGGTCATAACGAAGATTGATGAACGACAACCCGATCTGCAGCCTGAGGGGCCTCAACGCGCGGCTGACATCCTTGCAGCGAGATTGCCGACGTTCACCGTGAAGGCTCCGGAAGCGACGGCAGGTGAGGCCGGCGCCCCGAATACGCAGTCGCAGGGACCGCAGACTCCGCAGACGGCAGGGAAACCGCAGGTAACCGCTGGCGGCCAGGCTAAGCCGCAAGGATCGGCAAGTAATCAGAATAAGCCCGTGGGCGACACGAATAGCGGAGCACAGGCGGGGGCGAACGGACAACAGCCCAAAAAGAACGCTAATGCGCCGAACGGCACGTTGTCGCCTCAGGCAAACAAACCGGTGCCAAAGCCAACGGCAACCACGCAGCACACGCAGCAATAGAACTATGAATATCCTCTACACAAGCCAGGAGCAGGTTCAGGTTTACCGGTTCAGCCTGCCGATATCGATAGGCGTGCCACTGGCCGCGATATTCTTACAGAGCTTTATCACCCATTACGTCCTTTGGCTGTCCGTCTTTGATCTGCCGCTGCTGGTGACTATTTTCTTTGCGGTCGCGAGAAGACATCCAGTAAGCGGTCTGATCACGGGGGGCCTGATTGGAACTGTGCAGGACAGCCTGACCACTCACCTGATCGGACTCTTTGGGATGGCGAAGACAATAATTGGATTCTTCGCGTCGTCCCTTGGCGTAAAGCTGGACGTCGAAAATCCGGGTTCGCGGATCATCATCTGCTTCGCTTTCTATTTGATGCACCAAGGAATCTACCTGCTGATTGGGCGAGGACTGGCAGGGGAGACGATCAGCCTCGTCTGGTCACGACTGCTGATTGGTGCCTTCGCTAACGCCCTCATGGCGGTACCTCTATTCGCGATCCTTGATCGCTTCAAGATCCGGACGTAGCTTCTATTTTCAAGGCACAAAACAGAACGGGGCGCGAATGGCGCCCCGACTTGGGTCTCTGTGGGTTCGTCTCAAAACTGCATCCGAAATGCGCTGGCATCCGGTCAGGCAGTGTTGCGTACGCCTAAAGCTGAAAAATCGGCGAAAGGCTTCTGACTCTGGATAATAGCCCGAGTTGCGTTTCCCCGTTGGTAAAGATTTGTAACAAAATCAGTGCAAAGCAACAAACGTTACTTTCGGGTGTTCAAGGAATTGCCACGTCGTCAAAACAACAGGTCTGAGAATGGGTGCTCTTGACCGGTGGAGGGCTTTATGAAGGCACGGATACTATTGACCACCGCAGCTTTAGGCTTGGCCGCAGTACTGGCATTGCCCGCAGGTGCACAATCATGGCATAGAGAGAAGTGGGGATGGGGAGACGACCGGGACCACGGACGAGGTCATGATCGCGATGATCGTCAGGCATTTCAGGACGGCTATCGCGACGGACAGAAGGATCGAAGTCACGGCCACAACTGGCATCCGCGCGGAAACCGCTGGAAAGGCGACGACCGCCGAGCCTATGAAAACGGATATCGGGCCGGTTACGGCAACCGCGACAATGATCGCGACAGAAATCGCGATTGGGGCCGTGACCGTAATGCCGATTGGAACCGCGACGGCAATCGAGATCGAAACGACAGCTGGCGCGGTTCGGGGAACAGCGGCTACGGCCGGAACGGAAGCCAGGCTTATCGAAACGGATACTCACAGGGGCTGCGCTATGGCCAACACGACGTTAATGCGCGGAAAGCTTATAAGCCGACCGACAGCAACATGTACGAGAAGGCGACAGATGGCTATTCCAGCGCCTACGGCAGCAAGGACGACTACAAGCGCGAGTTCCGCGACGGATATCGGGAGGGCTATCAGCGCGGCTATAGCGGCCGATAGCTAGAACTGACAGGTGGAAAAGGCGGCCCCTAAAGCCGCCTTTTTTTGCGAAGTTTCGAACGGACGTGAAGATATCGGAGCCCACGGAAGTGTCAGACAATAGATAGTCCTTTTTTCTGAAACTTCGGGCCAAAGCGGTAGTGCATTCCTGATAAACTGTAAGCTCAAGCCCAGAGACTCTGCACTGAAACTCACGTATTGACGTGAGCGTCTGATCAGGCGTGGAGGTCTTGAGCTGCACGCTTTCTTATGTTGTTCCGTCGAGAAGACAAGGTATCCCAATTCAAGTTGACGGCTGTCCAGTATGTGATACTGGGCATCTTTCTCGTGCTCGGATATGGTCTGTGGCGACTTCAGGTCGGCGGCCACGAAGAGTATGCGAAGGCGGCGGAGCAGAATCGAATTCGCCAGATTCCCATCCTTGCGCCCCGCGGCAAACTGATCGACCGTGAGGGACGGATCATCGTCGACAATTATCCGTCTTTCTCGGCACTGCTGCTTCGAGATCAGACCAAAGACCTATTAGCGGATGCAGACAGAATTGCGGCCGGATTGCACATGGATCCGGACGAAGTGAAGACGCGTATCAGCAGATTCGCGCGAGCGCCGCAGTACCAGCCCCTCATTCTCAAAGACGACATCACGCCTGACGAACTGGCGTTCATTGAATCGCACAAGAACGAATTGCCGGAATTGGACACCATCATGTCTCACCGCCGGCTATACCCGAAGAACGGGTTTATGGCGCACATCATCGGCTACGTCGGCGAGATCAACGAGGACATGCTCAACCAGCCGCAGTTCGAGTTCTACAACCCGGGCGACGTAGTAGGCATGGCCGGTGTTGAACGTCAGTACAACGACTGGCTGATGGGCAAGAATGGCTCGCGTAATGCGATCGTCACTGCGCGGGGCAAAGAAGTCGGCGTTATGAGCGAGACGCCCGCAGTCCCGGGCAAGCAACTCAAACTGACGATCGATTTGGACTTGCAGATTGCGGCCGAAGAGGCGCTTGGGGACAAGAACGGTGCGATCGTTGCCATGGACCCGCACACCGGTGAAGTGCTGGCAATGGTGTCGCGCCCGACATTTGATCCGAATGCCTTTGCCGTGCGGATTTCGCGCAAAGAATGGAACGCTCTGATCACGGATCCGGCAAAGCCGTTGCTCAACAAGGCCATTCAGGCGCAACTTGCGCCGGGTTCCACCTTTAAGATCATCATGTCCGCAGCCGGAGTGGACGAACACATCGCGCAGACGCTGAATGTGCATTGTGGCGGCGGCGCGGTGTTTTATGGACGCCGGTTCGGCTGCTGGATAAAGGGCGGTCATGGGGGCGTAGATCTCACCAAAGCGATCTACCAGTCCTGCGACGTCTTCTTCTACACGCTTGCCGACAAGTTGGGCATCGACCGAATCGCGAAGTACGCGACGATGTTCGGACTGGGCCAGAAAACGGGAATTGACCTGCCCAACGAAGTGTCCGGTGTGATGCCGAGCGAACAGTGGAAGGTCAAGACCTTCAAGCAGAAGTGGTACGCGGGCGAGACGATTTCGGTTGCTATCGGACAGGGTGCCGTTGCTACCACACCCGTGCAACTGATGCGGGCAATCAGTGCGATTGCTACAGGCGGCAGGATGGTGGTTCCTCGCGTTGTAGACCCCGTTAACATGCCATCAGATTTTCTGCAGGTCAGCCATGTGCCGATGGAAGCCAAGCAGATAGAAATCGATCAGGATGGTTGGGTGACGATCACGGATGCGATGTCTCGAGTCTTGCTGCCCGAAGGCACCGCTCCGAGTGCCCACATCCCCGGAATGGAAATCGCAGGTAAGACGGGTTCGGCTCAGGTGGTTTCACTCGAAAATCGTGCCAAATTCGCGAATAGGGAAGAATTTGCGCAGAACGGCTGGTTTGTGGGGTTTACGCCAAGACGGAATCCCGACATTGTCCTTGTTTGTCTCTTTCAGGGAGGCGAACACGGAAGGCTCGCAGCGCGCGTTGCGACTCAAGTCATCAAGGCCTACGTCGAGAAGCGGCGCAAGGTGGAACCGAACTACGCGCGTGAAGTCCTGCCGCAGAAAGCGCCTACGAAAAGCGACTCCGCGCGACTCGCTCCTGGCAAGGATCGATTTGAAGTCGCAGGTTTCTGGAACGAGCAGGGAGAGCGTCACGGGGATCACAACGAAGATGCGCTACGCGGTGGTCGTATCCAGCTCGATGTCGCTGTCGCTCACAAACAAAGAACGCTTAGTGCGGCCCCCGGCCTGGAGGGGCTGAACTGACATCGTGAAACGATATATCTCATTACGCGACTTCGACTGGCTGCTGCTGATGTACGTGCTGATCATCTGCGCGCTGGGCATCGTGCAGATTTATAGCGCCACTCACGGAACGAAGTTCACCGGCGCTCACGTCAGACAGGTCTACTGGGTCGGTGGCGGACTCATCGCGATGTTCATCATGAGTCGTGTCAATTACCAGTTGCTGCTGGACAAAGTTCCATGGATGTATATGGCATCGATCGTTTCGCTCGTTGCGGTCATGGTCATCGGTAAGAAGTATCTGGGCGCAAAGCGGTGGATTATGATGCCGGGCGGGTGGCATTTCCAGCCGTCGGAATGGGTGAAGCTGATTCTCATTCTCGCGATTGCTAAGTATTTCAGTGAGGGGCGTAGCGCCGAGGAGGAGGGCCGCGTTTCCGACATGGCGAAGGCCGGACTGCTGATCGGGGTTCCCATGTTGATGGTGCTCAAGCAGCCGGATCTCGGCACCTCGCTGACATACGTTCCGATCGCGATCATGGGCCTGTTCCTGGGCGGCTTAAAGTTGAAGCACGCCATCGTGCTGGTTCTGCTCGGAGCATTGATGGCTCCACTGGCGTGGCATTACGGGCTGAAGCCTTATCAGAAACAGAGATTGCTGACCTTCATCGAACCCGAGGCGGACTCGCAGAAAGCCGGTTACCAAGTGATACAGTCACTGATTGCCGTCGGTTCAGGCGGCATTTGGGGTAAAGGTTCCGCTCAAGGATCTCAGACGCAAGGGGCGTTTCTGCCGGTTCCACACACGGATTTCATATTCGCTGCCTGGTGCGAGGAGCACGGGCTGGTCGGCGCAGTAGTCGTTTTGCTGCTATACTTTATGGTGCTGATGCGTTTGATCGCAAACGCGCAGACGGCGCCAGATCGCGCCGGCACGTTCATTGTGATGGGTGTAGTTGCGGTACTAACGTTTCACATCCTGATCAATGTCGGCATGGTGGTTGGATTCGCGCCTGTAACGGGCATCCCGCTGCCGTTGATGAGCTATGGCGGGTCGTCGGTACTGTTTACGTTCTTGGCACTGGGTATCGTAATGAATGTACGCATGCGCCGGTTCGTGAATTAGAGTTATCGCCGTCGTAAGATTTCGCCGCTGAAGAGCGGCGACCGGAACAAGATTCAGTCTCAATGCCTGACGGGCATGCGGGACGTAGTTGCAGACCATAGTGGAAGCGCCGCCGAGCGGCGGCAAGGAAAGTTGAAATTACGATCGCCCTCGCGAAAAGGGGGCAATTGCCGGCCAGATGTGAGGGACCGGACAGGATTCGAAGCGAACGGCGCTGCGGTGCGGTAACGACCCCCTGGATCCAAGGATCAAGGAGCGAGGTCACACATCAGCAGACGCACCCGATAGGTGCAGAAATTCAAAAGATTCAACAACGGATTTCTCGAACTGCAAACTCTCGTGGACACGGCAGATCGCCTGCGCCACCGGGTGAAGACGGAAGTGTGTCTTCGCCAGGCGCGCCTCGGGCGGGACTTCGTGGTTTGATCTCGATTCCGTAAGTACCCCTCGCATGCAGCCGGTGAACCGCTCCGAACAGAGCGGGAACCGGAGAACGCATGACAAAAGAAATGTATGTGTCCTCGACACCACACGAGACCAAAGTGGCGGTGACTGAGGATGATCAGCTTGCAGAAATATTCTTCGAACGAGAGAACGAATACACGCTGGCTGGTTCGATCTACAAAGGGCGTGTGACTCGCGTGCTGCCCGGCATGCAGTCTGCGTTCGTCGATATTGGATTGGAACGCGACGCGTTCCTATATGTCTCGGACTTCCTGGATCTCGAAGAAGAAGACGAGGATCTCGAAGAAGTACCAGCCAAGAATTTCGTCAGCAACAAGCCCCAAGCTGAACCCCGCAATCACGATTTCCATAGAGACGGTCACCGGTCTGCCGAAGAAACACATGAAGCGGACGCTCCTGAAGCCGTGGCCGAAGAACGCGCCCAAGGCGGCTATCGCGATCAAGGCGATGAAGGATTTCGTGGCGGACGTCGCCGCCGCAGAGGACGTCGCGGTCGCGGATTCCCCGAATCGAAGTTTGCCCGTGGCGATCAGGAAGAAGGCGAACCCCAGTTAACGGAAGAGTTCGAGCCTGCGGCACCGACGTCCACTTATCCGCCAATTGTGCTACCAGGAGAGTCGATTTCGAAGTACCAAAGGAGCGAGGTTCCGGTCGCGGAACAGAAGGCTGAGGGTGAACCTTTTGTGATCGAGGGCGGCTTCGACGGTGAAGGCGAGCCAGAGTTCGAGCGTCCTGAGGCGCAGAAGGAGTTCGCCGAACCGGAAGGGCCAGCTCCTGTCGAAAGAAGCAGGGAAGCTGCACCAGAGAGAAAGCCTGCTCCTGTCAGCCAACGAATCTTGCTGCCGGGCGAGTCGATCGCGAAATACCAGAAGAAAGCCCCAGCCGAGCAAGTATCATCCGCTGCCGAAGTCTCCGCGACTTCCGAGGCTGAGGCGGCCCCATCAATCTCCGAGGAAACGACGCCGCCCGAGGCGGCAGTGCCAGCACCGGTTCCCGTTCCGGTAGAACGACCTGTGCAGCGCGTGAACTTACCTCCTGCTCCGATAGTGTTGCCCGGAGAGTCCATCTCCAAGTACAGGAAGAAGGCTGCCGAACCCGAACAAGCGCCTGAAGAGAGCGCGGTCGAAGTGGCGGGCAGCGTAGCCGAAGAGGCGACTGAACAGCCTTCTGCTCCGGTTCAGGAAGAAACTGCTGCTCCTGTTGAGGAATCCCCGAAGCCGAAGCTTGATGAGCCCCGGACTGAAGTGAGAATGGAACGGCGCAACACGGTCGCACCTTTCATTCTGCCCGGCGAATCGATTGCGAAGTATCGTCGCGCCCAGGATCGGCGCGCGAAAGCGCTGCAAGAAGAAATCGAGCGTCAGCCCGAGGAGAAGCTAGCGGAAGAGGCTTCCGAGATGGTCGCCTCCAACGAGCCCCTGGCCGTGACGCTTGAGCGCGAAATCAGCGCTGAACCTGCGCCGACAGAGGTCATTTCCGAGACGCTTGTCTCCGAACACGAATCGCTGGAAGGTACTACCGAGCCTGCACCTGAATCCACTTCAGGACAACAGGATCAAGTCGAACCGGAGGCGGAGCGGAGGTTTGAAGAGATGAACGTCGCCTCGACTTTCGGCGGAGATGCTGCTGAGCCGGCGGTTGAGTCGGAAGAACACTTTGCTGACGCCGAGGACGAGCAGGTCGAACACTAACAGACTGAGCACGAAGAAGCCGACGAAAAGGAGTTCCAGTCTCAGCCCGAAGAACGAACTCCGGAAGAGATCGAGTCCACTCGCGCGTTCATGCGCGAGGCGCAGGGTATCGCACTTGATCCCGCGGGCAATCAGTTCCGGCATCCCTTCGCTCCGGGCGAAGGCGATCTGGAAGAGGAAGAGATCGAAGAGGAAGACGAGTCCGATTACCGCATGTATTCGCAAGATGAGGAATCGGGCGATTTCGTGGAACTCGAGGAAGAAGTTCTGGATTCCGCTGCGCGTAAGGCCGAGACGGTCGACGCCAACGGCCTGACCGACGCCATTGAAGACGAGCTCATCGACGAAGAGACGTCAGAAGCCGAGTATCCGGCTACGAACGGCGTCGATCAGCAGATGGAAGACGAATTGGGCGAGGAATTTGAAGAAGCTGAAATGGAAGCCGAAGGCACAGCGGCGCCGTCCCCAGGCACGCCGGAGTATCGCCGTGGTGCACGGCCCCGGTTCGACCGTCGTCGTGGTGGCCATCGAGGTCCTGGCGGACGCCCAATGCGCCCGCGTCGCGAACAGCAGCGCGCCATGCCCCTTATCAGCGACCTGCTGAAGGAAGGGCAGGAAGTCCTGATCCAGATTGCAAAGGAACCGATCGGCAAGAAGGGTGCTCGAATCACGAGCCACATCGCTTTGCCGGGACGTTTCCTGGTCTACATGCCGACTGTCAATCACATCGGCGTTTCACGCAAAATCAACTCGGACGAAGAACGCCAGCGCCTCAAGCGGATCATGATCAGCGAACGAGAAGGTGGCCATGGCGGCTTCATCGTTCGGACGGCTGCTGCTGGTGTGGGCGAAGACGAACTCCGCGCAGATATTCGCTTCTTGAAGACTCTGTGGGCAGACATTAAGCACAGGTTCGAGTCGAACAAGGCACCGTCCCTGATCTATCACGATCTGAACCTGGTAGAGCGAATCCTGCGCGACCAGGTCACGAGCGATTTCGCCGCGCTCTGGGTTGATACTGAAGCGGAGTACGAGCGGCTCGTCCGTTTCGCAAATCGGTTCCAACCCAATTTGGTGCGGAAGATTAAGCTCTACACGAAGAGCACCCCGCTCTTCGAGCAGTTCAATATTCAGTCCGAGCTCGACAAGGCCTTGAAGTCTAAGGTTTGGTTGAAGAGCGGCGGCTATATCGTTATTAACCAGACGGAAGCGCTGGTCGCGATCGATATCAACACGGGTAAGTACGTCGGCAAGACTGCTCGCCTTGAAGATACGATCGTGAAGACGAACGTCGATGCCATAAAGGAAATCGTGCGGCAGATCAGGTTGCGCGACCTTGGCGGCATCATCGTTATCGACTTCATCGACATGGACGAGCGCAAGAACCGGCAGAAGGTCATGCAGGCGCTGGAAGAGGCGCTCCGTGCTGACCGTGCCCCGTCGAAGGTCTTGCAGTTTAACGACTTCGGCCTGGTGGCGATCACCCGCAAGCGCGTGAAGCAATCACTTGAACGCACGCTTGGCGAGCCTTGTGCATACTGCACCGGTACTGGACTGGTTAAGTCTGTGACAACGGTTTGCAACGAGATTTACGTCGAGATGCGCAAGATGTCTTCACAGCTTGAAAAGGGCGATGTGCTGCTGCGCGTGAATCCCGAGATCGCCAAGGCGCTCAAGGCGCAGGGTGGACGCTGGGTCCAGGAAATGGAAGAGATGACGAAGAAGAACATCCTGATCAAGAGCGATCCACTACTTCACCAAGAGCACTTCGACATAGAAGGATAGTTGCTTCGCTGACGTTTGAAGGCCGCGGTCCCTGATCGCGGCCTTTGTTTATTGCAGCTATTGCTTGGTGCTCGCTTCTTTCGGCTTTTCCTTACTGGCGGAGGCCGAAGCGACTTCGAGGTCGTTTTGTACCGAAAACACTCCGGGGACACCTTTAGCGCGAATTCCAGCCATGTTCTTGTCATTGTCGTTATCGACCAAGCCCACAAGCGTGGCGTGCCCGTTCTTTACGATGATGTGGATCGACGGAATGGCTCCCCACGAATACCTGCTTAGGCCGTCGAATCCGTAGATTGCGCGATAAAGCTGCCTGCGAATACGATCATCATTCGGCGAAGGCGGCAGAACTTCTATGTTATCGACGACGTTCTCAACACCTTCGATTTTCTTGACCGAAGCCACAGCGTCGTCTTTCACAACCTGTTGTGAAACCTGCCCTAGCAGGGTAACCGTTCGTCCATCCACTTTGAAAGCCAGGTTATCAAAGACGCTGTAGTACGGGTCCATCAGGAGTTCATGCAGTACTTCACGACTGATGCGCGCAGTCGGATCGCTCCCGCCGAGTTTCTGGCGGCTTCCCGGGAGTGCGTTGGTCTGGGCAACTGACAGGGTCGTAAGGAGTAAAGAAAAGAACACCAATCGAATGTATCGCATCAAGAGTCTACCTCCACTCGTTCTCAGCAAACTTTGATGCGGGAGCACTCTGTTCGGAAGCAGCCAATTGTGTCTTAAGAAGCGGCGCCCTCCAGCAATACCTCTACACGATATCCAGCAGCGGCGGCGGCCTTAATGCGCAAGTGAATCTGCGCTTCCAGGTTTCGCACGGCCTTGACTTCGGGCACGGCGTCTTCGGTGATGGACAGCAATTGTGGCAATGCCATCCACCAAACCAGCCGTTCGAACTGCTCCTTGTTGAAGTAACGGATGCCCTCGTATTCGTGAACCCCTGTCAGCCACGCAAGCTCCGGATCATGCAGCCATTCGAAAGGAGCAGCTGTCGGCGCCTTGGCCGTAGGAGTCGGTTCGGTCGCGTCCGGCTTCACTGGTGCGATCGGCTTGGCAGAAGAAACTCCGAAGGCCAGCGTGGGGTGCGCGAACAAAGCGCGTATTCGTGCCGCAGCCTGCCAGCGTTCCTCGCCAGAAAGTCCCAAGTTCGACAAGCCGTCAGCGATTGCTTCGCGCAGGCGCAGGCCGTCTAGCGTGCCTGTGGCTGCGCTCTCCGGTGCGGACGGATCGATTGCGCTGCCAAGCGTGTTCAGAGCACACCAGGACAATACCGCTCCCCACACCTGGGGGGCTGCTTGCGGTGTTGTTTCTTTTGCCGGGAGGACATCGGCCGCCGTCTGCGGCCACGGCTCCTCGAAAGCGCTTTCCACGACGGGGAAGCGAAGCGCAGCTCTCAATTGCGATTCGAATAGAGCCTCTATGCCTTTAGTATTGCCCTGCCAATCGGAGGCGGGCCTAACCCCAATCGAAGCTGCGTCCGCGCTGTGCGCAATTCCGTGCACACTCTCGACGAGCGAGAGTGCGCGCGCGGTGAGATCGGTTACCAGCGTATCCAAGTTCTCATCGCGCTTCTTTGAGGGGCGTGACGATGCCTGCTTCGCGAGCGCCGTTACGAGCGCGGGGTCGAGCAACGTTCGGAATGCGTCATGTACTGGCTTCAGTCTCAGGCCTCGCAGCGCGTCTTCCAGGCTGGGTACGCCGCGGCCTCCGAGCATGTTGCACAACTCGCCCCATGGACGAACACCGTCTTCGCGGATGTCGCGCCAGTCTAGCAACACATGGCACTTGTAAGCGCCCAGTTCGATCCGGAGCCCTTTTTCGCAGACTTCACTGCAACGATGCAAATACTCCAGCCCGCTGACTGCGTCGCGATAAGCGACAAACATCGATGAATCCCCAGGCAGTTGCAGACCTTCGGCGAGCGATCGCTGACGCATATTCTTGCCGCCGTCAGGCATCTTCTCGCAGTATGACGCGGACATGCGAATCCAGCCCCTCGTGTCGGCGTAGCGGTTGTGAAAGACCACGAGTGCTCGTTGATCGCCAAGACGATTCGAGTAAGCGAAGACGTCTTCATTTACGTGACCCGAGTCGGTATAGAAATCGTAGAGCAGGAAGTCGCGAACGTCAGCAAACAGAGCACGCCGATGTAGAAGAGGCGAAATCTCGCGTTCATGTCGCGCGACCAGCCATGTATCCGGCGATTCATCATGGTATGCGCGGCGATATTCCATCCCGTAGCGCTCGCCGTAGCCTTCGATCTGCCCGTGGCCGAACATCGGCAGCCCAGGCAGTGTTGCCATCAGCGTGCATATGCCGAAATATTTGTCGCCCTTGCCAAACTGATCGACCGCTGTCCGCTCGTCCGGATTATTCATGAAATTGACGTAGCGTTTGAGAATCTCCGGATCGAACTCAATCGTGTTCTTGATTACGCTGCGGTAATTGGCGTTTTCCTCGTCCCGCAGCATATTCATGAATGCGCTGTTGTAAACGCGATGCATGCCGAGGGTACGAACGAAGTAGCCTTCGAGGAGCCAGAAAGCTTCTGCAAGCAGCAGTGTGCCAGGGACTTCCTGCGCAACGCGGTCCACAACCTCGCGCCAGAATTCCTGCGGCATGGCGCGGTCGAATTCTTCGCGTGTGAGACCGTGCTCTGCGCGCGACGGAATGCCACCGCCCGTCCCCGGCGCTGGAAACCACAGCCGCTGATAGTGCTTTTTCGTCAGCGTCATGGCGGCATCAAAGCGAATGATGGGAAAGCGTCGCGCCACGCGGAGAATCGTTTGGATGACGGCTTCGCGCACTTCGGGCTTGAGGTAGTTTAACTGCGCGGTATCGTTCCACGGGAAACTCGTTCCATCGTTGCCGTGGTAGATGTAGCGCGTATCGCCCGTCCAGCGGTCGACTCGACGAAACACCACGGCGGCGTCGGTACGATCGTAATAGTGATCCTCGACTTTGATTTCAACACGGCCATCGCTTGAGACATCCGGCCCGTTGAAGCTGTAGGAAGGATACGGACTGTACGGCAGCGACAGGAACCAGTCGGGATGCTCCATTACCCAGCGCGAATCGATGCCCATGTGGTTGGGAACCATGTCGCTCGCCAGGCGAATCCCGCGCGCCCCGGCCCGTTCGCTCAAGTTGTTGTAGGCGAGCTCTCCGCCGAGATCGTTTGCAATCACGTAGTCGTGAAGCGAATAGGCCGATGCCGCCGCTTCCGGATTCCCGGTCAACTGCTTGATCTTCTGCGATGCCTTGCTACGTTCCCAAACGCCGATCAGCCAGAGTGCATTGAAGCCGCGTCGCGCCAGCAGATCGAGTTCGGCATTCGGAACTTGATCGAGCGTGCTGATCTGGCGCCCATACGCTTTCGACAACTGATCCAGCCATACGTACACGCTTTTGGCGATCATCACCGTGCGGGGCATCCAGTCCACATCAGGACTAAAGCGTTCGTATTCATGCAGACCAACTCCGCCTTCTCTGCCGAAATGCGGAATGGCTGCGGCGCTCGAATCTCCGAGTGCCTGTGGTCCTCCAAAGTGCATGCCGGGCGGATGAAAGCGCATCCAGATGGCCAGCTCTTCTTCTTTAAGGACATCGATGGCCGTGGCCAGCCGTCGCGCGAAGTCGCCAATGATGCTCGTCCACTTGTCGCGGATGAATGCCAGCTGGCCCTCTAGCGAATCTGGTGAAGCCAAAGCTGGCGTTCGCAGCAGGTCAAAAAGATTCTGGTTCTCAGGGCCGAACTTCGGACGCGTCTCGAAATAGTCGCGTAGGCTGGCGGTAAGTTGCCGGTATGCTGAGGTGTTGGCCAGCGGTGTGTCGTCAAACAGTTCTTCGAACTTTCGGAATGCCGGGTTGGCGTTTGCCAGCCAGAGCATCATCATTTCTTCCAGAGCGATGGCCCGATTCGGCGTGCCTTCCGAAGTCTTCTTGAGCCACTCCGCAACCGTCTGTTCGCCGCGATAGACCGCCACCGTTGGGAATCGATCCGAGAAAGCAAGCAGAGTCGCATCCAGCGCTTCAGTCCCAAGTCTCTCACCGAAGAACGCGAGCGCATCGAGCATGACCTTCGGATCCTGCTGTTGGCGATATGAATCAACGACGGCGTGCAGCGCCTCGTCAATCAGTCCCATCGCATTGAGCGTACCCGCATGGACAGCCTTACTGGGGTTCGCCTGTGCGTCTCGGACCTTGTTCATGAGCTCGGCGAACTTGCGAGTGGCGGCCAGGTTCGCAAAAACAACGTTTCCAGTTATGGAGAAGAAGACATCGTCAAACGCGTAGCGTTCACGGGCGGCGCGAGAAACATGAAATTCAAATGTAGGCAAGGTGCTCACGTTCAGTAAAGTCAGAGTAAACGCTGGTTATGAACCGTTACCGCGGACCTACAACAGCACGTTTTCATTAGAACACGAGAGAGGGGCTTGCGGAAGGTAACCGCTGTTAGGCACTATTTCCCTACGTATGTTACGCGCCAGACTGATTTTGACCCATCATCACTTACCAGAAGCGCTCCATCTCTCCCAACGGCAACTCCCACGGGTCTGCCCCAGACCTTGCCATCGGCCGTCGTAAATCCCGTAAGGAAGTCCTCGTATTCTCCGGTAGCGTGTCCCTTTTGGTGAAGAGGCACGCGGATCACCTCGTATCCCGTTCGTTTGGCCTTGTTCCACGAACCGTGCTCGGCGGCGAAGATGTCTCCCCGGTACTCGGCAGGGAACTGGTTGCCTTCATAAAAGACCATCTCGAGTGAGGCATTGTGCGGCTGGATGAGCACGTCAGGGGTTATGACTTTGTCCTTCAACTCCGGATGCTTGCCTTTATGCCGCGGATCTTGATTAGGTCCCATGTACCACCATGGCCAACCGTAAAAGCCGCCATCCTGAACGTGAGTAATGTAGTCCGGGGGAATGTCGTCTCCGAGATCGTCGCGTTCATTGACAGAGCACCACAACTCGCCCGTTTTAGGATTTACGGCGATGCCAACTGCATTGCGAATACCCCAGGCGTAAACGCGTCGGCCCGAACCGTCGGGATTGAATTCCAGAATGTCTGCACGTTGGAACTCGACCGGATTGTTGTCAGTGTCGTCGTTGTTCGAGTGCGAGCCGACGGAGACGAACATCTTCTTGCCGTCGAGTGAGAAGGCAACGTCGCGCGTCCAATGACCGCCGCCACGCAAGCGGCCTCCTCCGGGCAGATCTGGGACGATCACCTGCTCCTTGGCGCGCGCCTTCAAGTCGCCATTGCGATACGGGAAACGCACAACCGAATCCGTGTTGGCGACGTAGACCCATTCGGGATTCGCCCCGAGTGGGTAGAAGGCGATTCCAAAAGGCTGCTTCAGCCCCGTTGCAAAGGTCTCGACCTGCTGCGCCTTACCGGTGCCGTCAACACCACGCAGAACCTTGACCTCACCGGCGGCACTGTCTGCCAGGAAGACATCACCATTCGGAGCAGTGCGTATGAGCCGGGGGTTTTCGAAGCCAGAGGCATAAAGTTGCACCTTGAATCCCGCAGGTGCTTGCGGCCACGCGTCGGGGGGACGCGGTATTAGCTCGGCCCCATTGTCCACCGACTTTGAGCTGTAAGGGGCCGGAAGGTCGCTTACGCGAATGTGGTGGACGCGCCCGGGTTTCTGATCGCGGTAGTCCGTGAAAGGCCCGCTGGCGGTCTGGGCTGCAACAGGGGCCAGAGACGCCGAGAAGAATGCGAGAATTGCGATTGCCGTCGCCACGAACAAAGCTTGCTTCATACGGCAAATTGGATGTTTGAATGCTGCCTCGCGCCTCAGTAGTCGCTCGAGAAAAGCCCATAAGTCTCGCAGATGATGTAACTTGCGCTTTACAAACCTTTACAGAGCTAGATGCTGAAACGGCTCATCAAACCTACCAGATTACGAGTGAGGTGTTTTGCCCCAGGGGCAAGCATTCCCTACGTAAGTTCTGAGCTTCATTCAGATGCGAAATCAGCGATTAGTTGTTCTGTTTGCCTGCGTTATTGCGCTCGTGTTGCTGGCCGCATGCAACAAGAGCAAGACCCGAGACAATGCAGCGAGCGGACGTCAGCGCGGCGGTTTCGGCCCGGTGTCTGTTTCCGTTTCAAATGTTGAACAGCGCGACATGCCCATTTTTCTGACTGGGCTAGGTTCGGTTACCGCGTACAACACCGTTGTGGTGAAGACCAGGATTGATGGTCAACTCGTGCAGGTTGCGTTTCGCGAGGGACAGGAGGTGAAGAAGGGCGATTTGTTGGCTGTAGTTGATCCGCGCCCTTACCAGGTCGCCTTGAGCCAGGCCGAAGCAACGCTGTTCAAAGACCAGGCCGCTCTTCAAGATGCAAAGACAAACTACGAACGATATCAGGGCCTGTTTAGAGACGGCGTTATCTCGAAACAGCAACTCGACACGCAGCGCTCTTCGTTCGACCAACTTGAGGGCGCCGTTCGTGCCGATCAGGCGCTGGTCAACAATCAGAAGCTGAATCTGACTTACACCCGAATTACAGCGCCTGTTGGTGGTCGGGTTGGCTTGCGTCTGGTCGATGTAGGCAACATGGTGCACGCCAGTGATCAAAACGGACTGCTGGTGATCACACAACTCCAGCCCATCGCCGTGTTGTTCACCTTGCCTCAGGATCAACTGCCCGCTGTAGCGAAGCAAATGCGCGGTGGCTCCCTCGAGGTCGAAGCATTCGGTCGCGACAATCAAACGAAGCTTGCGACGGGCAAGCTGGAGACGATCGACAACCAGATCGATCCCACGACCGGCACGGGACGCCTTAAGGCCGTTTTCACCAACGCCGAGCACGTGCTCTGGCCGAACCAGTTCGTAAACGTCCGCATGTTGCTTGAGACGAAGAAGGACAGCGTCGTTGTTCCGGCCGCAGCGGTGCAGCGCGGCCCTCAAGGCCCGTACGTATTCGTCATGAAACCTGACAAGACAGTGGATATGAGGCCCGTGCAGGTTTCGCTCACGCAAGGCAGCACGACGGCAATCGCAAGCGGCCTTACGCCGGGTGAAGTCGTCGTTACTGATGGTCAAGACAAGTTGCAGGCAGGTAGCAAGGTAGAGCCACGTTCGACGAGCGGAGCCGGGCAGGGAACAAAGCTGGCACAGGGCCCCGAAAGAGCTCCAGAGCAATGAATCCGTCAAGGTTATTCATACTTCGGCCCGTAGCGACTTCGCTATTGATGATCGGTTTATTGCTGGTCGGCGTTGTCGCCTATTATCAGCTTCCAGTTTCAGCGCTGCCGCAGGTTGATTATCCGACAATTCAGATCGTCACGTTCTATCCGGGAGCCGGACCGGAGGTGATGGCGTCGTCAGTGACAGCGCCGCTGGAACGGCAGTTCGGGCAACTGCCGGGTCTGAGCCAGATGACGTCGACCAGTTCGCTCGGCAGCTCGTTAGTAACGCTGCAATTCAATCTCGATCAGAACATCGATGTCGCCGAGCAACAGGTCCAAGCCTCCATCAACGCTGCAACCTCCTATCTGCCGCGAGACTTACCCAACCCGCCAATTTACAGCAAGGTGAATCCGGCAGACGCGCCCATCCTGACGCTCGCTCTGACGTCCGAGTCGCTGCCGCTGACGCGGGTCGAGGATCTCGCCGACACCACGCTGGCGCAGAAGATTTCGCAAATGCCCGGCGTCGGCCTTGTATCGATCAGCGGCGGACAGCGCCCGGCCGTGCGCATCCAAGCCAATCCGCAAGCACTCGCTTCGTATGGTCTGAGTCTTGAAGATGTGCGGACGATTCTTGGCCAGGCTAATGTGAATCAAGCGAAGGGCGTGCTGGATGGTCCGCGTCAGTCCTTCACAATCGCCGCAAACGACCAGTTGCTGTCGGGTGCCGGGTATTCGTCGGTCATTATTGCTTACCGTAACGGCGCGCCGGTTCGCTTGACCGACGTCGCAACCGTGATCGATGGCGCGGAGAATGTACAGCAGGCTGCGTGGGTCAATACGACGCCTGCGGTTCTGTTGAACATTCAGCGGCAGCCCGGCGCCAACATCATCGCCGTCGCTGACCGAATCAAGCGCGCACTGCCGCAGCTTCAGCTTTCGCTTCCGCAGTCGGTGAAGGTGCAGGTACTGACGGACCGGACGAATACGATTCGTGCGTCCGTTGCTGACGTACAGTTCGAAATGATGCTTACCATCGCCCTGGTCGTGATGGTGATGTTTCTCTTCTTGCGTAACTTGTCTGCGACCATCATTCCAAGCGTGGCGGTGCCGCTTTCGCTCGTGGGCACCTTCGGAGTGATGTACCTGCTGGGCTACAGTCTCGATAACCTGTCGCTGATGGCGCTGACGATTTCGACTGGATTCGTTGTAGATGACGCCATTGTGATGATCGAGAACATCTCACGCTACCTCGAGGAAGGCGAGTCGCCACTCGAAGCGGCGCTGAAGGGTGCTGGTCAGATCGGGTTCACGATCGTTTCGCTAACGGTATCTCTGATTGCCGTTCTGATCCCATTGCTGTTCATGGGCGACATCGTGGGGCGACTGTTCCGGGAGTTCGCAGTTACGCTTGCGGTGACGATCCTGGTTTCAGCAGTGGTCTCGCTGACGCTAACCCCGATGATGTGCGCCAAACTGCTCAAGCACAAGCCAGAGGCGCAGCAAGGCAGCTTCTACCGAAAGTCGGAACATGTCTTCCAGCGCACGATTGAGTTTTACGGGCGCACGCTGCAGTGGGTTTTGCAACATCAGACGGCCACTCTGCTCGTGACTGTCGGCACGCTCGCTCTGACGTTGTTCCTGTACGTAGTAGTCCCCAAGGGATTCTTTCCGGTTCAGGACACGGGCGTTATCCTCGGCATTTCGGAGGCGCCGCAAACAACCTCTTTTGGCAACATGGCGCAAAAGCAGCAGGAAGTGGCGAAGGTCATCCTCAACGACCCTGATGTGGTCAGCTTGTCGTCGTTCATCGGCGTTGACGGCATTAATGCGACGCCGAACAGCGGACGCATCCAGATCAACCTGAAGCCACGCGATGAGCGCGGCGACACGGCCTCTGACGTTATTCGCAGGTTGCAGCCCGAGTTAGCGAACATCGAGGGAATCACGCTCTACATGCAGCCGGTTCAGGACCTGACGGTCGAGAATCGCGTGAGCCGCACTCAGTACCAATACTCGCTCGAAGACGTTGACGCAGAAGAGTTGAATACGTGGTCGAACAAGCTGATTGAAAAGCTGCGGCAGAGCCCAGTGTTGCGTGACATCGCAAGTGACAAGCAGAACAGGGGGCTGCGAGTCGACCTGGTTATCGATCGCGATACTGCTTCGCGGCTCGGAATACTGCCGCAGGCCATCGATGACACGCTCTACGACGCTTTCGGTCAGCGGCAAGTTTCAACCATCTTCACGCAACTGAATCAGTATCACGTCGTATTGGAGGTAAATCCGCAACAGGCGACTACTCCTGAGGCCCTTAACACGATATATGTGAAGTCGACCGCGGGAACGCAGGTTCCGCTCTCGGCTTTCTCGCACTTCGAGACTTCAAACGCGCCGCTCGCGATCAACCATCAGGGACAATTTCCAGTTGTCACGCTGTCGTTCAATTTGGCGCCAGGGGCGTCCCTGGGCGAGGCCACTCGAGTCATCAACGATGCCGAACATGAGATCGGTATGCCGCTGAGCATTCACTCTCAGTTCGAAGGCACGGCGGCAGCGTTCCAAAACTCGCTGAAATCGGAACCGTGGTTGATTCTGGCGGCGCTGGTCACGGTCTACATCGTTTTGGGCGTCTTGTACGAGAGCTACATACACCCGGTGACGATTCTTTCGACGCTGCCGTCGGCCGGCGTGGGTGCGATCGTAGCACTGCTACTTACACGGAACGACTTCACGGTGATTGCGCTAATAGGGGTGATCCTGCTGATCGGGATCGTGAAGAAGAACGCCATCATGATGATTGATTTCGCACTGGAGGCGGAGCGCAAGGAAGGGAAGGGGCCCGAGGAGGCGATTTTCCAGGCATGCTTGCTGCGTTTTCGTCCGATCATGATGACGACCATGGCCGCGCTGCTGGGTGCCCTGCCGCTTGCACTTGGCCGAGGCACAGGATCTGAGCTTCGTCACCCGCTCGGTATCACCATTGTTGGCGGTCTGCTTATAAGTCAGCTTCTGACGTTGTACACGACGCCGGTTGTCTATCTCTGGTTTGACCGGCTTGGTAGAAGGTTCTCGCGCTTTCAGGTGGGCAATGCGATCCATCAGGATGAGCGCGAGGTCGCGCCCGTGGAGTAGCGATGAACATATCTGCTCCATTCATTCGGCGGCCAATCGGCACTTCGCTGCTAACAGTCGCTCTACTGTTGGCGGGCGCACTTGCGTTTGTCATGCTTCCGGTCGCACCCTTGCCGCAGGTTGAGTATCCGGTGATTTCCGTTTCAGCAGGATTGCCGGGTGCGAGTCCGGAGACGATGGCCTCCGCGGTTGCTACCCCGCTTGAGCGGCAGTTCGGACGCATTGCCGGCGTCACGCAGATGACCTCCACGAGCCAACTCGGCTCCACGAACATCACTCTCCAGTTCGACCTGGACCGCAATATCGATGCGGCCGCTCGCGACGTACAGGCAGCCATCAATGCTGCGCGCGGGCAACTGCCGACAAATCTGCCGAACAATCCTAACTATCGCAAGGTGAACCCGGCTGACGCTCCGGTGATGATCCTGGCGCTCACGTCCGACCGTTACACGCTTCCGCAAATGTATGACGCGGCTGACTCGATCCTTGCCCAGAAGCTGGCGCAGGTAGAAGGTGTCGGCCAGGTATTCGTGGGCGGAGGCGCGAGACCAGCAGTGCGAGCCGAAGTTAATCCGATGCTTGCGAACAAGCTCGGCATCGGACTAGACCGCATTCGTACTGCGCTCACTCAGGCTAATGCGAATAGACCGAAAGGACAGATCTCGGGCGCGACAGATGCATGGCCGATAACGGCAAACGATCAGCTGTTCACGGCAGACCAATACCGCTCGCTCATCGTAGCTCAGAACAACGGCGCGATCGTGCGTCTTGGCGACGTTGCTGACGTGCAAGACTCGGTGGAGGACGTTCGCAACGCAGGGCTCGCCAATGGCAAACCAGCTGTACTTCTCGTGCTATCGCGTCAACCGGGCGCCAACATCATCCAGACGGTCGATCGCATTTATTCGATGCTGCCGCAGCTCCAGGCCTCAATTTCACCTGCGATCCACATCGGCGTGGTGATGGACCGGACCTCGACAATCAGGGCATCTGTCGCGGACATCGAGTTCACGCTGATCCTGTCGATTATCCTCGTAGTTTTCGTAGTGTTCGTATTCCTGCGAAATCTGTGGGCCACGTTCATTCCCAGTATCGCGGTACCGCTCTCGCTGATTGGCACCTTCGGAGCGATGTACCTGCTTGGCTTCAGCCTCGATAACCTATCGCTGATGGCGCTGGCAATTTCCACGGGATTCGTTGTCGATGACGCGATCGTCGTAATCGAGAACATTACCCGCTACATGGAATTGGGCATGGGACCGGTGCAAGCTGCCTTTCGCGGTGCGCGCGAAATCGGTTTCACGGTGCTCTCGATGAGCACGTCGCTGGTTGCCGTTTTCATTCCGATTCTGCTGATGGGCGGCATCGTCGGTAGGCTGTTCCGCGAATTCGCGATCACGCTGAGCGTGGCGATTGCAGTTTCCTTGGTCGTCTCGCTTACTACCACTCCGATGCTCTGCGCGAAGTTCCTGCAACCGGTAGAGCAGCAGAAACACGGAAAGCTGTTCCGCTGGAGCGAGCATGTCTTCGACATGGTGCTGAAGACTTATGATCGGATGCTGCGATGGGTGCTGCGACATCAGGCAATCACTCTCGGAATAACGATAGGCACGGCTGCTCTGAGCATTGCGCTCTACATAGTCGTCCCGAAAGGCTTTTTCCCTCAGCAGGACACAGGTCGAGTGATGGGCTCCATCCAGGCCGCGCAGGACATTTCGTTCAGCGCGATGCGCGACAAGATGGTGCAATTCGCGGCGATTGTTAGGAGGGACCCGGCGGTTCAGGAGGTCGTTACCTTCTCGGGTGGCGGTGGAACTCAGAACACCGGGCGCATGTTCATCACGTTGAAGCCGCTGAGCGAACGCAAGATCTCGGCGGATCAGGTCATTGCGCGTCTGCGTGGCAAGCTATCTGTTGTTCCGGGGGCTACACTCTTCATGCAGTCCGCGCAAGACCTGCAAATCGGCGGGCGGCAAAGCCAGGCGCAGTACCAATACACTTTGCAGGGCGAGAACCTGCAGGAACTGAATGCATGGGTTCCAAAAGTCATGCAGAAGTTCCGCTCGCTTCCCGAATTGAAAGACGTGAATGTCGATCAGCAGAACAAGGGGTTGTCATCCGACGTGGAAATCGACCGAGACACGGCTGCGCGCCTCGGAATTCAGCCACAGGCGATCGACAACGCACTCTACGATGCCTTCGGACAGCGCCAGGTCTCGACGATGTACAAGCAACTTAACCAGTACCACGTCGTGATGGAGGTTGATCGCAGGTTCAATCAAGATCCTGATGCGCTACGGAACATCTACGTACGGGCCGCGAACGGAACGAATGTCCCGCTCTCGACTTTTGTACGTTTCGGAATGTCAAACTCGCCCCTTGTGATTCCGCATCAGGGACAGTTTCCGGCGGTGACGCTTTCCTTCAATCTCACGCCCGGTATTTCGCTTGGTGACGCTACGAGGATCATCAATACGGCGCAGAGAGAGATAAATCTTCCGAGCTCCATTCACGCAAGTTTCCAGGGGACGGCTGCAGCATTTCAGGATTCCTTGAAGTCCCAGCCGGTTTTGATTGTGGCTGCGCTCATCACTGTCTACATCGTTCTGGGTGTGTTGTACGAAAGCTACATTCATCCCATAACGATTCTGTCGACGCTGCCGTCCGCGGGTGTCGGAGCGATCCTTGCTCTCCTCATCACGCATACCGACCTGACAATCATCGCTCTGATCGGCATTATCCTGCTGATCGGAATCGTCAAGAAGAACGCAATTATGATGATCGACTTCGTGCTGGAAGCGGAGCGCAAGGAAGGCAAGAATCCGGAAGACTCGATCCACGAGGCGTGTCTTCTGCGTTTCCGTCCGATCATGATGACAACGATGGCCGCTATGCTTGGTGGCCTGCCGCTCGCCTTGAGTGGGGGTACTGGAGCCGAATTGCGGCGCCCGCTCGGTATCACGATCGTCGGCGGACTGATCGTCAGCCAGATGCTGACGCTGTTTACGACGCCCGTCGTCTATCTCTATCTTGATCGGATGAGACTTCGCGTGAATCACTGGCGGGAAGCACGTAAAAGGCGAGCGCGAGCGATGCGTCCAGACCCGAGCGCTGCGGACTAGTCATTACCATTCTTTACAAATTCATAACAGCCGTTCCGAGTGTTTTCGCTCCCTGAGTGTTATTGAGGTCAGGGAGTTTGTTCAGATGTGCCGATTAGAGTTTGTACCCGAGCCGGCCCAAGTACTGGACGAGTTGAAGGAGTCTCTCGATAGCCTTCCGCAGCAGGTGCGCGATCGGCTGATAAGGGAAATTCGACTCGTTCTGAGTGAACTCTCGCAGGAGCAGGACGCATTTGTGTCCGAGATCGCGTCTTGAAGTGTGATCGACGCGAATCGCCAATGACGGTGCGAGGCGGAGGTATCAGTGAATCTCGATGTGTTGTTCACAACGCTTTTCTGGGCGGCTGGGCTATGCCTGTTTTTTTGGGTCGGACTTTTGTTGGCAGGACTAGCCGGAGAAATGACAGAAGACGACGCGGATAAGGGCGACGGCCGTGAGCTTCTGACGAACAGAGATTTACATGCCTAGTCGGAATGCAGCATGTCCCGGACAACGTGGGCGAGTTCGTTCAGAGAGAACGGTTTCTGAACAAATCTTATATGGTCGGTCAGCATTTCAGGTTCGATGGCTTCGTCAGTGTAGCCCGACATCAGGAGTGTCTTGAGTCCGGGGCGGACAACGCTTAGCTTCTCTGAGAGTTGTCTTCCCGTCATCTTCGGCATCACGACATCTGTGATGAGCAGGTCAATTTTCCCAGCGAACGAACCGGCGAGGTGCTCTGCGTCTTCACCTGACGCTGCATTCAGGACCTTATATCCGCGCTGCTGCAGGAAGTGACACATGCAGGTGCGTAATGCAGTCTCATCTTCGGCTACCAGGAGCGTTTCGTTTCCGCGCTCGGCTGGTGTAGAACTTTCAATGGCTTTTGCCAGGGACTCATCCACTCTCGGGAAGAACACTTCGAAACAAGAGCCGTTACCAGGTTCGCTCGTTACGATAATGTCTCCGCCGCTCTGCTTGACTATGCCGTAGACAGTCGCAAGCCCAAGTCCAGTCCCTTTCCCAACGTCCTTGGTCGTGAAGAACGGTTCAAAAATCTTTTCCTGTAATTCACGAGACATTCCCGTGCCTGTATCCGCAACCGAAAGGAGTACATAGTGGCCCGGGCCAAGGTTGGTTCGTTTCGAACCCGACGTTATCTCGATGTTCTTGGTCTCTATGCTCAATCGCCCACCGTCGGGCATGGCGTCCCGAGCGTTGACGCAGAGGTTGAGAAGTACTTGCGTCATCTGGTCCGGATCCGCATTGATGGGCCACAAATGATCGGCGGCGCGGAACGAAACTCGGATGGGCTCTCCAATGAGCCTTCGGACCATATCTACCGTTTCCCTGATGACGTTGTTGAGATCGATGATCTTGGGAGCGAGAAGCTGCTTTCTGCTGAATGCAAGCATCTGGCGAGTCAGGCCTGCTGCCCTATCCGTCGCCTTCAGTATCTGCTGTGTGTGATCGCAAACAGGGTGGTTTGGCGGAAGCTCGCATTCGGCCAACTGAGCGTAGGATCCGATCACCGTCAAAATGTTGTTGAAGTCGTGTGCTATCCCTCCGGCCAGGCGTCCAAGGGACTCGAGCTTCTGCGCCTGCCGGAACTGCCGTTCCATCTCCTGTGCGTGCTTCTGCGCGGTTAGGTCCCTAGCCATCGTAGAACTGCCGATTAAATTGCCTGAAGCGTCTCGCATCGGAGAGACGGTCACTGCGACCGGTTTCGATTCTCCAGATCGTGTCAGGAGACTAGTCTCGAAGTGGTCCAGCGTTCGACCTCGTTTGACGATGTCCAGCACCGAGGCGGCTTCCTGAGCGTGATCGGAAGGGAACAGGGTCGAGAACGACTTGCCGATGATTTCAAGAGCTTTGTAGCCGTAGAGTCGCTCTGCACCTCGATTCCAAGTGAGAATATCGCCTTCCACTGACAGTGAAATCACCGGATCATCGGCGCTCTCGACAATCCGCGCCAGGCGAATGATCTCCTGCTGTGCTTTTCTCAGATTGGATAGATCAAGCACGAAGGCGACGCCCTCGCTACCACCTCGCTCGAATAATGCCCCACCGAGCATGACCGGGATTCTTGAGCCGTTCTTTCGGATGAACTCTTTCTCGTATGTACGGAAAACGCCGTTGTCCCTGAGTTGTCGAACTGCATCCTCGTCCAATTGCTCATATTCCGGAGGAGTGATGTCTCTCCACTTGAGCTTTCCGATTTCTTCTTCCGAATAGCCAACGATATCCAAGAACGCCTTATTAGCGTTCTTCATCCTGCCGTCTAGATCCCAGAACAGGACACCGATGATGTCAGACTGAACGAGGCGCCGAAGTCTGGATTCGCTTCTGGCGAGCGCGTCATGCGAGTGCTTCGATGTGGTGACGTCTTCAACCATCATCACCACAAGACCGCGATTTTTTCCCGTGCCCTCGATCAGCGATGCGGATGCGGTTCCCCAAACTTCCTGCCCATCCCGCCGGTGATACTTCCGTTCTGATTTGTATGCGATTCTCTTCTCGACCAGAAGCTCAAACAGTCGATTGGCCTCGTCCAGTTGTTCGGGAGCGATCCAGTCTCGAATTGAAGTGTTGATTAGCTCGTTCTTCGGAGAACAAAGAAATCGGGAGAAAGCGTCGTTGCAGTCGACCAGTTGTCCCTCTAGATTCATAAGAACAATTCCGATCTGGGATTGTTCAAATATGTGAGTGAGTGTCTTCTCTGTTTTTGTAGCTGTGTTGATGTGATACTTGGCCGCAGCGTAGAGAAGCAGCGCTGTAACAGAGACAAACAGCATCCCCTTGCCGATGTGGATAAACTCGTCCCGAAAGGAGATACCTACAAAAAGATCCGTTCCCACGATCCAGATGGTCGAGAACGCAAGGTAAGTGAGCGCCAGGATTCGCGGAATCTTCGTCGACTTTCGGGTGCTGTTTAGAGACATGAGCAGTGAGGCTCTATCGAAACTTTTGCGAATATGGACGAAAGACCGCTAACAACCATCACGCGGCCGTGAGCCGCTCTGCTATTCGTCGCCATAATAACCCATTCTGCGATGACTCGGACTGGAAGTTTTGCATCTGGGTGCTGGGCATGGCGTCTATCCCAAGGGAGGCATTGATGGAGAAGGCTACATTCGCGGCAGGGTGTTTCTGGGGTGTTGAGGCCGAGTTCCGGGCGGTCAAAGGAGTCACAAACGTCACCGTTGGCTACAGTGGCGGGAATACTTTAAATCCGAGCTACCGCGATGTATGTACCGGCACGACCGGTCATGCGGAATCGGTGCTCGTGGAGTTTGACCCTGCCCAGGTCAGCTACAAACAGCTCGTCGAAGCTTTCTGGCAGCTTCATGACCCCACTACTCTGAATCGTCAGGGGCCAGATTATGGCTCTCAGTATCGCTCCGCGATCTTTTTTCACTCTCCCGAGCAGGAAGCAATCGCACGGGAATCAAAGCGAGAGCTCGAAGCCAGCGGGCGACTGGACCGCCCGATCGTGACCCAGATTCAGCAGGCAGGAGAATTTTACCGGGCAGAGGAGTATCACCAGCGCTATCTCGAAAAGCGCGGCGCCGCAAGTTGCCGCTTGGCATGACATAACTTGCATCTGATTCTGAAGACGGCTGAGCGTTCGGGACAGGTGCTACGGACAATGCCAAAGACCGCTCTTTTCATTCCCTGCTATATCGACCAGTTCTACCCTTCGGTTGGGCTCGCCACCTTGCGAGTTCTTCGCAAGTTGGGTATCTCGCTGGAATATCCCCAAGAGCAAACTTGCTGTGGACAGCCGATGGCAAATTCCGGTTGTGCCGAAGACGCGCGCCCTCTTGCCGAGAAGTTTCTGCGCATCTTTGCGAACTACGACCAAGTCATCTGTCCCTCGGGAAGTTGTGTCTCGATGGTGCGCAATCACTATGACCAATGGTTAAGTGGGAAGCCCGGGTTCGATCATCTCCGTGCGAATACCTTTGAGCTTTGTGAGTATCTGGTGGATGTTGCGAAGGTGCAGAAGGTAGACGGTGAATTTTCGAAGAAGGTCGGACTGCACATGAGCTGTCATGGTTTGAGGGAACTGAGGAATGCGCGATCGTCCGAACGAATGATCAAGCCATTCAACAAAGTTCGTAGCCTACTGGAGCAATTGCGCGGCATCGAACTGGTAGAACTCACGCGTCCGGATGAGTGCTGTGGATTCGGAGGCACGTTTGCCGTAACGGAAGAGGCGGTTTCGTCACTAATGGGGCGCGACCGCATCGCCGACCACGAGAGTGCCGGCGCCGAAGTTATCACCGCCGTGGACATGTCCTGCCTGATGCACTTGCAGGGCCTGATCGAGCGTGGCAACAGGCCCCTTCGCGTGATGCATGTTGCGGAGATTCTGGAAGGCGCGAGGCTGTCATGAGCAGCCATCCTGAAAAAGCGGCGATTTTTGCCGCAGACGAACCGCGTACGCACTGGCACGATCAGGCTCTCTGGTTCGTTCGTCTGAAGCGCGATCGTCAGGCTGCCAGTATTCCTGAATGGGAGATGCTGCGCGAAACAGCATCCGCAATTAAGGCTCATACACTCTCGCGAATTGCCAATTATCTTGAACAGTTCGAGAAGAACGCAACGGCCAACGGCATAAAGGTCCACTGGGCCCGTGATGCCGAAGAACACAACGCCATTGTGCACAGGATACTTGCCGAACGGGGCGTGACTCGGCTTGTGAAATCGAAATCGATGCTGACGGAAGAGTGCCACCTGAATCCGTATCTTCAGGCCCGCGGCATCGAGGTTACCGACACGGACCTTGGCGAACGCATCGTCCAACTGCGTCATGAACCGCCCAGCCACATCGTCCTTCCCGCGATTCATCTCAAGAAGGAAGACATCGGTGAGCTGTTCTACGAACAGCTGGGAACGGACAAGGGCGCCTGGGATCCAAAGTATCTGACAGAAGCTGCTCGCCAGCACCTGCGGCAGCGCTTTCTGTCAGCGCAAGCCGGGTTGACCGGAGTCAATTTCGCCATCGCCGAGACGGGCGGATTCGTCGTCTGCACAAACGAAGGCAATGCCGATATGGGCACCAGCCTGCCACCCATTCACATAGCCTGCATGGGCTTTGAAAAGATCATTCCCCGGCTGAAGGACCTCGGAGTATTCCTGCGTCTGCTCGCTCGAAGTGCCACCGGCCAGCCTGTGACCACGTACACCACACACTTCCATGGCCCGATGAAGGGCGGGGAGTTGCACGTCATCATCGTCGACAATGGCCGCAGCGAGATTCTGGCTCAGGATACGTTTCGGCGCTCGCTGACATGCATCCGCTGCGGAGCGTGCATGAATACCTGTCCGGTATTTCGGCGTTCAGGAGGATACAGCTACGGATACATCGTTCCCGGCCCGATTGGATCGCTGCTTGCCCCCCAGCGCGATGCGGAGAAATACGCAAGCCTGCCGTTTGCCTCCAGCCTCTGTGGATCATGCTCCGATGTGTGCCCGGTGAAGATCGATCTGCACCACGAACTCTATGAATTCCGTCAAGTTCTGGTCCGTAAGAAAGCCGTGCCGCTGCGAAAGCGCCTCGCTATGAAAGTGATGGGATGGGTGCTGGCGCGTCCATGGGCTTATCGACTGGCTGGAAGACTCATGCGCTGGTTCATGCGCATCGCCCCACGCAGTATTGTTTATAACCGCCTCAATGACTGGGGACGCCAGCGGGAACTGCCACCCGCCCCAAAGCAGACGTTCCGTGAACTGGCAAAGAAGGAGGCGCTATGAGCAGCCGCAATCAGATGCTGGCTACTTTGCGCCGCAGTTCTCCTCCATTGTCGCCGTTGCCAGAGCCTCCTGCCGGCATTGTTTGCTCAGATCCGGAGTCCCAGTTTGCGGGAACATTTACCTCGGTCGGAGGCAAGTTCCTTCGCGTCCAGAGCTCTGCGGAAGCGAATGCGGAGTTGGCCAAGAGTGAAGCTTACGCGAATGCCGAAGGAATCGTTTCTCTCGTCGACGGTGTTGGACGGTCCACTGTCGAGGTTGCCAGCCTGGGCAGGCCGCACGAGCTTGAAGGTCTTGATGTAGCCATACTTCCCGGCGATTTCGGTGTGGCCGAGAACGGAGCCGTCTGGATTCCCGGCCGTGCGTTAGGCCCGCAGCGCGCTATCTTCGTTATCGCTCAACACCTCGTTCTCGTTGTTCCCGCCGGACAACTCGTAGATACCATGCATCAGGCCTACGATCGACTGAGAATTGAACGACCAGGATTCGGGGTCTTCATCTCCGGACCTTCCAAAACCGCCGATATCGAACAGTCGCTTGTTATGGGCGCCCAAGGCCCCAGAAGTTGCACGCTCTTCTTGTTGGGATAAAAAACAGGTTTCGAAGCCTCGCAATCCTCCCGCTCCGAAACCTGTTGAAAGCGAACCCCGTTCTCAATGACTGACAGTCAGCACTGGGCACGGCGCCGCGCAAACGACTTCATGCGCGCAGCTCCATGGTGAATGAGCGGCAAGCGTCGCCCCATGATGCGCTCCGATGATGATGAGATCAGCGTTCCTGTCAGCAGCCGTCTCGAGAATTCTTTCATCCGGCTCTCCGATCTTGATGGCTATATCACACCACGGCACATCTTTGGGCAACAGCGGTGAAATTCGCTTCCTTGCTGAAGCGACAGCCTCTTCCAAGTAGTTCGGGACAGCGGCTGACATTTCAGTGTTCTCTTGGGCAGCATGGAAAAAGATCAGTCGAGATTTGTTTTGTGCGGCAATCAGGTGTCCCCATTTTGCGAGTTCCAGCGATTTTGGGGATAGATCAAGCGCCAGCAGAATGGTTCCGAACCTGCCGTTCGTGGGACCGGTCTT
Source organism: Acidobacteriota bacterium (assembly GCA_023410055.1). Lineage (GTDB taxonomy): Bacteria > Acidobacteriota > Terriglobia > Terriglobales > Acidobacteriaceae > JAEZPW01. Next base: position 83,531 of record JAEYQK010000106.1, read on the forward strand.
GCTCGCGCCGGGACCGATCGTCATTACCGGACAATCCGAGCGCCGGAATACCTGTTCTGCTACAGACCCAAGAATGAGCTGTCGGACTCCTCGGCGTCCGTGAGTTCCCATCACTATTACCGAAGTTCCGTCTTGCTCACGCGCGACCCCGCACACCGCGTTCCAAATCGCGCCACGATGAATGCTGGTTTCGTGGCGCACCGTTTTGACCATTTCGTTATCTGCCAAAGCCGCCAGATCTCGTCGTGCTATTTCCTCCTCCATCGCGGGTTCCATGTAGGGAACTCCGAGGGGGCCAGCCGGGATTGGCGTTCCGACAACATTCACCAGATGTAGCGTTGCATTGTTCTGTTGAGCCAGCACGCAGGCATAGGGTAGAGCTGCCTGGGCGCAGGCCGAAAAGTCGGTTGGGAAAATAACTCTGTCAATTCTGGCGAGCGGCTCAAGACTCAGAGCCGCAGAGGTGGCTGGCATCATGGGACACCTCCTTCCGAGGACGGCCCCCGTTGGCTACCATGTTACTACCACGCAACAGCTTGTCGGTTATGCGTCTCAGTAAAAATTCGAGAGAGGTTCGTTTCCCGAAACAGGAACACTGATACTCTGCTTACGTCGGAAAGTGATGCAGGTCACTTCTTTGGGTTACCGAAAGCACTAAATTAGTCGGTAAAGCGTCGTAGGGCCGGTGATGTTACTGGGTTGTAGGCAGTAGAACGCGCAAACAGCGAGGTTTGAATGGCCCATAGCCTGACCACCTGCACGTTCTGTGGAGTTGGCTGCGGTTTGTATCTGGAGACGTCAGGCAACCGCGTCATAGGTGCCTACCCGAGCATTTCTCACCCCACCAATAAGGGAAGAGTTTGCGTTCGCGGCTGGCATTTGCACGAAGTCGCTAGTTCGCCGGATCGCCTCAAGACGCCGCTCATTCGCAGAAATGGCACCCTGAAAGAGGCCACCTGGGACGAAGCGCTACACTTCATTGCCACCCGCCTCCGTCACATACGCGATCTGTACGGTCCTGATTCCATCGCTTTCCTGGTCTCGCCCCGCTGCTCGAATGAAGAGGCTTATCTCCTCCAGAAACTCGCACGGGCTGTCATAGGTACAAGCAACGTCGATCACGGCACAGGAGTTTACTGCAACAACTCCGTCAATGTCTTGCTCGACACGATCGGAGTTGCGGCTTCGACGAACTCCATAGCCGACCTTGGGCACAGCGACGTAATCCTGGTCGACGCGGTTGATCTCTTCCGCAAACTGCCGACCGTGGGGGGCGCTGTCATTCGCGCCAAGATCAACGGTTCCAAGCTAATCGTTGTCGGCACCCGTAAGAACCGCATCGCCGAGAGCGCAGACATCTACCTGCCCATTAGGCCTGATACCGAAGCGGTGCTCTACGGAGCCATGACAAAGATCATCCTTGATCGCGGACTTCTGCACCGCGGGTTCGTCAGGGATAATTGCAGCGGCTTCGAGGAATTCGCTACTCACGTACGGGAGTATGACCTGCTTAGGGCAGCCGACATCTGTGGCGTTCCCGCTGATGACATCGAAGCAGCCGCAGTGATGTTCGCGCGTGGTAAAGCGTCGGCAACATTGTTCTCCACCGTCGAGGCGCGCCAATCCGAGACTGTCCGTGCTCTGATCAATATGGTTCTGCTTACAGGTAACTTGGGCAAAACAGGTGGCGGCATCTTCGCGCTTTCAGAGCAGAACAATCTTCAAGGCGTCTGTGATATGGGGATTTTACCCGACCGTTTCCCCGGGTATTGCAAAGTCACCGACGAAAGCTGCCGAACGAAGCTCGAAACGATCTGGAAGGCCAAGCTCCCTACGTGTCCCGGCATAGGCGCGCGCACCGTACTCACCGACCGTGCGCACGGCACGGTCAAGGCACTGTGGCTGTGCCGCTACAATCCGGTGCGATCGGCGTTGTTTGGCGAAGCACACAAGACAATCCCCGAGTTTGATTTTGTCGTCGCTCAACACCCGTTCCTCACAGACGATTCCCGATATGCGACGGTAGTGCTGCCAACGGTGAATTACGGCGAAGAGGACGTGACCTTCACCAGTACCGAGCGGCGCATTCAACTTGCAAAGAAAGTTGTCGATGGCCCATCTGGTCCGATGCCAGCCTGGAAACAGGTTGCGGAGGTCGGCCGAACCATGGGAGCGGCTTGGGACTATGCGTCGGCTGCCGATGTGATGAACGAAATTCGTCAAGTCGTGCCCTTCTATAGCGGTGCCACATACGCTAACCTTGAGCGCGACTACGGTCGACAGTGGCCTTGCACGAAAGAGCAACCACTTGGCACGCCTACGCTTTTCTACAACGGCAATATGACCGGGAGAAAGTTTTCGTTCTCCCCCGTCCCCCTGCCCTCGCCAGCGCCCTCGTCGAGTGTGTATCCATTCCGGCTCGTCTTCGGACATTCGCTCTACTATTGGCACCAGGACGCGCTTGTTCTGAAGAGTGAAACGCTCCGGCGCGAATACAACATACTCTTCCTCGACTATCCCAGGGGGTTCGTTGAGATCAACAGTGGCGACGCAAAGCGGTTGAGTATTCGAGACGGAGAGATGATCCGTCTTGCGGCGGCGAAAGGCTCGGCCGAGGCTACTGCTCGCGTTACGCCGGAGATCAGGGAGGGCACCGTGTTCGTGCCCTATTTTATGGCTGAAGTTGAAAAGAACATCTTCGGTGCCGCCGGAGATGCTGACCGGACCGTGCCGGTTCGCGTGGAGAAGATCGCATGAAGGCTCGCATCGTCGAAGGTGCCGATGTTCTGAAGATCATCGATCTGCTGCGCGTGCAGGGATACGAGGTCATCGCTCCGTTCTGCGGCCGCGAGCGCGACACCCGCTTCGAAACCGTAACGGACGCCAACAAAGATCTCGTGCAGATTCATCTTGCGAATCCGTATTATCCGCCGAAGCGCTACGTTCTGCCGCACATTGAGCCGCTGCTCAAGGTTCACCAAAGAGACGGCGAGATCAAGATCGAGCCCTCCTACGAAGAGCCGAAGCGTGCAATATTCGGCATTCGTTCGTGCGATGTTGCTGGAATCAATCACCTCGACCGCTTCTATCTGGGACGTGAGTTCCGCGATATCTACTACGAGAACCACCGCAGAAACTTGTTCCTCGTGAACGTCGTCTGCACGGATACCGACCGCGACATCGGCGACGAGTGCTTCTGTGTGTGTGCCGATACTGGCCCCGCCGCTCGTGAGCATTTCGATCTGCAACTGATGGATCTCGGCGGCAAGTTCATGGCTGTCGCAGGAACCGATGCCGGCGAGGCGTTGTTCAAGAACGCCATCTTCAAGAAAGCCGTCGCTGAAGACGTCGTAAGGCGACGCGGCATACTTGACAGAGTTCGTACGCGCTTCAAAGACCAGACCACCAGTTGGTTCTCGGCAACGGTTCGCTACATCTCGCAAGGGAAGGCCCTTGAAAGCGCGTGGGAAGAGATCGGTCGCAAGTGCATGGAATGTGGCGGCTGCACCTACGTCTGCCCGGCCTGCACTTGTTTTACGGTGAGCGATCGCAAGACTGGGAGCGGGGAAGTCGAGCGCGTCCGTATCTGGGATGCCTGTGCTCTTGACGGCTTCACGCGCATGGCTGGTGGATTCAATCCACGCCGTGCCGTGCATGACCGTCGCAACCGTCGCTTTTTCCGCAAGCTAGCGCATTACTTCATTCAGCGCGAACTTTCAATGGCATGCGTTGGCTGTGGTCGCTGCGTTGCCGTGTGTCATGGCGACATAGGCATGCCCAGCGTCGTCGAATCGATCCGTCGTGCAACCGTGGAGATGGAAGAGCATGTGCCAGTCAGCCACTGAGAACATCTATCTGCCGAAGACAGCGGTGCTCGATCGGGTCGTCTCCGAGATCGCCGAGGTGAAGACTTTCTATTGGCGCTTCGAAGACCCCGCCGAGCAGAAGGCCTTCAAGCGCTTCCGCCCGGGACAATTCGCGCAGGTATCGCTCTTCGGCGTCGGCGAATTTCCAACCTCGCTGCCACCCAGTCCCACGGAAGAAGAAACATTCTTCACCGTGCGCCAGGTCGGCAGTTGCACCTCCGCCCTGCACTCACTCAAAGCCGGAGACAAGTTCGCCATCCGCGGTCCTTATGGCAACGGCTTCCCGATGGAAGACTATTACGGGCGCAACCTCGTGTTCGTGGCCGGTGGCATCGGCCTCATCCCGCTGCGTTCTTGCATCATTTACGCTCTGGCCAATCGCGAGAAGTACAACCGCATACAGATCTTCTACGGCTCCAAGACGCCGAAAGAGCTGATGTACGTTCCCAATCTGCGCGAATGGGAGAAAGCCGCCGGGGTCGAATGCTATCTCACAGTGGATCGCGGCGACAATTCGTGGGACGGCAACGTCGGTGTCGTCGGCAGCCTGTTCAAAAAGCCGGGGGTAGAAGTCGCCGTTGAGAACACGACTGCGTTCGTCTGCGGCCCGCCCATCATGTTCCGCTTCGTGATCAAAGACCTGCTGGGCATGGGCTTCCAGGAGAAAGACATCGTCTCCACCCTCGAGCGTTACATGAAGTGTGGTGTGGGAAAGTGCGGACACTGCTGCATCGGCGTCGCTTACGTTTGCGTCGATGGCCCCGTATTCACCTACGAACAGATCAAGAAATTGGGCGAGGACATTTGATGCCGGACATTCGCCAACAACTCGAGAGTGTGCTTCGCGGACGCGTTGCCATCGTTGGCGTCGGAAACATCGACTACGGCGACGACGGCTTCGGCGTGCGTCTTGCCGAACAACTTGTCTCGAATGGCCTGCCCGACGTCATTGTCGCCGGAAACACTCCCGAGCGCTTCATCGGACGCATTGCCGACGAAGGCTTCGATACCGTCCTCTTTCTCGACGCAGTCGAATTCGGTGCAGAGCCAGGCTCATTCGTCCTGCTCGATTCAGACGAGATGGCATCAAAGTTTCCCCAGCTCTCAACGCACAAGATCTCGCTCGGGTTGTTGTCGAAGTGGGTGGAATCGAACGGAACGACCAAGGCGTTGCTTCTCGGCGTTCAACCCGAGTCGCTGAAAGCCTCAGCCGATCTTACGAAGACAGTGCAGACGACGCTCGACGTACTTCTGGAACTTCTCTGCGAACTGATGTCTGCCAAGCAGGGAATCGGGACGACGCGCACCCGGCGCACTGAGGAAGTGCACGTATGATTCTCACTCCGGAAAAAGCCGTCGTTGCGTCGATCATCATCTGCCTTGCCGGAGCAGTACTCACGTTGCTCGTCTCACGCAGCAAGACGCTTGCGGGATGGCTCGCATTTCTGTTTACCGCAACGACTTCTGGCCTCATCTTCTGGGCTGTGATCCACGTGCTTCGATTCGGTCCGTCCGAGCACGCCGCTGCATTCTGGGCGATGCCCAAGATCGGCTTTGCTCTTCGCGTCTACGTTGATGGGCTAACTTCGATATTCCTCACCGTCGCGGCCCTCGTTGCATTGCCCGCTGCGTTCTACTCGATCACCTACATGAAGCACTACAAGGAATACGGCGTAGGGCGTTACTACCCGTACTTCCTCATGTTCCTTGCAGCCATGTACGGGTTGCTGAGCACAACGGACATGATGTGGTTCTTCTTCATCTTTTGGCAGATGATGACCTGGCCCGGCTACGCCCTCATCCGCTACGAGTGGAAGAAGAAAGAGAACATCCGCGCGGCAAACAAGTACCTCATGATGATGCAGGTCGCCTGCGCCGCCACGATGATCGGCGCGGAACTGCTGGCCATCGCCGGCGTCAACGTCACGCACGATGTCAGCGTCAAGTACGACTTCGACACCGTCAGTTCCAAGCTGCCGACGCTTCTCGCCGCTGAACCAGGCGCGGTGGCACTCGCGTTCTTTTTCTTCCTGATTGGCTTCGGGATCAAGATGGGCATGTGGCCCTTCGGTCAGGTCTGGCTTCCGGACGCCCACCCTGCCGCACCATCGCCTGTCAGCGCAATGCTCTCCGGCGTCATGATCAAGACCGGTGCTTACGGCGTGATTCGCTATTTCCTCTGGCTCGTACCAGCCGGCGCTGCCGCTGATTATCCAATGTGGAAGTGGGGATTCCTGATCTGCATCCTTGGAACGATCACGCTCTTCACCGGCACGATGAACGCCATGCGACAGGAGCAATCCAAGCGTCTGCTCGCTTTCAGCAGCATCGGCCAGATCGGCTACGTACTCTTTGGAGTCGGCGTCTGCATGGCCTTGCTCGGCGCAGGGACTCCCGCCGCCACGGCATTAGCAACGATTGCACTCACCGGCGCGCTCTTCCATGTTCTTAACCACGGCATGATGAAGGGCCTGCTCTTCCTCAACGCCGGGTCGATGCTCTACGCGACCGACACGCAGGATCTGAACAAGCTGGGCGGCCTGATGAAATACATGCCGCTGACCGGGCTCACCGCTCTGATTGCATCGTTCTCCATCTCCGGCGTGCCACTATCGAACGGCTTCGCCAGCAAATGGACGATGTTCATCGCAGCCATTCAGGGCAGCACCACCGCCCGCTATCTCGGCGTCTGCGCAATCATTGCGATTCTCACGAGCGCGCTTACGCTGGCGACATTGATCAAGTTCTTCGGTGTAAGCTTCCTCTCGCGCACCAGCGATCTAGTCAAAGCAGAAGCAGGGAAGAAGCAGCGGCTTGAAGTCGGCTTCATAATGCAGTTGCCGCAGGTCATGCTCGCTCTGTTCTGCGTCGTTCTCGGGCTGATGCCGATTCTTGGTCTGCGATTCGTGCAGATGGCTCTGGAGCGCAGTCGCCAGGGCTTCGGCGAAACGCTTGCGAGCCAGCCGCACCAATACGTACTGCCCGGGATTCAGCACTTCGGTGCGAAGGCTGTCTACTCGCCTCTGATCGTCGCCGCCGTGCTCGCGCTCATGTTCCTGCTGACGTACTCCATCTCGAAACTCGGCAGCGCATCACGCAGGCAGGCCGCTCCGTGGCTTTGCGGATATGCGCGTGAAGCCGAATGCCATCGTTACGTGGCCCGCAACTTCTATGGCGAGGTCACCAGGTATTTCCGCTGGATAGGAGGCGCACCGCGTCCCGAACCCGGCACAACCGAACCCGTTGCGAAAGAGCGCTGACATGATCGCTCGCGAGAGACTGAATCAGTTACGTGACAAACTCGGCCCCGCCATCCAGCGGGCCGACCTGCCGGCAGACAACCGCCTGTTCGTCTATGTATCGCCTTCCGACGTAAAACGGGCCTGCGAGTGCATCTTCCGCGATCTCGACGCGCGTTACGTCATCAGCATTGGCCTGGACGACCGTCCATTCTCAGGCAACTATCTCGTCGCGCACGATTTTGCCTTCGACAAAGACCACCTGCTCTGCAGCGTGATGTGCTATCTCCCAGCAGACGCCCCCAAGCTCGACAGCATCTCCAGCGTCGTCCCCGCGGCCAATTGGGCGGAGCGCGAGATGCGCGACCTCATCGGCATCGAGCCAGTCGGCCACCCGTATCTGAAGCGGTTGGTTCTTCCGGACGGTTGGCCTGACGACGTTCATCCTTTGCGTAAAGACTTCGCTTGGAACGAGGTTCCCGAGCAGTTTGACCCTGACCGCGAGTTCAAGTTCGATGAACCGCCCGAGGGATGCACCGTCATCCCCTTCGGCCCGTTCCATCCAACGCTCGACGAACCGGCGCACTTCCGTCTCTATGTTGAAGGCGAGATGGTACGCGGCTGCGAGTACCGCGGATTCATGGTTCACCGCGGCATCGAAAAACTCGCCGAATCCGTCCTTAGTTATAACGACATCCCGATGCTGGCCGAGCGCATCTGCGGCATTTGCGGCTGCGTTCACAACGTCACCTACGCGCAGTCGGTCGAGAACGCCGCTGGCCTGAAGTTGCCGCCACGCGCCGAGTACATCCGCACCATCATGCTCGAACTCGAGCGTCTGCACAGCCATCTGCTCTGGGTTGGACTCGCCTGCCACATCGTCGGCTTCGACACGATGTTCATGCAGAGCTTCCGCATCCGCGAGCCGATCATGTGGATGGCCGAGAAGATCAGCGGCAATCGAAAAACCTATGCCCTGTGCCTGATTGGCGGCGTTCGCTGGGACATCACTCCGGAGATCAAGGCCGAACTCCGCCAGGTTCTCGACAAGCTCGAAGCCGAATGGCGCGTCGTCGTCGCCGCTGTGGGGAAAGACAAAAACATCCAGAAGCGCACCGCCGGCGTTGGCGTCACGGAGAAGGCCCTTGTCAAGAACATGGGTCTTGTCGGCCCCGTAGCCCGCGCCGCAGGCGTCGGTATCGACTGCCGCAAGGACCATCCCTACGCCGCCTACGATCGCGTCGAGTTCGACGTCATCACCGGCGAGGGCGGCGATGTCTGGTCGCGTCTGCTGGTTCGAGCGCGCGAGGTATTTGAATCCATCAAGATCATCCGCCAGTGCCTTGAAAAGATGGAGCCCGGCCCGCTGCAACTGAGGATCGATGAGGAACTGCCGGTCGGCCAGATTGGCCTGTCATCCGTCGAGGCGCCGCGAGGCGAGAGCCATCACTTCGTTATCACCGGCGAGAACAATCGCCCACGCCGCTGGCGTGTTCGCGCGCCAACCTATCAGAACTTGCAGGGCATTCCCGCGATGATCAAAGACCAGCAGATTGCCGACATGACGATCTCGCTGGGCAGCATCGATCCGTGTTTCTCCTGCACGGACCGGCTGGAAACTATTGACCTGCGCTCCGGCCAGACCAGAGTGTGGTCGCAAGCTGAGTTGCTCAGCCTGACGCGAGGGAAGAAGGTGTAAGACATGGAACGCACCATCATTCTGGCGATCGTGAAAGCGTTGCTGAACGTCGGCGTCGTCCTGCTCGTTGCACCGTTCTTCCAGGGCGTGCTGCGCAAAGTGACGGCTCGCATCCAGTCTCGCAAAGGACCGCCGATCTGGCAGTCCTATTACGACCTGCTGAAACTGCTCGGCAAAGAAGATATCGAGTCCGGTGAGACGCCCATCATGCAGCGCTTCGTTGCGTATCTGTCGTTGGCAACGATGCTCGCGCTGGCGTGCCTGATCCCGATGGGCTTCAGCGCTCCGCTCGATCTCGCTGCCGACAGCCTACTGCTTGTCTACCTGCTGACACTATGCGGCATCTGCACGATGCTCGCCGGCCTTGCCGCCGGATCGACGTATTCGCTCGTTGGTGTCAGCCGCGAGATGATGAGCATGATCACTCTCGAACCGCTCTTTGCAGTCGCGATTATCGCGGGCGCGATTCACACGCAATCATTCCAACTCAACGCCGTTCTCCACGGATCGCCATACCTCGCTTCCGGCATCCCGTGGTCCGGCGTGATCCTCGCGATTGTGATGCTGTTCTCGATGCAGGCCTACGTACAGCGCGTTCCCTTCGATATCTCTGAAGCCGAGACGGAGATCATGGAAGGCGCGCTCATGGAGTATTCCGGGCCAAAGCTCGCGTTGTTCAAGTACACGCAGATGGCGAAGCTAGTCATCTATAGCGCGCTGTTCGTCGCACTCTTCATTCCGTGGGGCTCGACGCTTCCTCACGCGATTGCTTGGCCGCTTTTCTGGATCAAGGTATTCGTCCTCGTCTTGCTCGTGACGCTCGTGGCTGCGACCCACGCGCGCTACCGCATCGACCAGGCGATTCGATATTTCGCAACGTTGCTTGGCATCTCGTTTTTCGCTTTGGTGCTGGCTAGTTTCGGCCATTAAAGAGGTGGGTGGATGTCCGTGTTCAGCAAACTCGAAGAAACGCTGGTTTGTTTGAAAGCTGGCCGAGTTACTCTGCCGTATCCGGCGGAAGCGAAGCCTGTGCCGGAGAACTTCCGCGGGCGACCCATTTTCGATGCCAAGAAGTGTATCGGCTGCGCCGGATGCGCCAACAACTGTCCGTCGCGCGAAATCCTCGTCTTCGACGTCTGTCAGGAACTTCGCATTCTGAAATATCTCGGACAACGATGCACTTACTGCGGCCGTTGCGCCGACGTCTGTCCTGAGAAGGCCATCACCATGAGCCACGAGTTCGAGAATGGTACTGATCAGATCGGTGACCTACAACAAAAGCTAGAACTCTTCATGAGCACATGCCAGCGTTGCGGACGTTGCTTCAAAGAACCGAGCATTCTCGAAAAGCTGAAGATGACCGGCTACCGCTTCGACGACCTGGCGAACGAGCGTTGGGTGTACCACTCGGAAGCCTATCGCCCCGGCGAGCCGCCGGTTGATGACGTAGAGATCGAATTGGACTGAACCTATGCTGAAGAATCTGTGCCAGAAGATGTTCGGACGCTCGCTGTGGGTATACCACGCCAATAGCGGCGGCTGTAACGGCTGCGACATTGAAGTCCTCAACGTTCTTACGCCGTACTACGACGTCGAACGCTTTGGCATCAAACTCGTCGGGTCGCCGCGCCACGCTGACGTGATGCTCTGTCAGGGGCCGGCCATGCGTTCGACTGCAACGGCTCTCAAGCGCGCCTACGAAGCCATGCCCGCACCGAAGCTGGTCTTCGCCATCGGCTCCTGCGCCTGCGGCGGAGGCATTTGGCACGACACGTACTCCGTCCTCGGCCCCGTTGAAAAAGTTGTCCCCGTGAACTACTACATTCCCGGATGCCCGCCGCGTCCCGAAGCCATCATTTACGGCGTCGCCGTCGCGCTCGGCCTCGTCGACAAGAAAACCGCGCCGGTCGAATTCAAGCAGACCGAGTTCCCGATCCCGCGCTATCATCCCGAAGAACTCTGCCGCGAAAACGACATGGTCGTCTACGAGAAGATGGAGAAGGTCTAGGTGCACGAATTCCCCGAAGTTCAGGCTATGGTTCGAGACGCCTGCAAGAAGGCTCCTGCTGGCGCTCACGTTAAGCAGTTGACCATCGTTGTTGGCGAAGCTTCCGGCCACGATCCCCATCACATCCAGGAGCACTTCCTTGACGCCTCGCGCGGAACTGCCGCCGAAGGCGCAACCCTCAAGTTCATCCACGAGAAGCTAACCGCCAAGTGCGCTGGCTGCGGCACGGCGTTTTCTACAGACGAGATCGTCCTCCACTGTGCCCAATGCGGCGGCACCGAACTGATCATCACCGGCGGCAACGATGTTCGGTTGCAGTCTGTGGAATGCCACAAGCGATGATCTCTCCGCAACGCGGTGCGGCTATTTGCGATTGGCCATCGTACGGCCGTAGTTGTAGTACGCCGCGCACGCACCCTCGCCGGACACCATCGTGGCCCCCAGTGGCCGTTGCGGCGTGCAGCGCGTGCCAAAGGCAGGGCAGTCATGTGGCTTCTTGAGTCCTTGAAGAATGAGCCCGCTGATGCAGGTCTCTGGCTCTGCCGTGCGGATTTCATCGATTGCAAAGCGCACCTCGGCATCGAACTCGCGATACTCCGCGGCCAGTCTGTATCCGCTGTTCGGAATCATGCCGATGCCGCGCCACTGGCGATCGCAGACCTCGAACACTTTGGACACGAGGTTGCGAGCGGCAACGTTGCCGTCCCGGTCCAGCGCGCGTGAGTACTGATTCTCAACCTCGGCCCGTCCGGCCTCAAGTTGGCGGACAGCCATGAGCAACGCCTGCATAATGTCCAGCGGTTCAAAGCCGGCAATGACGACCGGGACTTTCTGTCGCTCGCTGATGACCTCGTACTCGCGGAAGCCCATCACCGCGCACACGTGCCCTGGTCCGAGAAACGCCTGCACACGATTGTTCGGCGAATCGAGTATGAAGTTGATCGCAGGAGGAACGAGCGAATGTGAAACAAGAAGCGAAAGGTTGCGGACAGCCTCGCGCTTGGCCCTGGCCGCCAGCATCGCATTAGCCGGAGCCGTCGTCTCAAACCCGATAGCAAAGAACACGACCTGCTTACCGGGGTTGGCCTTCGCGATCTTGATGCAGTCCAACGGCGAGTAGACAACGCGAACGTCAGCGCCCTGCGACTTGATTGCGAACAGATCGGCTTCCGATCCAGGCACGCGCAGCATGTCCCCAAAGGAACAGAAGATCACATTCGGTTGTCGCGCAATGGCGTGGGCCTTGTCGATCATCTCCAGCGGAGTCACGCAAACCGGACACCCGGGGCCATGCACAAGTGTGATTTCTTTAGGGAGGAGTCCGTCAATACCGTGCTTCAGGATCGAGTGCGTCTGCCCGCCGCAAATCTCCATGATGGTCCACGAGCGGGTGAGCACGCGCTGCATCTCCTGCACGATTGCACGTGCCAGCCGTTCGTTCCGATACTCTGCAAGATATTTCATTGCGCGGAATCGTCAGGAACCCTGAGTTCGCTCAGTTGCCCCATTTCTTCGAGCAACTGGTAAGTACGCGCGGCCTCTTCCGGATCCACGATGCTGATTGCGAAGCCGACGTGCACGAGAACGTAGTCGCCAACGCTCGCTTGAGGAACATACTCCAGGCAAGCCTCGCGAGCGATGCCACCGAACTGCACTTTGCCAGTCCGTGACCCATCGTTATCCGATATTTCAAGCACTTTGCCGGGAACAGCCAGGCACATAGCCTATCCTCGCTTCAGGAGTTCGTTCGCGATCACCGCTTGACCCAACGAGATTCCGCCATCATTGGGCGGAACCTTGGAATGCAAATAGACGTCAAATCCGCCCGCCCGCAGGCCGTTCACAGCCTTGCCGAGCAACGTCATGTTCTGAAAGGTTCCACCGCTCAGGCACACGCGGTTCAGATCATCAGCTTGCCGCAATCGGCCGCAGACTTCAACGATGACTTTCGCCAGAGTGTTGTGGAACTTAGCACTGATAGTGCTCGCCGTTGCACCTCTCGCAGTCTCGTGCGCAATCGCCGTGATCATTGGCCTGAAGTCAATTTCGAGCGCATCGCTGCCTGCGATGTCGAACTGGTATTCGCCTTCGACTGCCGGATCGGCAACCATCTCCAGTTCTATTGCGGCCTGTCCCTCGAAGTTGATTTCGTGGCGAATGCCGCAGAGCGAAGCGACAGCATCGAACAATCGACCGCAAGACGATGTGTCAACTGTATTCAGTTGCCGATCAAGCATCTGGCGCACGATCGCGACCTCTCGTTCGGTAACGCCGTTGAAGATTTCCCGCCTGCACTCACCGCAATCGTGTAAATACGCCATCGCCGAACGCCACGGTTGGCGAATCGCAGCGTCGCCTCCCGGAAGCGGAACGTAACGAAAGTGAGCACGACGTTCGAATCCGGCAAAATCCGCCACGATGAATTCGCCGCCCCATATCTTGCCATCGGTTCCGTAGCCTGTACCGTCGAACGCAACGCCGATGACCTTCCCGCGCAGCCCATTCTCGGCCATGCAACTGGCGATGTGCGCATGATGATGCTGCACGCCGATCTTCGGCAGTCTGTCGAGCCCGAGTGCGTATCGCGTACTTATGTAGCCCGGATGGAGATCGTGCGCAATTGCGTGCGGTTCAACGCGAAAGAGCTTCTTCAGGTTGGCGAGTGTCTCTTCAAAGAACTGAAGGGTCTCGTAGTTCTCCAGATCGCCGATATGCTGGCTGACAATCGCGTGATGTCCTTTTATGAGACAAAGCGTGTTCTTCAGTTCAGCGCCACAAGCGATCAACTCCGTCACCTGCTCGTGGAGATCGATAGTCTCCGGCACGTACCCGCGCGAACGCCGAAGAACGCGCTCCTTGCCCTCGAACGTGCGAACGACCGAGTCATCCGTTCGCATGTAGATGTCGCGATTGTGAAACAGAAATGCATCAGCAACGGATTGCAAACGCCCAACTGCCTCTTCATTGCTGGTGACGATCGGCTCCTCAGAAATGTTGCCACTCGTCATCACCAGCGTAGCGAATTCTGGCGGAGCATCCATCGACTCGCCAAACAGCAGATAGTGCAACGGCGTGTAGGGAAGCATTACGCCAACGGTGTTGTTACCGGGAGCAATTGCCGACGGAAGGGAACAGCCGGCCTTGCGCGGCAAGATGACGACGGGACGCTTTTGTGACGTGAGCGCCTTGCGATCCAGTTCCGAGACGACACAAAAGCGCTCAACCGTCTCGACATCTCGCATCATCAGCGCGAACGGCTTGTCACTGCGTTTCTTGCGAGTGCGAAGGAGATTGACTGCCGATTCGTTCAGCGCATCGCAGGCGAGATGGAATCCGCCGAGTCCGCGTATTGCGACAATTCGTCCTTCGCGAAGCAGTCCCCGAACACGACGAATCACCGCTAGTGCCGATTCAGCGTTATCGAACTCTGGCACACCCGACGGAGAATCGCTGTCGACCAACTTCAGCGAAGGCCCGCAATCGGCGCACGCATTCGGTTGTGCGTGAAAACGTCTGTTTGCTGGATCGTGATATTCGGCCGCGCATTCCCCGCACATCTGGAAGAGTGCCATTGTCGTCGTCGGCCGGTCATAAGGAACGTCGCG
>JAEYQK010000034.1 GCA_023410055.1 Acidobacteriota bacterium
TGCTGAAGATACGACTTGATCCTCGACGGATAAGCGGGATCAGCGCGACCGACAACCCAGATTCCTCTGCTGGCCCAGCGTTCCGTCATGAGTGCAAGAGCAGCACCTCGCTCCAGAAGACGCCCCACAGACTTTCCGGCTAGCTCATCGGAGTTGAACTCGTTTAGGTGTGATCTTCCATGCTGATGTAGAAGATCTCCTGGTCTGAGTGAATTGTCCAACAGCCACTTTGCTAAAACTCCATACTGCCGAATGGTTAAAGGACGCACGTCCTCGTCGCGCCGGCCCAAATTGGCGCACAGCAATAAAGCGGCTTGCGTATCTAATGACAAACTCGACATCTTGGCTCTTAGTCTCCGTTTCCCGCCGAGCTATCTGCAAGCGCGAACGGGTATACGACGCCGCTTCCAGCCTGCCGTAATTTGAAACCTAACACAGTAAACGTCCAACGCGAATCGACCATATCGTCAACGAGGAGAACTGGCGATTGACGCACCAATGCCCGCTCTATTTCGAACACGTTTTCCAGGTTTGAGACCTGTTGATGTGTATTCTGCCGCGTTTTTTGTGGTTCGGAGTCCTGTGTCTTTCGTATGCATGCAACAAAAGGAATGCCGAGAGTTTGGGCAAGTCGCTGCGCGAATTCTTGCACCAGACGGGGATGGCGGCGCGAAGGTACACACGTAATCCACTCCGGAAATGGTTGGGGATTCCATCGCCTTATTACTTGCGCAGACGCCGTGACGAGTCCGGCATCGAATGTGCCCGTCTGCTGTTTTCCTTCGCGCACCAAATCTCCAAAACCGGGATCGCCCCAACGGCAGAGTGCGCGTCCTTCCTGTAATTGACTATCGAGTCTGATTCTGCCGCGTTCTCCCTCAAAAGTCATGCCCGTTGGCCATTGCTTTCGAGCAGCGATTGCAACCTCTAAGTTGTTGAGAAATTGGTTGGCAGCATTGATGAGTTCGTTGGAAACGGCTCCGTCCAAGACAGGCGGATCGCAGTTTACGCACTTACCACACGCGCGAGCATCGGGATCGTTCAACTCGCGAGCGAGAAACTGCATCAGGCACTCTTCTGTCACCATATATTCCTGCATACGCTCCTGCTCACCGCGTCGTAACGCCAACACTCGGTTGATCTTCACGGTGGGCATCTGCCAATTGACTGGGTTGCGGACGTAGCCCTGATCAGTCTTCTGAATTGGAGATGGCGATTCGAGCAGCAAGAACTTAAGCACCTGATCAAGCTTGCTCTTCCGCAGGTTCACTGCCACTTCTAGCGCGTGCGCTTTCATCGGGCGCGGAGAACGGCGGAGAGCGTCGATCACCTGCCCCACTTCGGCCTCAGTGGGAAACGCACTTCTCATAAAGTACTCCGCTATGTCGTCGTCCTCCTCGCCCCCTAACAAAATCCCGTACGCCTCCTCCAGCGCTCTACCAGCTCGCCCCACCTGCTGATAATAGTGAACAACCGAGGCAGGGCGCTGAAAATGGATAACAAATCCGAGATCCGGCTTATCGAATCCCATGCCCAAGGCCACAGTAGCGACCAGAGCCTTTACACTGTTCTGAAGCAACCGGTCTTCAAGGTTCCTTTTTTCAGTATCGTCCATATCAGAGTGGTAGAATGCCGCCTCGATGCCACGACTCTGCAACCACGACGCAACGGTTACACTGTCACGCCTCGTGAGCGTATAGATGATTCCGCTTCCGTGGATATGTGGCACTCTTTCCGCCAGCCAGGCCATGCGGCTTGCTTTACTTGGAAAACGCAGGTTCTGCAATTTCAGGCTGGCTCTCGCCAACGGACCGCGGATCACTCTGAGGTTTGGCCCTAATTGAGTCACAACGTCTTCGACCACCCGGTCATTCGCCGTCGCAGTCGTTGCCAACACGGGTACGTTCGGTGGAAGAGCTTGCAGAACTCTGATGATTCGCTGGTAATCAGGGCGAAAATCATGGCCCCAGTCAGAGATGCAATGCGCTTCGTCAACAACGAACAATCCGATTCGGGCCGCGACTGGGATGAGGCAGCGCGTTACAAAATCATCGTTGGCCAATCGTTCCGGCGAAATCAGGAGCACATCCACTTCGTTTCGCGCCAGCGCACTCTGAATAGCGGGCCAATCGTTTTCATTTGTCGAGTTAATCGTCTCTGCCCGCACTCCGATTCGTCGTGCCGCCTCGATTTGATTTCTCATCAGGGAGAGCAACGGTGAGATCAACAATGTGCATCCCGCTCCACCATCTCTTAGCAGTCGCGTCGCGAGAAAGTAAACGATACTCTTTCCCCATCCGGTCCTCTCGACTACAAGCAAGCGCTCGCGTCCGAGAAGGCCCTGAATGGCTTCCCATTGATCCTGGCGAAAATTCGCTTCAGCGTCGCCAAGTGCCGTACGGAGTAGCGCGAGAGCCCGATTTCTCATCTCCCTTTGTCCTTCCGGAATCAGAGTCTGCAGATCGCTCCGCTAGTGATGTCAGCCGAAGCTGCCCTTGCGAAGTTATGGTGTTGGTCAGCTCACATTCTACTCTCCCGCCCGGCGGGCCGGGGCATCTTCCACTAACTCAGAGTTGGTTGCGCGACGAATCCTCAACAAGCCAGAAAGGATCGCCCAGATTTGCGAGATCTGAGTAATGGCTGCATCGTTGCGGCAGGTAAGGAAGTTTGTTGCTGGGGCAGATTGTCTGCTGGTTCCCGTCATATTCGAGCAGAAGTGGCACCTCAGGACATATCGTCCACGGGGTGGTCAGTTGCATGAAGCACCCGACTGCAGTTGATGCCAGGACCCCATTCGGCCAGACAACTTGCGGGCGCGATCCAGCCGCCCCGTATCGCTCGGCTTCCGCCTTCATCTCGCCTTCGTTCAAGAGTCCCATACACCGGAGACAGGGCATTTCTGGCATAGACAGAGCTACTTGTCCGCTGACGACGTAGCCATTGTCGAACGCATGTACGTCCATACCTATGTCGATCAGCGGAATGAGATAGCGGCGAGCAAACGTCTCAATCTCGCTACGCACGGTCAAGGAGTCTACACAGGCAAAAATACAGTCGCAGTCCAGCAACAGATTTGCGTGCTCTTGCCACCGCGAGGCTTTCGTCACGACGCTGGCATTACGGTTTACGCTCTTGATAGTCCGCTTGGCAATTAACACTTTGTCTAGGCCAGTTCGAACGTCCTCGGCTGTCGCACCTACCAGTCGATTAAGATTTGTATCCTCTATCCGATCTGGGTCGAACAAAACATATTGGCCGACGCCGATATGCGCCGATTGCTGCGCAATGTGTGAGCCGCCGCCGCCCAGTCCGATGATTGCGATTCGCGTTAGCCCGAGGACCCGATCACTCCCGCGTCCGAGGAAACTTTGACGCTGGAGATTGAGACGCGAGCTATTTGTGTTGCGAATTATTGTTTCCATGTACACCTCATAGGAATGCCAACAAAGGCAAAGTCGTCAATATTGACCGGACCACGTCCCGGATACCAGCACCGGCCCCAGGCGGAATCTTCGCTGAGGACAATCGCACCATGTGGGAGCATTGGTTGCACGTTCCAAAAATCAGGAACGAAGATGGCCGTCTCACGAGAGTCGGTCCGACTGAAACGCGGTCTTCCGAGATGTTCATGAATGTGGACGTGAAACATCGATACTTTTTTGTTATAAGCCAGCTGAAGTGCCTTCCTGATGGCTGCGGCACCTATGGTTGCTCCGGCCGAGGTATCGTCTATGTAGTCATCATCATCAACACGATGTATATCGTGGGCCAACACGATCAAGCAGTCGTCTGCCGATCCTACCTGGCACTGCATGAACGCAACGCGTTCCGCGGCAAACGGGTGCGGTTCGCGCAGGGAATTCAGTGCTTCCTGCCGCAACCGTTCCGTCATTTTGAAGAGAACCCTCATCGCAGGCCTCTCAAATGTTCAGCGAGTATTTCTGCCGGTCGAAGCGTTGCAGGGACCTGGTTCCACGACCATGTATGCCAGAGCTTTCCTGCGACGATATGTTGTGTCCAGTTCGCCGCCTTCCCGGGAATGTGGGCCGACAAAAATAGCCGTGTCGTGTATCCACTGTGCGGGCCCACGCACAGCAGCGCAGATGTTTCGTGTGGAGTACATCCAGGAGGGAGCATAAGGCGGGGAATAAACACCAAGTCTACCCCGCCCTCACTGAGGACCGAGACGTCCCCGCACATCAACCTGAGTTCGTCCAAATCTTTAGGATCTATCATTATGACGATTGCCCCCGACGCGCATGGCTGACGAACACTTCGGTTCCAGAAATCTGCACTGTCTGCTGGTCTGAGAGTTCCCGGAACTCGCCGTTGATCACCTGGTCCAATGCTTTCGCTGCGTCAACCGACACAAGCGTCTTGAATGCAGATACCACGTAGCTGCCGGCCTGAACTGTCTTAGGCTGGCTATCAACAGTGACCTGCACCATCTTGGGCTCGGTCGTGAACTTTTCTACCCCTGGTCTGCGCAAATCAACTTCGGTCGACGGATCGATGACCTCGGTCTGCTGGTGGTGGAAGTGCTGAATGACCTCGAAAACGAGAGGACCATCGCGATGGGCAAGTTCGAGAAGCTTGCTTCCCGTGATCGTGGGAAACTGCACAAAGTAGTGCTCGCCATCGATCTTGATCCGATACTGACGTGCGAGCGGTACAGGGCGTTGTGAACAGGCATATTCTTCGAGATCGATGAGTTCTTCCGTGAGCTCAGCGATCTCACAAGCATCTTCCGCGATTATCTTCTCGATCGTCGTAATTTCTTTGCTAACTGATTGTTCTGACATATAGTTACCTCGGTCGTAAATAGTGCAGCTGAAATGACGTGAAATTCAGCTGTCCCACTTTCAAAGCGAACGAAGTAGGGCTTTTTAGCCGCCATGGAGAAAAAAAGTCCTCTCGCCCGCTCTTTAGGTGAGGAGTAAGGTGCCTACACCAAGGAATCAGCCAGTAGACTTCGAGAGACTTCTGAATCGGCTTGCTGAAAGAGCCTGTGACCTCTTGAACGTGTCTCGGCTTATGGCGTCTGCATACGTGGTTGACGGGTTGGGCAAGTCGCCAATCGACTTCAGCGTCGACACGCTAGTACTCTATCTCAACGGATCTCTTCCGTTCACGGGCGATGAAGAGACCCTTTATTACTATCTCGCAACAGTTATGGGCCGGGATATCCTTGACGCGCTTCGATCGTCCGCCCGAAAAACGACAGAAAAGGTTCCTGCCCAATCCGGAACTCTGGACGAGGGCGGCGCGACGGTTCAGGGGTTAGATGATTTCGACACTGGATTTTCCGTCGACGCACTGGTACAAGGCGACATCTTTAAAGAGCGGTTGTACGCACTGCTCGAGGGGCCTGAGCCTGAGCTCTATGAGCTCGTTTTCGCCGTCTTTGAAGAGAACGCGCTGACCCCTAAGGAAATTGCTGACGTGATTCGCACCACACCTACCGACGTTCAAAACAGAAAGAAAAGGCTAAGGACATTTCTCGCAAAGCACAACGTTATGTCCGCTCCGAAGAGAAATTAGTTATGAGCAAAATCAATTCGAATCGATTTGATAAGGACGATGGCTTCCTTAAGAGGCTGGACGCTTTGACCGGCTCGTCTGAAGATCGAGACAGTTCGACGGTAAAGGAACAACTCCGTGAACGCGGCGTGGATCCCGATTTGCTCCGAAAAGCTGCCTACGATCGATTACGCCAATCCGCAACGCAACGCTATAGCTCTCAGGGAAAAAACGTGCCGCCTCAGATGGTGGAAGCGTTGCGGCAGCTGCGGCCTCCTACTCCGGAAGAAGAAGAGCAGACGAGGACCGCCGAAGCGGCTTCAAAAGTACAAAGCCTGCTGGATCACATTAAGGCAGGGATAGCCGCTGTTGTCGACAACAATAACGAGATCGGCGACTTTGCTCCGGCGTTTCGGAATAAGAAGGGTCAGGTGAGCAGGAGCGATAGCGACCTTTTGAACTCCCATCAATCGGAGCTCGATTCCGAATGGGACACGAGTCACAAAGATGACTGAAGAAAGCCGGATGGCATTGGCTCTAAGAGAGGCATTGAACCTACCGCCTCAGCTCGATTTGGAGACACTGGCTCGGGATCTCCGGCTCTCGATCCTGGAAGTTAATTCCGAATCGTTCGATGGAGCACTGCTGCGAAGCAGAACCGGTCCATCCGGTCGGATTCTGGTTCGTCAGGATATGCGCGAGACCGGGCGTAAACGCTTCACTATCGCTCATGAGATTGGGCATTTTGTGCTGCACAGACAGCAGCGTGTCTCGTGTTCTTCTGCCGAAATAGCAAACTGGAAAGACGATCAAACCGATCCCGAACGTCAGGCGGACGGATTCGCTTCCGAGCTTCTCTTGCCGTCCGCTGAGGTGAAAAAGCAGATAGGGGGACAATGGCCGGGGTTTCAGGTTGTCCAGCAAATCGCCGCGTACTTCGACGTCAGCCTCACCGCAGCGGCCAGAAGGTACTGTGACGTAGCACCGCAGAGCTGTGCTGTGGTCTGGACCGTAGAAAGCAAGATTCGTTGGATGCACCGTTCGCCTAGCTTTGTACATTGGGTCAAGGTCGGTCAGGAAGCTGGTGAGGGATCCTTTGCGGCAAGAGCTTTGGCGGGTCAACCCGTCCCAGATGACATGCAGGAAGTGGCTGCTGGGGAATGGGTCTCGAGCTATTGGCTTCGGGACGACGCTGTCATTTGGGAGCAGGCTGTTGCCATGCCCAACTACAAGGGGTGCTTATCTCTTCTCTGGGTAAGACGAGAAATCGAAAACCGACCAACAGAGCAAGACGAACTGCTGAGAGAGCTGGACCCGGAGGACTTTACGATGCGACGAAAGCGATGGCCCAGATAAGGTGTTTCGCCGCTCCACTCGCACCAATTGCGTCATAGCCAACGGTACGTTCTTCATCAGACACCCTGTAATCCGAAGAACTATTTCGACCCGACCAGATGTTGTTATTACGAATGTCGACTATGGACGATGTTGCGACTCAAGAAAAGACGCCGCATAGACATATACATCCGCTGCAAGTTGGGGTTCTCGCACTGCCAACTTGCAGAGGTCTACACCAAGAACTCTCTTGATCTTGAGACCGCTCATGTCTTCGATTGGGTATCGCCGGAAGTCTCCGTTTGAATCGCAATCAATCACAGCGCTACTCCAGGGGCCAATGCCACGCATTGTCGAGATCTGCATTTCACCATTCTTTACGAAGTAAGTTTCCGAAGGAATTTGCTTTTGGGTGTACTGCTCTTCAGCGTTGGAGTCCGAACGGAGTTTAAGAATGTGCTCCCGAATGCAATGCTTCAGCCGCTCAATCACGCTTCCAACTCCTTTGGCCCCCAGTCCAATGGTCGGCAGCGAAGCAATTTCTTTAGTGCTCATTCCCTGGCGAAAGTAGAGCCGGAAAATCGCACGATCACGCTCTTGGTCTAGGCCAACCACGCCACGCCTCAAATATTCATCGATTTCGCTCAGCAAGACTCCGAAAGCGATCTTCTGCTCACTGCCATGGACATCGTTGCCGGCCTCCGGATCAACGTCGCTCGTGGAGACGTGAGGTTGCTCGCCGCCCGATGATTGATTGCGAACGTGCTTGAAATGGTCGTGGGTAACATTTGCGGCAATCTTCTTTATGTATCCCAAAACGGCTTCGGGATGCTGGACGGCGAAGTCCCGCAGCAGACGGCAGCTGTCTTCCCAGAGTTTGAGATAGGTTGCCTGAACCAAGTCCTCTACCAATGGCCGGGAAGGCTCGCCCCAGAGGGAGGCCGTACGCATGATCGTGAGACTGATCGGCCTCCCAACACGGGAAGCAAACTCCTGCCATGCCTCATCATCCCGAGGTCCGGCGCACAAGCAAACGACGTCCTTGAGAGACAGATCCGAATATCGCAGCGGACTAGGAGTGCTCGACATTGCAATTGCTTCCTGTCGCGGCATTGAGAGCTGCTCAGCTCACATGCTTAGCGCCGGAGACTGACTCGTACGGACGAGAACCGGTGCCCAGGTCCGGAACGTGACATAACACCGCTTTTCACAGCTGAAGCAATTAGCCTCGTTCTGTTTCATGGAGCAGTTCCCATGACTCAGATCATTTGCTTGGGTCGGGCAGTGCCTGTAGTCTTCTGCCACATAGAGATTCATTGTGGACAAGGAAGGCGCGAAACATTCGTAAGTAGGAGCTGATTAGAACTGAGATATCAATTCTGGAGTTTCGCTGCTCTGGTCGAGATCGAGAACGGCGGTCAGCATCTGTCGGTTGGAAACGAAAAACGGGCTAGAGTCCACGAATCCGAAGTTGCTCGCGACGTCCGGCCTCGAAGCGCGGCGCTCTCACGTTTTCGGCACAACCCATCGAGAGTGAAGAGTATCTAGAATAGCGATTCCTAACACAAGAGAAGGTGGCTCAATGTCCCATCACTACTCCGGTCCCAACTTTGGGTTCCCTTACGGGGACGCTCGTCTCGATTTCACGGATCTTTACGCGTTTCCCAAGCCGGGCGACTCCAGAAAGTCGATCCTCATCATGGATGTGCATCCATCAGTCGGCGCGAACCCGCCGGGGCCAACCACCGCCGAGCCATTCGCCACCGAGGCACTGTACGAAATCAGAATCGACAGCAACGGCGATACCGTCGCCGACATCGCCTTTCGCATACACTTCTTCGCCTCCGCGGACGGGACGCAGACTGCGACGCTTCGCCATATCGAAGGGCCGGAGGCCGCCGGTACGGCCGACACCGGGCAGATCATCGTCGAGCGGGCGCCGGTATCCACCGGCGAAGAGGCGTTGGTTACCGGCGCCGGCGACTACCGGTTCTTCGCGGGCTGGCGCAGCGATCCGTTCTTCTTCGACGTGGAGGGCGCCTTCAATAACCTGCAGTTCACCGGCAAGGATTCCTTTGCCGACACCGACATCTGCAGCATCGCGATCGAGCTGCCGAACTCCGCACTGGGGGCAGAGAAGGTCGGGCTCTGGGCACGCACTCTCGTCCAAAAGGACGGCCAATGGGTACAAGCCGACCGCGGCGCGCGGCCCCAGCAGACCCCGTTTCTGAGTGGGGAAGTGAACGCCGAATACCGCGCCGCTGAGCCCGCCGGGGACGCCCGCTTCGTGCCCGCCTTCGCCCACGCGCTGGAACACACCGGTGGCTACACTCCGGAGGATGCCATCCGGGCTGCAGTAACATTGCTGCCCGATATCCTTCTCTACGATTCCACGCGGCCGGTGTCGTTTCCGGAGAACGGCCGTCTACTCACCGACGATGTGGCAGAGGTCTTCATACCGATCCTGACCAATGGAAAGGTGAAGGGAGACAATGTCAAGCCGCACAGTGATCTGCTGGACACATTCCCTTACGTGGGCACGCCCCACAATGTCCGGGTCGTGGAACGCGCCGCCTAAGAGAACAGTCGCTGGCACCACGGCCAAAGGCGACAAGGCAAAGCGTAGAGGTGGCATCGTGAGGAGAATTATTGACCAAGTAAGACGAAACGAGGCAAAATCCTCTCGTCGACCACACCGAAATCAAGCGCGAGTCGTGGGCAGCTAACGTGGTCTACGTCTTTTCGCGAACAGGTACCGAATGAGATGTTGCTGCCGAACCTGACTTTCTGCCAATTAACAGTGTGTCCGGCGCTCCTTGAATTCGCGCTGGACGCTAGGCTGCCATTTGAGATGGCTCTTTGAGCCTTAATTCTCGTGACGGGCCTCGTTTGACGCACTCGGGTTGCAGAAGAGCGACCAGCTTTTCGACAATTTCACAACGGGCTACCGTGTTGTAGATAATACCGGTCTCAAGCGCGAGGGGAATGCCTTCGATTCGCTTGAAGGCAATATCTTTGTTGGCCAGCCGCTCCGGCCAACAGCGCCCAAAAGTGAATCCCAGGCCGTCAGCGACTATGGCCGCCGCCTCAGCAAACGTGGTCACATCTTGTACGCGATCCGGGTGCAGGCCGTGTCCAGCGCAACAATTCATAACGTGAGCATCCAGGGCGGGATACAGTTTGCCGCCAATCGAAATAAACGGTATGGACCGCAGATCCTGCAGCCGAAGCTTGCGAGCTTTAGCTAATCGGTGTCGCGCTGGCAGTACCGCATAGAGCTCTTCCGTCCACAACCACTCAACCGAAAGCTGAGGGTTCCCCAACGGTAGCAGCACTAAACCAGCCTCCAACTCCCCGACCTGAATTTGTTCAACTGGATTTCCCGCATAGCAGCTGACGAGTTCTATAGAAATCCCACCGAAGTCAGCAGGCGACGCAGTGCGTATTCGGCCGATCCTTCGCAAATCGACAAACGCGGTATATCCGAGACGGAAACTCGGAGCGCAGTGCGCCCTTTTGGCCGCAGAGGCAGCACGCTCATTGAACAAGAGACACTGCCGGGCTTCGACGACAAAGGCCTCGCCGGCAGGAGTGAGGCGCACCTGTCGCTTGGTGCGCTCAAATAGCTTTGTGCCTAATTCCGCTTCGAGCGTCCGAATTTGTTTACTTAAAGAAGGCTGAGAAACGTTAAGTCTCTTTGCCGCACGACTGAAGTTAAGTTCTTCGGCGATAGCCACAACATAACGCAACAACCGTAACTCGACACCGGGGTACATGGGGACCGACCTCCTCGGAGAAAGTTCGTGCAGGAGATCGGCCCTTGCGTATTAACAGTGTTGCGTTGCATGACCTCAACACCTACACACGCTGCTGCGATGAGGACCGGCCAGTTGCCCGTCATCGTTTGAGAATTCAGAGATGCTGCTCGATGTGTAGAGGTTCACCCAGCGCGAGAATTTTTTTCGCACATTCATCGACTTACGAGGAAGTATGTCAGCCCCAACGATGAAAAGTCGTGCACACTTGTTCTTTCGCCAACGATTCTGAGTACCGGACCAATATCGATGCTATTTGCCAGCGCTCTTTTTGCGACGGAGGACTTTTGATTGATTTCCAGCTTCCGACTCAGCTTTGTCCCATGCCATGCGCGCATAGCTTTCCAATTGCTGCTGCCTGGCCTTCACGAATGGGGCATAGTGTTTCTCGGTGATCTTCACACTACTGTGACCTAACAGCAGGGAAACCTGGTCGATAGGTACGCCAGCAAGTAGAAGCTCAACCGCGAAGGTGTCCCGCAGCATGTGGCCGTGACAACGCTTCGGTGTACCGTCGGGATTCTTGAGCGACGCCAGCGTGAACAGTTTCCAAAAACTACGTTGATAACACTTCGTAACGCTGCGTTTCTCTCCATTGCCAGTCCAGAAGAAGTAGCGGGGATTTGAGTTTGGCAACGCCCTCAATTGTGCTGCAACTTCAGGAGGAAGAGGAACCAGAACAGGTACCCCGGTCTTAGCGCGATAAAGGAAGATGCTGTTGTTGTCATTCAATCGTGAACGCTCCAGCGTGACCGCATCTGTTATTGCTAAACCGCTCCAGCGCATCAGCAGAACGAGTGCTCGTAAGCGCTCGGCCCGGTGTGCGCAATCGTTTCCGCCGCCAAAGTCGTAGACATAAGTTGCGTCAATGATCTTTTGAAATTCCTCGCGGGTAAAGTAGTTGGTCGGCACGACTCCATCGACTTTGGGCTTTTTCAGTGCCGCCATCGGATTCTTAACCAGCCACTCGCGATCGACGCAGAACTTCATCAGGGTGTGCATGCGTTCATGCTTCCGTTGGTTGGTGGCCGGGGCATTCTTCCAGCTGCCGCGGAGGAGGGTAAGTTCGGCCGGGGTGAACTGGGTAACATACCGAATACCGCGCGACTTGCACCAGGGTAGGAGTTGTCGCTCGAAGAAAGACTTACTCTTGTAAATCGACGCGTGAGCAAGATTGCGGGCACGTTCATCATCGATGAACGCAGTTACCGCGTCCAACACAGTGATCTGCTGGACTGCCTCATCCTTATTTTCAAGTTTTCGGACCTTCTTTTCTGCAGCTTCCCAGCTTCTCGTTTTGGCGCTGGTCCGAATGAAAGCCTTCCCGTCCAAGGTTCCTTGGATCCACTTGGGGCAATGGCAACGACGATAGTGGATGCTCGTTTGCGTGCAGGGCGGGTAGTGGCGAACGTAGACGGATAGCATCGGGCAGAGGCTCCTCCTTGGCCCGATTGTACGATTATTGTACGTTTGTCCAGAGTTGCCTGTAAGTGATTGATTTTGAAGGCATAGAAATGGTGGCCAGGGACGGAATCGAACCGCCGACGCCAGCCTTTTCAGGGCTGCGCTCTACCAGCTGAGCTACCTGGCCACTCTGGATCGTCCGCAGGCTGATGCCTCGTGCGGACCGTCGAACAGAGAAAGGGTTCGCAAGAGTGATGCGAAGCAGCTAATCTTGCGGAACGTCTGAATTATAACAACAGCTCTGCGATTTCACCAACCTACTTTCCTGATGACGTGAAAACAAAGTCAGCTCTTGCGGTTTGATCGAGGACACTGTTCTAAACTGTTCATGTGGATCGCGAAAAGCGAATACAAAACTTGTACCAGGTGTTATCGGCCACATGGGGGCCCCAGCACTGGTGGCCGGCTGAGTCGCGGTTCGAGGTAATTGTCGGAGCGTACCTGACCCAGAATACAGCCTGGACGAATGTCGAGCATGCACTAGATAATCTCCGTCGCGAGCATGTGTTGACAGTCAACGCAATTCGCAACATCTCGTTATCGAGACTCGAAACTTTGGTTCGCCCGGCGGGGTATTTTCGTCAGAAGGCACAGCGACTAAAGACTTTCATTGGATTTCTTGACGAAAAGCACAGCGGTTCATTGGTGCGGATGTTCACACAGCCCACCCAGGCCTTGCGGGCGCAATTGCTGGACCTGAATGGCGTCGGTCCGGAAACAGCGGATTCCATTCTTCTCTATGCAGGCAACCATCCGGTCTTTGTAGTGGACGCTTACACGCGACGGATTCTGGACCGCCACGATATTGTTGCGGCTTCTGCTCCTTACGAGGAGGTTCGAGATTTGTTTGAACGCGCGCTCGGGCCTTTCGACGGAGATTGCCGAACTCGGTCCCAAAATGCCGAACTGCCGGGCGCAGCTCATCGTCCTTCCAGAATGAGCCTATTGAAACGCACAGAACTCGTGCAACGGTATAACGAAATGCATGCCCTGATCGTTGGAGTCGGCAAGAATCACTGTTCTAGCAGAGCGCCGGAATGCGAGGGCTGTCCGTTGCGAGACCTACTTCCTGTAAGTCGCTGAACATAAGGCGCAAACCGCTATAATGTCCATGCTGTTCTTGACGGAGCAGCCAACGAATGGTGGCGAAGATACCTCAACCCGAACAGCCCGGAGCGCGCCGAAAGACCACCATTTTTCTGCTGGCGATTGGCATAACACTGCTGTTTGGGATCATCTTCTCGCAAGCCGCGTTCAATCTCACATTTCTGCGGCCGAATACGAACGAGCAGGCGTACATCTTCGTCGCACTGTCGACGATCATCTTCCTGCTCCTGCTGACGCTGACGTTTGTTCTCGTCAGAACCTTATTGAAGCTTTATGCCGACCGCGAAAGCGGCGTGCTTGGCTCGAAATTCCGCACTCGAATGGTACTCGGCGCCCTCTTGCTCTCATTCGGACCAGTAATCTTTCTGTTCCTGTTTGCGTATGGATTGATGAATCGGTCGATTGATAAGTGGTTTTCTCGACCCGTCGAGGAGGTACGGCAGGATACAACGGCAGTAGCCAATCTGTTGTCGAGCTACGCCGCCGATAATGCACGTGCTGAGGCGGAAAGCGTCGCCCAGCAACCGGAGACCAAGCACGCGTTCGAAACTGGTAATTTCGGGGGGGTCATGACCGAGTTTCGGCGTCATGATTCCACTCTGCAAAGCGGTTTTGCGTTCGCGGTTTCCAGTAATGAAGAGGCGGAGGCGAGCTACCATGCTCCGGATTTGTGGCCCGTGCTGAAGGACAAGATAATTCCGGGCGTTTCCTCCCAAGAAAAGCAGCCCACGCCAGTGCAGATCAATACACGCGACTACGTAATCGGAAGCGCAGCGGTCGGGAAGAGCGGATGGATCATCGTCGCGCTTCCATTGCCGAAAGATTACGGCACCACCATGCAGCAGATCGAGAATAGCCAGCAACGTTATCTCCAGTTGAGCGCAGAGCGGAAGTTGGTGCGACGTACCTACATGGGGTTGCTTTTGTTTCTGACCGTTCTCGTGCTGTTCGCGTCCACTTGGCTTGCGCTGTTCATGGCGAAACTGGTGACGCGGCCGGTGGTTGCTCTCGCGAATGCAACACAGGAGATTTCGCGCGGTCGGCTCGATTACCGCGTGCAGATATCGGCGGCAGATGAATTGGGACAACTCGTTCAGTCGTTCAACCGCATGGCTGAGGAACTTGAGAGCAGTCGTTCTCAGATCGAGGCTTCAAGCCGATCACTGACACAGGCAAACAATGCGCTCGAACAGCGGCGCCGCCACATGGAGACGATCCTGGAGAGCATACCGACCGGAGTGGTGTCTCTGGACGCCGCCTGGCGGGTGACGCACGCCAACAGTGCAATCCAGCGGATGTTGCACGTGAAGGGGACCGACGGGACGGGGCTTCATCCCGGCAAGCCTTTTTCCAGGTGTTTTGAGCCGGAGGTGACCGAAGATCTTGAGCGCATGCTGCGGAAATCGGACCGCATGGGTACGGTAACGAGTCAGTTCGAAATGACGGTTGAGGAGAAGAAACTGGACGTTGCGGTGACAGTGTCGTCGTTGCACGTCGAAGATCGTCGGCTTGGATACGTAGTAGTGTTCGAGGACCTAAGCGATCTGCTCAAGGCCCAAAAGCAATCTGCGTGGCGAGAGGTCGCCCGTCGTGTCGCGCACGAGATCAAGAATCCTTTGACGCCTATAGCGCTTTCCGCAGAGCGCATCAAGAGGCATCTTGATCGCGGGGCTGTGCCCGACGATGTATCGCTAGCGATTATCGGTACTTGCGCCGATACGATTGCCAGTGCCGTCGATACAGTTCGCACTCTGGTAAATGAGTTCTCGTCATTGGCCCGGTTCCCGGCAGCGCAGCCTCAGCCAGCTGACATTAATGCTATCGTCGGGAGTGCTTTGTCTATGTTCGACGGTCGGTTGCAGGATGTTCGACTCATCAAGACACTCGGGATTGATCTTCCCAAGGTTATGGCTGATCCGGAAGCCATGAAGCGCGCCGTGGCCAACCTTGTCGACAATGCGGCGGAAGCGATGCAGAACTCACTTGTGAAGGAAGTGCACATTTCGACTGCGCTCGTGCCGGCAAGGGAAATGATAGAGATTGCGGTTGCCGATACTGGCCATGGCGTGACGCCGCAGATGAAGGAGCGGCTATTCTTGCCCTACTTCTCCACTAAACGGCGCGGTACTGGGTTGGGATTGACCATTGTGAGCCGTATCATTGAGGATCATCGCGGCACGATACGCGTGGAAGAGAATGAGCCAGTTGGATCGCGATTCATCGTAGAATTGCCGCTGGCGGTTGAAGTGGGGATGCAGGACAAAGAAGAGGTTTCTGGAGCGGCGCAGCAGAATGCATAAAGTTCTTATCATCGACGACGAAAGCGGTATTCGGCAGACACTCCAAGGCATTCTGGAAGACGAGGGGTATCAGGCCGCGACCGCCGAGAGTGGCGAAACCGGACTGGATGTATTGCAGAAGAAGCCTTTTGATGTAGTGCTGCTCGATATCTGGCTTCCAGGGATCGACGGGATTGACACGCTCGAAAAGATCAAGGAGATGGAGAACACACCCGAGGTCATCATGATCTCGGGGCACGCGACGATCGAGACCGCTGTCAGGGCCACCAAGCTTGGTGCGTACGACTTTCTGGAAAAGCCCTTGTCGCTTGAGAAGACGCTGATCGTCGTAAAGAACGCGCTAGAGGCTAAGCGATTACGGGGTGAGAACCGCGATTTGAAGAAGCAATTGCAGACGGAAGTCGACATCGTGGGCGAGAGTGTCCCGATGAAAGCGCTTCGTCAGCAGATTAGCCTCATGGCTCCGACGAATGGACGCGTGTTGATCTTCGGCGAATCGGGTACGGGAAAAGAGTTAGTCGCGCGGGCGATTCACGCTCAGAGCCTGCGCAAGGATGCGATGTTCGTTGAAGTAAACTGCGCGGCCATTCCGGAGGACCTGATCGAGAGTGAGCTGTTTGGACATCTTAAGGGATCGTTCGCAGGAGCCAGTGCCGACAAGGAAGGGAAGTTCCAGAAAGCTGATGGCGGAACGCTTTTCCTTGATGAAGTCGGGGACATGAGCCTCAAGACGCAGTCCAAGGTTCTAAGAACGTTGGACGAGCAGCGATTCACGCCTGTTGGAAGCGACGAGCAAATCAGCGTCGATACGCGCGTGATCGCGTCTACGAACAAAGATCTCGAAGAAGAGATATCCATCGGGAACTTTCGCGAGGACCTCTTTTATCGGTTGAATGTGATTCCATTCTCGGTGCCTCCATTGCGTGATCGGCGCGAGGACATTCCGTTGCTGGCACGGCACTTTCTCAAGGAATTTGCTGCGGCGTATAGCCGTCGTGCGCGTGAGATCAGCGATGATGCGGTCGATACATTGATGCGCTACTCGTGGCCGGGAAATGTGCGCGAGCTACGCAACGTGATCGAACGAATTGTGATTATGAATCCGACAGTCGATCGGCTGGATCGAAAGCATCTTCCGCCATTGGTTCATCGAGACGGATCGAGGCGCACGTCAACGGAGCACTCCACCCTGCATCAGGCGCGGGCCGCGTACGAACGCGATTACATTCTGAAGAAGCTGGACGACAATCACGGGAACATCAGCCGTACGGCTGAAACCCTGGGCCTTGAGCGCAGTCACCTCTATCGCAAGATGAAGACGCTGGGCATTGCCGTCAAGGAATAAGTGACGGTTAGCAGCTCTGCCGCATCCTATTCAGTTCGGAGGAAGGATGCGCACAGCACTGTTTGCCAGCTTTGTTTTCACTACGGTCTTTTTGGCCGCGCAGAATAATAACTACATGGTTGATCCCACGTGGAAGGTCCCTTCGAAGGTTGCGCAAAGCAGCAATCCGGTGAAAGGCTCTGTCGAGGCTGTACATCGGGGTAGCGAGCTGTATGCGGCGCAATGCTCTATGTGCCACGGCAGCGATGGACGCGGACTCACGAATGCCGCTAACTTTCATTTAGCAGCGGTACAAGCCGAAAGCGATGGAGCACTGTTCTGGAAAATCACGAATGGTAATCCGAACAAAGGAATGCCTGCGTTCAAAGCACTAAACGACAAGGATCGCTGGAGCCTGGTCACTTACTTGAGGACGTTCAAAGCCAACAAGAAGTGATCCGTACATTCTCGTTACGAGCGATTCCTCGCTACGCTGTAAATGGCAACGTATACGCGCTGTCCTCGAATGAGTCGCCACTCTTCACTCTTCGCGATTGCTACGGAGCATCAGACTCTCCAGTTGGCGGCGCCAGTCGAGGCCGTCGATGAACTCGCGAGATTCGCGCCAGTTGGCGCGCACTTTTACGAATAGCTCCAGGAATACTTTGGTTCCGATCATCTTTTCAATTTGGATACGTGAGGCGGTGCCGATCTTTTTCAGCATTTGACCGCCGCGGCCGATGACGATCGCTTTCTGCCCGTCGCGCTCGACGTAGATCGTTGCAGCAATGCGCGTGAGCTTCTCGCCTTCCTCAAAATTCTCGATGATGATCGTTGTCGCGTAAGGGACCTCTTTCTCTGTGTCGAGAAGCACTTGCTCGCGGATTATTTCGGCAGCGAGGAAGCGTGCCGGTTGGTCCGTGATCTGGTCTTTGGGGAAATACGCGGGGCCTTCGGGCAGAGTCTTGACGACTGCATCAAGAAGATCGTCGAGACCGTTCTTTTTCAGCGCGGAGATCGGGATGATTTCCTGGAACTTGTACATGCCGCTGAACTGCTCGATCACCGGCAGTAATTTGTCTTTCTCTATTCGGTCGATCTTATTCAGCAGCAGGAAGACCGGCGTGTCGCCCTCTTTGATCAGGTCGAGGACGAACTTGTCTTCGCGGGGCGGCTGAGTTGCGTCGGAGATCATGAGGATCAGGTCGCAGCCATGAAGGGCGTCGCGGATCTCCTGCATCATCTTTTTGTCGAGCGACGTTTCAGAGCGGTGAACGCCCGGAGTGTCGACGAGGACTATCTGAGCAGCGGCACGCCCTTTCTTCTTAGGAACGTTGACGATGCCCTGGATGCGGGTTCGTGTCGTCTGCGGTTTGTGCGTCACGATGGCGAGCTTCTCGCCGACCAGCGCGTTTAACAGAGTTGATTTGCCCGCGTTCGGGCGCCCGATGATGGTAACGAATCCGGATCGCATATGCCGTCTCAGTTTACTAGACGAAGACAGAAGGCAGTCAGCGGATAGTTAGCCACCCTCCCCCTCCAGTCAGTCATTTGTTGCAAGCAAAGGTACTTAGCAACTATTGACTGTTATGACTGATGAAACAAAGGAGTTACGCACAAGGTCTGAAATCCAAAGGACTTATGTAGCTGCATTCTGAATGGTGCACCAGCAGTTCAGTGCTCCACTTCCAGAGTAGCAAATCAGACGTGGCGAACCCGACAGGAATGAAAGCAAAATATTCGCTGTGGTGTCAGTTACTTGCGAAGAGTTCAACTCTAGAAGGCCCTTGACTTCTGAAGTCGAAACAGAGTTCTTGAAGGAGCTACTCGCGCCTGATATCGTTTCAGCGCACATCAACCTGCTGTAGTGGAGGCTTACATGAAACGGGGCTCCCTGTTTGCAGTGGTTGTTTTGGTTCTCGTTTTGATGTTGGTACCTTTGGCGGTCACAGCTCAGTCGAGCGGATTGAAGATTACCGGGATCGATTTCGACGTCAAAATCGACGATGGCGAGCGGTGCAGTCTGTCGATGAACGGAATGATTAAGACCGAGGGCAAGGGCAAATTGTGGTACCGGTTTGAAGGGCCGAATGGTGCGACGTTCGACGGTGGTGCGGAGGAGACGACGAATATTCCGTTCGGGCACGGCGCCGGAGTGGGCAAAGGCGCGAAGTTCACGACTGACATCAGGGGCCAGTTCGTTCTCAAAGCGGCTGTTCTGGATGCGAACGGCAAGAAAGGCGCAATCGTCGCGTCGAAGCCGGTGCCGGGAAACTATACCTGCGGCAACGGAGTGAAGGAAGCAAAGGCCGTGGCGCCGGGGACTCCCATACCGAAAGAGACTAAGCCAAAGGCCGAGATCACGTCAGCGAAGTTGACCGCTGAGGTGAGCAAATCGAGCAAGTGCACCATCAATCTCAGGGGTGAGGTTGTGAGTGCTGGGACGAAGAAGATTTGGTATAGGTTCGAAGCGCCGCCGGGAGCGAAGTTCGACTATGCCAACGAATACACCGAAGACGTCGAACCCGGTTCCTCGCTGATGATGGATAAGAGCATATCTTTCACAAAGGACATACACGGCATTCTTGTCCTGAGAACGGCGACGGTGGATGAGAACGGGAAGAAAGGGCCAGTCGTGAGTTCGAAGATACTGGCGGGGAATTACACCTGCGGTGGCGGAATGCAAATCGCGAAGCCGATTCCGCCGGGAACGCCGGTGAAGAAGCCTACCAGCGCCCAATAGAAAGCTCCTTTTCACAGCAATCCTGGTCCTCCGCGGGCCAGGATTTTTCCTTTTAAAGGAGAGGAACGGCTTCAACGCAAAGGACGCCAAGACGCTGAGGGAGAACGCAGAGGAATCGTCCGTTAAGAACGAAGGGCGCTGCCGACGACGGTGTTCCATTTGCGTACGCGCCAGGATTTCACGAGTCCGTTGAGGACGTAGGGATCGGACTTGGTGAATGCCTCGGCGGCTGATTCACTGGTGAAAACGAGCAAAGCCGCGTCGGCGGGATCGGACAGTGCTCCGCCGAAAACGAGTTCGCCACGATCGGCGGAGGCTTGGGCTTGCTTCAGGTGCTGCTCGCGGAATTGTGCACGGCGCTCAACGTAGTCGGAAACGACGTCGTAGAAGAGGATGTAGTGCATGCAGGAATTATCGCAGAAACGGAGGGTGGAAGAGCGATATCGAGTGCTAGAATGGCTGCATTTTCAGACGGGAGGACAGGATGATGATCGCACGGTCGGAAGAAAGTTCTATGCGTGCCGCAACTCGGTTTAGCTCCAGTTACGAAACAGCGAAGAACGTGATCAAAATAGGTGTCTTCGTTCGAATCGGCTCACAAGTACTGGCTTGGCTGCTCGTGGCGGTTGCATTGCTAGCGTTCGTTTTGAAGGTCGAGGACGATCGTGCTGTCTATGGGGAAATCGGTGCGGCTGCAATCAGATTGCTGATCTTTGGATACATTGCAGGCCGACTCATCAGTGCGTTTGGGGAATACATGACGACTAACGTGGACGGCGTTGTTCAATCTTCACCGTTCTTGTCAGAGGGACAGAAGATGAAATTGATGAGGCTGGAATAAGTGTTTCACTGCGTTCTTCCGTGCGACGGGTCGGGCGAGAGCGCGGTGTTCAGGTCGATGTGGATGTGTTTCGTGAGGCCTGGGGCGTAGCAGTTGCGGTCGGTGTCGTAGGTTTGCTGGCAGGCCGCGGTGTACTGCGGGCGGCGTGGAGATTGGGCGTACTGCCAGACCGCAGCGAATTGGACTCCGCTTTCGGAGGGCTTGGGGACGGTTGCCGGAATCGTGCAGCCCGGCGAGGGTGGACATTGGTCGGTTGCTATCCAGAAGGTGATGTCGCGGCCCTGCGCATTGTTGCGAATGTCGTCGGCGGTCACGATGATCGTTCCGTCGCCTTCTTTGAACGGAATTCCTGAACAATAGACGCCAGCGCGGTATCCGGCTGCGTTGACGGCATCAGTCCACGAGTGCAGGTACGCCCGCTGCGCTGGGATGAGCCGCCCGCCTTCTTCCATGTCCAGAAAGATGATTGTGTGCTTCGGGAAGCCCTCGTCTCGCGCGAGTTGCGCGGCGGAGCTTCCGTCGTGTTTGCCTAGTTGCGCGGCATTGTGTTTCGCGAGCTCTGTTGCGAGCCTGCCGTTGAAGAGAACAAGGAATCCGAAACCCGCAGATTCAACGGCGACGCGCTTGCCTTTCCAAGTGTTGAATTTTGCTCCGGGAGGATTGTTCAGCCAGTAAGAGGTGAAGGCGAACGTCTTGCGCAATGGAGCGAGTTGGCTGTCGCCGGGGTATTGGTTGCGGTCGAAGCCGAGCCATGTTTCAGGTTGCGACTGCCGCGGAGGTGCTGGCACCGCGGTCTTGCGCACACTCTGCGCCGCGGCAACCCAGAGCACGAGCAAAAGGCACAGCGCTGAGACGGTTGTCTTCATTGGCGGTTAAAGAATAGCACCAGAGCTGCGCGAATTGAGCAGCGGAGTGCAACTGCTGTGCACGCTTGCAGCAACACGGGAAACGGTGGATACATCCTATGAACAACGAGAGAGAACCGTATGTCAATTGTGAAGGTGTGTTGCCTCGTTGTGAGCGTAGTTCTGCTGGTTGGCTGCGGAGGTATTTCATCTTCCGATGGCCCCGCTGGAGGGCGAGGCGACATTCGTGCCGTGAATCACGTCGTGATGATGTTGCAGCAAAACCGCACCTTCGACAACTATTTCGGACAGATGACGGCTTATCGTCGACGCAATGACATTCCAATCGTCAGTTCCGACGGAAAGATCAAC
Source organism: Acidobacteriota bacterium (assembly GCA_023410055.1). GTDB lineage: Bacteria > Acidobacteriota > Terriglobia > Terriglobales > Acidobacteriaceae > JAEZPW01. Next base: position 21,667 of record JAEYQK010000034.1, read on the forward strand.
GACCTGAGCAGCGGGACGCACACGAACACGGTGGCGCAGGTGGGAACGATCGTGATGGAGCATACTGGCTCGGTTTGCACAGAGGACCTGTCGTCGGACTGGAATGAAAGCCACAAGGAGATGAATCTGAGTGACCCGGCAGCGGCGGGACCGAACTCGCCGATGGACGGTTTTGCGCAGACGGCCTATGACCTGGGAGTGTATGCCGCGAGCTTTGGAGTGAACTTGACGGACACGACCGGGAAGCGCGCTATGACCTACTACGATGATAGCGACCTCAACTACTACTACTTCATGGGTTCCAATTTCGCGATCAGCGATGCCCTGCATACGCCGGTTCCGAGCAGGTTCCTGAACCGGCTTTATCTGTATGGCGCCACAAGCCAGGGGTTCGCACACGCTCCGACCGGACAGATCGACGCGAAAACCATCTTTCAGTCACTGGATGACGCAGGCGTGAGCTGGAAAATCTATATTCCTGATACGCCGCAGGTCACCTATCTCGAGTATTTCACCTTCTACAATCTTGATTCGACGAAGGCACACATATTCCCCCTGAGTCAGTACTTCACTGACCTTGAGAACGGAACGTTGCCTGCGGTTTCCGTGATCGAACCGGCACTGTTTACGGGGCGAGACGAGCACCCCAGCAACTTCGATCCGACGACGGGGCAAACCGGGGCCACGAACGTGCAGTCGGGCGCGGAATTCGTGTCGACGCTGATGAATGCGCTGATGAGGAGCAGTTCGTGGAAGGACAACGTGTTTTTGTTTGCCTATGACGAGGGCGGGGGATTCTATGATCACGTGCCGCCGATCAGCGTCCCCAGTCCAGATGGCGTCAAACCTAAGGACCTGGCGCCGACCGATCCGCAGGCGGACTTCACAAAATCGGGCTTCCGCGTCCCGAACATCATTGTGTCGCCGTTCGCGCGAAAGCACTACGTTTCCCACACGCCCATGGATCTGACCGCGTTCTTGAGATTCATTGAGAAGCGGTGGAACCTGCCGACGTTGACGGCGCGAGACGCTTCGATGCCAGACATGACCGAGTTTTTCGACTTTGAGAATCCGCCGTGGGCCACGCCACCTACGCCGCCTGTGCAGAATACCAATGGAGCATGTGACTTCACGAAGCAATGAGGAGACGTGAAACGGTCTTTTGCTGGCGGTTCAATCAGACTCATGCGCGTGACGCTTTCTTCGATATCCAAGAGACGGCGCGGTAACTCAGTAGCGCGAACAGTACGGCTGCGTATTGAACCGGTTCCGTGATGTCTTTCTTCACCAGCCAGTAGAAGTGGATAACGCCGGCGGCGGCGCTGAAGTAGATCAGTTTGTGGAGCGTATTCCAGCGTTTGCCGCCGAGGCGCTGGATCATCTTGCGAGTGGAGGTGATGGCGAGCGGGACCATCAGCATGAAGGCGGTGAATCCGGCGGTGATGAACGGGCGTTTATAGACGTCATTGATCATCTCGTGGAAATCAAAAAACTTGTCGAGCCAGACGAAGGTCATCAGGTGGAGAAAGCCGTAGAAGAAAGCGAACAGGCCGAGCATGCGCCGGAACTTGATCAGCGATGGTACGTTCGCCAGTTTGCGTAGCGGGGTGATGGATAGCGTTATGAGGAGGAAGATGAGCGTCCAGAGGCCGGTGGAGCGAGTGATGACCTCAATAGGGTTAGCACCGAGGTTGTCGGTGAAACCCTTGTAGGCGAGCAGACCAAGGGGGATGAGGCAGGCGGCGAAGACGAGTGACTTCGTCAACTTCGAAGAGTTGATGAGCGGATGAGCGGATGATCGGGGCTTCGGGGGAGAGATCGTGGTGGCCATAGGGATTCCTCGTCGCTGCGCTCGTCGGAACGACAATGCCTAGAAGTTCTTTTTCAGGTCCATGCCTGAGTACATGCTGGCGACTTGGTCGCCGTAGCCGTTGAAGATCAGCGTGGTGCGTTTGAAGAATTCGCCGATGCGACGTTCTTTGGCTTGGCTCCAGCGCGGATGATCAACGTTGGGGTTGACGTTCGAATAGAAGCCATATTCGTTTGGCGCCGAGATGTTCCAGGTGGTCGGCGGTTGGGAGTCGACGAGTTTGATCTTGACGATCGACTTGATGCTCTTGAACCCGTACTTCCACGGGATCACGAGGCGAACGGGAGCGCCGTCCTGATTGGGGAGTTCTTCCCCGTAGAGGCCGACAGTCATCAGTGTGAGCGGATTCATGGCTTCGTCGAGGCGGAGGCCTTCGACGTAAGGCCACTGGAGCACGCTCGATTTCTGGCCGGGCATCTGGCTGGGATCGTAAAGCGTTTGGAAGGCAACGTACTTGGCTTTGGACGTCGGCTCGACCTGACGGAGGAAGTCGCCGAGGGGGAAGCCGAGCCAGGGGATTACCATCGACCACCCTTCGACACAACGGTGTCGGTAGATGCGTTCTTCGAGAGGAGCCATCTTGAGGATCGTGTCGATGTCGTAGGTCTTGGGCTTCTTCACGTGGCCTTCGACGGAGATCGTCCAAGGGCGGGTGCGAAGAGATCGGGAGGCTCCCGCAGGGCTGTACTTGTCGGTGCCGAACTCGTAGAAGTTGTTGTAGTTTGTGATCTCCTTGAAGGGCGTTTGCTTCTCGCCACCGGCGTAGTCGGTCTTCTTGGAGACAGGAAGCTTGCTGGCAGCCTGGGCCGTGATCGAGGGCGAGGTCATGTTGTAGAGCTTGTCCCCGACGACAGCGGCCGTGCCGAGGACGGCGGCTCCGGCGAGGAACTTGCGGCGGTCGAGGTAGAGGCGCTTGTCGGTTATCTCGGAGGAAGGAATGTCTGCTGGCTTTTTGATGAGCATGGACTGTGGTCCTGCGCCATGGGGAACGTGCGCTAGGTATGAGACGCGCGAGGGAGAGGAAAGTTACAAAAGAGTGGTGAAGGGGAGAGATGAGGAGAGGGCAGGGATTCCTCGCTGCGCTCGGAATGACAAGGGAGAGTGCGTGTGCAGTTGTACGTGCGAATTGTGACGGGTGTCACCGCCTCGATGGTTGATGGCTATCTAGTCTATAGGTGTTCAGCACGCATTCCTGCTTAATCAAGCGATGCACGCTGGCTTGTTTTTGCGCCTGCGTTTCCCGGGTGCATACGAAATTTGATCTTGCGGAGAATATAGACCAATGGCACATGTAATCACCGACGCTTGTATTAAGGACGGACTTTGCCTGGACGCGTGCCCGACCGGCTGCATCCAGCCGACGAAGGACGACGCGAAGTACGAGACCGTTTCGCAGCTGTACATCAACCAGGAAGAGTGCATCGACTGCGGCGCTTGCATCTCGACTTGCGAGTCGAACGCGATCTTCCCAGCCGACGAGCTGCCGGATGACAAGAAGGACGCTGTCGAAAAGAACATGGCGTATTACGCATAGTTCAAGGCAAGAGGTGCAGGCGAAACACCTCATGCCCTCAGCAAAGAGTGGCTTGAACGGGGCACCGAGACAAAGCAGGGACGTACCGCAACGTTGCGGTTCGACCCTGCTTTTATTTTCTGGACGGAGCTGCGGGACAGCACCGGAGGGTGCGCCTTTTCGTGATATCTGGCATCAAAAGAATGTGAGTGAAAGTTCCGTTGAAACGTCATGATATTCATTGACTCGTAAGCGTGACGGAGCTACTCTACGCGCAATGATAGCCGCCCGGTTGGCGAGCAGTTCGGCCTATTCCTTCCTCGCAGTATTCCACGTCTCAAAAACGCCTGCATCGATGAGCGTGTCTGCTGGAAGTTACGAGACTCACCCTTCGCTTCGCGAAGGATGGGGCTCCCAGGCAATCAAGGGAGAAAGGGTTAGAAACCCAGGGAGGGTAACGCCAAAGTCCTGATGAAAAAGAATATCGAGATCAGCCCGAACATCGAGACGCTTTTCGGTACGCGGGATGAGAATTTGCGCGTTCTGGAAGACGGATTTAACGTCACGATCGATCTGAGAGCGGATTCCATCGAGATAGAAGGCGCTGCGCGGGACGTTGCGCGGGCCGAACAGGTTTTCACCGACTACGACCATCTGGTTCGCTCCTCCTACACATTTCAGAACGGCGACCTCGGAGTCATGTTGCGGTTACTGGCGACGGATCCGGCGGCTACGCTGCGCGGGTTGGCTGAAGCGGGCAAGCAGCGCTCGTTCGGCAAACGCATGGTGCAGCCGAAGAGCATCAACCAGCGTCGGTACGTGGAGTCCATCGAGAAGAACGACATGATTTTTGGCATCGGGCCGGCGGGCACGGGTAAGACGTACCTGGCGGTGGCGATGGCGATTTCGGCGCTGTTGGCGAAGAGAGTGAACAGGATCATTCTGGCGAGACCGGCGGTGGAAGCCGGCGAGAGGCTGGGCTTCCTACCGGGCACATTGCAGGAGAAAGTCGATCCGTATTTGAGGCCGTTGTACGATGCTCTCTATGACATGCTGGAACCAGAGAAGGTGGACCGATATCTGGAGAAGAATGTTATCGAGATCGCACCGATCGCGTTCATGCGCGGGCGGACATTGAATGATTCATTCATCATTCTGGACGAGGCGCAGAATACGACTTCCGAGCAGATGAAGATGTTCGTGACGCGCATGGGCTTCAACTCGAAGGCGGTGATAACGGGCGACATCACGCAGATCGATTTGCCGAACGCGCGGCGCAGCGGACTGATCGAGGCGACCGATATCCTAAAGGATGTGGACGGAATCTCGTTCATCTACTTTGACGAGGCCGACGTGGTGCGGCATCAGTTGGTGCAGCGCATCATTCGCGCGTACGAGGACAACAAAGCGCGGCAGGCCGAGGCGCAGTTGTCGCTGATCGATCAGCCCAAGACGAACGGCAACGGCAAGCCGAATGGCAATGGGGTGAAGGCGCTTACGCCGGAACCGGTAGGAGTAGCGGAAGAGGAATAAAGCAGGTACCATTTTGCGGGAGGGCGTGGAAGCAGGCGTCCTCCCGTTTCTATTTGATGATCGGATGATTGTTGATCTGAAAACATGTGCGTGAAAGGCTATGTTGGTTACTTTCGAGAGAGAGATTGAAGGCATAAGCGAGCGGGCGCTGACGCTGTTCCTGAGTAAGGCGCGGCAGGCCGTTGGGTTGCGCGGCGATGTCGATGTTGTTGTTACGACGAACCGCCGGATGCAGCAGTTGAACAGACAGTTTCGGCGCAAGGACAAGCCCACCGATGTCTTGTCGTTCCCGGCAGAATTTCCCACCCTCCCTTCGGGAAGGGTAGGGCATCCTTTTGCGGGGGCGATAGCCATTTGCGGCGACATTGCGAAGGAGAACGGGTGTGCGCTGGGACACGGCACGCTGGTGGAACTAAAGATACTCTTGCTGCACGGCGTGCTGCATCTGGCGGGGCACGATCATGAGAGTGATGACGGGCAGATGGCCCGGAGAGAGCAGAAGCTAAGGCGGGAGTTGGGGCTTCCAGATGGATTGATTGAGAGGACGGAGAATCCCCGCGTTAGCTTCGCGAACGTGGGGCACCGTGGTTTGAAGAAATCAGGAAGCAAAGGATCAGCGAGGAGTCGGCGATGATCTGGCTGATTCTGCTGCTGTTTCTGCTCATCGCTGTGCTGACGATCGTGTCGTATGTTGATCGCGTCTACGACGAGGCGGGGAAGTTTCTATCGCGCGAGTTTCAGGAAAACATCGACGTATTTGAACAGACCATCGAACCGCGCCTGGGAGTGAGCCGCGAGCGGGCCCAACTGTCAATGGCCGTGCTTACGCCGCTAGTGACGGCGGCTATCGGGATGTTGCTGGCCTACTTCGTATTTCGCAATGCTAAGTGGAGCGGAGAAGAACTGGCACAGGCGGCGGTTGTACTGGTGCTGATCGTGGTTGTGTTTCATCGGTTGCTGCCGTTCATCTTCTTCTCACGAACCAAGGGCGAGTGGTTTGTTTGGCTAGCGCCGGTTCTACGGGTGCTGATCTATCTGGCGCTACCGGTGACGCTATTCCTTGGATTCTTCCAATCGGTTGCGGCGCTGACGAAAGAGCATTCGGAGCCTGAACCGGAGAGTCCCTCGGACGCGATGGATGCTTTTATCGAGGCCGGGCAGGAAGAGGGAATCATTGAGGAGAGCGATCGCGAACTGATCCAGTCGGTCGTGGAGTTCGGCGACAAGACCGTGCGAGAGGTCATGACTGCGAGGCCAGACGTGACCGCCGTGCCGGTTTCGATGACAGTGGACAAGTTTACGGAGCTGCTGAAGTCAAAGCCATTCTCGCGCATTCCGGTGTATGGACACTCGCTCGATGAGATCGTCGGGATTGTGTTCGCACATGATGTGTTGCAGGTGGCTGACGCTGACGCGCACAGGAAAACGGTCGGCGACCTGATGCATGCGGATGTTCAGTTCGTGCCGGAGACGAAGCGCGTCAACGATCTGCTGCGCGAGATGCAGCGCGACAATACGCACATGGAGATCGTGATCGACGAGTACGGCGGCGTGGCCGGACTGGTCACGATGGAGGACCTCGTCGAGCAGATTGTGGGTGAGATACGCGACGAGCGCGAGGCCAAGTCAGATGTGGTGAAAGAGGACGCGAATACGTATATCGTTCCGGGGAGTCTGGATGTTGATCGGCTCGATGATCTGTTCGGTGTGAGGCCTGAGAATACGGATGCGACAACCGTGGCGGGGCTTGTCAGCGAGCTGCTGGGGCGAATCCCGCAACCGGGTGAGGTCGTCGATGATGATGGCTTGCGGTTCGAGGTATTGCAGTCGACGGATCGACGAGTGGAGAGGTTGAGGATCACGCACACGGGCGAGCGGGTGAGCGGGTGAGTGGTTCAATGAACGCGTAGCCGGCTTTCTTACAACGCTAGAAGGCGATCTCGTCCCCGTGCGTGATGCTGCAGTACGGTTGCTCGGGAGCGATGCGAAGCATGAGGACGGTCTAGTCCTGATTTCGCATCGGCGAGAGTGGCACCTGAGGCATGCGCATGCGTGTTATCCCGCAGGATTGAATTTCGTCTTGTTGATCGGTATGAAGAGGGCAACTCCAAGCGGGGCGATATATCAAGATCCCGCCATCGTATCGTGAAGTGCTTACTCGCGCATCGCTGTTCAACTCTCGAGTTGTTCGGGATTACGTCTTCCATGTTGCAGAATCCACCGTTGTTGCTTCGCTCGGGTCGACAACCGCTTGACTTAGCGGCGGCGAATCTTGGTTTAGAGTCGAGCGCTCGCTATTACCAAGGTTATCGATAAGTCAATTGCCCACCCTTCCCCGCTGTGCTACTTTCCCTCCGAATACCCACGAGCTTGTAGTACTCCGGCTCAGCCCGGCGAAAGGTACTTATGGCGATACGTTTTCGTGTACTCCTTCTCCTTGTATCCATTGTTTCTCTGGTGAGCGTGCTGCTCCCAGAAGCACAAGGGAAAGACATCAAATTCACTCCGGGCATGACAGTCCAGTCGCTCGCCGGGCGCTCCGATAACGACAAAGTTGTTTTGCCCAGCGGCAAGGTCGTGACCGTCGGCATTATGAGGAAGCTCGAGGTTGCCGCAACACGGATGCGTGCAGCACGCCCGTCGCCCAGCTTGGCACGACTTGGCGCGAAGCCCGCGGCGACTGGAATCCGGATCAACAACCAGTCAGACCTGATCGCTACGCTCGCAACTCGCTCCGACAGCGACACAGTCCAGTTCGCCTCCGGGCGGCGCGTCACGGTTGGCCAGATCCGGCTCATTCAGCCGTACGTTGAAAAGAAACTCGGTTATAAACTTGACGCGCCGCCGCAGCGCGCGAATCTCACCGGGCCTGCCGTCAGGATCAAGGTGAACCAGAACGACAAGAACTTCTGGAAGAAGACGCTGGACCAACCGAACGCAACGATTCTCGAGTCGCCGAATGGCAAAAGAGTGACCGTAGGCGAGATCAAGCAATACTTGAAGAGTTCCCCCGTGCGCGGCCTTAGCACGACGTCGGGCACGCGCGGCGCAGCGAAAGTGAGGCCCTAAATGAAGTCCTCACGATTGCTGCTCGCACTCTCTCTGATCGTGCTCGGCGCGCTTTTGCTAATCCCGCAGAACGCGAACGCCGGAACCATTGAGACCGTTGAGACGATCTTGGATGTCGCAAACACTTTCAAACCAGACGTACCCAGCGGCTCACAAGTGGACCCGCTCATCCGTTGCCTCGCGGACAAAGGCCAGAGCATTGAGGGCTGTGCCGAGTTCGTCGGCGTCGGTGGCGTCTATCTCGACACCATCGTTGCTCTCTATTCGGCTGTTACGGCCGACAACTTCGGACAGATCGTCGACCTCACATTCACATGGCTCAAAGATGATGCCCCGTGCATCATCATGGACATCATGACCGGCGGCGCAGGCGGTTCACTCTGTGAGTTGCTAAAGGAGGTCGTCGAGGCACTGGTCAACATCGGGGCGGCGGTTATTGAGTTCTTCGCAGATATAGGAGGTGCTGTCGCGGAAGCCGTCCAGGATGTCGGCTGTGCTGTAGGACTAGGAGGCTGCGAGGAGAGTTCACCTCCCGACCAGATCGCCTACGCCTGGATATTCGCGCCGAAGATCCCGGAAGGTGTCGCCGCAGCTGAGAGTCCTGATCCACTCGACTACGGAAAACTGCTCAAGGGGCTGAAAGCGCAGGCGAGCGCGAAACCCGCGCAGTGGAACATCGACATACCCGATGTCTTCAAGATGGAAATCCCAATCTGGGCCGTCGAAAACGCCGCCAAAGTTTACGAACAGGTTGTAATGCAGTACCGGGACGCGGACATGATCAAGTCCCCCGGAGGAATTCTCTGGGCTCTGGAGACTAGACGCGGCGAGTACTTCAACGATCAAGAACTCATCCAAACTTTGGGAAAGCAGAGCGTAACCCAAAAGGATCCTAGCAACTGGATTTGGACTCACTGCACCGATGACTTTAAGAACGGCGAATACGCAGCCGTCGATGATTGGCTGCACTATCCTACGTCGAATCCAACCATCCAATCGGTGAAGTCAAAAACTCTCGACCACTCCAAGTGGTGCTCAAACGTCTTCGTCTACAAGCACCGGCCAAACGAGTTCGCCGCAATCTACAGGCAGTACGTTTCCGATAACATCTGTCCACGTCAATCAGTGTTTGTGTGTCCCAGTGTGCTGAAGTACGACTCCTGCCGAGCCATGATGAGAGAGATAACGTGGGAAGCTCAGCAGGAGTGCACGATGACGACCCCCACCTGCGACGTATTCTTGGACAAGTACTACTGCAAAGACGCCGTGGCCTACAACTACTGCGTGGAGTGGGCCAAGTCTGCCGGGGTATCGACTGCCGCGAAATGCGGTCTCGATACGACCGAGCTTGCACCATCGGCTGCATACCGCGTTAAGCAAGCCATGATCGATTCTGGCTCAAAATTTGCAGCCTCCTGTACGGTGGACGGCAAGAAGTCCAGCGCGTTGATGATGTCGTCAGTGGCTGAGACGACTTCGCCTCAGCTGGTCTCAAAGCAGGACAAGTCGAAAAGCAAATCGTCAGCTCAGTTGCAGAAAGTCGGGGCTGCCAACAAGGTGCTCGCGAGACTGCCAAGAACGGGGCCATCTGTCCTAGACTGCCCGCGGCCTGGCCTTGAATTTGCATGTAAGTCCAAGTACTACGATTATTACGGAGCTCAGAACCTGCCAGAACCTCTGGTTCAGTGCACAGTGACCGAGGACGCGACCTACGCGGCGATGCGCAAGCAGGTCACGGATGTAGTTAACAAGCTGAACGAGCAGGGATCAGGCGTCTTCTACCAGGGCCAGAACGATCCGCTGCTGGTCACGCCGCGAAACCTGGGCTCATTCCTTGATGAGCAAAAGAAGAAGAAGAACTACTTCAAGAGTCCGATTCCACAGAAAACGTTCGTCTTCGCACAGCGTCAAGACGAAGTGGTTTCCACCATCGACGGCCTTGCCACTCCGGTCATGTACTTCGATGGCCGAGGCGCGGTCGAAGGCATGATCAAGGACAAAGGACGCACCGGCGTCTCAGTCGAATCACGGGCCAAAGACTCGCTCCAAAACATGAAAACCGGCGGTGGCAATCCGATCGACCAGGACACGAACCCCGGCATGCTACAGGGCCCGAACGTTGGCATAAGTCAGGTCGTCAAGGGTACCGGCATGACCACGACTGGAGTCAACGCTCCGACTCAGCAGGTTCATAGTGGCACTGCCAACGCCCCGGGGGGCACTCGCCCGATGCTTCAGCCTGGCATTGGAAAGACCCTCGACAACTACGAACGAACTGCCGCTGCCTGGAGGTCCGCCGCGCCCATTCAGTCGGCACCGCGGGGCTGCAAAAACTGCCCCTCGATTCACGACCGGATCCGCTCTCTTGACGAGCGCAGCACCGAACTCCTCAAAGAAGGCGATGCCTTGAACCAGAGACTCGGAAGCGGTCGCATGAAAGAAGGTGACGCAAGAAAGGCAACGCAGAAACTGGACGAGATCACGAAGCAGCTCGATTCCAACATGGCTTTACGTGACTCGCTGGTTTCGCAGTACAACACCGAGGCACAAAGGACCAACTCCCGACGCATTTCTATCGGGCGGTAATCGGGCGAAAATGTCTATCGATTAGGCCGTCGCTAACACCGGGCGGCCTTTTCCTTTTTGAGCGCGTTGTTTGCATTGCAGTGGGGGGGCTGCATCGATCGAACGAGCGAAGGTAACACGAAAATTCGTCGATTAGCTCACAGACGCCTAACTGCAACTCGCTGCGTCAGTTCGCATCTGAGTTCTGAAACCCGGCGCTTCGATGTCGTTTATTGACAACGATTGCCGGGTGAATTAAAGTAGAAATCCAATATGTGTAGCGCGATCCAGATCGATCAGCGGATGACAATGCCTATGGCTATGGCCATGTGCAGCCTGATCACATTGGGTCGCAACGGTGCAGTGAGCTAGAGCAGCATCATAACCACAGGTTCAGCGACCCACGATCACCCAGATCGCGGGTTTTTTGTTTTGGACGCCCGCCCATCCAGGTGACGCGTGGTTGCACTAAACGGGTTCCTTGGTTCGCAAAACCGCGAACTGGGAATCACGAGACTCCACAATTAAGCACAGGAGTGTGAAATGTCAGACGCAAATCCCACCGAACGCAAATACAAATTAGCAACCCAGGCAGTTCACGGCGGACAATCGCCCGATCCGACGACGAAGTCGCGTTCGGTTCCGATCTACCAGACGAGTTCGTATGTGTTCGACGACGCGGATCATGCCGCGCGATTGTTTGGGCTGCAGGAGTTCGGGAACATCTACACGCGGATCATGAATCCGACGACGGACGTCTTCGAGAAGCGCATTGCGGCGCTGGAAGGAGGCGCGGCGGCGTTGGCGACGGCGTCGGGACAGGCCGCCGAGACGCTTACGATCACGACGCTGGCCGGTGCGGGAGATGAGATCGTTTCAACTACATCGTTGTATGGTGGAACGTACAACCTGTTCCACTACACGCTGGCGAAGCTCGGCATTACGGTGAAGTTCGCGGAAGGCGACGACTTTGAAGGCCTGAAGAAGCTCATCACGAAGAAGACGAAAGCTGTCTACACCGAGACGCTGGGCAATCCGAAACTCGATGTCGCGGATATTGAGAAGCTGGCGAAGATTGCACACGACGCGGGGCTCCCGCTGATCGTTGACAATACTTCGGCATCTCCGGCAGTGTGTCGTCCCATCGAGTGGGGCGCGGATATCGTTGTGGAGTCCGCGACAAAGTTCATCGGCGGGCATGGGACTTCGATCGGCGGCGTGATCGTCGATAGCGGCAAGTTTGATTGGGCGGCGTCGGATCGCTTCAAAACTGATTTCGTCGATCCAGATCCTTCCTACCATGGCATTTCTTATACGCAGGCGTTTGGGCCGCTCGCGTTCATTCTGAAGGCGCGCGTGCAAGGATTGCGCGATACAGGCGCGTGCCTCTCGCCTTTCAACTCGTTTCTGCTGCTGCAAGGGGCGGAGACGCTGCACCTGAGAATGGAGCGACATTCGCAGAACGCGCTGGCCGTGGCGCAGTTCCTGGAGAAGCATCCGGATGTTGCATGGGTCAATTATCCGGGGCTGAAGTCGAGCAAGTACAACGAGCTTGCGAAGAAATATCTGCCTGACGGGCAGAGTGCGTTGGTGACGTTCGGCATTCGTGGAGGTTTCGAGGCGGGCAAGCAGTTCATCAACTCGGTGCAGTTGTTTAGCCTGCTGGCTAATATCGGCGATGCGAAGTCGCTGGTCATTCATCCGGCGTCGACGACGCACCAGCAGTTGAGCAATGAAGAGCAGTTGGCGACGGGTGTGACGCCGGAGCTGATTCGCCTGTCGATTGGTATTGAGGACGTGCAGGACATCCTGGAAGATCTCGACCAGGCATTGAGAAAGACGGCGCAGAACGTTCGCCATGCCGCAGCGGCGGCGAGGGAGCAGTAATGAGCGGAGTTCCACGGCCGTCGAATGTGCCGGCACCATCGTTGGAAGCCGACTGCGTACTCGAGTCATTTGTACTCGAGAGCGGAGTCGAACTGAAACCGGCGACGCTGCACTACACGGTCTACGGCAAGTTAAACGAAACCAAAAGCAATGCGGTGCTGGTCTGTCACGCGCTGTCGGGTTCGGCTCGCGTGTCAGACTGGTGGCCGGAGCTGTTCGGTGCTGAGAAGATTTTCGACGTCGAGCGCGATTGCGTGATCTGCGTCAACGTTCTCGGTTCGTGTTATGGAACAACAGGGCCGTTAAGTATCAATCCTGCTACTGGAAAGCCCTTCGGCCCCGATTTCCCCATCGTCACAATTCGAGACATCGTTCGCGCAGAGTCCAAAGTCATCGATCAGCTCGGCATCGAGAGACTGCGCGTCGCGATCGGCGGCTCCATCGGTGGCATGCAGGCGCTGGAGTGGTCGATACAGTTCCCGGAGCGAGTGGGAACATGCATTGCCATCGGCGCGACGCGCTTGTCGGCAATGGGGTTGGCGCTGAACCATCTTCAGCGCAAAGCCATTCAGCTTGATCCGGCGTACCAGGGTGGACACTACGCTCCGGACGCGGTTCCGAGCGGTGGACTGGCTGTGGCGCGCGGGCTGGCCATGTGTACCTACAAGTCGTCGGAATTGTTCGCGGAACGATATGATCGCAAGCCGAACCGTAGCGGTGAAGATCCGTATGCGACGGTCGAGGGGCGATTCGATGTCGCGGGCTATCTCGACTATCAGGGCAAGATTTTCGTGAAGCGCTTCGACGCGAACTCGTATATCTCGATTTCGAAGACGATGGATACGTTCGATTTCGGGCGTGGATTTGCGTCGGACGGAGATGCGTTGCGGCGGATACAGGCGCGTGTGTTGCTGGTCGGGATTTCGTCAGACTGGCTGTTTCCGGCGGCGGATGTTCGCAGTCTGGCGGATCAGATCAAGGCTGCGGGTGTTCGGTGCGACTATGTCGAGCAGATTTCCGATCACGGGCACGATGCGTTTCTTGCCGAGCCTGAGCATTTGTTGAGTCTGATATTGCCGACGCTGACAGCCAGCAGGGAAGAGGCGCTGATTGCTGGTGCACCCTGCCCGGCGGGAAAGGGTGCGGCGCCCGCGTGTTGTAGATGACGGGGAATTCCCCACGTTAGCTTCGCGAACGTCGGGCACCGTGCGTGTAGTGGATAAAGAGGAGAGGCGATGAGTTCCTTCGGTGCGGCGGATTTCGATCTTTCGGGACAACTGGCGGCCGCGAGCGCGGTAAAGCCCGCGACGGAAGTGCGCAACGTGGCGGTCGTAGGCTTCGGTACGGTGGGGCAGGCCGTTGTGAAGATGCTCCAGGCGCGGCATGCTCAGACGCTGCAACTCACGCACATCGCGAATCGGAACGTCGCACGCAAGCGCGCGGACTGGGTGCGCAATGACGTGCAGTGGACGGAAAGCTTCGACGAAGTAGTCGCATCGGACGCCGATATTGTTGTGGAACTGATCGGCGGACTGCATCCGGCCAAAGAGCTTGTGGCGAACGCGCTGAAGGCGGGCAAGTCGGTTGTGACCGCCAATAAGCAGCTGATCGCGGCTTATGGGGATGAGTTACTCGCGTTGGCGCACAAGCACGGCCAGCAGTTGGCGTTCGGTGCGTCGGTCGCGGGTGGAATTCCGGTGCTGCCGGCGCTGGAGACTGGGTTGTGCGGGGACAAGATCATCGAGATCCGCGGAGTGCTGAATGGTACATGCAATTACATTCTGACGAGGATTGAAAAGGCGGGGATCAGTTTCGATGAAGCGCTGAAGGAAGCGCAGGGATTGGGATACGCCGAGGCCGATCCGACGGACGATGTGGATGGGTTCGATGCTCGCGCGAAGTTGACGATATTGGCACGCAAGGCACTGGGATGCAGCGTTGATCAGACGACAATTCCTACTGGGAGTATTCGTCGCATCACGCCACTGGATTTTACCTATGCGAAGCGCATCGGGCGGACGATTCGTCAGTTATCGCGGGCCAAGTGGGAGTCGAACGGAGTGTCGGCTTGGGTACAGCCGGCGCTGGTGCCGCTGACGTCTCCGGCGGCGAAGATCGAAGGCAGTCAGAACGTGCTGGTCACGACCGGCGAGTTCGGAGGCGACAACGTCTTCTCCGGATTTGGGGCGGGTGGCGATCCGACGGCCGTGGCGGTTGTGTCGGACTTGGTTGCGATTTCGCGTGGGGCACTGCCGGCGTCATTGAATGAGAGCATCTGGGACGTGAAGGTGTCGGATGATTTCGAGGCGGCGCGGTACGTCAAGTTCGTGATTAACGATCGGCTGGGAATACTGGCTCAGTTGGCGTCAGCGTTCTCGAAGCATGGGATCAACATCGAGGCTGTGCTGCAAGAGCCGGGATATCCGAAGACGGCGCGTCCGTTTGTGATGACGCTGGAGCCGTGCAGGTCGAAGCAGTTGCAGGCTGCCATCGAGGAGATCAATAAGTTCGACTTTCTGGTCGAGCTGGCGTTGACATTGCCGATTGCGTAAGAAGATTCAACGCAAAGGACGCTTAGAACGCGAAGAGAGGCACGAGTTGATCGTGCCTCTTTGTTTGCGAGAGCTATTGTTGTGCGACCGGCTGTTGCGACAGTGATTGTGCGTCGGCCGCGACCGGAGCTGCTGACGGCGCGGAACGGATGAGGATCGGCATGCGCGGGAAGGCGAATGTGCCACCAGCGTCGTCGATGATGTTTAGCTGGCAGGTGTACCAGCCGGGGCGCAGTTTGGACAACGGGACTTCGAGTTGGAACGTTGCGGCTTTACGATCGGCAGCGTTGAGTTCTGTGGCTTCGACCAGCGGGGTCTCGTAGGCTTTCACTTTTCCAGTGAAGAACTGAATGCTGGTGAGCAGATGGATGGAGCCTTTCTTTTCACCCTCGCTGCGCGAGAATGGGGCACCCAGTTCGTCTGATCGCTTCTGCTTTGCCGGTTCGTAGACCTCAAAGTAAAAAGTGAGCTGCTGGTCGGGCGTGAATACGTGAGCGAGATTCGGAAGAAGTTGCGTGTTGCCCTGCGCCAGCGGATTCTGCTTCTGCTTGCCGACCGGACCACGCTGGGTTGAGAGGACGACCGCGCTCAACTTCAGCGGTGCTTTCTTCAGGTTGGGGACAGTCAGAGAAGTCTCGAACGATCCCATCTTTCCTGTTTGATTCTCGCGGGTGACGATCTTGAGTTTGTAAGCTCCGGGAGGAAGCAAGAATCCAGTGGTGTATTGGATGTTCTTGCGGGCGGCTTGTTGTGACTCGACCGAGAGTTTTATGGTGTCGCGAACGGCGCCGATGGGGAACTTGGTCTGGGCTTCGTTCACGGAGCCGATGATGTCGAGCGTGGCTTTGTCTTTGTCTCCGTTTTGCACGAAGGGTATGGCCGAGCCGGGTACGACGATGGAGACGGGCACAAAGAAACGGTTATCAGCCATGCGGAAGTACGCCGTATCGAGATAAATCGGCAAATCGGTGGATGAGAGCTGAGCGCTTAGCTCCTCTTGCAGCTGATTCTCGCGGTCTTCCTTCGTGTAGTGCGTGAAATCGCGCGGGCCGTAGTAGCCGCGGCGGAAATCGAGTTTGAGGTCGGCGCGGTTGAGTTTGACGGTGATCTTGCGGTAGTGCCCGTCCATTGCTTTGTTGGTGCTGCGGTAGCCGAGAACATAGTAGGACGAGGTATCGTCCTGTACTTTCGCGAAGGGCTTATTGAAGTCATTGGAGTCAAGGAAGGCTTTGCCTCCGGTATCGGCAGCCAGAGTGGTAAGCGTTTCCTGCGACGAGAAGTTCGAATCGAGGTCGCTCTGTACGGCTCGGCCTGAGTAGGCAGATGTGCCGCGGAGCGAAGCTTGGTCGGCGCTGCCTCCGGGGGGAAGGGCCTGAAGGCCGCGTATGTCGACCGTGTACAAGGCCATATTTGCACGGACAGCCGTGTTGATAGCTGCGCGCAACTGCGACTCGTTTTCCAGGCCGGTCTTTTCCATGCCGCCACTGAAGTAGAGTACCGATTTCTTCTGCTCAATTCCCGAGAGTGCTTTGGCAAGCGATGCGATCGCGGCAAGCCGACGATCAGTATTGAAAAGGTTGTATTCGGTGTCGTCGACGGTGTACTGAGCGCCCGTTTCTGAGCCGCTGCTGGAATCGCCAGTATCGCCCTGCTCGAAGCCTGCACCTTGTACCGAGCTGAGGCGTTGCATGGCTTTCAGCAGTGTGGCGTGATCTGTTGTGAAGTCCTGCGCAACCTGCATTGAATCGGAGAGCGTCACGATGCTAACGAGGTCCGCAGGCGCCATCTGCTTGTTCACATAATCGGTGGCGGCCTGGACGGCTCGGTCGATCTCCTCAGGTTGCATCGAGCTCAGGTCGAAGAAGATCACGATGAGACGACGGTCGCGAACAAACTCGCGCGTCACTGTTCCGCCCGAGAGCATCTTCGGGACTTCTCCCTGAACGACTTGTTGGGAAGGACCACCAGCAGGGGCCTCGGCCACGACTGTATCGGGTTTTTCGATATCGAAGGAAACTACGTTCTGAGGCTTGCCATCCTCGAGTACGGTGAAGTCATCTTGCTTCAGGTCACGAACGAGGTTGCCGCTTTTGTCGCGAACAACGACATTGACCAGGACCAAGTCGGAGTTTACGCGGAAGGTGTAGCCGGAGCCTTGCTGATCGCCTGCGGACGTGGGTTCCTGGGCAGTGAGGGGCGACAGCAACAACGTCGTGCTGAGCAGTGTCGCTAGCGACTTAGTTAGCAGTGTTGTGAAGGTAGGGATTCCTCGCTCCGCTCGGAATGACAAGGCGCTGTTTGTTCGAGATGGCATTTTGACTCGCATTGAAGCATCTCCGGCCCGGGCTAGAACCTGAACCTCATCGATAACTTGATCTGTCGCATATTTCCGACGGCGACTACCTGGCCAAAAGTACGGGAATTTACGACGGTGTCGATGCTCGTGTACTGCGGAGTGTTGAAGACGTTGGTGGCGTCAGCACGAATCTCGAAGCCCATGGTGTCCCGAATGGGAATGTTCTTCGCCATCGACATGTTGAACGACAGAGTGCCAGGGCCAATGATCGTGTTGCGGCCCGCGGTGCCGAGGGCACATGTCTGCACGCCACCCGCAACCGCGCAAGGACTGGTGAACGCCGCCGTGTTGAACCATTCGGAAATGCCCGGGTTGGGAAGCGAGATGGGGAGTCCGTTATAGTCGGCGCGAAGGCTGCCGTTTGCACCGCGAACCAGCGCCGCTGTATTACCTAACACGCGTGCAGTGAAGGGAAGACCGCTTGCGATGGTGAAGCTGCCGTTCCATCCCCAGCCACCGAGGATACGGCTCAACTTGCCGCCGGAGGCGAGCCATTTCTGGCCTTCGCCGAAGGGCAAGTTGTAACTCCAATCGCCGGTGAACCGGTGGCGCTGGTCAAAGCTGGAGAGACCGCGCTCTGCTGCGAGGTCAAGGTCGTTCTGCGCGACGACCGTTGCTCCGCCCCCGATAGACGACGCGTTGTCGATGGACTTCGAGAACGTGTACGTCCCGCCGATTGCTAAGCCATGCTGCATGCGTTTGCGGACGCGGACACTTCCGGCGTGCATGATGGAGAAGCCTTGCGAGGTTTCCCACAGGAACGGCGCCACGCCCGCGACGGTCGGGTCGGGAGCGCGGACCATGTCGAGCGCCGTTCCCTTGCTGCCGGTATAGCCTACGTTGACGACTGTCCCTGAGCCGATTTCACGCTGGACGTTGAGGTTCCACATCTGAACGTAGCCGAGACGATAATTGGGATCAATACCGTAGGTGTTGCTAATGGTGCCGTTAGCCGCAAAACCGTTCTGAATGAAGAGCGGTGCAGTCGGCGTAGCCGTCAGCGTTTGCGTGAACGAGAAAGGATCGGAAGGCAGCCCCGGGTTGGCGGCAAGTTGCTGGACTATGCTGCGATATTGTCCAAGATTGTAGTTGATGCCATATCCGGCGCGCACAACAGTCTTGCTGAATGGCTTCCATGCGATGCCGATACGGGGAGCCCAGTTGTTGCGGTCGGGGTTAACGAGCGCGGAACTGTATCCGAGTTGACCCGGAAGAACCGGCACGACGCTCGTGAAACCCGGGGTGACGGCGAGGTTGGCGATTAGGTTGTCGGCCTCATTGAAGGGCGCGACGTATTCGTAGCGCAGCCCGAGATTGAGTGTCAGGTTCTTCGTAACGCGCCAATCATCAGTGAGAAAGAGGTCCCATCCGTTAGCCTCAAACGCGTAGCTGTTCATCGCGTACTGAATGGTTTCTTGCGCAGGCAGGCCAAGCAGGAAATTCGCGAAGTCATTGCCGACTCCGTTTGCGGACGAGAACGTGAAGGTTCCGGTCGGGTTGGGATCGCGGTTAGCATCGATCCACATCCGTCGGAAATCGCCGCCGAAGCGGATGTTATGCTTGCCGCGCCGCCAGATTATGAAGTCGCTGAAGTTGAGCGTTCGGCTGCGCTGGGCAACGGAGGCAATATTGCCAATCCCTTGAAGACTGCTTGAGAAGCTAATACTTGGGAGTCCCCAATCAAGGGGGGAAGCAGAAACGCCCGGTATGCCGCAATTCGACGATGTATTTGTCAAACAGCCGAGTTCACCAGCAACATTCTGGACCCCGGCATAGATGTTCAGTGTTCTCGTTCTCGATTGATTGAATGTCGCGCGGAAATTGTTTGTCCATTTCCCATGACTGATGGTGTAACCAAGGTTTCCGTTGAAGCCCTGTGACGTGCTTTTGCCGGACATCGTCGGGAAGGGACGTACGAGATTGCTTGTTGCATTCGAATAGTTGAATCCGAGATTGATGCCGGTAGGCATGCGAGGACCGCCGCCGCCACCGCCACGCCCGAGCATTGGCAAACCGCCAGAGTTGTGCATTATGCGGAAAGCGATGTTCGTCGAGTTGCTGAGAGAAGATGTCGAATAGACGTAGTTCTTGTCACCGCTCGTATTTGGTAGCGGGATGAATCTGAGCAAGTCACTGGCGATCGGATTGATTTCGCTCGAAGGAATGGTCAAGTTTGAGAATTGCCCGTTCCGCTCGGCTTGTGTTGGAACTCGCGAGAAGGCGGTGTAGGGATTCGTTGCACGGGTTCCAGATACATCCAGAAAGAAGAAGTTGCTCTTGCTCAAATCGAGGAGCTTGGGAATCTTCAACGGGCCGCCAATGCTGGCACCAAAGCGATTTGAAGAGTAGTCGGGTTTTTCTGGCAGTCCACTTAGCGCGTAGGGAGCGGCGTCCAGCGCTGCATTTCCGAGGTTGTAGAAAGCGGAGCCGTGAATGGTGTTGACGTTGAAGCCGCGACGTCCTCTCCCAAAACCTCCGCCACGCATTCCTCCGGGGCCGCCAATCATGATGGCCGCTGGACCACCGTCCGGACCGCCATTGCCACCCGGTCCTCCTATCCTGCCACCGTCGCCGCCAAAATCGCCGTGAGCGCGCATTTCGTCGATGCGGTCGCGGACATCGTCGATATTGTTGCCCATGTTCTGGGTCTGTCCCATGGAACCAGAAAATGAGACGGAGTCGTTGGTAGCTTCCTGTGCACTTGCAAGAGCAGGCATTCCCTGTAACGGAATATCGGAACCCGATGTTCCCGCGTTGTAGGCGCTAAGACTCTCATCAACGTTCAAGCGTCGCGCGCCGCGCGCCTGAGTGGCAGGGTTTATCACGCGGCCAAGCGCTGCTTGTGCCTCCGGCGCGTTTTCCGTGTTGACGACACGCGAGAGCAGTACCATTTCGAGATCAGCTTCTGAATTCGGCGTCGTCGAATTGACGACGACTTCTTTGGTCGCCGTGTTGAAAGCCGAAAGCTCCGCCCGTACAACGTAGCGGCCTTTTGATGGCGCAGATATCGAGTAACTGCCATCCAGATCGGTGGAGGTAATTACCTTCTTGCCGGTCAGGGTGTTGGCTGCCGTGATGGTGACACCAGGAAGAGGCGTGTTCCCCGACTTCACGGTTCCGCGAATTACTCCGACCGGAGCAGTCGACGCCGATGCGGTGTTTTGCGCAATGACTGGCAGCGCTGTGGTTAACAGAACGCAACTGATCACGATCTTGACGAAGCGTTGCGACATTCCAGTCACCTTACTTTGGATTCGCAGGAGCGGACACATCCGGCTTCGAGTTGGGGCCGTTGCGCTCTCCGCGTGGGCGTGGCATTCCGATCCTGAGCACCTCAGGAACGAATACGCCGTTCTTCAATTCGCCGCGTCCTCCAACCTGATCACCGATCTTGATGTCGGCCAGTGTGACGCTTTCATTCTTCGTGTTGCGGAAGGACGTGGACTCGTCAACCTCGATCACCTGCTCCACATTGTCGGGCCGCAGAATCGTGATTTTGGTTTCGTCGATGTTCTTAACCTGGCCCATGACGAATTTCTTGCCAAGATCTTCGCGCGACATGCCGCCCATCATGCCGCCTTGTGGGGGGCCGCCAGCACCAGGCATTCCGCTCGCGAGCATGCGAATGGTAAAGGTGCCATCCTTCTTCTGCTCGCCGATGGCGAACACCATGTCGCCGATTTTGAAATCCCCTAGTGTTGCTGGTGCTCTGTTCTTTCGAAATCGAGTATCGGCTGTGAATTTGACCGTGACGGTCTTGTTATCTGGCGTCAGCACATCGACGGCATCCGCCCTGATAGCAGAGATTTGTCCGGTTACGCGAGCCTGATCGGCCCAGCGGGCGCCCTGCCGTGGTGGGCCTTCTTGTTGCGCAATCGCCGTTGAGAACAGGAGCAGAACGAAAGCAAGAGTGAAGGGAATCCGGTGAAGAATCATAAAAGCCTCTCGGAAGAGTCGGGACAATCTGGTCGTCCGTTTCATTCACCTGTACCAACACAGAAACATAGGACGAGTTCTCGGCGCAACGGAATCTTGCGATTGTTTACAGACTTTTGACATGTGAGCGTAGTCGGAACTGGGAACGGATTCGCCCTGGCGGCAAGTGCCCCGATGTGGGGCTTCGTGGGTGGTTGGAGCTTTATGTGCTAACACCACAATATCTTGTGGGGCCGTGGTCTGGTAAATGCAGTATATGCTGCTGGAAAACATGCTAGTTACCGTAGTACATACCCCGAAAACACCTAAGAAACCGGAAGATAACCTACGAACCTCTTCCCATATGGTTTGTAGCTTGGTATAACCAGCATCACTCAACGTTTCCCCCCGAGACAGATGAGATTCGCGGTCGTTCGCGTTCCTGAGAGATGAAAGCCTCTCAGACGTGAGTGATGCTAGCGGCATTGAGCAGGTTTCGCGTTGGTTGTAGGCGGGAGTTGTAAAGAGTTTGGCGACTGGGAGCCACTCGACAAATGTCTTATTGCGATATGAATTGTCGGGGCATGACGAAAGACCAGACTCGGTTTCGACGGGGCATGAACCAACGGGTCAGGACGTAAATGCATGGAAAGGGCTAATGTATGGCCGAAGCACCAGAAGTGATGAACATTCGCCAGGCTTCGCAATATTTGGGCGTGAGCGCGGACACTCTCTACAAGTACGTATCGGAGGAGAAGATTCCGGCATTCAAGCTTGGCAACCGCTGGCGTTTCAAGAAGACGGTTCTGGATCAATGGATGGAGCGTCAGAGCACAGCGGGGGAGAACAGAGGGAAGAAGCGACCGCGCTATGCGGCGGTCTCGCGATAACCGGAATTGAACATAGCAGTGTGTAGAGGCTGACAAATGTTCGGAATGGGTGGAAACAAAACGGTAGTGGGGCTCGATATCGGGTCCAGCGCGATCAAGGCGATCGAATTGAAGCGCACGAAAGGGCAGATCGAGGTTGCGCATTGTGGCATCGGACCGCTCGCGACTGACGTCGTGGTCGATTCGATGATCATGGACAGCCCGAGCGTGGCATCAGCGATCACGAACATCTTCACCGACGCTGCGATGAAGTCGAAGTCCGTGGCGACATCGGTCAGCGGCCATTCTGTGATCGTGAAACGCATTGGCGTTCCGGCCATGACCGACGAAGAGCTAGCCGACAACATACAGACGGAAGCAGCGCAGCATATTCCCTTCGATATAGGCGACGTGCACATCGACTACCAGATTCTTGCCGACGAAGGTGGACGTCAGATGGACGTTCTGCTTGTGGCTGCTAAGAAAGACAAGATTCTGAATTACACGAATGTCCTGTCGATGGCGGGCAAGGCGCCAGCCGTGGTGGATGTCGACGTTTTTGCGCTGCAGAACTGCTACGAGTACAACTACGATCCATCGCCCAATTCCGTCGTGGCTTTATTGAACCTTGGCGCGAGCGTTATGAACATCGCCATCGTTAAGGGCTCGACATGGCTGTTTTCGCGTGACGTCAGCGTGGGCGGAAACCAGTACACGGACTCGCTGCAAAAGGAACTGGATCTCAGTTACGAAGATGCCGAATCGTTCAAGTTAGGCCGGAAAGTCGGAACGGTTAGCGAAGACGCGAAGGGTCCCATTCTGCAGCAAGTGACCGAAATTATCGTGCTTGAGATCCAGAAGACGTTCGACTTCTTCCGAGCAACTGCGGGTGGCGAGCACATTGAGCGCATATACATGGCCGGCGGCTCTTGCAAGGTGCCTGGATTGATGGAGGCGCTTCGTCACGAGTTCTCGCTTCCAGTCGAGTATCTCAATCCATTCCAAAAGATCACGTATTCGGTCGATGAATCATTGATCGAACAGAATCCTGGGCAGTTGGCGGTTGCAGTGGGCTTAGCGCTGAGGAGTTTTGAAGACCTATGATTCGGATAAATCTGCTAGGCGTTGCAAAAGCGAAAAAGGGCAAAAAACCCGTTATCGAGTCATCGGGTGGAGTTTCGGTGCTCTTCATCGGAGTCTTGATAATGGCTGCTGCTTTCCTAGGTGGCAATTATTTCTATTACTCGCGGATCAAGGCCGAGACGGTGAAGATTGACACTGAACTTCGCAAGGCTGAAGCGGAGAATCGGCGACTTTCGGACGTGAAAGCAAGCTATCTGGAGCGGGAAAAGGTCAAAGATAACTACAAGCGCCGAGTTGACGTGATCGATCAGTTGCGCACTGCCCAGACCGGTCCCGTCAGTCTTCTGACCATGGTAGGCGGCACGGTGAATTCAGTCGACGAAGTCTGGTTGAGCACCATGACGGACGCTGGTTCAACTATTGAACTGAAAGGAACCGCGCTCAGCGTTCATGGCGTGGCCGATTTCATGCGCAAACTGCAGAATAGCGGGTACTTCAAGAACGTGGAGATCAAGGAAACGTATCAGGACGCAAGTGTGAAGGAGATCCAAGCCTTCGTGTTTACGATGACTTGCGAGAAAGCGGCACAAGCGCCAGCGTCTGCACCGGCTACGAAGACCGGGACCTCAGCACCTGCGAAATCAACGGGAACAGGGAAGACGGTCTAAACGGATAAGGCGCCATAAAGGCGTAGAACACTGGATTTTCTGGGTAAGAACAACGGCGAGGTTTACTGAGATGTCACAAAAAGCGCAGTTGGGAATTGTTTTTGGAGTCCTGGTGCTGCTGACTGCGGGACTGTACTTTACGGTG
>JAEYQK010000069.1 GCA_023410055.1 Acidobacteriota bacterium
TCGAACAGCGCGAGCACGAGCGCGATCACGCGCAGCAGGAATTAATCAAGCGCCTCGAAGAAGAGCGCGAACTGGTCAAAGAGAAGCTGCAATTCGAATCTCAGCTGGCCGAATACGAGAAGTTTGCCGGCCTGGCTCAACTAGCACTCGGCGCGGCACACGAGATCAACAACCCGTTGCTCGGAATCCTCTCACATCTCGAACTCGAACTTAAGGACACTCACGAGAAAGAGGAACGGCTTGAGATTGAGCAGTGTATTGAAGGCACGAAGCGGATTTCTGCGACCATCAAAGGGCTAATTGATTACGCCCGTCCCGGCCCGCTGCAACTCGGCAAGATCAATTTGGGCCGCATGATCGATGAAACGTTCGCGTTTCTGAATCACCAGCCAATGTTCCGCAATATCAAACTGATTAAGAGAGTTCCGCCGGATTTGCCGGCGATAACGGCCGATGCCAACCAGGTTTCGCAGGTCTTAATGAACCTGCTGCTAAACGCTGCTCAGGCCATGCCCGAAGGCGGCATGATTACGATCAGCGCCGAAAAGGTAAAGTTCACCGAGAAGATAGAATTCAGGATCGCCGACACAGGGCAAGGGATCCCAGCCGATATCCTGCCTCACATCTTCGAGCCGTTCTTTACGACGAAGCGGGGGCGCGGCACGGGCCTCGGGCTCAGCATTAGCCAAACGTATGTTCGCAGCCACGGCGGCGACATCTCGGCCGAGAGCATTCCGAACCGCGGGACCACCGTCAAGATTGTGCTCCCGATTCGGCAGGAAGGCCGTACCGTAACGCAGACAGAGGAAGTCGTCGTATAGTCGTACTTACAGCATGGCCTATTCGATTCTTGTACTAGATGACGAAGCGTTGACACTCCGTACCATCAGCCGCGCTCTGCGCGACCAGGGATACGAAGTGTCCGTCGCGATGAGCGGCGAAGAAGCGCTGAAGATCTTCGGCGAAGAAAAGCCGGATATGGTTCTTGCCGACGTCGTGCTGCCCGGCATAGATGGAATCGAGGTTCTCCGCAACATCAAGCGCCAGAACCCGGCAACAATCGTCATCATGATGAGTGCTTACCACATGGTTGATCGCGCCGTCGAAGCCATGAAGCTCGGCGCCTACGACTACCTCATCAAGCCCTTCCACATCGCTGACATGTCCAACACCGTCGAGCGCGCGACAGAGATGCTGTCCCTCCGCGTTCGCGTACGCGACACGGTAGAGACGGCAAGAGGGCGCTACGATTTCGGACGCATCGTCACCCAGAACCCGCGAGTCCGCGAGTTGCTCAACGTAGTCCGCAAAGCTGCCGAATCCGACAAGACGACAATCCTGGTACTCGGTGAGAGCGGAACAGGCAAAGGTATCCTCGCACGCGCCATCCATTACGGATCTCCACGAGCGGCGATGCCCCTGCTCGAACTCAATTGCGCCTCTCTGCCCGACACGTTACTCGAGAGCGAATTATTCGGCTACGAACCGGGCGCCTTCACCGACGCTCGCCGTCGCAAAGAAGGTCTGCTGGAAAAGGCCAACAACGGGACGCTCTTCCTGGACGAAATCGGCAACATGTCAGCAAACGTTCAGGCGAAGCTGTTGCGCGTGCTTGAGGAAGGCGTATTCATGCGTTTAGGCGGTACGAGGCCCATCAAGGTCGACGTCCGCATCGTGGCCGCCACGAACAGTAATCTCAGAGAAGCTGTTGCTGCGGGCGAGTTCCGCGACGATCTCTTCTATCGTCTGAACGTCGTCACCGTATCGCTGCCGCCGTTGCGGGAGCGCCGCGAAGACATTTTGCCCCTCGCGCTCGACCTTGTTCAGCACTTCAACAAAGAGCTAAAAAAGAACTTCACCGGATTTACGCCCGCTGCTGCCGAGTTGATCGTGAGCTATCCCTGGCCCGGCAATATTCGAGAACTGAAGAACGTCGTCGAGCGGGCCATGATTCTATCCCCCGACGGCGATATCGACGCCGAGTATCTTCCCGAAGAAATCCGCGACTACGTGTCCGACAGCACGAAGACAGCCGCTGCCTCGACGATGAGTTCCGAATTCGACCTGTCGCCAACCGGCCACCAATTCGTCACGCTTCGAGAACTTGAAGAACGCTACATCCACGAGGTTCTGGCCGCCACGGGCGGAAACAAGGCGCAGGCTGCTCGCATCCTTGGAATCCACACCACTTCAATCCTGAGGCGCCTGAAGCGCGAACAAGAAGACTAAATCTGCTAGTCAGGACTGCTGGGGCTACAATGCTGGACCAGTCTTGAGCCAATCACGACCGCCGCGGCACCTGTCCCTCCCAACACGGCTGCTTTGGATCCGGAGATTCTTGTCGCCTTCTTTCCGGTCCTTACGCCAGTATCTGAACTTTCGCAACTGTGCTTTCCGAACGATGACAAGGACCCGGTTGACACTGTACGGTTGGTGCTATCGCCCGCGAGCGTTACCGATCCTTCCTGTACGGATACGTGGCTGCACCCTTTTTTGCTGGCTACTGTGAATTTTGCGTTCTTTTGAACCGGAACAATCCTGTAGTTGTCCACAGTCACGATTAGCCCCGACTTCGTCCCAATCTCTACTGCTCCCGCCTGAAGTTCGATTAGCTCACCATAGATAATCTTCGAATTCGGTAGAACACGGATTATCGTCCCCTTCGCCGTGATCACTGCATTCCCGGCGATAGCAGTTTCAACAACATCTCGGGACGATAGAGCCGAAACCCTGCCAGCGGGACTCCCGTTAGTTGAGACGTCTCCTACCGTCCTTACAATCGCCTGTCCCGAATCGGAAGCAATAACGGATACCGCGAGAGTTACTGCGACCAGAACGATCAACAGCACACGTACATGCCAATATGACAACTTGTTCTCCAGCCCACATCAATCTGAGGAACGGTTCCATTCGATACCTTTGCGATGGAAACCGCCTCTCCGACTCAGACTAGAGCCAAAACGACCTCTACCTAACACTGGCACACACAAATTTACAAAATCAGAACAAGACAGAATCGTGGCGAGAACCACTACTCCAATCCCGCTTTCGCCAGCAGCTTCACAAACTGCTCCCGCGTACGCATATCAACGGCCTGAGCAGCCAGCTTGCCGTTGCGATCATAGATAAGCGTCGCCGGAATACCTTCGATCTGAAGCGCGTTATGCACTTTGCGATCAATATCCGGCAGAACTGGATAATTGATCTTCTCTTTTGCAGCGAAGTCTTCTAGCTTCTGCACATCATCATCCGCCACACCCAGAATGACAAGGCCCTTGCCCTTGTATTCGCTATAGAGAGCTTCCAGATCAGCGATTTCCTTACGACATGGCGGGCACCACGTAGCCCAGAAATTCAGCAGAAGGACCTTGCCCTTCAGGTCCTTCATCGCCCAGCGCTTTCCCTGTAAATCGGTCAACATGAAATCGGCGCTCGCCCGAGCTCTATCCGCAGCTTCGAAGTAGGCCACGGCTTGTGAATATTGCGCGCTGCTTAACGACGTCGTCGTCCCCTCATACCTGACCAACCGCGCCAGTCCACGATAGTGGTTTTCGTCTGCCCCACCCTTCTTCTCAGCCTCTCGAAGCGCATCAGTGATCGTATTCGTGACTTCCTGCAGCGTGTCGTGGCCGAAGTCGCCTTCTGTTGCAAGACTCCCCAATCCGCTTGCGAGCTGCAGCTTGCCCGGACTAAACGAAAGTGCCCGGATCTCGACGGCCAGCTTGCGCGTTACTGCGCCACGCTGATCATCAGGAACCTGGCGCAACTCGCGCACTTGCTCCACGATCGCCTTCTCCTGATCGGTGTATGTAACCTTGTTCTGCGCGAGCGCCGGAATGACGAACAAAGCAACGATAACGAGAGCACAAAAACGAACCAACAATGAACGAGTCATGGTGAAACGAGCTTACAACATCTCGAAAACGTTGCGAAGGAGTTGAAATAGCGAGGGCAGACCACCCTCGCTTCGTCTCCCCTCACCCTGCGCCGAACTCGACTTCGACTTACATCCGGCAGGCCACGCCAACAAAACTGCCACAGCAACAATCAAAAGGAAAACCTTCATCCTGTTTACGCTCGCAATTTCAAGCTCCTCAATTCACGTAAATGGGATTTCGCCGAAGCATCAAAGCAGTGCTAATTCAGCGCAATGCGTCCCCTTGCATCCTGCACCACTGCATTTTGCAGCGATCAACTGCAACATGCAGCGGTTTCATATCATGAGACGAGCGTAACTATCAGAAAATAGGATGTTTAGCTATACCCCTACCTTTGGCCCTTACGTGCTCTATATAAGGTCGCAAGACGTCCGATCCCCCGTGTAAGGCGAGGCAATCATATGACGATCTTATTCGTACTACTAACGTTCCTGGTGATCATGGCAATCACCTACTACACCCGAGGGCATCAGCCGCAACCTGCCGTAGCCAAGCAGCCTGCGATGTTCGCAAATCCCCCGGCCCCCAAAGTCACACGCGATCTCGGTTTCGAGATCCCACAGGGCTACTGCTTCCACCCCGGTCACACCTGGGTGCTCGACGAAGGCCGCCAGAACGCCCGCATTGGCATGGACGCCTTCGCTGCTAACCTTCTCGGCAAGGTCGATCGCGTCGAAGTCGCCGGTCTGAACCGGTGGGTCCGGCAGGGACAAAAGGTCTGGTCCGTCACCCGCGACGGCGCAACGATCGATATGGTTTCGCCCGTCGAAGGAGTCGTGATCGCCGTCAACTCTGACGTTCTGCGCGATCCAAGTCTGCTCAACAAAGATCCTTACAAGGACGGCTGGATTGCCGTCATTAAGTCTCCTGACCTCTCGATCAACGTTAACAACCTAGTGCGCGGAAGCCTTGTTCCGGTGTGGATGCAGAACGCACTGCGCCGCGTCGGAACATTCACCGCACAGATGGCTGGTGCGACCGCACAAGATGGCGGCCTTCCCATCGAAGGCTTGCTAGCGCACGTTGAACCGGGCGTTCGCACGCAGATGGTAAAGGAATTCTTCCTGACCTAGTGACGAAAGAGGGGTGCCCCGCCCTCGTCAGCAATGACCAGGTGGGCCAATAGGAGACGAACCATGGAAATGAAAAAGAAAGCGCTCCTGATCGACATCACCAAGTGCCAGGGCTGCCGCATGTGCGAATCCGGCTGCAAAGAGGCCCACGGTTTCCCGACCGACCCGAGCCCGCAGTTGTCGGCCACGGCGTTCACGATCATCGACGAGCGTGCGAACGGAAAATTCGTTCGCCGCATGTGCCAGCACTGCAACGATCCGGCCTGCGCGTCGGTATGCCCGGTTGGTGCGATTTGCAAGACCGCAGAAGGGCCCGTCGTGTACGACGGCAAGAAGTGCATCGGCTGCCGCTACTGCATGATTGCTTGCCCGAACCAGGTACCAAAATATCAGTGGACCAAGTTGGCTCCTCTCGTTGCCAAGTGCGACATGTGCTACGAGCGGGTTCGCGCCGGACAAAAGACAGTCTGCGCGGAAGCGTGCCCCTACGAAGCGACAATCTTCGGCGATCGCGACGAACTGCTTAAAGAAGCGCAGAAGCGACTCGCCGCCGATTCAAACTACGTCCAGCACATATACGGCTCAACAGAATTCGGTGGAACATCGGTGCTCTTCATCTCCGACGTGCCCTTTGAAAAGCTCGGCTTCCTGATTCCGAAAGAAGATCGTCCGCTACCGGCACTCAGCCAGGCCGCGCTCGGTGACGTACCGACGGTCGCCTTCGTCGGCGGTTCGCTGCTCGCCGGAATCTACTGGATCACGCAACGTCGCCGCGAAGTCCTGCTCGCCGAAGCGCGCGAGAAAGAGGAAAGGAGCTAGCCATGTCCCGATTGTTAAAGCACATCACTTTCTGGCGAGTCGTGACCACGGCCCTCATTGGTGCCGGTTTTTACGGCTTGTTCGTGCGGTTCTACTACGGATGGCAGGCCAGCACCCACCTCAGTGATGCTCAGCCTTGGGGAGTATGGGTCGGCGTCGGCACGCTCTGCGGCGTGGCACTTTCGGCTGGAGGTTTCGCCATCGCCGCTGCCGTCTACATCCTTGGCATGGAACGCTACCGCCCCGTCGTAAAAGCATCGGTGCTCATCTCCTTCCTCGGCTACTCGACCGTTTGCTTCGGTTATCTCTACGAACTCGGCCTGCCCTGGAACATGTGGTACATCTTTATCTACTGGAACCGCCACTCCGTCCTCTTCGAAGTCGCGGGCTGCGTCATCATGTACACCACGGTACTGACGCTCGAGTTCTGCCCCAACGTCATCGAAAAGCTGCCCTGGGTGAAGTTCCGCGAGGCACTGCTTCACTATCACCACAAGATCGTTATCGGCCTGACGTTGATCGGCACCGTGCTCTCTTCCCTGCACCAGTCGTTCCTCGGCGGCCTGTTCCTCGTGATGAAAGACAAGATTCATCCCCTCTGGTACAGCCAGTACATTCACACGATGTTCTACATGACGGCGATTCCTGCCGGACTCGCCGTCGTGATCATGGTGATGTACCTGTCCATGCGGTCCCTCAATGTGCGCATCGACTACGGCATCCTTACCGATCTCGCAAAGGTGATCGTTCCGATGCTGTTCCTGTACGGTATATTCCGCTTCGTCGATCTGGCCAACAATGGCGGCGCACAGTACCTGTTCAAGCCGTCGCGCGAGGCCGGATATTTCTGGATGGAGATACTTCTGCTCGTGGTTCTGCCGATCATCGGCTTCAGCCTTGAGCGTGTTCGTGAGAACCCAAAGGCCCTCTACTGGACCTCAACGGTTCTCGTCATGGGACTAGTTGTTAATCGGGTCAACGTATCGATTACAAGTCTGGAGTGGTTCACGCATGCCAACTACGTTCCGAGTTGGATCGAGATGGCGATCATGATCATGTGTTTTGCAGTCGCCGTGGTCGTCTTCCGTCTCTGCGTGATCTATCTGGACATATTTCCGCGAATGCAGCAAAAACGGGAGCGCTGGCTAACGTCACCGGCTACGGCCTAATACTCTAGTGCTAGCCGGCGCAGTAAGCATCAGCACTGCGCCGGGCATCCGGTGAAATTGGTTCAGCGGGTCTCCTCCCCGTGCATTCGCGGATTCTCGAAGGGAGCCACGTCCGGGAACGTGGCTCCCCCAGAGAATTCAAGTTCCGTTCCGCAGGACTCGCGTTACAGTCCTGCAGTAACTCATGCATTTTTCGGGGCGGCACGAAAGGGCTCCCATGAAGGCAATCGATTTCCTTCCATCGCAACTCGTCGCATTTGATGAACCGACTGACCCGCAAATCGAGTCCGCCGCCGAACTCGAAGAGGTCGCGCGCCATCTGGACATCGAGTCATGGATACTCCAGCGCCTACTCCATCCCGAGCGCGAACTCACGACGAACCTGATTGTTGATGGCAAGAACGGAAACCCACTGATGTTTACCGGCTACCGCGTGCAGCACCTCACCTCTCGCGGTCCGACACTCGGTGGAGTCTCATTTTCGCCCCATGCTTATCTGACCGGAGTTCGTGCATCTGCAATGCAGGCCACGTGGCAAGCTGCCCTCTTGAACCTGCCGTTTGGCGGAGCAGCAGGTGCTGTCATCTGTAATCCTGACGAACTCTCAGAAGATGAACTGAGGCAGCTCTCGAAGAATTATGCTCATGCTCTTCGTGGTATTGTCGGCCGCTTTGACGACGTGCTATCGCCAGGCCTCGGCTGTCACACCCAGATGATTGCTTGGATGCTCGACAGCATCGCGCAGGACTCAGGACGAATGGAGCCGGGTGCTGCCGCCGGAAAACCCGAGTCCTTGTATGGGCTCCCCGACTACACGGGGATGACCACCCGCGGAATTCTCGCACTGGTCGAAGCCCTTGCACTACGGCACGTTAAAGGCTCGACAGTGTTGTCACAAAGTGACGGACTGCGCGGACTTCGAGTTAGCGTTCAGGGATTCGGCGCGCTCGGCGCCTCCCTTGCGCGCGAACTTTATGATCGCGGCGCTAAAGTTGTAGCGACTGCCGACATCTCCGGCGGGCTCTACAATTCTGAAGGCATGGACGTTCCGTCGCTTCAGAATTACGTCGGCGAAAAGGCAGTCACTTTCGGCTTCGGCGGCGCGGATGCCGTTCGCAACGCTGATGTCCTCGAAGCGGACTGCGACCTGCTCATCGCTGCCGCCGCCGAACGCCAGATATCAACGACCAACGCCGCCCGGATCCGCGCACAATTCGTGATCGAAGCTGCCAAATGGGCTGTAACGAGTTCCGCAGAACAGAACCTCGCCTCGCGAGGTATTACCGTTATCCCGGAAATGCTTGCCACTGCGGGCGCAGCGATCTCGGCATTTTTGGAATGGAATCAGAGTGCGAGGTTTTCAGCCTTTTCAGCGGCGGAGATGCAGTCGGAACTCACGAACCGGGTAACCACTGCCCTGAACTCGGTGCTCACAACCGCCGCCAAGAACGGCTCGACCCTGCGCCGAGCTGCACATTTGCTAGCTATCGACCGTATAGCAAACGAGATGAGGGTTAGGAGATGAAGATGCGGCGTGGATGCCGGGATCGAACTGAACTGTGTGTCTAGCCTATTTCCCTTCCACCGTTTTCACTTCGATAGCGCGATCTTTCGTCTGATCAGCTGCTGCAAATGCCTCATCGCGAGGCAACTGCAGCTCGAAGCCAGCAATCTCGTTGACCTGAGCTGCCACATCGGCAGCTTGCAGCTTAACAACGTGTCCGCCGTGCTTTCGGTCTGCCGTTATGAAATGCCAGTGGTAGCCTGGAACGCTAACACCGCGGCTGAAAGCAGGACTACGAATTCCGATCAGAACGCCGCTGATGTCCCTGTAATCATGCACAACTTGGGAGGCCGATACTTCTACCAGCGGCCTATATGGCTTGCTTTG
The DNA here is from genome assembly GCA_023410055.1 of Acidobacteriota bacterium. Lineage (GTDB taxonomy): Bacteria > Acidobacteriota > Terriglobia > Terriglobales > Acidobacteriaceae > JAEZPW01. The sequence goes on from JAEYQK010000069.1 coordinate 8,891, forward strand.
CGGAGGGATCGCTCGAACCGACATAAGCTGGTATTGCCCCTCTATTCTGATCGCGTAGAACAGATTCTTGTTTGGGACAAATCGGTCAAGCCAAGCTTCGAGTTCCGCAAGGGAAGATGCTCGCTCCGAGCGGAACTCCTTCCCGCGGTGAAACCGAGTAACGTATGCGAGCGGCGTCTTGTCCTGTGGGCCGGCTATCTGAACCGAACCGTCAGACTTCGCGTGATAGCACACACCGTCGAGCATGATCATCTCGCCGTCGAGATGGTTGAATGTTCCTATCCCGAAATCGCCCTTACGACGTAGCTCTGTTACAGTCAGGTCACCGTCATAAACTCCCGCCAACAACGCATCCAACGTCGAATATGCAAACAGGCGTGAGTCATTTTGTGCACTGATGCACGTTGGAACAACAGCGGCCAGCACCGCTACTAGAAGAAGGCGAACCAAGACTCGCGCGATGATCGGCTTATTGCTCATCCCTTATTGAACCGTCTCGAAGTTCATGTTCTCGTCGACTGACATCTGCGACGGCGCGCCAGAGGTGTCTTCCCCAGAACGCGTAGCAATCACGCGAAATCCGCTTTCGGTTGTCTGAATCTCATACGCGTAAGGCGGGCGATTCCGAACTGAGATGTAGTTGTTGGAAACTAGATCGTCCAGCGACACGTACTTCCCTTCCGTCGCGAAGTATCGGCGCTCGGCTTGGGCGATGCCCATCAGATCAGTCTTCACGCCCGTGATGTTGATTGCGGCTTTTGGATTGTCCACACCAGCCGGAGCAACGCTGCTTTGCACTTGCTTGGAATAGATGTACATCCCGATGGCAAGCACAATCAGAATGCTAATGAATCCGAACAGTCGTCCCATACGCCCCTCCGTAGCAATCAATTGCATCGTGAATCTCTGGAATTGGCAAGTAACCACGGAGTTGCAGCGTTTGGACTATTGGTGAGCAGAACTGTGATCTGGAAGGCCGAGTCACACAAAAAGAGCTGCCCTCTGTGAGCAGCCCTTGAGCTTTGCGCAATCTTCGCGTGAAATCCCTGCTAGCTCTTCTCCTCGCCATTAGCATGGAGATCAAGCAGCACCTGTGCGGCTCGGAAAGAGCTGATCTTTCCTTCACTAACTTCGCGCTCGTAAGCCGCAAGCGCTGATTTCACTGCGGGATCGTTGCGGAAGCGAGACTGAAGTTCCTGCTCGATCATCTCGTGCATCCACTGGCGTGCCTGCTCCTGGCGACGGCTTTCGAAAAGACCTTGGGTCATCAGGAGTTGCCGGTGTTGCAGCACCATGTCCCAGATGTCCGCAATGCCTTCGTGCGAGATCGCCGAACAAGTTACCACCTGGGGTGCCCAACCCGTCTCTGACGGCGGGAATAGATGTAGCGCACTGCGATACTCAATTGCGGCGGCTTTGGCCTTTTGACGATTGCTGCCGTCGGCTTTGTTGATGGCGATAAGATCGCTCATCTCCATGATGCCGCGCTTGATACCCTGAAGTTCGTCACCTGCGCCAGCCAGCATCAGTAACAGGAAGAAGTCAACCATCGCGGACACGGCAGTCTCGGACTGCCCGACTCCGACGGTCTCGACCAGCACGTTCTTGAAGCCAGCAGCTTCGCAGAGGAGCATGGTCTCGCGCGTACGCCGTGTGATGCCGCCTAGCGATCCGCCTGAAGGCGATGGGCGAATAAATGCGCGCTCGTCAGCCGCAAGCCGCTCCATGCGCGTCTTGTCGCCCAGAATGCTACCCTTTGACTTCTGGCTGCTGGGATCGATAGCGAGAACAGCAACGCGCTCGCCGCGCTGCTCGGTCAGATGAGTGCCGAGTGCCTCGATAAACGTGCTCTTGCCCACGCCGGGCACGCCGGTTATTCCTATACGAACGGAATCCCCCGTATGAGGAAGGCAAGCCTCGATGATTTCCTGCGACAGTTCGGCGTCTTCGGCACGCGAGCTTTCTACAAGAGTGATCGCCTGGGCCAGAATCGTGCGCTCGCCGCGCAGGATGCCGTCGATGTATTCGGGCGCAGAAAGTCGGCGGCGCCGAGCTTTTCTAATGCGCTCCAGATGATCGGTTGAGACCGCCGGAGGCTGCTCGACGCCGGGTACTACCTTCATGGTTCCGTCCTGGTCGCCCAGGGCGGAACCTGTTCTCTTATTTTGCTGGCTCACTTACAGCGGCTTCCTTCAACACCTTAAGTATGTGCATGGCGGCTTCCGGAATCACCGTTCCGGGGCCGAACACGCCAACGGCTCCGGCCTTGAAGAGGAAGTCGTAGTCCTGCGGCGGAATAACGCCACCGACAACGACCAGAATGTCTTCGCGTCCGAGCTTCTTAAGTTCTTCGATGACCGCCGGAACCAGCGTTTTGTGTCCGCCGGCCAGCGTTGAAACTCCGAGCACGTGGACGTCGTTCTCAACGGCATGACGTGCGCACTCGGCTGGCGTTTGGAACAGCGGGCCTATATCGACGTCGAAACCGAGGTCAGCGTAGGCGGTTGAGACGACCTTCGCGCCGCGATCATGACCGTCTTGTCCCATTTTCGCAACGAGGATACGCGGACGGCGTCCTTCTGCCGCAGCGAACTCGTCGGCCATCTTACGGGCTTCCTGGAATTTCTTGTCCATTTTGCTCTCGGCTGCGTAGACGCCCGAGATGGATCGGATCACGGCCTGGTAGCGACCGAATACCTTCTCCATCGCGGATGTGATCTCGCCCAGTGTAGCGCGGTTACGTGCGGCGATTACAGCCAGTTCGAGCAGGTTACCTTCGCCCGTCTCAGCGCACTTGGTGATGGCTGCCAGCGACTGCTGGACCTTGTTGCTGTCGCGTTCGCTCTTGAGCTGAGCGATGCGGGCCAACTGCTTCTCGCGAACCGCCTTGTTGTCGACCTCGAGGACTTCGAGCGGAGCTTCCTTCTCGAGTTTGTAGGCGTTGACGCCGACGATCGTGTCGAGACCGGCATCGATGCGCGCCTGCTTGCGTGCAGCCGCTTCCTCGATACGCATCTTGGGAAGGCCGGTTTCGATTGCCTTCACCATGCCGCCCATCTCTTCGACTTCCTGGATAAGTTCCCAGGCGCGATCCATCAGGTTCTTGGTCAGATACTCGACGTAGTAGGAACCCGCCCACGGATCAACAACACGCGTCATCTCCGTTTCCTGCTGGATGTATATCTGCGTGTTGCGCGCGATGCGGGCGGAGAAATCGGTCGGCAGCGCAATCGCTTCGTCCAGCGCATTGGTATGCAGCGACTGCGTGTGTCCCATCGCGGCGGCCATTGCTTCGACGCACGTACGGACCACGTTGTTGAACGGATCCTGCGCGGTGAGGCTCCAGCCCGATGTCTGCGAGTGAGTACGCAATGCCATCGACTTCGGATTCTTCGGATCGAACTGCTTCACCAGCTTCGCCCAGATGGCGCGGGCTGCGCGCATCTTTGCGATCTCCATGAAGTGGTTCATGCCAATCGCCCAGAAGAACGAAATGCGCGGAGCGAACTCGTCCACGCTCAGGCCCGACTTGATGCCGGTGCGCAGATACTCGACGCCGTCCGCCAGCGTATACGCCATCTCGACGTCAGCCGTGGCGCCCGCTTCCTGCATGTGATAGCCGCTAACGCTGATGCAGTTGAACTTCGGCATGTTCTTCGAGCAGTAAGCGAAGATGTCGCCGATGATCCGCATCGAGGGCGCTGGCGGGAAGATGTAGGTGTTGCGCACCATGAACTCTTTCAGAATGTCGTTCTGAATGGTGCCGCTCAGCTTTTCCGGCGGAACTCCCTGCTCTTCGGCAGCGACGATGTAGAACGCCATGATCGGCAGAACCGCGCCGTTCATTGTCATCGAAACCGACATCTGGTCGAGCGGGATCTGGTCGAAGAGGATCTTCATGTCCAGAATCGAGTCGATCGCGACGCCAGCCTTGCCCACGTCACCAACTACGCGCTCGTGGTCTGAATCGTAGCCGCGGTGGGTCGCTAGATCGAAAGCGACAGACAAGCCCTTCTGTCCGGCCGCAAGATTACGGCGATAGAAGGCATTCGATTCTTCGGCCGTAGAGTAACCGGCATACTGGCGAATCGTCCACGGCTGCATGGCGTACATGGTCGAGTACGGCCCGCGCAAATATGGGGCAATCCCGGCTGCGTACTCAAGGTGTTCCATGCCATCGAGCGCCTCACGCGTGTAGAACGGCGCCACCGGGATGTGTTCCGGCGTGAGCCATTCGTTTGCGTCAGTCGCCTTCGGGGTGGCCTTTGATTTCTTAGCTTCGGGTTTCAGTTCGATTTTCGTGAAATCTGGCCGCATGTTAGTCCCTCACTCCCAATTTATCCTGCCAGGTTTTGAGTACCTCGGCGGCATTGCTGCGCACGTGGATAAAGTCGGCCACTCCATCCCGCTTCAGCTGTTCGAGTGTGTCTTTCGGATATCCAGCGACGATGACGGGCCACTGCTTACCGCCACCGCGCAGTCCCTTGATGATCGGAGCCGCAATCTGCGGATACTCCTCATCAGAGCTGCAGAGCACCACGGCGTCCGGATCGTGCTCGACGATGTCCTTCACCGCTGCTTCGACGTTCTCTGCGGTCACAGTGACCAGATAGAATCCGCCGCAACCGAAGAAGTTCGAAGCAAATCCGGAGCGGGCCTTGCGCATCTTCAGATCGCCGATTTCAAGCAGAACGATGCGAGGCAAACGTCCCGTCTTCGCCGCGTGACGCTCGATCCTCAGACGCAGTGCCTCGAACACCTCGCCTGCGCGACGCGGCGCCAGCGCCTGCACCCGAATCGCAACCGCACCTTCCTGCTTGGTCGCAGGAACACGGAGCCGCTTCAGTTCCTCCAGCATGCGCTCTTTCTGGTTCGGATACTGGTTGGTTCCCAACAGATTAGCGCGGCGTGCACCAATCGCTGCTTCCTTCGCCTTGCACGATTTTTGCACGGTCTCCTGGATTGTGCCCAGTTCGAGCGACTTAAGGAATCCGCCTGCGCTCTCGACCTGCTGCATCAACTTCCAAGCTTCGCTCTCGATCGAGTTCGTCAGCGACTCGACATAGTAAGAACCCGCGGCGGGATCTACCGTGCGATCTAAGTACGACTCCTTCTTCAGAATGATCTGCGTGTTCCGAGCGATCCGGCGGCTGAACTCATCGACCGTCTTGTATGAGGCATCGAAAGGCGCAACTGCCAGCGAATCGGCGCCGCCGATTGCAGCCGACATCGCTTCCGTCGTGTCACGCAGCATGTTTACGTACGGATCGTAGATCGTCGCATTCCAATCTGAAGTACGTGCGTGAATGACTGCTTTTGTCGCAACCTCGCTCGCGCCGAATGCCTTGGCTGCCTCCGCCCACAACGTACGTGCGGCCCGCAGCTTCGCGATCTCGAAGAAGTAATTCGATCCGACAGAAAATGCGAAGAAAAGTGCACCGGCAACTTCGTCAGCGGTCAGTCCGCGATTCGTCAACTCGGATGCGTACTCGACAGCCTGCGCGATTGCATGTCCGAGCTCCTGCACGGTTGTGCTGCCCGCTTCGTGGAACTGCGAACCGCGAACCGCGAGCACCTTGAAGCCGGGAGTCTTCGCTTTAGCGGTCTGCACCAGCGCCGCCGCTTCGTCGAAGATGCCCTTGCGATCTTTCGCCGAAGAGCCGGTCAGAGCCAGATCGCCCAGCGGATCGTAGTCAACCGATCCGGAGAGATGACTCGCGCGAGCACCGAGAGCTTCCACCAACTTTTCGTAGACGTCCTTGGCGCGCGAACCGGCGCGGAAGTGGACAGGGGTCTTATCCAGCGCTACCGAACGAACCAGCACGCCGAAATCCTTCGCGCTGTAAGCGGCAACTCCGCGCAATCCATCAACACCCGACTCCAGCACGAAACAGACTTCGTCCGCACCTTTGCTGATAGCTTCGAGCGCGACCTCGTTCGCTTTCGCGGGATCAGCCTCGTCGATCTCTTCGCGGATTCTCCAGTTGTTCGCCGCAGTTGCCGCGCCGCGCGTGAACGGAAACTCGCCCGGAAGAACATCCATCGCGCTATCGAGCGCCTTGAGGTCTTCGCTGCGGTAGTACGGCTTAACGGTGATCCCGTCGTCGGTTTGCCAAAGCAGCTTCTTGGCATAATCGGCGCCCTTCAGGTCTTTCTGAATGACGGTTTGCCACTGCTCAGTCGTGACCGGCGGGAATGTATCCTGTAATGTTAAACGCTTCTTGTCCATGTGAGCCTCAACGCGCCGCCGGGTCTTCGACGACTTCCAGCAATACGCCAAACGCCGCGTCTTCCCGAGATTTTGGATGCACGAAGAAAACGGTGGTTCCGCGCGAACCCTTGCGGGGCGCCTTGTCAATAATGCGGAACCCATTCTGCTGCATGTAGTCGAACGCAGCCTGCGCGCTCTTCACGCGGAAGCCAACGTGGGCGAGGTAGTTGCGTCCGCCCTGCTTTTCGAGTCCCTTCGCAACAGGCGATTCAGGGCTCAACGGCTCCAGAATCTGCAGTAGATTCGGACCGGCTCCAATCTGCAGCAACGCCTCGCGAACCTGATCGCCGCCAAGAACTTCCTCGCGGTGAATCTCGCGGAAGCCCAGCATCTCGTACGCTTTCACCTGCTTGTCCAGTTCTCCCTGGGGGACTGCGATCGCGATGTGATCGACAAACTGGAAGCCAGGTACCTTCAACAACTCTTCGTTAAACGCCTTCTGTGCACTATGTTCCATTTCGGTTTCTCTGGGACCCAAACAAAAGCCCCACGCTAGCTCTGCGAACGTGGGGCAACACGCATTGCGCGATGCCGCACGCGCGAGATTCAAATTTTGACTATTCGCATTCGACGAGAATCTGGCCGACCTGAACGCCGTCGCCCGGATTCACGTTGATCTTCTTCACCTTACCCGCAACCGGGGCCGTGACGTTGGTTTCCATCTTCATGGCTTCGAGCACCATCATCAGGTCATTGGCCTGAATCTGCTGGCCTTCCTGGATGTTCACCTTGATCACGATACCCGCGATGGGACTGCGGCAGACCTTGTCCTCATCCACGTTGCTGGCTTCGCCGTTCGGTTTCGGTGCAGCCACCGGAGCGGCGGCCGGGGCGGCAAAGCTGACGGACGAACCCGGAGCATAAGGCGGAACGTAGCCACCGAACCCTCGGCCCTGTTCCTCTTCGGGAACCTCAACTTCTACTTCATAAGCTTTGCCATCAACAGAAATCTTGAGTTTCACAATTTGCTCCTTGCGAATTGTAGGGGCCGGATCTCAGTCTCGGAACCGGCCCCGCAAACGTTCTTTTATCGGTGCGTCAGGTTGTGCGATGCCTGAATGAACACGCGTCCCTGCTGGGCCCACGGGTTGACGCCTGCCGGCTGAACAAGGTTCGCGCGGCGAGCCCGAGCGCGCAGTCCGAGGAAGTGCGTCACGGCTGCGGAGATTACAGCCATGACTTCCGGGCTAATGCCCTCCTCTTTCGCCGCTGCACTCTTCTTCGAATCCACCGGCTGAACTGACTTGATCGTTGGCCCTGCAACTGGCGCGGCTGCCGCAGCAGCTGTCGCCATCGGTTGAGCAGGCTGCGATTTCGCCACCTGCTCCTTCAACAGCGCCTTGATCTCTGCAAGCTCCTGCTCCAGCAAGTCAACGCGTTTCGATAGTGTTAATGCACTCTTTGCCATATCGGTCTCGTTTCCTCGTGGATTAGAGCGGCATCAAGCCGTGCTTCTTCGGCGGACGCAGTTCGCGCTTGGTCTGCAACGACTCCAGCGCTTCCGCCAAGAAGATGCGCGTATTTGCCGGTTCGATAATGTCGTCGACGAATCGCCGGCCTGCGGCGACAAGCGGGTTCGCAAAGGCATCACGATAGAGATTGATCATCTCCTGACGCTTCGCAACCTTGTCTTCGGCCTTATCGATTTCCTTGCGGAACACGATTTCGACTGCGCCTTCGGCTCCCATTACGGCGATTTCAGCGCTTGGCCACGCCACTGTTCGATCAGCGCCGAGGTCTTTGCAACACATCGCGATGTACGCGCCACCGTAGGCCTTGCGCATCACGATGGTGATTTTCGGAACCGTCGCGGCCGAGTAGGCGAACAGCATCTTCGCGCCGTGGCGAATGATTCCGCCGTATTCCTGCTGAACGCCCGGCAAGAAGCCCGGAACGTCAACAAGCGTTACGAGTGGAATGTTGAACGCGTTGCAGAAGCGAATAAAGCGAGCCGCTTTGTCGGAGGCGTTGATGTCGAGCACGCCGGCCATTACGCATGGCTGATTCGCGATGATGCCGACCGATCGACCCTGTACGCGCGCGAAGCCGATAACAATGTTCTGTGCGAAGCCAGCCTGAACTTCCAGGAAGTCTCCGTTGTCGACCAACCGGAAGATAACCTGTCGCACATCGTATGGAACTTTCGGTTCCGCAGGCACAATGTAATTCAATGACGGATCAGGTTCGATTCTCGGATCGTAAGGAAGCCGCGGCGGATCTTCGAGGTTGTTCGATGGCAGGAAGCTGAGCAACCGACGGCAAGTGTAAAGTGCCTCTTCATCGTTCTGCGCGACGAAGTGCACGTTGCCAGACTTGGTCATGTGCGCCACTGCGCCACCGAGATCGTCGTTGCTGACGACTTCGCCCGTAACCTGCTTGATGACTGCCGGACCGGTAATGAACATGTGCGCCTTCATCGTCTGAATGATGAAGTCGGTCAGCGCCGGGCTATAAACGGCACCGCCAGCGCAGGGTCCGCTGATAATCGAGATCTGAGGCACGGTGCCTGACAGCATCACGTTGTTGTAAAACACGCGACCGTATCCGCCCAGTGCGTCGATACCTTCCTGCACGCGCGCGCCACCCGAGTCGTTGATGAACACGAACGGCGAACCTGTCTTCAACGACAGCTTCATCATGTCGACGGCTTTGTCGTTGTGAACTTCGCCGGCCGAGCCACCAGCAACGGTGAAATCCTGGCTGGCAACGTGGACGAGCTTGCCGTCGACTTTCACCGCGCCTGTGACGACGCCATCAGCCGGCATGTCCTTCCCGGCCATGTCGAAATTCGTGCTGCGGTGACGGGCAAAAAGGCCAATCTCCTGGAAACTGCCGGGATCGGCCAGTTTCTCAATACGCTCACGGGCGGTCAGCTTCCCGCCTTCATGTTGCTTATCGATGCGTGCTTTGCCACCGCCTAGCTGGACTTCTTTTCGGTGAGCTTCAAGCTTCTGAATCTTCTCGTCGATCGTCTTTTTATTTACCTGCGGTTCGACCTTCGCTTCTGGTGTAGCCATTTCGCACGCCCTCCGTTTCGGCGTGTGTACTAGGCAGGTGCCCAAAGCACCTGCCCTATGTTTGGTTGAACTCGTTCGTGTGGCCGGGGAACAGCGCCTACTTCGTGGGCGCCACCGTTACCGTGTGACTCTTCCCTTCCACCGTGACCACGTAGTTGACCGCGCCTGGCATTTCAGTCGCCGGCTTTGCTGGAGCAGCAGCTGCGGCAGCCTTTGCCTTAAGCTGCTCGGGCGTCTTGCCTACGTTCTTCGGACCCTCACTGCGGGTTCCAAAGAACTTCGGAGCAACCTGCGGGAACATCGCATAGGTCAGAACGTCTTCATCCGACCCATTGCAGCCCTTCAGCGCCAGTGCATCCGCGCGGAGCTTCTCCCATTCCGGCTTCAGCAGATCAGCAGGACGGCAGGTGATCGGTTCCTTCTTTGCGTGCTCGGCGGCCTTCTTCAGAACATCGGGGTTCTTCTCGCCAAGTGTGCTGCCGTAATAACCAAGCATCAAGTCGGCGAATTCGCCCGTAAGGACCTTGTACTTGCCCATCAAAACGTTGAACACGGCCTGCGTGCCCACGATCTGACTTGACGGCGTAACGAGCGGCGGGAACCCGCTGTCCTCACGGACGCGCGGAACTTCCTCAAGCACTTCCTTCAAGCGATGGCCGGCGCCCTGCTGTTTCAACTGGCTTTCCATGTTGGAAATCATGCCACCGGGGATCTGGCTCTTGAAGATTTCGGTCTCAACGCCAGTGATGTTGCTGAGGAACTCGGAATAGCGCGGACGTACGGTCGCGAAGTAGTCGCGAACCTTCAGTAGTCGGTCCATGTCGAGGCGCGTCGTGTAAGGCGTTCCCTCGAGCATTTCGACGAAGCTCTCGGTCGGGTTGTGGCCTGGGCCAAGGCTCATGGAACTGATCGCTGTATCCACGATATCGCAACCCGCCTCGATCGCTTTCATGATCGCGACCAGGGTGACGCCGGTGGTGGAGTGTACGTGGAGATGGACCTTCATGTCCTCACCACAGGCCTTCTTGATCGCCTTCACCATGTCATAGGCCGGTTGAGGCTTGATCAGGGCGGCCATGTCCTTTATGCAGATCGAGTCGCAGCCCATTGCTTTGAGCTGCTTTGCCATCTCGGCGAAAGCCTCGATGGTGTGCACCGGGCTCACGGTGTAACAGATCGTGCCTTCCGCGTGCTTGCCCGCCTTTTTGACGGCCTTGATGCAGGTCTGCAGGTTGCGAATGTCGTTCAGTGCGTCGAAGCAACGGAACACGTCCATGCCGTTCGCGGCGGCCTTCTCAACGAAGCGCTCGACGACACCGTCTTCGTAGTGCCGGTAGCCCAGCAGGTTCTGGCCACGCAGCAGCATCTGCGTCCGGGTCTTGGGGAGCAGTTTGCGGAACGTGCGGAGACGTTCCCAAGGATCTTCATTCAGGAACCGTATGCAGGAGTCGAATGTTGCCCCACCCCAGCATTCAAGCGACCAGTACCCCGCATTGTCGAGGTCCTCGCAGGCTGGAACCATATCCTCCATGGCCATACGCGTCGCCATCAAGCTCTGGTGCGCGTCCCGAAGGATCAGGTCGGTTACTTCAATTGTTTTTGGCATGGCGCAGCCTTCCTTTTCACCTTTTGTGAATACCGAAGTCGTCAATTGTCCGCTGCGTTCGGGCGCGATTGCGCGCGCCCCTATAACACGGCTCAAATGCCGCATTCAGCGGTGTTGCCTTTGGTGGGACGACGACTCCCCGGCCGGGAAACCAGGTTGCGTTTGCCTCGGATGCAGGCTTGAGAACTACTTGTATGAAGTTATAAAAACCAACTGTTATGATACTGCTCACGTTGTCCTGGCAAATTACGAGTTGCGCCGTCCCTATCGATGCTCGGCCCAATTCTTCCGGACAGACCATCACCTTCAACGTGTTACTGCCTTAACACACTTGCATCCGATGTTGAAAATTTAAACGTTTTGCCCGATTGACCTCTGTGACGTAGAACACGTCCCTCTGTGCCATGGCAACGCAAAGACTGCATCGCCGTCACAGCCGTTTGTGTCTTCTTCCCTTCCGGTACGAAATCGGGGAATCGCTCCCTCCGTCACTAGTATCTCAATCGGCCCAAAGGCTTTAGGGCTTTACTCTGGAAATATTTCCACTTAGTCCCAAAGCGTGTTCCTGGCGTCGCTCCCTTTCAGGTGAGGGCGCGCGCGTCTTGACGTGCGGGGGCCCATCCTTTGCTGGTTTTGCGAAATCATGGGACCTTGACGCATACCATGCGAACCTTCCTCGATCACCCGATCACGCATTCACCCGATCACCCGATTAAGGGATGCGTACCACATCACCAAACCCGACACGCCTTCTCCCTGACCATCGGCTGCCCTGCTTTGCAGCCAAAGGCCTTCTGGAACTCTGGCATGTTCGAAACGACACCATTGATCCGGTACTTGCCCGGCGAGTGCGGGTCCGTCGCAGCCCTCAACCGCAGGTTCTCCGGACGCTCGTTGTTACAAGCCCACTGTGCCATGCCGATGAAAAAGCGCTGATCGGGCGTTAATCCCTGAACGGACTCCAGGCGCTTCCCTTCCGTTTCTTTCTTCCAGGCGATATACGCGAGCAGCGTGCCACCGAGATCGGCTACGTCTTCGCCCGCAGTCAGATCGCTGTTGATGTGGATGTCGTCGATGACCACGTAATCTTTGTACTGGTCCTTCACGCACTGAACACGCTCGTTGAACCGCTCAGCATCCTGCTTGGTCCACCAGTCATGCAGATTGCCGTTCGTATCGAACTGCCGTCCCTCGTCGTCGAAACCGTGCGTTAGCTCGTGCCCGATGGTCGCGCCGGTGTTGCCGTAATTCGGAGCATCGTCCATCTTCGGATCGTATAGCGGAGGCTGCAAGACACCGGCCGGGAAGTTGATGTCGTTCATCTGCGGATCGTAGTAAGCATTGACTGTCGGAGGCGTCATACCCCACTCACCACGATCAAGCGGCTTGCCGATTTTTGCCAACTGACGCTTGGACTCGAACACCGTCGCTCTCGTGACGTTTCCGTAGAAATCATCCCGCTTAATTTCAACACTGCTATAGTCACGCCACCTGTCGGGATAACCGACTTTGTTGCGAATTCCCTTCAGCTTCGCCAACGCCTGCTTCTTCGTCTCGGGGCTCATCCAAGGTAGCGATTGAATGTCCTCGTCCATGGCCTGCTCGATCTGTTGGGTCATGAGCACTGTTCTCTGTTTCATCTCCGGAGTAAACGTGCGACGCACGAATTCCTGACCGAGTGCCTCTCCAAGATCTCCATCAACCCACTGAACGCACTTTTTCCATCGGGGACGCTGTTCGGTCACGCCGCGAAGGGTTTTCATGTTGAAGTTGAAGTCTTCTTCGACGAACTTCGAGGACAGATACCGCGAGCTTGCAGCCGCCGCATGCCATCGCAAGTAGGCCTTCCAATCCGCCAGGCTGCGCGCCTTCAGCTCGGAGTTCAGCTCCTCGAAGAACTTTGGCTCGGTGACGTTCAAGTCGTTGACGGCAGAAGCACCCGTCGCACTCAGATAGCCGGTCCAGTCAAACTGAGGAGTCAGCTTCTGCAGCTGCTCGCGAGTCATTTTGTGATTGAGCTTGTAGGGATCGCGTTTCTCAACCCTCGTCAGCGATGCCTTCGCCAACTCCGTCTCCATCGACATCACCGTTTGCGCTTCTTGTGCTGCCGTCTGCGGAGCATCTCCCAGCAACTCGAACACGCGCTGCACGTGCTCAACATACTTCTTGCGAAGCTCCTCGGACTTCGCATCGGTCTTCACGTAGTAGTCGCGATCGGGCATGCCAAGCCCGCCGGCGTAGGCAAAGGCGATCACCTTCTCTGCATCGCCGAAGTCCTGACCTGAGCTGAAATAGAACATCATGCTGCCACCTTGACGCAAGTGCTCCTTCCCGAGGAAGGCTGCAATGTCGGCGACCGACTTCAGACCTGCAATCTCAGCTAGGGTCGGTTTCAGCGGCGACGCACCAGCTTTCTCAATCGCATCCATGTTCATGCAAGCGGCAAAGTAATCCCCGATTTTCTGTTGAACAGCATCGCGCTTCGCACTCGGCTTGGCGGCATCTTCGAGGATCCCCCAGAGGAACTGCTCGTTCTCGTTCTCCAGTTTCCCGTAAACGCTCCAGGAAGCCTGGTCCCCAGGGATCGGGTTGCGTTTCATCCACCCACCGCATGAGAACTGGTAAAAATCCATGCAAGGGTCTGCAGTTTTGTCCATCGCTTCCACATCAAGGCTGGGAGTGTATGGCATTGCCTGAAGCGGCCTCTCTGGAGCTGTCTTGGCCGTTGATGGGGCTTGCGCGTTTAACGACAGCGTGAACAGCACGACCAGCAAGCAGAATGCGGCGAATAATTTCATGGATTCCCTCAGAAATTGAGCAACTTACAACAAACTACACCCTCCGGCGTGGTCCGGACACACCTATTCACAATGTCGTGCCTGACCAAAGAGTGTGACAAATCCAGCAATTCACTTTGTGGTAAACTTCCAGCATTCCCGTCAACTGTTTCGAGGGGCTTGGCCTGATGATTTCACAGGGTTGGAAACTACTTCTTCTCACTATTTTCTCGCTGTTCCTAGTCACTGCCCCCCTTGTACAAGCACAGACCGAGCCGCAGACGATCCAACCGATTGCCCCGAACACTCCCGCAGTAGTAACAGGAACCGCGCAACAGACAGACAGCAACAATCCGCCGCAAGCCCAGTCTGCGCCAACCATGCCCGAGGAAATGCAGATTGGCCCCGGCGACCTTCTTGAAATCCGCGTCTTCGGCGTTCAGGACCTAACACAGGAGACACGCGTCAGCGCATCAGGCGACATTAACGTCGCCTTGATCGGGCCCGTTCATGTTGGCGGCTTGACCCAGTCTGAAGCTGAGAGTGCAATCGCAGATAAGTTCCGCTTAGGGGACTTCCTAAAGGATCCCCATGTATCGGTGTTCACAAAGGAATACGCGACCCAAGGTGTGTCCGTGATGGGAGAAGTAGCAAAGCCCGGCGTATATCCCTTGCTCGGCCCCCGCAGACTCTTCGACGTGATCTCGCTCGCCGGTGGCCTCACAAACAGAGCTGGCAAGGTAATCGCCATCGTTCACCGCGACGATCCAGATAAAGTCGTCAAGCTGGAGATGAGCTCTGATGTCGAAAAGGCGGCGGACATCAACGTGGCGATCCAGCCCGGTGACACGATCTCCGTAGCCAGGGCCGGTGTGGTCTATGTAGTCGGCGACGTTGCTCGCCCCGCCGGATTCATGATGGAGAACAACGAAAGATTGACTGTTCTCCAGGCGGTCGCGCTGGCGGGAGGAACGAACGGATCCGCAAAGCTGAACAATGCGAAGATTATCCGCCGGACTCCAAACGGCATTCAGGAAATTCCCATGCCCCTGAAAGACATCTTGAGCGCAAAAGCCGAAGACGTTCCTCTCCTGGCGGAAGATGTGCTCTTTGTGCCCAGGAGCATCGCGAGAAGCAGTGCTCGGCGTAGCGCTGAAGCCGTGCTGCAAGTCGCCACTGGACTCGCCATTTATCGCCGCTAGCACCCAGATTCGAAACACAATAAAACGGCGCAGCCCTTAGGACTGCGCCGTTTCTGTAGATGCGTCCAGGATTATTCGCTGGGGACTGGCTGCTCTGCCCCATCGGCCTTTGACTTCACCCTGACCACGATGATCTTCGCAAAGCCCTCGTCAAAGGTTGGCGGTCGCAGCTTCGCCGACATTCGCTGCATGACATCTTCCGGAACCACGCGATTTCGCCTGCGATTCCTGTCGATACAGACTTCCAAGGGTACATCGAAGTACACCGCGTGTGCCTCGTAACCAAAATCCTTGGCCATGCGAATCCAGTGCCGGCGCTCCTTCGGCGAAAGATTGGTCGCATCGACGTAGTTCATCGGCATCTTCGCAATCAATCGGGCGCGTAGCAACGAACGCAATGTTCCGAACACAAGATCCTGGTAGCGCTGTTCCGTCGGGTTGTCGAATAACAGATGACGAACCATGTCGCTCGAAAGCGGCGTCACAGCGTGCCGCTTGAACCACGTGCTCTTCCCTGATCCCGGCAATCCCACCGCCAAAACCACCGCTCCCTTTGACGAGCGAGCCTTAATCGGCGGCGCTGGCTTCTCCGCCGCAAGCGGAGCGTCTACCGGTTGTGCAACGGCTGCGGCTGGAACTTCTTGATCAGGTTCCACTGGGTTTCCCGCTTCGCCCGCATCTTCTCCGACCGCTTCCGGCGTCACTTCGGACGCTTGTTTTGCAGGCCGCTTCTTGCGCCTGCGTTTGGGCCTGGCCCGTTCTGGCTGAGCCGTCTCCGCAACTTCTGCCTCTGCGGAAGGTTCATTCGGTTCGGCAACCTCAATCGGCTCGGGCGATTCTGGCTGAGACTCGCTTTCGGGCTCCGATTCGGGATAAACAGGTTGAAGAGGAGGAGTATTTTCCGGAGCGGGACTTTCTTCTGAAGGTTTCTTCTTGCGCCGCCTCATGCGGTCACGTATCCATTTTTGCATTTTTCGCGTTTGCTTTCGATATTAGTGCCGGCCTCGCAATCACTATCTTTGTTCATCACGACCTTCCACCGGCTTCTTGACTTAGGCACGTTCTAGGGCAGAACAAAGCCTAACCCTAGAAATTTAACAGGTTGCGCCCCGAATCGCAATTTGCCCCGCATCACCGCAGGATGGTACGATTTTTTGATTCCTCAGGATTCTCGGAATTTCCAGAAGGTTTGGACTCACACAACTAGTTCTGTAACTACATCAGGAGAAGGTATGGCTATTAAGGTTGGTATCAACGGATTTGGCCGCATCGGCCGCAACGTCCTCCGCGCATCCCTGGAAGACAAGAACATCGAGTTCGTAGCCGTAAACGATCTCACCAGCCCCGCGACTCTCGCCCACTTGCTCAAGTACGACTCAGTGATCGGCAACCTGAAGGGTCACACCGTCGAAGCCGGCGCCGATTTCATCAGCGTTGACGGCAAGAAGATCAAGGTTTTTGCCGAGAAGGATCCCGCCAAGCTCGATTGGGCATCCGTAGGCGCGCAGGTAGTCGTCGAGTCCACCGGACGCTTCACCAATGCCGAAGATGCCAAGAAGCACCTTGGTACCACGGTCAAGAAGGTCATCATCTCGGCTCCGGCAAAGGGTGAGGACATCACCATCGTCATGGGCGTCAACGACGACAAGTACGATCCGGCTAAGCACCACGTCATTTCGAACGCTTCCTGCACCACCAATTGCCTCGCCCCGATCGCGAAGGTCGTCAACGACAACTTCAAGATCCAGAGCGGCACCATGACCACGATCCACAGCTATACCAACGATCAGGTCATTCTCGACTTCCCGCACAAGGACCTCCGTCGCGCTCGCGCCGCTGCCCTGTCCATGATTCCGACTTCCACTGGCGCCGCCAAGGCCCTGAAACTCGTCATCCCTGAACTGTCCGGCAAGTTGGACGGATTCTCGATGCGCGTTCCCACGCCTGACGTTTCCGTGGTCGACCTCGTCGTCTTCACCGAGAAAGCAACCACGGTTGAGGAAGTCAATGCGGCATTGGAGAAGGCGTCCAAGTCGGGCGCGCTCGCTCCTTACCTCGGCTATGAAACCGGTGAGCTAGTCTCCATGGACTTCCGTGGTGATGACCGCTCCTCGATCGTCGATGCCCCGATGACTCGCGTCGTCAACGGCAACTGCGTGAAGGTTATCTCCTGGTACGATAACGAGTGGGGATATTCCTGCCGCGTTCGCGACCTGATCGATTTCATGGGCAAGAAGGGCCTGTAATTTGGTTCAACGGTGCCCCGTTCAAGCCTTCTTTTGGCTTGAGCGGGGTGACGATTCAGTCGTAGGGACGGGGCTCTGCCCCGTCCGGTTTTACCCCGCAGCACATCAACCCGCGCTATCTGCGCGCCGAGGTAAACCAAATGTCCAAGCTTTCTATTCGTGATCTTCCTCTAGACGGCAATCGCATCTTTATGCGCGTTGATTTCAACGTTCCGCTCGACGGCACAGCCGTTTCCGACGACACGCGCATCCGTGAAACCCTGCCCACCATCGAATACGCACTCAAGAAGGGCGCGAGGCTGATCCTTGCATCGCATCTCGGACGCCCCAAAGGGCAGGTCAACCCCAAGTATTCCTTGAAGCCTGTCGCCGAGCGCCTGCGAATGCTGCTTGACGAGAGACTCGGCCGCGGCTGCAACGTCGGATTCTCACCCGACTGCGTTGGTCTCCAGGCGGAAGAAATGGCCAACAAGCTTGAAAAGGGACAGGTCCTTCTGCTTGAGAACGTCCGCTTCCACGCCGAAGAAGAGAAGAACGACCCCGCATTCGCGAAGCAACTGGCCAATCTCGCCGACTACTACGTCAACGATGCTTTCGGCTCCGCGCACCGCGCCCACGCTTCCACCGAAGGCATCACCAAGTTCGTCCAGAAGTCGGCCGCTGGCTTCCTGATGGAAAAGGAACTCGAGTACCTCGGCAAGGCGCTCGAAAACCCGCAACGCCCGTTCGTCGCTATCCTCGGTGGAGCGAAAGTCAGCGATAAAATCGGTGTAATTCAGAACCTGATCGACAAAGTTGATGCTCTGATCATCGGCGGCGGCATGGCCTACACGTTCCTCAAAGCTCAGGGACACCAAATAGGCAAGTCGCTCGTCGAAGAAGATAAGCTTGATCTCGCGAAGCAGTTGCTCGAGCAAGCCAAGGCGAAGGGCGTGAAGTTCCTGTTGCCCATCGATCACGTCGTCGCGGACAAGTTCGAAGCCACGGCCGCACACGAGACCGTAGCCGAGATCCCCGCCGACAAGATGGCGCTCGACATCGGTCCCAAGACGGTTGCTCTCTTCTCCGAAGCAATCGCAGCAGCGAAGACCATCGTCTGGAACGGCCCCATGGGTGTGTTCGAGATGGAAGCCTTCGCCAAGGGAACCAACGCAATCGCGAAAGTCGTTGCCGATAACAGCGCGGCAATTTCGATCGTCGGCGGTGGCGACAGCGTCTCAGCCGTGAAGAAAGCCGGCGTGGCCGACAAGATCACGCATATCTCAACCGGTGGCGGAGCCTCCCTCGAGTTCCTCGAAGGCAAGATCCTCCCCGGCGTCGCGGCTTTGAGCGAGAAATAAACGTAGCGCCGGACTCCAGTCCGGCGTTGCTTTGTAGCGCCGCCGCCTCGGCGGTTATAGCGGCGGGCAACTTGCCCGCCGCATTCACAATGTCGAAAGCCCTCAAATACGATCTTCCCGGCTCCCGCACCCTCGAACTAACTGAGGGCGACATCACGCGTCAGGACACCGATGCCATCGTCAACGCCGCAAACTCTACTCTGCTTGGCGGCGGTGGCGTGGACGGCGCAATCCACCGCGCTGGCGGCCCCACGATTCTCGAAGCCTGCAAAAAGCTTCGTGCCACTACACTTCCCGACGGACTTCCCGCCGGACAAGCCGTTGCTACGACAGCTGGCAACATGGCTGCGAAGTACGTGATCCACACCGTCGGCCCGATCCATCGTGGAGGCAAAAGCGGCGAACCCGAAACCCTCGCCAGTGCCTATCGCGAATCGATCCGAGTGGCCGACGAACTCGAACTTAGATCGATCTCATTTCCTTCAATTTCCACCGGCGCTTACGGATACCCGATTCACGAAGCGGCAAAGATCGCCATCAGCACCGTAATTGAATCGTTCAAATCCACGCGCCACATCCAACTCGTGCGCTTCGTGCTCTTCGGAGCCAGTGCATACAACACTTACTCCAAAGTTGCCGATACGCTGACAAGAGGTATCTCCAACTGAGTACTGAGTACCGAGTACTGAGAACTGACTTATGCGAAAGAAACTGATTGCCGCCAACTGGAAGATGTACAAGACTCCGGAACAAACCCGCGAGTTCTTCAAAGGGTTCCTTCCTCTCGTGAAGGATCACACCCGCGACGAGATCGTCGTCTGCCCGCCTTTCGTGAACCTGCCCGCCGCCGTTGAAGCCGCAAAAGGCTCCAACGTCATGATCGGCGCCCAGGACATGTTCTGGGAAAAGGAAGGTGCCTTCACCGGCCAAATCTCACCCGAGATGCTCCTGGCCGTGGGATGCACTCACGTGATCCTCGGCCACTCCGAGCGCCGTCAGTACTTCGGCGAGACCGACGACACGGTCAATCGCAAACTCGAAGTCGCACTCGAGAACGGCCTGACTCCTATTGTTTGCGTCGGCGAAGTGCTCGAAGAGCGCGAAGCCAATCTGACCGATGACGTTCTGCGCCGTCAGTGCGTAGGCGCTTTCCGAGGCATCTCCGCGAAGAAAGCTGCGAAGCTCGTCATCGCCTACGAACCCGTTTGGGCCATCGGAACCGGCAAGACCGCCACTCCGAAGATCGCCGCAGACGCTCACGAGACAATCCGTGGCGAAGCAGCAAAAGCCTTCGGCAAAGAGTTCGCCGACGGACTGCGCATCCTCTACGGTGGCAGCGTAAAGCCCGACAACGCGCATGTCCTTATGTCCGAAAGTGAGATCGACGGCGCACTCGTCGGAGGCGCCAGCCTCAAGCCCGACACCTTCACGTCAATCGTGAAGTGGTAACGCTCAGGTGGCCCATTCAAGCCCCGGTTTTGGGCTTGAGTGGGTTCACAGCCGCCATCGGATGATTTGGGTGTTCGATCACCCGATCACCCGATGGCCCGATCACCCGATCTATTCATTTCTCCCCCACTCTTCGAACAGAAATCATTTCCAGTGTTCCGATCCCTGCCGACAGTTCTTGTTGTGCTTGCACCCTTCGATGGCCACCTCCTCTCCTGTGCTGTTTCAGCGTATCAAGGCTCCCGAAGGTCTGGATATTCTGGACCACAAACTGGCTAAGTACCAGTATTTGCAACCCAAACTCCCAAAGTTCTCAGGTACGAAGTGAAGGGGGCGTGCGGATCGGATATATCCAAACAGGGAAGAAAAAATTCCCGGTCACTGAAATACTGAGCGGCTTGGCTCCAATGTGTATCTAACTTTCCTGACCGCAGTTTTGGATTTCGTGGTCCGGAGTTGCTATGCCAGGTTTCTGGACGCGAGTAGGTTTAGCGTTTCGCGCTTTCAATGCAGTTCTGTCCGAGGGAGAGTTGCCCGAGGAGCTTTCCCGCGAGCTAGTCAGGACCTCGCAACCTGCGCTCGCGAATGGGGCCGCGGCTCTACCAGCCAAGATCGAGGCTGCTCCCATTGATCGCTCAGTGCAGACGCTCGCTTTGTTGCAGCGAGACGGGCGGCTGATCGACTTTCTTTCCGAAGACATCGCGCCTTATCCTGACGCACAGCTCGGGGCTGCCGTACGCAGCGTGCACGAGAGCTGCAACCAAGCACTGAAGCGCTACTTCACATTGGAACCTATTCTCGACTCTGAAGAGGACCAACCTGTAACCGTTCAGCCTGGTTTCGATTCGTCGGCAATAAAACTAGTCGGAAACGTGACTGGAGAGCCGCCCATTCGCGGCCTGCTGCGTCATCGCGGCTGGCGGGTTACGGAAGCGCGCCTGCCGTTATTGCCCAAGAACTCAGACAACATGATCGTCGCACCCGCGGAGGTTGAGGTTCCGTAACAGCCGCGAGCCACAAACAGGAGATCGCAGTTGGACGCAATTGTTGGCATCGATCTGGGTACAACAAATTCCGCTCTGGCCCAAACTGCCATGGCTGAAAGCGATGAGCCTGCTCGTATTGAGTTGGAGACCATACCGCAGCTCATCAACCCAAACGAAGTAGCGGACCGTACCCTGCTACCTTCGTTCATCTATATCGCGGGCGACCTCGACTTCCCAAAGGGCAGCCTTGCGCTGCCCTGGGACGACAACCCGAAGCTGGTCGTCGGCGAACTCGCGCGCAAACGAGGCGCGGAGAGCCCAGCGCGACTGGTAGCTTCCGCCAAGTCATGGCTTTCGTATGCAGGAGTGAGCCGCACGTCGCCAATACTGCCTTGGCAGGCACCCGATGAGGTCGCAAAGATTTCGCCGGTTGATGCGTCCGCGGAATACTTGCGTTATCTGCGCAAAGTCTGGGAAGTACACAACCCGCAACTGTCGCTCGCAGACCAGGAAGTCCTGCTAACCGTTCCGGCCTCTTTCGACGAAGAAGCCCGCGAACTCACACGCCGCGCCGCCGAGCAAGCCGGACTTCATGATGTCACTCTGCTTGAGGAGCCCCAGGCTGCCTTTTACGCCTGGATCGAAAGCCAGGGCGACTCATGGCGCAACCGAATCAAGGTCGGCGATCTCGTGCTTGTGTGCGACGTGGGTGGCGGCACCACCGACTTCAGCTTGATTGCCGTGTCGGAGGAAGATGGCCAACTCGCGCTAAAGCGCGTGGCGGTTGGCGAACACATTCTGCTGGGCGGCGACAACATGGACCTCGCTCTGGCCCGCTTGTTGCAGCAAAGACTCGAACAAGACGGCAATCGGATCGACACCTGGCAGCTTCATGGACTCTGGCACCAGGCGCGCAACGCTAAGGAGAAGCTGTTCGACAATCCGGAGTCGCAGAGCGAGAGCATCACGCTACTGGGCAAAGGACGAAAACTCGTTGGCGGCACGATCAAAACAGAGTTGGCCCGCACAGACCTCAATCAGGTCCTCGTAAACGGCTTCTTCCCCAATATATCGAGTAACGATATGCCCATAAGGCAGCGGCGCATTGGCTTCCAGGAACTTGGCCTGCCTTACGCAGCGGACCCTGCTATCACCAAGCATCTCGCGCGTTTTCTCACCGAGCAGGTGCGCAATAGTCCCGAGGCAAGCAAAATCCGGCGCGGCCGTACGGGATTGGCGTGTCCAACTCACATCTTGTTCAACGGCGGCGTGATGAAAGCAACCGTGCTGCGAGCGCGACTTGTCGAAGTACTCAACGGATGGCTTCGCGAAGAGGGCTTTGAACCTCTGGGTGCGGCACACGTGCTCGAAGCTCCCGACCTCGAGCACGCCGTTGCGCGGGGCGCGGCTTACTACGGCAGAGCACGGCGCGGGCGCGGAGTCCGCATCCGGAGCGGCGCCGCTCGCACGTACTACATCGGCATCGAAAGCGCCATGCCTGCAGTCCCCGGCATGGAGGCTCCGTTGAAGGCGCTGTGCGTCGTTCCCTTCGGTATGGAGGAAGGCACCGAGGCGACGGTTCCAGGCCGCGAGTTTGGCTTGGTTGTAGGGGAGCAGGCGGAGTTCCGTTTTCTCAGCTCAAGCGTGAGAAAACAGGACCATGTGGGCGACCTGCTGGAGGACTGGGGTGAAGAGATCCAGGAACTGAGCCCACTCGACGTCACGCTCAGCGTTGATGGCCAGAAAGGCGCTGTTCTGCCTGTCCGGCTTGAAACGCGCATCACCGAGCTCGGGACGCTTGAAGTGTGGTGCGTTTCCCGTGATGGCCAGCATCGCTGGAAGCTCGAACTCAACATCCGCGAAAAGAGCGACAACTCAGTGGCGGCCTGATGCAGCATTCGTCTCGTTATCTGGTCGGAATCGACTTCGGCACCACCAACTCGGTCGTGGCCTATATCGACACGCATGAGGCAGGTGACCGCGGCGAAATACGGACCCTTGCGGTGCCGCAGTTGGTCGCGCCCGGTGAGATCGGCCACGAACCCGCGCTTCCGTCCTTTCTCTATTTCCCGACAGAGCAGGAAGTGGACAGCGGCGTAGTGCAACTGCCGTGGGACACGCGTCCGCAATCGATTGCGGGCGTGATGGCGCGCGACCACGGAGCGCTTTCGCCAACGCGCCAGGTCATGTCAACGAAATCGTGGCTCGCAAACGGTGCGGCTGACCGGCGCGCGAGCATCCTGCCGCGCGATGCGGAACCCGGACTCATCT
Organism: Acidobacteriota bacterium; assembly: GCA_023410055.1. GTDB lineage: Bacteria > Acidobacteriota > Terriglobia > Terriglobales > Acidobacteriaceae > JAEZPW01. Next base: position 32,056 of record JAEYQK010000069.1, read on the forward strand.
CCCCTGTTGAAGCATCGGCGCGTTACTTGCGACATCTTCGCGAAGCGTGGAATCTGGGATTTGCCGCGGATCCAGAAGCCGCGTTGGAGAAACAGGACATCTACCTCACTGTTCCCGCTTCCTTCGACGAAGAAGCACGCGAGTTGACTGTCGAAGCAGCCCATCTCGCGGGCCTCAATAACATCGTTTTGCTCGAAGAGCCGTTGGCTGCGTTTTATTCCTGGATCTCGGCACACCGCGAGAGCTTGCACAACGAGTTGAGCGACGGCGACTTGGTCCTGATCTGCGACATCGGCGGAGGCACAAGTGACTTTAGTCTGATTCGCGCGCGCATCGGCGGCGACCAGGTGCAGTTCGAACGCGAGGCCATCGGCGAACATCTGCTGCTCGGCGGCGACAATCTCGATCTTGCCCTGACCCACGTCGTTCAGGCGAAACTCGGGGCAACTCGGCTCACCATGCGCCAGCGCCATGCATTGCAGCGTGCCTGCGCAAGAGCAAAGGAACGCCTGCTGAGCGAACCGGGACTCGATCGCGCTCCTATCACGATTCTCGGAAGCGGCAGGCAGGTTGTCGGTCAACTCGTCACGTCGGAACTACTGCGAGGCGAGGTTACTGCGCTGCTGATGGATGGCTTTCTTCCAATGACCTCGCTGAGCGACCAGCCTCGGCGCGGCAGTTCTCTCGGCCTGCGCGAGATCGGTCTTCCCTATGTCAACGATCCTGCCGTAACGAAACATCTGGCATCATTCTTGAGACAAGCTGGGAGCAGAATACAGCGAGGGGACGGCGCTCCCGCAAGACCTGACGCAATTCTCTTCAACGGCGGCTTTTGCGATCCGGAGATCGTGCAGCAACGCATCGGGGACGCAATTGCGAATTGGTTCTCGCGGCCGGGAGAGCAATGGCGTCCCAGGATACTGCGCAGTGTCTCGCTTGCCGGTGCGGTCGCCACGGGAGCCGCTCACTACGGGCGCGTGCGCCGGGGAGAAGGGCTTCGCGTCCAGGCCGGCAGCGCTCGAACGTATTACATCGGATTGCGATCCGAACAGGGGCTGCAAGGAGTGTGTGTGCTTCCCTCCGGAACTCAGGAGGGCACGAATCTTCTACTCGAAAACCGCCGGTTCGGCGTGCGGGCAAATCGGCCCGTGTCGTTCACGCTGTATAGTTCCCGCCTGCGGCATGATCCACACGGCGCCGTCGCAACGCTCGATCCGGAACAGGTCGAGTATCACGCACCTCTCGTCACCCTTTTGCGCTACGGCAAGAAGATGCGCGACGTGGAACTCTCCGTGCGCCTCAACGTGAGCTTCACCGAGGTCGGCACTATGGAGATCTGGTGTGAGTCGACTGACTCACCGCACCGCTGGCGATTACAGTTTGAGCTCCGCGGCGTGGAGACGCAACAAGCGGTTGAACCCGCACGCAGGCCCCCGGCGACAGCTAGTGCTCAGCAACGGCCAGCGATACGCGACGAAGCACTTGGCCAAGCCGAGCTTTTGATCCAGGAAGCTTTTGCCCAAACTAGCGAGAAAGACGCAGCCGAGGCTCTCACCGGCAAGCTTGAAGCAACTCTCGGCGCCAAGCGGGACGCATGGCCCATGCAGGTGATCCGCCACCTCGCCGACGCCCTGCTTGCATCTGCCGAAGGACGCAAACGATCGCCGCGTCACGAGGTGCGCTGGCTAAACCTGTTGGGCTTCTGTATGCGCCCCGGCTTTGGCGCGCCTGACGACAACTCCCGAATGACTCAGCTCCGAAAACTCGTGAGTGCCGGCCCAGTGTTTGTGAACGAGACCCCATGCATGGTTGAGTTCCTCGTAATGCTGCGTCGCGTCTGCGGAGGCCTGAATGCGGCCGCTCAGCACGAACTTCACCGCAAGTACGTGCAACTGCTCAGGGCGAGTGCCGCCAAAAGATCGGCACGGCTCAATCCGCAGATCGAGTACGACACCTGGCGCTTGCTCGCCAGTCTTGAGCACCTCCCCGTGAATGTGCGCACGTCACTCGCAGGTAACGTCTTCGAAAAAGTGGAAGCCGGCGACCGTCGCTGGTTCTGGCCGCTGGCGCGATTGGGAGCTCGCATTCCTGTCCATGGACCGCTCACCTGCGTGCTTCCGCCAGAGACAATCGCGCCCTGGCTCTCATCCCTTGTAGAGTCCGACGAGATTTCGCCCGAAGCGGCGTTCGCTATAGTCCAACTTGCTCGCCGCACTGGCGATCCGTCACGTGACATGCCTGACGATCTTCGGAAAGAAATCATCCGTAAGCTCAAAGACTCCGGCGTCGTTCCCGAACTGATTCGCCCCATCGAGAAGATCGTGCCGCCGGATCGAGACGATGCGGTTCGCGCTTTCGGCGACAGTCTACCGAGAGATCTACCGCTTATTGCTTCGAACGTTTGCTTGCTCTCCATCACGGCCTTGGCGACGAACAATGCAGAGATAGCATCGTGATCAGATTCAAATCGGCCATCTCGCAATTCGCACCTCGGTTTGCGATATACTTTTTCGTTTGTACTATGAACCTCAGACCTGCAAGGAGTGCACGATGTCTTCCGCTGCTGTCAGCTACGCCCGCGAAAATAAAGAGCGGTTTCTGAACGAACTTAAAGACCTGCTGCGCATCCCCAGCGTCAGCACGCTCGATGAGCACAAGGGGGACATACAACGCGCCGCCCAGTTCGTTGCCGATGACCTGACTCGCATCGGCTTCGATCACGTTGAAGTTGTCAAGACCAAGGGCCATCCCCTCATCTACGCCGACTGGCTTCATGCCCCAGGCAAGCCAACGGCCCTCTGCTACGCGCATTACGACGTACAACCAGCCGAGCCTCTTGAAGAGTGGATCAGCCCTCCCTTCGAACCTACCGAGCGCGACAAAAACATCTACGCTCGCGGCGCGGTCGATGACAAAGGCCAGCTCTGGATGCAGGTGAAAGCATTCGAGTCGCTCATGCAGGCGCACGATGGCAAGCTGCCCATCAATATCAAAGTCCTGTTTGAGGGTGAAGAAGAGGTCGGCGGTGAAGCCGTCGCCGAATACGTCCGTAAGCAGAAGAAGAAACTGAAATCCGACTTCGCGCTCGTCTGTGACACCGAACTGTTCGCGCCGAATCTCCCGACCCTCTGCGTTGGACTTCGCGGCCTTGTCTACACCGAAATCGAAGTCACCGGCGCCAAGACTGACCTTCACTCCGGCGTGTACGGCGGCGCAGCTCCGAACCCGCTCTTCGCCCTCATCGAAATCATCAGCAAGATGAAGGACGCCAACGGCAAAATCCTCATCCCCGGGTTCTACAAAGACGTGAAGCAGCCGACCAAAGATGAACTCAAGGCCTGGAAGCGTCTGCCCTTCAACGAGAAGAAGTATTTGAAGACTGAGGTCGGATCCAAGGTACTCACCGGCGAACCGAAGTATTCTGTGCTCTACCGCACATGGGCACGTCCCACACTGGAAGTCCACGGCATACCGGGCGGCTTCACCGGACAAGGTGCCAAAACCGTCATCCCCGCCAAGGCTAGTGCCAAAGTCTCAATGCGGCTCGTCCCAAATCAAAGTCCCGACGACATCCTCAAGAAGTTCACCAATTTCGTGAAGAAGAACACGCCCAAGGGAGTCGAGGTCAACATCAAGGTCCATAGCACCGGACCGGCGAGCGTCGTCGACACCGACAACGAGTACATCAAGGCCGCCAACATGGCCCTGAAAGAGATCTTTAAAAAGGATACCGTTTACACCCGCAGTGGCGGTTCCATTCCAATCGTCTCCGACTTCGCCAACGAGCTAAAGATTCCGTCGGTGATGATGGGCATGGGCCTCCCCGACGACAACATCCACGCCCCTAACGAGAAGTTCCACATCCCGAACTTCTATCGCGGGATTGAAACCGTCTGCCGCTTCTTCGAAATCCTCGGCGGCCAAGGATAAAAGTTGTTTAAGGACGGGGCTCTGCCCCGTCCGCCTTTCGTAGCGTCTGCGTCTTGCCGGTCACGGCGGGCATCTTGCCAGCCGTTATTCACGAAATGCGCCCTCGCGTCCTTTCCCTTGACGCGGTTTCAATGACCCGATGGCCAGATGGCCCGACCTTGATTTACCATCCCCGCATGTCGAAACGCGCCCGCGTTCTGTTCATTTGTGCCGTCGTTTTTCTCGCCGGCCTCGGCGTTGCGCTCATGCACCGCATCCCCCAACCGCAGGACTACTTCAACTTCGCCGACCAGCGATCCTGGCTCGGCATTCCCAATTTCATGGACGTTATTTCGAATGTCCCGTTCCTTCTTGCCGGCCTTGGGGGACTAGCAATCGTATTTGGCCGCCACAGCCGCGCATCATTCGACACTCGCTCGGAACGCTGGGCCTACGCCATCTTCTTCCTCGGAGCCACGCTCACCTGCTTCGGTTCCTCTTACTTCCACTGGAACCCGAACGCTTGGACACTTGTCTGGGATCGCCTTCCCATGACCCTCGCGTTCATGTCCATCGTCGCCGCTATCATCTGCGAACGCATCAGCATCCGTGCCGGCTCACTGCTTCTGCTTCCCTTACTCCTTATCGGCGCAGCAAGCGTTATCGGCGCAGCAAGCGTTTTTCTCTGGTATTTCAGTGAACTTCGCGGATCAGGCGATCTCCGCTTTTATCTTTGCGTCCAGTTCTTCCCCGTGCTCGTGATCCTGCTTGCTCTCTTAATGTTCGAACCCAAGTACACGCGCGGCAGTGACTTCCTCGTGGTCATCGGCTTCTACGCCCTCGCTAAAATCCTCGAAGCGCTTGACCGCCCCATCTTCAACCTGGGGCACCTCGTCAGCGGACATACCCTCAAGCACCTCGCCGCAGCCATCGCAGCCGCGTGGTTCGCCCGCATGATCAAAAAACGCAAGCCTGTTCCAGTTTTCCGAACACGAATGGCAAAGACAGCCTGACAGAATAGGTTGGAGACTCACGCTCTGGTCAAAGCTCGGATCGTTTCGTGTGCCTCCGGATACTGCTCGATCAACGCTTCCCGCGAGCCGCTCTCGTAGTCGGCATAGTCGAATCCCGGGCTGACGGTGCAACCCAGCAGGGCACACTTACCTCCCGGCATCAACCGCGATCCCTGCCACACCCCGTGGGGCACCACCACCTGAGGCCTCATCGCTTGCTCCAGGTCCGTGCCGATGATCACCTTTCTGCACGAACCATCCGGCCAAAGCTGCACCATTTCCACCGGGTCGCCCATGTAGAAGTGAAATATCTCGTCTGACGATACGCGATGGATTTCCGAGAATGTTCCCGGCTCGAGCAGGTAATAGATCGCAGTCGCGACAGAACGCGGCCCGTTGTACCGTCCAGGCAAGGCCTCCGCGGGAAAAATCTGTTCTGAACGGTAAGTTTCCGCGTAGTAGCCACCCTCAAAGGAAAGGGGCACAAGGTTGAGTGATGACTTGAGCTGTTCAGCGTTCATGTCGAAGACAATACTACCTCAGCCCTCGGTCAGTTCTCCCACTCGCCTTCGGCCTGCAGCTGTCACAGCAGCCCAGGCACTGCACCCGGGCTGCCCACTTGTCGCGAACTACACGGGATCTCACACCTGGGCGGCGCCGCCGTCCACGAAGAGCTCGGCTCCGGCGACGAAGCTGGAGTCTTCGCTGGCAAGGAACACAGCAGCCTTCGCGATCTCGTCCGGCTGCCCGATGCGTCCGAGAGGAACGGTCGAGACGATCTGGTCTTTGAACTGCTTGCGCTCCGCTTCGTTTGAGCCGAGTCCATCGAGCGCAGGAGTCTCAATCGGCCCGGGGCTGACGACGTTCACGCGAATGTTGCGATCCTTCAGGTCGAGCGTCCAACTCCGGGCGAAGGATCGCACCGCAGCTTTCGTCGCAGAGTATACGCTGAACGCCGCCATGCCTTTGATGGATACAATCGAAGCGTTGAGGATAATCGTGCCTCCGTTAGGAATCAGCGGCAGCGCTTTCTGTACAGTGAAGAGCAGGCCTTTGACGTTAGTGCCGAATATCTCGTCGAAGTGCTCTTCGGTGATCGAGCCGAGCGCCGCGAACTTGCCTCCGCCTGCGTTGGCGAAGAGGATGTCAACCCGTCCTTTCTCCTTCTTGATTTGCGCATAAAGTCGGTCGAGGTCGTCGAGCTTCGAGGCGTCGGCGCGCACGGCCGTGACGTTGCGTCCGATAGTCTTGACCGCTGCGTCGAGTTCCGGCTGACGACGGCCCGTGATGTAAACAAATGCTCCCTCGGCGACGTAGCGCTGAGCTGTCGCCAATCCGATGCCGGTGCTTCCACCGGTCACTACTGCGATCTTGCCTTCGAGTTTGCCTGCCATTTGAGTGGTACTCCGTTCTGGAAACTTTTGAATCGCACGTTTCAGATGTGGCTGGCGTGATGGAAGTTTCAAGGATTTTGGACTGTGTGGTATAAAAGTGCATCTAAAAACAAAGATGTCGATACAACCCAAATCGAAGAAGGGCAATCGCCAGCGGTCCACAACTCCAGCTCCATCGCACGAGGCTGCGACCGAATGCAAGATGGGGCGTCCACGTGAGTTCAGCGAAGAACAGGCGCTCGATGCCGCCATGCGCGTCTTCTGGGAGAAGGGCTACGAAGGTGCGACGCTCGCAGATCTGACGGACGCCATGGGCATCAATCGCTCCAGTCTTTACTCCAGCTTCGGAGATAAGCAGGAACTCTATCGGCGTGTGCTCGACCGCTACGCCTCGGGCCCTGCGTCTTTCATGAACTGCGCACTGGAGGCTCCGACAGCGCGGGAGGTTGTGGCGAAGATCTTCGAGGGCGCGGTGAAGGCACTCTCCGACCCGCACAATCCGCGTGGGTGCTTGACCGTGCAAGGCGCGCTCGCCTGCGGGTCCGAGTCGCGCTCCGTGCAGATAGAGACGGTGGAATTCCGCCGCCGCGCCGAACAGACGCTCGTTCAGCGCCTACGACGAGCTCAGAAAGAGGGCGACCTTAGGCGTGACTCCGATCCTGCAGACATCGCCAAGTTCGTCGTGACTGTGGTGAATGGATTGGCGGTACAGGCAGCCAACGGAGCTTCGGGGAAAGAGATGAAGCGCGTAACCGAAACGGCAATGCTCGGGCTCGGCTGGTAGGAGGCTCGTCGAGCGTTCGATGCCGCGAGCCTGCCTCCATTGAAAATGTCTTCTTCAACCTGTTGCTACTTCCCGGTCCATGGTGCACGGTCGGAAAGGCGATCCGTTGTGGGCCAGCCGCGCTCGGTGTCCTTCGGCAGAAAGGCCAGGAACGCGTTCACTGCGCGAATCGAGCCGCCCCAAATCTTGAACGCCTCAAACGTGACCAGTGCAGTGTTCGGACCGTACGAGTGGGTATCGCCGAAATTCATCCACAACAGCACGGCCCCCGCTTCTTCGTCCACCGCCGCCACGCTCGGCTTGATGTCCGGATGCAGCATGATATACCCAGTCGTAATGTCGCAGTTCTTGCCGCCTACGCACCCTTCACCTGCGTACTTAACGCCATTCTCCGTCCGGTAAGCCTCTGGGCCGAACGGCGTTTTCGCCTTGACGAATCCCCCAAGCCGCAGTCCCTCGGTGTAAGACAGGGCCACGCGAATCAACTCTGCGCGCGACATCCGCTGGTCTGCCGGCGCCGGCTCGTTCATCACAGGCAGGGACGAATTGAGATGAGTCGGCTTGTCTTTCGCATCCGCCGGAATGCGATACACCAGCGTTTCGATCCCGGAGACCTTCTGCTTTTCCACGCGCAGCACTGCCGAACACACCACCGGTGTATCACCCTCGAAGAAAACGATGTGCGCAGCCGCGATCTGCCGCCTGACATCAAGGTAATCCTGCCGGAGTCCGCCCTTCCGCGTCACGCTCTTCCACAGTCCATCACCGAGCTTGAGCTCTTTGGAATTCTCCGTGAATCGTACGTTCGCAGCCAGCGGTAACAGCGACGGATCATGGGCCGCAACCGCATCTACGTATTGTGTGATCATGTCGCCGAGGCAAGCCCGGTCGCAATCGGCTGCCCGCGCGGGGACTGCCGTCGAGATCAAGGTCAGCGAAACCGCCATTACGGCCAGAAACAGTTGAACCGGATAATTTCGTTTCATACGAGGGCAAGTATATCGGAAGAGGAGGAATCCGGATGCCAAAATCCCCTGGCCGACGCGATGATCGTGCCGTTGTTGCGCAGCACGAGTCCACAGCCCCAGCCTCGTGTCTTTTCCGACTTGGTGGTGAAGAAAGGCTCAAACAGCTGCGGTAAATTGTATTGACGTTTTACGAGTAAATACTCGTATACTACTTGTCAGTTGGAAACATTCAATGGAAACACTGCGGGTTGTCGTGTGGCAGGAATTCCTAGGCCACAAATCCTCAGCCCGCACCAAAGGTGATGTTGTGGATCAACCGCACAACCTGCCAAAACGACGAGCACGCGGAAAGCAACGCATAGATCTGCTGCTGGCGGCAGCGGAGCAGTTGCTTGCGGAAGTCGGGTACGAACGTGTTACGACGAATATGATCGCTGCGCGAGCGCACTCCTCTCCGGGTACTCTCTATCAGTTTTTTGACAGCAAGCAGACGATCGCTGTGGCGATTGCTCGCCGGTATGCCGAGCAAATCGAAGAGGCGCAACGCAAGAGCATGGACCCCTCTTTGTATGCCACAGCAGAAGATGCGATCGAGGCATCCGTGGATAGTTTTCTGAAGTTCCTTCGGAACGCGCCTGCATACGGCGCCCTGTTCGACGTTGCGGGGATTTCCCCTGAAGTAACTGAGTTGAGAGCGATTCTGCTCGATAGTGCAACCAAACGCATTGCCGAACTGATTGGCAAGTACGCTCCACAAATGTCATTGCGCGACCAGTTGTTTCACTCTGAGGTCTGCGTCATGCTATTCCGAGGCATGATCCCAATGATTCAGGCGGCGCACTCGCGATTGCGATCACGCCCGGCACGCGAGATCAAAGTAGTGATCAAACGTTACCTCCTTCCCATACTCCATGGAGGTCGTTGAAAGCGATGAAACGACGTTGGATTGCAGTTGCATTCTTAGCTTGCTGGGTGTTTCCGGGCGCAAAACTAGAGGCACAAGACACCAATCAGAATGAGGCTGTGCAAGTTCTGACTCTTGATGAGGCAGTGACAACTGCACTGGGCAAGAACCGACTGGTAAAGAACGCCCAACTTGAAGCCGAGAAATTTGACTTTCGCGTACATAGCATTCGCACAAAGAGGCTGCCGGAATTCCATGTGTCCGCGCTTGAGTTACAGCTTCTAAAGCCGGTTGATTTCACTTTCCGGCAAGGCGTATTTGGGACTTTCCCTGGACTGGGGCCCATTCCAGGTATCGACACTGTCATCAAGACGCCGGCCCGCCCGAGCACATTTGCTCTTGGGTCGATAATGCAGCCGCTTTCACAACAACACAAAATAGGACTCGGGATACACGTACAAGAATTGGAACGGGACATCGCCAGGGAAGACCTTCGCGCGGAACGGCAGAAGATCGCGGCGGAAGTACGGTCGGTCTACGTCAGTCTTGTCGCAACTCAATCGGGCGTAGACGCCGCGCAAGAGGCAGTTACTACACTTCGTGAGGCAAAACAAACCGCATCGCGTTACGAAGCGGAACGCGCAATTTTGAAAGCAGATGTCCTGCAAATCGAGGCGCGTCTGGCGAAACAGGAATACCAATTGTCCGTTGCTCAAAGCGGTCTCGCGACGCAACGCGAACATTTGAATCAGTTGATGGGGCGGGATATTGGAACCGCCTTCCGCGTAAGTTTCACTCCGGAAATAGACCCGTCTGAACTTGCGCTCGACGAGGCGCGTCGTAGAGCGCTGGAGAGTCGTCCAGAAGTGCGCCAAGCTCGACTGAGAGCGAAGCAGGCCGAGTATGCACGTCGTATTGCAAAAGCAGAGTACATTCCCGACGTCAGCCTCGCGGTCGGGTATCTCGGGATAAGAAGTATCGAGGTCATTCAGAACAACGCGGCAGCGGCGGGCATTTATCTCTCCTGGGAGCCGTTCGATTGGGGACGCAAGCGCGATTCTGTTTCCGAGAAGAGCAAGACTCTCGAGCAAGCAAGAAACGGCATCACCGAAACCGAATCCCAGGTTGCTGTCGAAGTCGGATTGAAGTACCGAAAGTGGAAGGACTCTTCCTTACTACTAGCGGCCAATCGCGCCGCACAGGAAGCAGCAGCCGAACAGCTGAGGGTCATCAACAACAAGTTCAAAGAGCAAGCGGTGCTCGTCAAGGACCTGCTTCAGGCACAAGCGCAAAGCGCAGATGCCGATTATCAGTATCAGGAAGCCTTATCGCAGTACTGGAGTGCGTTGGCGGATCTCCGCAAAGCGATGGGAGAAGAGTAGGCATGAAATCAAAAGCAGTCGTTTTCATGATATTTGCGATGACGCTTTGCGCGTGTAATTCGAAGAAGCCCTTGGCGCAGCCGCCGCAAGGCGTCCAGGTACAACAGGTTGGCGTGAGGTCGAGAGCGGACGCAAACATGAGGTTTTCGGCAATCGTAATGCCGAACTCGCAGATTCCGCTCGCATTCCGTGTTCCGGGTTTTGTGCTGTCGATTCTGCAAGTACGTAGCGGTGACGGCAAATTCCGCAACGTGGGCGAGGGCGATCGAGTCTTACAAGGCACCGTACTCGCGAGACTGCGTTCTTCAGAGTACAACGACAAAGTGCAGCAAGCGGGTTCTCAAGCCGCCGCTGCACAGGCCGCTGCCCAAAAAGCAAAGCTCGATTTCGAGCGAGCAAGCCGACTCTTCGAAAGCCAAAGTCTCACCAAACCTGAGTACGACGCCGCGCGCGCGCAATTCGAGGCAACACAGGCACAAGCGATGGGAGCACAAGCGCAGAAGAGCGAAGCCAACGTCGCCCTGCGCGATACGGCCATACGGGCTCCCATATCAGGCGACGTTGTCAGAAGATTGGTCGAGGTCGGATCTCTGGTCGGGCCAGGCACTCCGGCCTTTGTGATTGTGAACACGGATATTGTGAAGATCACGATCGGCGTTCCTGACGTTATTCTTCGAACTCTCAAAATCGGCACACCTGTGATCGTCACGACTGAAGCCGTGCCGGATCGGATCTTCAACGCCAGGGTGAGTCAAATCGCAAGTGCGGCCGATCCCAAAACGCGCAATTTCGATGTAGAAGTGGAAATCCCAAACCGCGATCACGTTTTGAAAGCAGGAATGGTCGCCAGCCTGCAACTGGCTTCCATCCCTATAGCTCCCGTTCCGGTCGTGCCGATCTCAGCGATCGCTCAGTCTCCAGACGGCAAATACGGTGTTTTCACCATTACCAAGGGTTCGCCCAATGTTGCGCGGTTCTTACCTGTAGATATTGGCGAAGTGCTTGGAAGCGAGATTGAAATACGCAATGGTGTGACGCAAGGGGATCTGATCGTCACCAACGGTGCTACTACGCTGAAAGACGGGCAACCGATCGAGGTGCTCAGGTAGCCATGAAGAACGAACAGCAAGGACGAAATCCGGCGCGCTTCTTCACACAGAACCCACAGATCGCATGGGTGGCGCTCTTTGCAACGCTTGCCTGGGGCGTCTATGGCTACTTGAACATGCCCAAGCGAAAAGACCCCGAAACTCCGGTCCGGATTGCGGTGGCGATCTGTCCCTGGCCGGGGATCAGTGCCGACAAAGTCGAACAACTCGTCACACGAAAGATAGAAGAGGCAGTCGCCGGGAATTCAACGATCGAGCGCATTGAATCCACCACACAAGACAGCGTTTCCGTAGTTTTTGTCCGTTTACAGGATAGGGTCGAGAACACGCAAGAGCAATTTCAGGACATAGGACAACGGCTCGAACAAGTTCACGATTTGCCACAGGGAGCAGGCCCCATTCGGTGGGTCAGCGATTTTGGTGATACCGCTGCGCTCATGCTTACGGTTGCCAGTCCGAAGGTCCCAGAAACGGAAGTCAGACTGCGTGCCCTCGGCGTACAATCCGCCATCAAGAAAGCACGGGAGGGCCGCACAGAACCTCGTGCTTCGATCCTTTATTGTTACCCGTCCACTATTCCAGTCTCATCGGTCGAGCGGCCATTTGCACTCTTCGGCAGGAAAGCAGAGCAGGACCGTGTTGCAACGGACGTACGGAGTATCTCGTCCGGGAGTTGCTCAGGTCTCGACTTTGCGACCACGCTGTCCAACGATGAGGTCCGCAGCTACGGTGAGCGCTTTATCAACGAGAACTTGCGGGCCTATGACATTCCGCCGGATGCCTGGGGTCCGATCATCATTCGTGATCCCAATGAGACAGAAGCCCGCATTGCGGAACTGGCAAGCGATCGCTACAGCTATCGTCAACTCGATGATTTTACGGACTTGATCCAGCGATACCTTCAGCGCATCCCGCTGGTGGCGAAAGTTACTCGTTCGGGCGTGCTTCCTGAAGAAATCTTTCTGGAATATTCTCAGGACCGGTTGGCCAATTTCGAAATACAGCCGTCAAAGTTGGCGTCGATACTCGCCGCACGTAATGTCACGACTGGGGGCGGCAATATTGAGACTTCCTCTCGTAATCTGCTGGTTGACCCGACAGCCGAATTCAAGTCAGAGCGCGACATCGGAGATGTACTGGTTACCTCCTCCTCGACAGGGGTCCCTGTCTACTTGCGTGACCTGGTTGAAGTTCAACGAGGGTACCAGACACCAGCGCGCTATTTGAATTACCTGACCACGCGAACTGATAGCGGAACCTGGCATCGGAACCGCGCCATCACGTTGGCTGTCCAAATGAGATCGGGCGAGCAGATTGCTGAGTTTGGGTCAGCTGTTGACGCGGAACTCGCAACGGTCAAGGGCCAGTTGCCGTCCGATTTGATCATCCAACGGACATCGGATCAGCCACGTCAGGTCGAAGAGAATGTCAGCCTGCTTATGGTGAGTCTCTACGAGGCAATCGTCCTCGTCGTCCTTGTCGCCCTGATCGGCTTCTGGGATTGGCGCGCCGCAATGTTGATGGCTGCTTCAATTCCACTGACGCTGGCCATGACTTTTGGTGTGGTGCATGTCTTAAGAATCGATATACAACAAGTCTCTATAGCGACACTCATCATTGCTCTCGGCCTGCTAGTAGACATGCCTGTTGTCGCCGGAGATGCGATCAAGCGCGAGTTGAGTATGGGGACGCCGCGCTCGACCGCGTCCTGGATAGGTCCAACCAAACTTGCGCGGGCAATCATTTTTGCGACGATCACCAATGTAGTTGCGTATTTGCCATTTCTTGCTCTCAGCGGCGATGTCGGAAGATTCCTGCGGAGCCTGCCGATCGTGATGACGAGCACGCTGTTTGCGTCACTCGTAGTTTCATTTACGTTCATTCCCCTGATCGCCTATTACCTCGTCAAGCCACCTAAGACATCAGAACCTCCTATAGCTGAACGGCGCAACGTGGGATTTGCCGGAATGTATTACCGCATCGGTGACTTCGCCCTGAAACACCGCTGGCCGGTTTTCTTATCTTCTCTGCTGCTTCTCGTCGTTGGCGGATTTCTACTGACTACTCTGAAACCACAGTTCTTCCCCAAGGATCTTTCCTATCTGTCCTATGTAGATGTGTGGTTGCCATCAGATGCCCCTTTGGGCACCACCAATCAGGTGGCGAAGCAGGCCGAAGCTGTGATTCGCGACGAAGCTGAACGTTTTGGCAATGAGCACGGGCACAAGAATGTCTTACGCAGCTTGACGACTTTTGTGGGAGGCGGTGGTCCACGCTTCTGGTTCTCGGTGCAGCCGGAGCAACAGCAGTTGAACTATGCCCAGATTATCGTGGAGGTTACCGATAAGCATTACACCAACGAATTGGTCGGCCCCTTGCAGACTGCTCTGAGCTCCAAGATCCCGGGAGCTCGTATCGACGTACGTCAGCTTGAGACCGGAAAGCCTGTCGGAATCCCGGTCTCCGTGCGCATCTCCGGCGCAGACATCGGCGAGTTGCGCCGGTTGTCAACGGAACTGCAAGGGATATTGCGCTCCGTGCCGATTGCCGCCCGTGTGCGTGACGACTGGGGCGAGCCGTCGATGATGGTCCGGTTGAAGGTTGATCCTGACCGCGCTAACTTGTCCGGCATTACCAATCTCGATGTTGCACTCTCTTCGGCTGCCGGAATCACGGGATTGCCCGTCTCGACTTTGCGCGAAAGGGATAAGCAGATCCCGATTGCAGCTCGCCTCCGCATGGAAGAACGTGCCGGCATCGAAGAGTTGCAAAATCTCTATGTGTTTTCGCTGACTAGCACGCAGCACGTGCCATTGCGCCAAGTATCGCAAGTCACGACCGAGATGGCCACGCCACGAATACTTCGCCGGAACCAGTTCCGTACAGTCACGGTATCGGCATTTCCTGAACCCGGTGTTCTGCCTTCTCAAGTCTTGTCCGCAGCGATGAAGGGTGTCGAAGCGTTTAAAGCGAAACTTCCTCCTGGCTACGACTTGGAGATTGGCGGCGAATACGAAGAACAGCAAAAGGGCTTTAAGGAACTCGCGGTGGTCATGCTTATCTCTGTACTCATGATCTATATCGCGCTGGTCATTCAGTTCCGGAGTGCGATCAAGCCGGTCATTGTTTTTGCAGCGATTCCGTACGGAACCGTCGGAGCGATCGCAGCCTTGGCAATCATGGGTCAGCCATTTGGGTTTATGGCCTTTCTTGGAGTCGCCAGCCTGATTGGCGTGATTGTTAGCCACATTATCGTGCTGTTCGACTTCATCGAAGAAGCGCGCGAGCGCGGCGAACCTCTGAGAGAGGGTCTACTGGACGCGGGAATCGTGCGCTTGCGGCCTGTGATGATCACCGTTGCCGCAACAGTCTTCGGACTTGTTCCGCTTGCCATCCATGGCGGACCGCTTTGGGAACCACTGTGCTATGCCCAGATCGGCGGACTGACAATAGCAACCTTTGTTACCCTGCTGCTTGTTCCGGTTCTGTATTCGATCGCAGTTTTGGACCTGAAGTTGATCCGATGGGAAGATGAAAGAAAAACGGAAAACTCCCTGGGTTGAACTTGGGTTGGAGGAGAAGTCGCGGTGAAACGGAATCCGGGTAAACCGTTGAAAAGATTTGGTGGACCTGGTCGGGATCGAACCGACGACCTCTTCCATGCCATGGAAGTCAACGGTTAACCGGCCATTGATTCTAAAGGGGTTAACTGCCGGAGGAGGGGTGAAAAACCGGAATAAACGGCGCTATTTGCTACCAAAATGCTACCAAGTTGACTGCTACCAAAACCAATAGTGGGTCAAGGATTTGAGGGCTGACATCCGTGGGGGAGTCAGCCCTCGTTTTTGGTACAAACGCCGGGCGTTCGCCTTGAGGCGCAGGCCCCCTTTCAGCATGAGACACATGGATCGCTGAGGAAAGGGGTGCGGATGGCGTCCAACAGCCGTTTCAGCGTCCTGACGTGACCGGATCCCGTTTCGTCTTTAAGGAATCCTTCCTGCGCATCCACGACCTTGAGAAAGTCCTTGTTCTCAGCCTCGGCATACATGGGGAACTTGGGTTGTCCTGTTGCCTGCGTCATGAGTTGGTCATTTTCGACCGTCATGCCGATGACGAATCCCGGAGCGAGTTCCGTAATCGCCCACGTATTTTTCCAAGACGGACGGCGCGACGCACCACTGGCCTACTTTTACTCCGCCTTGACAACAGGTATACTCGCGGCAGAGAACCACAAGTTAAGCCTCGTTCTGTCGCGGGGAGCGCCCGTGGTTACCCGGTATGCCAGAACCAGATAAGAACAGTCCGGTGCAGTTCACTTTCGTATCCACGAAGAAACCGCGTTTGTCGGCGATGACCGTCAGCTTTGTGGTACAAGCAATAGCAATTGTGCTGCTGATCCAGTTCTGGGTAGTCACCCCCGGAAAAGTGCCAGAGATGGTGCTGCGCTACCAGTACATCCCACTTGCTCCAGAAGTCCCCACGGCACAACCTGAGCCTCCCCAAGTAGTTCTGAAAGAGGCACCAAGAGCGCGTCCCGATCTCGACAAGTATTTCGAAGCCAAACTGCGGGTTGCAGCTCGTGTTCCCACTACCGCTCCGTTCCCGAAAGAAGATGTGCCCGAGATTCGGATCGCTCCGAAGGCGCCGATGGTTCAGCTTCCCCAGACGGCAGCGGCAAAACCGACACCGGTTGTACAAACTGGGGCGTTCTCTTCAGGAAGTTCCGCGACACCGACCATCAAGAATGTAGCTGCAAAGGACATGCAAACGGGCGGGTTTGGCGATCCGAACGGTATACGTGGCGTGGGTAAAGGCGAGGCCAAACTAGTTGCAGCCGCCGTCGGGGCCTTCGATTTGCCGGGCGGCGCCGGCCAAGGCAATGGTACCGGCGGGAAGAACGGTGCGCGCGGAACGATCGCCAGTGCAGGGTTCGGCAACGGAGTCGCGACGTCAAATCCAGGGAGTGTTGTTGGTGCAACGACGGCCCGCGGCGCAATCCAACAAGGTGGTTTCGGAGATTCGCGACCGGCTGAGCAGACTCGAACCGCGCGTAACATGACGACGCCTGTTGAGGCTAAAACTACCCCTGTACAGATCCTCTCAAAGCCAGTTCCTGTCTATACCCCAGAGGCTCGCGCTCTTAAGTTGGAAGGTGATGTTGTGCTCGAGGTGCTCTTCCCAGCTTCGGGCGGAGCGCGCGTAACTCGCGTTGTGCGCGGTCTAGGTCACGGTCTTGATGAAGCAGCGACCCGTGCAGTAGCGCAAATCCGGTTCACTCCCGCAAAGCGTGACGGACAACCCGTCGATTCAGCCAGTGTAATTCATGTTGTATTCCAGCTTGCGTACTAGAAAAGTGAGTAGGTCTCCCATGCGCTTATTGAAAGGTACTCTCGTTGTTTGTGCCGTACTGGTGCTTGGAACATCGGTCTTCGCTGCCGGAAGCGACACTCCGGTCACGCCAGAGCCGCAGGCAAGTTCTGCGCCGTTGACGGTGGAGCGGGTCATCAACAGGTTTCTGCAACGTGAAGCTGCTTTGACCCAGGCAATGCGCAAGTATCACCCTTTGGTTGAGACCTATTTCCAGAACGTCAAGCCTGATCACGAGTTGGGGGTTGTTCCCAATGGCGATCGGTACTTTCTGGGTCGATTAGACTCGTCCACTGGAGTAGACGAGGTTTTCTATTCCGTAGAGTCGACGGAGAGTAGCGGCTTCCTTCGCAAACTGTTTAAGCCAGTGCGTCAGCTCTACTCCATTGACATTGCTCCCCTCGGCTTCTCGCATATGGTGTACATAGATAGGGGCAGATTTGATCGCGGCCACTATGATTTTAAGTTCTTGCGGCGAGAGTTCTTGGGCGAGGTTCGCACCTATGTTTTCGACGTTAATCCGAAAGACAAGGCCGGTAAGGGCCTTTTCCAAG
>JAEYQK010000075.1 GCA_023410055.1 Acidobacteriota bacterium
AACGCCGATACCGCGTCGCATGGACCGGCAAAATGGGCAGCAGGACTGCCGGAGAAGTCGGCCTTCAGGCACTGGAAGCAGATAATCATTTCTGGGGAATCGACCTGCCTGTCGGCGGCACCGACGACTACCAACCCAAGTCCGACTGGACTGAACGACGCCAGCATTTCCGTTTCGACTGCGATCTCGGTACCGAGTTGCGAACATCGCCTGACGCTCCCGCGACCCTATTGCGTTGCACCGACATCAGTCGTGGCGGCTGCTACCTTGAGACGTGGTCGACGCTGTCCGCCGGCACCGAGGTTCACCTTGTCTTCAAGCTCCCTGCCGGCGACTTCCATGCCGTCGGCGAGGTCCGCACCAGCGACCCCGCTTTCGGAATGGGCATTCGTTTCAGCGATGTCGAAAACACCGCCGTCTTCGACAACTTCATCCAGGAACTTCATCTCCGGCTAAACCATCCCGAATCCGAACCATCCCAAACGCAACCGGCCGCACCAATCGCACTCACCCCCACCCCCATTCGCAACGGCAATCCCCTTCAGCACGAACCCCGCGTTCTGCTTGCCGAAGACAGCCGTTTTCTCCGCAGTGCCTATGCCCTCTACCTCCGCCGCGAGAACCTAGAGGTCATCACCGCTGACGACGGTCTCCAGGCCCTCACTTTGGCCAGAACGGAAAATCCCGACGTCATCGTTCTCGATCTGCTCATGCCGCGCATGGATGGAGTCAACACCCTGAAAGCATTAAAGGATCATCCTCTCACCGGATCCATCCCCGTCATTGTTCTTAGCGGCCTTCCCTCCAGCAACGAGTCCAAGCTGCTCGATAACGGCGCATTCGCCTACCTGCCTAAAACGCAGATCGGCCCTGAAGACCTGCCCAAACACGTCAAGCGCGCCCTGCTATGCGCCGATCACTCATCCTTCACGCCTTCCCCGTTGCCAAGCCCCGAGCCGCACGCTTCCGCCTAGCGACTGCACTCCGGTACTCGTGACACCCAACGGGTACTTGCGTATAGTGTCTCTTAGCTAAACTGCTGGAATTGTCACTGTTTGGAGAGGATACGATGCGTCTTATTCGGCACATGCATTATTGCCTACTGCTGTTCTTTGTCATTTTTGCGGCTGCAACACTCTGTGCTCAGCCTTCCGGTGGCCCCTACGGCCCCATTGATCAACGTTACGAAGTTCCCAAAGCCGCGCACGTTTATTACGTCGCTCCCGACGGTAAGGCCGATGCGTCCGGCACCACGCTCGAACAGCCCACAACCCTCGAATCAGCCATTGAGCGCGTTGTGACCGGCGATGCCATCATCCTTCGCGGAGGCGTCTATCGCACCGGCGGCCTCGTCCTGAACCAGGGCGTCACCATTCAGCCCTACCTCGAAGAACGCCCGGTAGTGAAGGGCACCAAGGTCGCCACCAACTGGGAGCCGCTGCGCAACAAGCTGTGGCGCACAAAATGGGAAACCCTGTTCCCCGCTTCACCACTCGGCTGGTGGCAGCGCAAGTATGAAGGCATGATGACCCCGCTGCACCGCTTCAACAACGACATGGTCTTCGTCGACGGCGAACTACTCAAGTCCGTCGGCTGGGAAGGCGAACTTGATCCTCATTCCTTCTTCATCGACTACAAAACCGGATACGTCTACATCGGCACCGACCCGGCCAATCGCACCGTCGAGATCACTGCCTTCGACAGCGCACTCGTGCGCACCGCCGCCCCCGTCCACAACAAGACCAACGACCGCAAAGGCCCGGTGATCCGGGGCATCACCTTCACGCAATACGCCTACCGCGCTCTCGAAGTTGAGGGAAAAAAGCACTTCACGGTAAACGACGAACCGACCGACGAACCCGTAGGTCTTTCCGATCCCGCTACCTTCGGCAAAGAAGTCATCGGCACCGTTCTCGAAAACGTCACCATCAGCTATTGCTCGCGCGTGGCCGGCTATTTCCGCGGTGACAACCTCATCATCCGCAACTCGCTCATCAGCGATACCGGCACTGAGGGCATCTACGTCATCGGATCGTCCGACGTCGTGCTTGAACGCAACATCATTCGCCGCAACAACATCGAGCAGCTGACCGGTTATTACCCGTCCGCCGTCAAGATCTTCAACCAGACCCGCCGCGTCATCTTCCGCGACAACTACATCACCGATCAGCCTTACTCCAACGGCGTGTGGTACGACGTGGGCAATCGCGACGGCGTGGTCGTCAACAACTGGATCGAAGGCGCGCAGGACGGCTTCTTCTTTGAGATCTCGCGCGGCGCGACGGTCGCCGGAAACGTCTTCGTGCGTTGCCACAAGGGCGTTCGCTCGTTGAATTCCGCCGACGTCCACGTCTACAACAACACCTTTATCGACACCCCGGCCTACTTCGAGCGCGACCAACGTAGCGCCACTGCCGACCACTTCGGCTGGCATCCGTCAACCGGCCCCGACGTCGATCAGCGTGAAGGCCACATCTTCGTCAACAACCTGCTCGTCGCCAGCGACTCCTACAAACGTCCGCTGCTTGGATTCGAACAGTCGAAGTTCCTGTGCTCGAAGCTCACGCGTCCGGCGGCAACGCAAGTCGACGGAAACGTCTATGTGCGCGCCAGCACGCTCGACGGCAAGAATCCTCCACTGATCGTCTGGGGACCTGCCGATAACGAGAGCTGCTCGTCGAGCTTCACCTCGGTGGCCGACTTCCACAAGGCGCTTCCCACCTACGAGACTAACGGCCGCCAGATCGACCGCACTCTCCGCTCCATGTTCCGCGGATCTGACCTGGGCCGTTACGAGCTGATGCCAGCCGCTCTGACTGACTCGAAGACGAGTTTGCTCCCGGCTGACGTTCGTAAACTCCTTGGCTGGAGCGAACAGGAAGCCAAAACGCCTGGAGCGTATCCGGTGCGCTAGTTTGTAACGGAACAATCAGCGTTGTTAGTTCAAAAGATCGCTGTGCGGGCTAAGCTCGCACAGCGATTTCGTTTCCGCAGTATGGACAGTAGACGTCAGAGGAACTAACCGGACGACGGCAGTGCGGGCATACGGGCGATAGTGCGAAGTGGCACTTGGGACAAAAATTGTAGCCATCCTTCACCGGCGTCCCGCACTGCGGGCACTTTCCGACGATCTCCGACCTCATCAGGAAGTAGATGATAAAACCGATCGCATTCGGTATGAAGATGACCACAAGCAGCCAGGCCACTGCGTTCATGCCTCGTCGCTTGGCATCGCGGTACACGTAGCCGTAGAGCAAAATCACGGTACCGAGAACGGTCGCGGCCAGGAGTCCGATTGGTATTCGAACTGCCAGCGGCGGAGCATCGCGGTCGAGAGTCATCAGGTAGTGCATCACCGCCTGTATCCCGATGAAGAAGGTAACCACTAATGCGATGGCAAATCCCGGGATGATCTTGAATTCTTCCTTGAGCTGAAATTTCTGTCGGGTCATAAGATCCTTCTCTCTTCAATCGGCGGCGGTCTCGGGCCGATGGCCTCTGAACATGAGTAGTAGAACGGTCGCCAGTATCGCTGGTGCGAACCAGGTAAGGACAAAGCCGGTCTGCCAAAGCAATGCGGGAAGGTGAATCACGCCGCCGATCCACGCAAACGCCTGCCACATTAACGGCGTCGTCATAACACCAATCGCGAACGCTAACACGCAGGAAATCACCACGGGTATCAAGCGTTGGTCGCGTTCTCGAAGCTCCTCTGCTCGCATACGGACGCGGGCTTGAGTGGCGGCGACCAACGCCGGACTTACCCTGAACGAAAGCGAGTGCAAAGCTTGGCGCGAGAGCGTGCTTGCTTCGGCGTAGCGAGCGCACTCGGCGCAAGCTACGAGGTGATCCTGAAGCCACGACGCGTCAGAAGGAGTTACGCCTTCGACCGACGACGCGGCGATCAGGGCGTGAGCGCGATCATGAGGCGTGGTGTTCATGATTTTCGTGCCTCCGACAGCAGTGGGCGCAACGCCATCACGCCGCGGTACAAACGCGACTTGACGGTCGATAGGGGGATGCCAACTACTTCCCCAATTTCTTCAAGCTTCATGTCTTCCTCGAATCTGAGCACCAGGACTTCACGAAATACCACGGGCACTTGAGCCAGAGCTTGCGCGACGGCCTCGGATTGTTCGTGAGCCAGGGCTGCCTGCAACGGAGTGGATTCTGCGGTGGCAAACTGCATTGAGGGTGCATCGTCACCTTTTTCCATCAACTGGTCGAGGCTGCTGGGACGACGCCGGCGGAGATAATCGATCGTCACGTTGCGCGCGATGCGCATGAGCCAGGCGGCGAAGTTGTCGCGACCATTGTACTGACCGCCGCGCTCAAGAATGCGTATCCATGTTTCCTGGAACAGGTCTTCGGCCGTGGCTCGGTCCCCGGTGAGATGAATAAGGTAGCGCAGCAGGCGGTACTGATATTGTTCGATCAGACGCGAGAGAAGGTCCGGATCGCGTCCCCGCAAACCTCTGGCGATTTCGCGGCTCTCGTCTTCCATCCACGTCAGCGCGTAATAGGCTGCGATTCTCATACTAAGCCATATACGGATGAGGGCAGGAAAAAGACCCCGAGATTTCCGTCTTCCTAGACGGGAGTCGAAATCCCTAAACCAGCCACTATGTACAGTGCACTCATAGAGAATCAAGCCCACATCCGCACGGTCGCGCAGATGTGGGTCGAGGGGAAAGTCCGCTAAGGCTGTATCGGTGCTTGTTTGGGGGTCACGCCCGGGAACTGCACTTTCGGTGCTTCGCGCGAACCTTCCTGTGCCTTGAAGTAGGCGTCGTCACGAGTAAAACCGCTCAGGCTCGCGACTATGTTGTTGGGGAATAGCTGAATGTAAGTGTTGTAATCCTGAAGTGTCTCGTTATAGCGACGGCGTTCGACGGCAATTCGGTTCTCCGTTCCCGCAAGCTCGTCCTGAAGCCTCAGAAAATTCTCGTTTGATTTCAGCTGCGGATAATTCTCCACGATGAGCAGCAGCCGCGACAGCGCGCCATCCAACTGATTGTTCGCCGCAATCTTCTGCTGCGGCGTGCCGCCCGACATCAACGCCGCCCGCGCATTAGCTATATCGCGGAACACGGTTTGCTCTTGCCCCGCAAACCCCTTCACGGTTTCAACCAGGTTCGGAATGAGGTCGGCGCGCCGTTGCAGAACAATGTCCACCTGTGACCATGCGGCGTTGACGGCTTCCTTCTTGGTGACCATATTGTTCCGGTGGCCCACGTACGTACTACCAAACCAAAGAAGCGCGACAACAACGACGGCGAGAACGATCACGACTATCTTCTTCATAACTCAGCCATTCCTTTCAGAAGATGAACCGCTCACCCGTTGCCAATCATGTTTAGGTGCCATCTTGTCGATATGGCGTACGAGCGCGGCAATCGATTCCATGTAACGGTGATAAAGCTCCTCAACGCCAATCTGGATTCTGCGCCCTTCGCGAAGATCCAGCGCGGCATTGAGGGGCTCCGCATCAATTCCGTCCAGTGCGGCGATCTGTGCAACAACCTCTCGGCGTGATTCAGGCGCTGCCTTCCCGAGCGCAATCAGAGCGTGACGGAACAGGGTCGCGACGCTCGATGCCGATTTGGCAATCGTCTGCTGCAACTCGCGCTCATTCTCACGAGCAAGCAGATATTGCTGGCGCAATTTCAGCAGCACCGTGCGCAACTCGTGTTCGAGTTGAACCCGATGCAGGTTCATCG
This sequence comes from Acidobacteriota bacterium, assembly GCA_023410055.1. GTDB lineage: Bacteria > Acidobacteriota > Terriglobia > Terriglobales > Acidobacteriaceae > JAEZPW01. The sequence goes on from JAEYQK010000075.1 coordinate 5,721, forward strand.
GAATGTCGATCGACTCCAGCAAATCGCGCCCAAAAAGAATTCGGTGACATGCCTTGACGTCCAGTGTCTCGATCGCGAACACGTCTGCTGACGTCCGCAATTCTTCCTCGGACTGCACAAGTGGCGGACGCCTATGCAACTTCTTCGTCCACCAGTCCAGCACGGTTGCGATCTGATCCAATGCGGCGCCGCGCGTGTCCTCCAGCAGGACCAGCAGATTGACATCCGAGTATTGCTCGTTGAAGTCGCCCCGCGCCGCCGATCCGTACAATACGACGGACTGGAGGTTAGCGCCTGCCGCGTGCTGCAGCCGTCCAACAAACTGCTCAAGATCTTCTTTTACGCTCATAATCGCTCTCGAAACATGCCGGATCGAATTCCGTCGCTACGCTTCACCAGGAACCGCTTGCGCCGCCCCCGCCGCTGGAACCGCCTCCGAAACCGCCGAAACTACCGCCGCCAGAACTACCGCCCCAACCGCCACCGCTACTCCCAAAGCCGCCGCCGCCCCAGCCTCCACCGAAACCGCCTGGTCCAAGCCACCAGGGGAAACCACCGCGGCGACGACTTCGGCCACCGCCGGTGATTGCACGGATGAATACTGGTATGACAAAGAACGCGACGGGGAAAAGAATCCACCACGGAAATTCGTCGCCGCCTGACCGTGAGCCCTGGTTCCGCACCCTCGGCGGTGCCTGGTCGAGTGTCACGTTACTGGCTCTCGCAATCAGCGTGGCCAACTGTCCCGACGCAAGCGCGATCGCACTGTCGTAATCGCCCTGACGCAGATATGGGACCATCGCGCGACCGATATCGCCGGCTCGCGCATCATTGATCACCGGTTCCAGACCGTACCCGACTTCAATTCGGTACTTGCGCTCAGACGGTGCGACCAGCAGCAGAACGCCCCGGTCATCTTTGTGCCCTATCCCCAGCTTTTTGTAAAGGTCGACCGCATAGTCTTCGACACTCTTGCCGTCGAGTGACTTAACCGTGACGACGGCGATCTGCGCACCCGTCTTGCGTTCGACATCGCCGGCCATAGCGTTGATCTTTGCTTGCGTTCCGCCATCGATCACTCCCGCGAGGTCCGTAACGTAGTTCACGGCGCTAACATCGGAGACCTTTTGAGCGATGCAGAAGGGCGGAACTGCAACGAGGAGCACCAGAAGCAATAGCCGTAGTCGGCGAGAATAGCTCATTCTGTTCAAAGAGCAAGGTAATTTGCGGGTGGACAAAGGTCAAGAGACGCGGGTATCGACATATCGAGATATTCGCTTTTTCTTCGCCTAATGTGCTAAAATTTCCCGCTATGAACGTGAAAGCACAACCGCAAGCAAACCCGCAGCACCATCACTTTGCAGACCAACTGCTCGCAAGCAAGGACTTCTTCGAGCGCTCAACCAGGGTCCTTGACGAAGCCGATTCCGGATTTCGCCCGAAAGAAGGAATGATGACCGTTGCGCAGCAGGTCGCGCACACCGCCCAGACCCTCGATTGGTTCATCCAAGGCGTCTCCCGTCCCGAGGGCTTCGATCTCAATTTCGAGAAGCACGCTAGGGAAATCGAACAGGTAGTATCGCTTGCCACTGCTCGCAAGATGCTCGCCGACTCATTTGCCGACGCGGTCCAATTCCTTCAGTCCAAGAGCGCCGACGAACTAGCGGCGCCACTGCCGCCCGGCCCCATCATGGCGGGTCAACCCATCAGCAATGTTGTCTGGGCCATGGTCGAACACACCGCCCATCATCGCGGCGCGCTCACCGTATACTCCCGTCTCCTCGGCAAAGTCCCAGCCATGCCCTATGGCGGATAACAACCTTCATTCCCGCTAAGCGCACCCTTCTCTTGCCGGGCAGGGTGCGCTTCAAATCCGGGGTTAACTGCTTTTTAACCGCCTTAACGGCACTTTTCGCCGCCAGATTTCGTATCATTCCTCATCTTGCTTTGCTAAATACCGCGAACGGAACGGGACTAATATGAATCGAAAAGAATTCCTCAGCACTACTTTCAAAGGGACCGTCGCTGCCGTCGCCCTCGCCTCTTTTCCGGGCCTGCTTCAGACAGCCAGCGCTGCCGCCGAAGAAAAGTCCAAATCTGGCCTCAGCCGCGCCGACCTGCTCACCGCTGCGCGTGAGATCATGGCTGCGCAGACCTACTGCGCCCTAACCACGCTCGACGAAGACGGCCGTCCCCGTATCCGCACCATGAACCCTTTCCCGCCCGAGGAAGACATGACGGTCTACATGGCGACGAACACCGCAAGCCGCAAGGTACGCCAAATTCGCCACGACCCGCGCGTCATGCTCTACTACGGCAATCACGGCAGCGCCATCGGTTACGTCGAGATCACCGGCCGCGCCGTACTAGTCGACGATCCCGCCGAAATCAAGAAACGCAAGCGCGCATATTGGGACACCTCATTCGCCCCCGGCCTCAAGAACCTCGTCCTCGTGAAGGTCATCCCCGAGCACATTGACGTTCTGAACTACTCTCGTCACGCTACCGCCGACCCCAACACTTGGCGCACGCCGAGCCTCGATCTCAAGGCTCCCGTGTAATGAAGTCTCTCCCTGACGGCCCCCGTTTGAGCTGGCTTTGGCTGAATCGGGGGCCGGTTTTTCGCCAAGTGGTGCCCCGTTCATGCCAGTGATGTGGCCCACTCAAGCTGATTTTGCTTGAGTGGGTGCCACAACAACTCCCGAAAGTCCCCGGTGCCCCGTTCAAGCCTGCCGTTGGCTTGAGCGGGGTGACGACAAATCCAAATCCCCACCTCTGTTCTTCCCTTCGCGTCCTTTGCGTTGAAATCCGTCTTTCAATGGGCAATGTTGCCGTGGTGACCATCGTCCCACTGCCGCACTGAACCTTCGGTAATTTGTGCGTTATCCCAAGGGACTATATTTAGAGTGCCATGGGCGAGTGTTTCAAAGATCAACCGCTGAAGGCCTTGAACGTGCACAACGATGCACGCCGTCAGCATCCCCGTGTACCCTTCGTCACGGCCGTTGAACTTGAGACCTCTGCCTCAACCGCTTACGGATTCAGCGAGAACATCAGTCTCGGCGGAATGCTTATCCGCACCGAAGCTACGCTGGAGCCCGGCGCTCCTGCGCTCGCCAGCTTCATCCTCCGGGACGCTGGCCGTGTTCAGATCGAGTCACGGATCGTCCACTGCCGGCCACGAGTACGCGCCGGCATTCAGTTCGTGCACTTGAGCGAACAGCAACGCGGCGTAATCGCCCAGGTTGCACAACCCAAGATCCTTACTCAGCGCAGAAGTCCCCGCATCCCCGTCCGACTCTTCTTGGAATTATCTTGGATTGACAGAGGCCAGCTTTTGCAGGCCTTGGCCGAAACGGTATTGATCTCGCAGCACGGCTGCCTCGTACTCTCCGATGCCCCGGTTGAAGTCGGATCGAGCCTCTCTTTGCGATGGCAGGAGGTGGGCATAGCCGCGCGCGCACGTGTCGTATCACGGCAGGATCTTCCCGGCGATCTGCCACGGATCGCCATGGAGTTTACCGAAACCGATAGCTTCTGGGGAACCTACTTCCCAGCCCGTGCCTGATTGCTGAAGAAGGAAATCCCAAAACAAAAACGGCCAGCAGCTTCGCTGGCCGTTTGCTATTGAAAACTCTGATTAGTAGAGCCTGAAGTTCACTTCGATGTTGACCTGAACCGCAACTGGCTGCCCATCCTTCTTCGCGGGTTCAAACTTCCACTGACGAACCGCTTCTATCGCTTTCTCGTCCAGTCCCATGCCGAGCGATCGCTGTACTCGCATGTCCTTCGGACGCCCATCAGGTCCGATGACAACCCACAACACTACGACGCCCTGATACTTCGCTTTGCGAGCTTCTTCCGAGTATTCCGGATCAGGGTCATACAATGCCTTCGGCGCGCTCACGCCACCGCCGACCTTGAAAACTCCGCCGCCGATACCGCCGCCCCAGCCAGGACCAACACCAGGTCCTCTGCCGGAACCAACACCGCCGCCGCTGCCACTGCCAATACCGCCACCTGAACCAGTGCCATTAGAAGCCGGCCCCAGAATGTTCGATAGCGGATCGCCCATGTTCCCGGCATGCGGAAGCGAAATGTTAGGAGGAACCACGACACTCGCCTCAACGGCAAGCTTCGGATGCTCATTACGAATAACCACTGCGGGAGGAGCAAGCTGATCCTTCAACGACTGCTTCGGTAATGCACCCTTTGGCGCCGCCATCTTGTCGCGGTCACCGCCGCCGCCACCACCGCCAGCTTTGTCCGGCGCGGGTGGCAAAACATACGGAGAAACGTCCGACGCAAATATCTGCGTGATGTTACTCTTGATCTCCTGCTTGTGCTCCGCAATCCACCAACTTCCCAGAAAAGCAAAAGCCAGCACCGCCATGTGAAGCATGAACGAAAGCAGGAAATTTGTTGGGCGAATCTGGTTGGTGTAGATTCCGCCACCGAATAGAGTCGGCAGCATATCCGGTTGCTTCGCGCCTGGCATTGGGCCGGACGGATTGTTCACAGGAGTGCTCATCAGCTTAGAGTCAGTATACCTCTTTTGCAAACCCGGATTCGAGTTAACAGTTGCAAAAAAACCGTAAAACGCCCTCAGTACAATGACTTAGCCCGACCGTTAAAAGGGGGAGAAACTCAGTGTTTTATCGGATCTCTCCACCCAGAGTCGTGCCTTCTCCGTCCGCTCATTCACGGTGACAACCACGACCACGCCGGTCCCCATCCTCTTGGTTCCATCAATCTTGTGACTCTTCACCAGGCCGTACTCGCCGCCCGGCCCCCAATCAAGGTAGAACTCTCCGTAACGATAGCGCGTGTGCTCGTTCGGATGCTGCTTCCAGTTCGGATCCGCCGTCCAGATCGCGTACGCTTTCTCGTAATCCTTCGCCTCTAGCGCCTGGAAAAATCTGCTGGCAACTCGCTCCTGGGGCCAGTTGCGAAACTGAAAGTACAGAAAAACAGAGAGAAGCACTGCAAATACTGTCCCAGCAATGATCCACTTCTTCCGCTTCGCCTTTGCTGGATCGTACGATGGCGCACTAAATATAGATGTCGACATGTTTTCTCGTCCTGACCTGGCCTGCTCTATAGCGTTCTCTTGAAAAGCGGAGTCGCTATAGCCATACAAATAAACCCGAAAAGAGAAAGATACAGCAGGTCAGGCCAGATTGCAGTAAATCCTGCATCTTTGAGCAGTACCGCTTTAAACCCGTGCACCGCATAGCTGAACGGATCCACATATGCGATGCCCCGCAGCCACTGCGGAAACGCCTGGATCGGGTAGATCGAACCGCTGGGGAAGAATAGCAGCGTATTCAGAATGCCGAACATGGCACGAGGCACCAGCGGGTCATCCACCCGCACCATCAGCAGGAACATCATTGCATTGAACGAAACCGAAGTCGCCACGATCATTGCAATGAGCAATACCATCTTGGACGGCTGGAACGCTCCACCTATTCCCGCCAGCAGCGAACCAATATAGGTGATTGCTAGTCCCGCAAGCACCGCTTTCAGTGCCCCCGAAAGGTTAAGTCCCATCACAAGTTCGGTCTTCGTGATGGGAGTGACGAGGTAACCTTCGTGTACGCCGCGGGCCTTGTCGTCGATATACAACATGCCGCCGCCGATCATGACCGAAACGAACATTGCCAGCGTGATCGAACCCGGCAGCAGGTACTTCATGTACTCGATGTATGGATACAGCTCCACGATCTCCAGCGTGATCTTGCTGACAAGCCGCGGCTGAATTACAGGATCGTTGAGTGCCTGCGTCAGCAACTGCAACTGCGACTCAAGCGTGGAACTCATGAAGTTATCAGAGTTGTCTACCACCAATGCAATCCGTGGCCGGTTCTTCTCAAACACGCGCTCCGAGAACTGCGGCGGAATGATCAGCGCACCCTGAATCTTCCCGTTGCGGACGTCTTCCTTCGCCTGTTGATCGTTGTCGTAATAGACCGGATAGAAGGTATCGGCGTTCGCGCTGATTGCATTAAACGCCTCTTTGATCTTCACCGACTGCGTGCCATGGTCGTAGTCAACCACGCCCAGGCGCGCTCCCTTGATGTGTCCACCGAACGCGTTGCCCAGCACAATTAACTGCACCAGCGGAAAGATCAGCGAAACCATCAGCAGGGTCGGAGAGCGAAAGAACTTCCGCAACTCTCGTTCCACGATAGCCATCATTCTGTTCATGGTCTTAGCCCTGGTCTTTCTGGCATTAGGTAGCCATATGCCTTCACCTGCTCGTCACGCAGTTGCCGCCCGGTGTAATGAACAAAGACATCATCTAGAGTCGTGTTCTGCACCGAGAGCGACTTCAACTCTATTCCCGCCCTGACCGCCGCCTCAACCAGTTCGGTCGTGGTCTTTCCGCCGTTGTCGGACAGAATGCGGTACATCCCAGCGCCCTCGTGCTTCACGTCATGCACCTCCGAGAGCGCTGACAGACGCGCAGGCCAATCCGGCGGCTCATTCTTGAACTGCACTTCAATCACGTTTGCGCCCGGAACTGTTTGCTTCAGCGCCAAAGGCGAGTCGAGCGCAACCAGCTTTCCGTGATCGACAATCGCGATGCGGTCGCAAAGGCGGTCCGCTTCATCCATGTAGTGAGTCGTGATCAGCACCGTCAGCTTGCGGTGCTTCTTGATGTTCGTCAGCATTTCCCAGACTGCGACGCGCGACACCGGGTCAAGGCCGGTCGTCGGCTCATCGAGGAAAAATATCTTCGGACTGTGGACGAGCCCGCGCGCGATCTCAAGCCGCCGCCGCATGCCGCCCGACAGTGTCTTTGTCTGGGCGCCTCGCCACTTCGTGAGATCGACCATCTCCAGCAATTCGTCAATGTTCTTCTTCCGCTTGTCGGCCGGGACGTTGTACAACTTGGCGTAGATATTAAGATTCTCTTCAATCGTGAGATCCATATCGCTGGTTAGCGCTTGCGGGATCACGCCGATTGTATTTCGGGCTGCATCTGCTTCTTTGGAAACATCGTGTCCGGCGATTTTCGCGTAACCCGACGTGATCGGAATCAGCGTCGTCATCATTCGGATCAACGTTGACTTGCCCGCGCCATTCGGCCCCAGCAATCCAAAGATCTCTTCGTCCTTCACCTGGAACGTAACGCAGTCGACAGCGGTGAAGTCACCGTACTTCTTGACGATGTCCTTCACCTCGATGGCATACCCGTTGGGTGCCTCGGCTTCCGCTCTCTTCTGAAAAAACGCCATTACCGCTTCTCCGCTTGCTGAACGGCTCGCTCCGCACCATCGACGATCGCTTTAGGTAGCAGGACCTCTGCCGTCATGCCGGGGACGAGCGCCCGATTGTTGTTGTCTACGCGCACCTTGATACCAACCGTCTTGATGTCGCGCTTCCGGCGACTGACGTCGCGCTGTGTGGCGTAGTCTCCTTCAGGCGCTTTGAAGATCACTTCGCCCTGCATCAGCTCGCCGCCCGGCAATCGCACCTTCAGTCTGTCTCCCATCGGGAGCCGCGGTGCATACGTTTCCGGAACCGCAGCATAGACCCATGTGTCGGTGTAATCGACAATTGTCACGATCGCCTGTCCCGGACTTACAACCTCGCCCTCGCGAGCTGCACGAACAGAAACGGTTCCTGATACCGGCGCGTAGATCTTCGTATATCCCAGCCGAGTGTCGGCCTGCGCCAGCATCGCTTGCGTGTTGATCATTTGCGCGCGGGTTGCTGCAACTGTGCTTTCGGCTGCACTGGCCTGATGCGTTCGAGCCTTTGCCGAATTCACGTCCTGCTCAGCCGCTCTCACTGTGTCCTCAAGCGCTTTCACGTGCGCTTGCTGAGCCTTAAGAGTGGCTACAGCGCGATCACGCTCCTGCTGCGAAACGATACCCTGTGAGTTGAGCGAGACCATTCGCTGCGTGTCCAGCTTCGTCTGCTCCATCGTCGCCTCGGATTCAGCCAATTGCGACTTCGCCGATTGCAGCCTCGCTTCGGCATTTGCGACGTCGCTCGTCGTCGATCCCTTCGTCATGGCTTCATTGGCCCGGCTTGCCGACAGTTGCGACTGCAAGCTATCGAGCGTCGCCTGCGCGGCGCGCTTCTGCGCTTCCAGTTCGCTGGGATCAAGCACCGCAATCAAATCACCGGCCTTAACGACCGATCCCTCGTCCACCATGAGCCGCTGTATTCGTCCCTGTATTTGCGGACCAACGATGATCTGATTCGCGTCCACAGTACCGATCAGAACCATGTCTGCCGTACGATCAGTCGAAAGAAAGAAATACGCTGCGGCGGCCAGGATAATGACGCCGAAAAGAATGAATATCTTGTTGCGCGGATTCACTTGCGTGCTCCTCTATTAGCATTTCGACCCGACGGTTCGCGAAACAGCGCAGCAGACACGAAGTCAATGACCTCAGCTCGTCGCTGCTCGATCATCTTAGGATCGTACGGATCAATGCCCGTAACCATCTTGGGAATCGGTGTACTGAAATAGAAAACGATGGTCCCGACCACGGACGGAATAAAATGCGCCGGATTGACCGGCCGAAAATCTCCCGCCTCTATTCCTTCCTGAAGCAAGGCGGCAACTTGCGCAAAAATAGGACGCAGATGATGCTGGACGATGTTCCTTAAGTGCTGCGATCCCTCCAGACCTGCCCCCGTTATCTCGCGATGAAATAGCCTGGGACGCAACGGAGAACTTGCCACAAAGTCAAAGTGCGCTCGCACATACGCCAGAAAACGTTCTTTTGGCGGCAAGGGACTGCTTAGGGCCTGATTGATCGCGGTCGTCAGCTCGGCGAAGACGCTCTCCATCACCGCACCAAACAGCGATTCCTTGTCCTTGAAATAGTAGTAAAGCAGCGCCTTATTGACCTTAGCGGCGCGGGCAATCGCATCCGTGCGAGCCCCGCCAACACCCTCAATGGCGAACTCGCGCATGGCGGCCTTAAGAATTGCTGCCTTTGTCTGCTCCGGTTGATGCCGTGAACCGATCCGAGTTTTCGATATAGTAGCCATTCTTTTAATTAACCGGTTAGTTAGATGGTACCACAGTATCTACCGATGCCAAAAAATCTTCTGGGAAATAACTCCTACTCTGCCTAAAATGTCTCGTTCGCCGGAGCCCAGCCATGGTCCATAAAAAGTGGTTCCTGCAGCCGCGCGATCTTTTGGGACTGACTCCCACCCGTGCCCGAGACCTTATAGCCCAATGCTTCTACCAATCCGAGCGGGATATCTATCTCGCGTCGCAACGGGCACAGGGGCACGCCCCCAGTGACGAGCAAATCCGCAAGATGGTCGACGGGACCGTTCGCCGGGCTTTCCTGGACACCGAACACGACTACGATCACCCCTCGAAGGAAGCACTGAAGGATGTAGTGAATGTCTTAATGCGGAAAGCTGCTGCCTGGAAGACGCCGCCAGAACTCATCGTTCACCACCGCGAAGAACTGGGGCGCCTTATCGCCAGCCTTCCCTGATTCAGCGCAGATCGGGATCGTTCTCGCCAAAGACTTCGGCGGTAAAAGCCTGGAGTTCGGCGTTCTTGCGCCAACCATCCGGCGGCAGACCAGCTTTCACGCAGGTCTGCTTCAGGAAGGTCTCACGGTCCCATCCGAGTTCGGCCGGAACCTGCGGCAGGAGCAAACCTCGCCTCGCGCCTTCGGTAACGAGCAATCCATGCACGCCGATAACAACTTCTTCGGGGCTGATTGGAAACATCGGTGAGAGGACGCTAATGTCTATCTCCAGCAGCCCCGCTTCTTCGCGAGTTACAGGATCGAATCGCGTATCGTCAAAAGCCGCGGCAGCAGCGGTCTCCGCAACCGTCTGCCAGACCGAGTGCTGAGCGACTATATAGCCGACGCACCCGCGCAGACGCCCGTGCAAATGCAGCGTCGTGAACGCTCCGCGATGTTGCGCCAGATGCTCGCTCGGCGGCTTGACATCGAGGTCTCGGGCGTCGAGCGACGCCCAGATGGATTCGTGAGCCAGCCTGAGCAGTTGCCGCCGCTCCTCGTTGCTGTACTCGGGCGCTGGTGCTGAGCCTACCGGATTATCGGCAGCTGCACTCATCTACTCTCCTTGCGGAGGCTGGGTAGGAAGGCTATCAACCGGAGCGACGCCGAACTTCTTCGGGCGGCTCAGTATGAAGCTGCGGCGTTTGCGACGGCGTGTACTCGACTTGTCTATCTTGGCCCAGAAAGCAGCAAAGTAGTCCGCTGCCGAGATTAATGACACCGAAACCATGAACCAGACTGCCATCACGGCGACCAGGTGAACACCAATAACAACTCTGCCGCCGAACAAGTCCCACTTGTACCATTTGTGCGCCAGAATAGCGGCCACGACGGCGACAATCTGCACCACCATCTTCAGCTTGCCCAGATCACTGGCCTCGATCGTAAAGCCTTCCGAAGCGGCGATTGCGCGCAGTCCATTGACCAGAAACTCACGGCCGATCACGATGACCGCAACCCAAGCGGGAACCACAGCGGGATTGAACTGCACCAGCGCAACGAACGCCGCAGTCACCATCAGCTTGTCTGCCAGCGGATCGAGCAACATTCCCAAGGTCGTGATCTGGCCCCGCTTACGAGCGATATAGCCGTCAATGCCATCGGTGATCGACGCCGCGATAAACAGCGCTGCTGCCAGAAGCTCACGCCGCCCATCCGTGCCGTGGAACAGGCGACTGGTGAGAATCCATATGAACACCGGAACGCTGAAGATCCGGGTCATCGTGATGTAGTTCGGCAGATTCACGGGAATTTAGACGCTATTCGTCCCGAACGAGTGGGACCATGAACAATTGATTATCCTCCACTGATTCAATGGAAATCAATGAAACTCATACTTTATCGGCCATCGCGTCTTCGAACCATCGCGCGGTATTGTGGCCCACTCAAGCTGATTTTGCTTGAGTGGGTGTCACGACAACTCCCGCAAGTCCCCTGGTGCCCCGTTCAAGCTCGATGTTGCATTGTGGCCCACTCAAGCTGACTTTGCTTGAGTGGGTGTCACGACAACTCCCGCAAGTCCCCTGGTGCCCCGTTCAAGCCCGCCGTTGGCTTGAGCGGGGCGAGAATCTCGCCACTATCGACTCCCTCGCCGCACACACGAATGACACCTGGAGCATAGGCGCTTCCATCAAAAACCAAACACAAGCTCGAGAAAATTTCCAGATTCAGAACAAGCAAACGGAAACCGCGTCACCCGAACCGAAACGGTACGTCGCTGGGCTCGATCTCTCCCCTCTTGCGTTTTCGCTTTTTCTTCGCCTATAATCTGCTGCGGCCCCAAGAATGAACAGAAGAAAGGATCGTTTCACGATGACTTCAGATCAACCGCTGCACACCATCCAGTTTGGCCCATACCGCGCTCTTGGCATGAGCTACATAGGCAAGAACCAGAACCAGGAAATACGCGCGTTGTGGGAGCAGTTCCTGCCCCGCCTGTGCAGTGACCTCGCGCCCTTGATGCGTGGAGGATGTGTAGGCGTGTGCCGCTGCGTCCCGGGCAAATCCGATGGCACATTCGAATACGTCGCTGCCCTGCTGGCCAGTCCCGAAGCAACTGTCCCCGAGGGATTAGTCGCCGTAGACATTCCGCAAGGCGAATACGCCGCATTCAACGTACCCGGACTCGACCAGTGCATGGCGGCCTGGCAATCGAGCGCAGCACAATTAACGGCCTCAGAAGAATTCTCCGCCTACTGCGGAACTGAGGGATGTGACTGCGCAACCCATCCTTCGTTCGAGTTCTACCCGCCGGACTATCGGGGCTGCGGACCTTTCTCGCTTTACATGCCCGTAAAACGCAAATCGGCCTAACCTCCGCACGCGCATCCCTTACGATACACGGGGTGCCGCTTACGAAAAACGGGGTGCCGCACCCTTCCCCTTCCGGGGAGGGTGCGCCTCGACCCAGCATTGAACGCCACTCTCCCGTAGCGTACCCGTCCTTCAGAGACTGCAAGACTGGGGAAGGGCGCCGCTTTAGCGGTGCCGCAACTTGTTGTGCATTGCAGTAACGAAAATAACTCCGGTGGCCCACTCAAGCTGATTTTGCTTGAGTGGGTGCCACGACAACTTCCGCTAGTCCCCTGGTGCCCCGTTCAAGCCCGATGTTATATTGTGGCATCTAGAACCACTGAGGATCTCACATGAATACCCGAGAGTCGTTGCTTCATTCGCTGAGTTATGATCTCTGGGCCAATTTGGAATCTCTGCGATCAGTAGAAGCCGCAGTCAATGCGCCGGAGCGAGCGATCGCTGTCATCGCTCACATTCCGGCCGCTCAAAGAGTCTGGCTGGAGCGGGCCCGAAGTACGGGAAAATCTGCGACGCCGTGGCCTCGCTGGGCTCTGGCGGAAACGGAGCGTGAAATCAGGACAATCGCCAGCGAATGGCGCGAGTTGCTCACGTCGACCGATCTCGCGAGCAAGATATCCTACGCGAATTCCAAAGGCGAGCGCTTTGAGAACACGGTTGAGGAAGCCATCACCCACATCTTCCTGCACTCCGCCTACCATCGTGGTCAGATTGCGACACTGCTAAGAACATCCGGTTCCATACCAGCCCAGACCGACTACATTCATTATGTGAGGGCAGTGCATCCTGCCGCCGCATAGGTCACCTCTCCCAAATCTCCGCCATCCCGACCGGAGCAAAGCGGAGTGGAGGAACCTGCATTTGACTTCGTTCGCAGCAACAAGATACTTCGGTGGCCCACACAAGCCGGTTTCGCTTGTGTGGGTTTAATCAGACACACGCTATCCGAACTGCCCCACACGAGCAAAACCGGCTCGTATGGGCCACCAGCCAGCCACATCTTCCCGGTTTGCCAAATCAGCTTTTGCGGATCTGCTAACACTAAGCCTGAGTCGGAGACAACTTCCTTGCCCGACCGCCCGTCCTTATCCACCAAATACCAAGTAGAAATGCAAGGACTGTTTGCAGTGCCCACAGGACTGATGCCGCCAAGGCAAAGTACCATGCGCTCAATGGAGAGTCTCCAAGCGCCGAAAGAAATCTTAGCGCGATGTTACCGCTCACGAGTACAGCCATCACAATCGCAAATGCCCCAGGCAAGTTCCGTACGTACAGAAGTCGCGTAGCTTTGTCGGTGTAAGGGGTCCAGGTGAGCCCACAATTCGAGCAGCGACACTCCTTAGGCATGTGGGATTGCAGCACACGCCGCAATGCATAGGAAAACGAGAAATCACCGAGGAGGGCAACTCCCACAATCGCGGTCTGGAGGAGACTCGCTAAGGCGATCACAGATACAAATGACCACGGCCACTGGAATGCAAGCGACGCTCTCCAGAGTTCAAAAGGGATGCGACTCCATCTGGGCAAAGTGAACATGAACACAGAGAAGCAAGCTGCGTATACAAGACGGCCCCATTGCTTGCGTAACAGTCGCGGGAAGGCTATCACAATCGCGAGTAGCACCTGCCTCCAGTACCATGCGCGGGAACCTCGTTCTTGGAAGCTTTCCACCAGGTCCCCTGAAAGGGAGGTATCGACCACGGAGGCGAATTGGTTCAGTAGCCACGTGGCTAGCCGGGGCGGTTCCAATAATTCAGCCCTGCTCATAGTTTCCCTCCTTCAAGCTCAGGTATTCCTCCCCATAGGTTCATAAGCGCTCGTCGCGTCTCACGTACCTCCTGCATTCCACTCTTCGTAATGCGGAAGTATCGCTTGGCTCGACCACCACGCTCTGCTGTCGGCTCACCTAATCTGGAGGCTACAAAACCCTTTTGTTCAAGCCGCTCCAGTGCCGCATAGATGCTGCCCAACTTCGCCTCGCGCCCGGTTTGTTTCTCGATTTCATAAGCGATCGGGACTCCGTACGCATCATCTCCAAGGCGCAACAATACCAACATGACAATCAGTTCAAAATCCGAAATGCGGTTAGCGGCACCCATTTCTTCAATGATAATGAATAAATTGCCAAGTTACAAACATCAATTTGCTAAACAGTTCGTTCCCTTCGATCCCGCCCACCACAATCGGTGACAGAGAGTTCCTGCTGCCGGAAACAGTGTTGCCGCCCTGTTCCGGTGCGTCTCGAACCAGATTCGGCTCGGGAGAGGAGGAGCATCATTAACGCACGGAACTAACCAACAAAGGGTCGACACGCTCCTGCCGCGAAGTCAAACATAGAGTTGATTGAAGGCGCGATGAAAGCCGTTGTTTGGAAGCACGTGTCAAAGCGCGTCGCTTTCCCGATTGCGGGAACCATTGTGTTGATGCAGGTCCATCTTCTACCATTGCGAGTACCTCAAGAGCCTAGCTCAGTTGTCCAAGGATCGGTTCATGAAAACTCGCGTTCGCGCTACCGCTTTCATCGCTGTTGTCTTGTTCGCCTGCCTGTGTGCGGCGCAGACGGTATCGTTCACTATCGTTCACGTTAACGACGTTCATGACATCGCTCCCGGTTCGAGCAGCAACGGAGGCGGAATGGCGAGGCTGGCGACGCTGAAGAAGCAGCTTCAGCGCGAGAATCCAAACACGTTTCTGATTCTCGCTGGGGACTACTTCAGCCCATCGGCCATCGCGAGTGCGAAGGTCGATGGCAAGCGCTTGGCAGGCAGGCATATGGTCGATCTGATGAATCATGTCGGACTCGACTATTTGACATTCGGCAACCACGAGTTCGATCTGTCGGAGAACGAATTCAAGGAGCGCATGTCGGAGGTCCACGCCAAGTGGGCCTCCGCAAATGTGCGCGACGCGGCGGGACAGCCGTGGCCCGGCGTTCCAGACCATCAGATATTCACGGTCAAGGACCGTAAGGGTAATTCGATCAAGGTCGGTATTTTCGGCGTGACGATCAACAGCAATAAAGCTTCGTACGTAAGCTATCTGGATGCCATGCAGGCGGCGCGCGAGCAGGTGAAGCTGCTTCGCCCGCAAGTAGACGTGCTGATCGCACTGACGCATGAAGGCTACGAACAGGACCAGCAACTGGTTGCCACACTGCCCGTCGATCTACTGATGGGCGGGCATGATCACGAGAACATGCAGTACTGGCGCGGGCCGAACATGGTGCCGATGTTCAAGGCAGACGCGAACTTGCGATCTGCTTACGTTCACAAGCTGCGGTTCGATAAGAAGACGAAGCGGCTAGTGATTGACTCAAAGCTGGTGCCCTTTAATCGAGACATCCCGCAGGACCCGGCGATCGCCAAGCTGGCGGATCAATGGATGGAACGCGGATTCGCAGCTTTCCGGCAGGCAGGATTCGAACCTAAGGAGCATGTCGCAGATATCCCCACGTTGCTCGACGGGCGCGAGGCGAAGGTTCGGAACGGTAGCACGAACCTGACCGAGCTGATCGGACGCGCCTTCCTGAGCGAAGTGCCGGGTGCTGACGCGGCCATCTACAACTCAGGGTCTATCAGGTTCGATGACGTGCTGCCGCCGGGGCCAGTGACTCAGTACGACGTGATCCGGGTGTTGCCGTTCGGCGGTAACGTTGTGGACGTGCAGATCAAAGGCGACTTGCTCGAAAAAGTACTGAATGCCGGACGAGCGTCCAAGGGCAAGGGGGGCTGGCTTCAAACGGCTAACACCAGTTTCGACGACGAGACAAGCACGTTCCGAATCGCCGGAGCACCGCTCGATCGCGAGCGTGTGTATCGCGTTGCAATCACTGACTTCTTAATGCGGGGCGGTGAACTGGGGATGGAGTTCCTTACGCGCGAAGCACCCGGCGTTATCTCGGCCACTGACAAGCGCGATGTTCGCTTTGCGGTTATCGAAGAACTGAAACGCTTCGCGGCACAGAAATAGTTTTCTTAGCAAACAAAAATTTCCGGGCAAGACACCCAAACTTAGGTAGCGCCGGACTCCAGTCCGGCACCGAGCCATCATCTGCCATGTCTTGCCCGAAACGCTTCAGCCTAGGCGTAGATACCTCTTACCTTGATCGCAGAACCAACGCGATCTATGGCCAGCATGTAAGCAGCGATGCGGTTGTTGACCCTATGCATCTCCGCGTAGCGAATCACGTCTTCGAACGACGATCGCATGATGTGCTCGAGTCGCTCGTTTACCACCTCTTCCCGCCAGAAGTAACCCATCCGATCCTGCACCCACTCGAAGTACGACGTGGTAACGCCACCAGCGTTCGCCAAGATATCCGGCACGACAAAGATCTTCTTGTCCGCCAGGATTTCGTCGGCAGAGGCTGTGGTCGGGCCGTTGGCGCCCTCCACCACTACTTTGGCCTTAATGTCCGGTGCGTTCTTGCTGGTGATCACGTTCTCGGTTGCAGCCGGAACGAGTACGTCGCAATCGCTGATCATGAGTTCGGCAGAGGCGGCTTTCTCCGCGCCGGGGAAACCGTGGATGGTGCCGTTCTTTTCCTTGAACTCGACCAGAGCATCGATGTCGATACCGCGTGAGTTGTAGAGCCCGCCGTCCCACTCAGCGATGCCGATGATCTTGTAGCCAGCTTCGTGCATCAATCGAGCGGCATTGGATCCAACGTTGCCAAAGCCCTGGACGATGACGCGAGTTTCCTCGCGAGTCATGCCCAGCTTCTTCATGGCTTCGTCGCAGACGACCATGACACCGCGTCCGGTGGCTTCGCGCCGTCCGCGGGAACCGCCAAGCGCGACAGGTTTTCCGGTGACAACGGCAGTACAAGTCTGGCGCGTGTGCATGGAATACGTGTCCATAATCCACGCCATCGTCTGTTCGTTGGTGTTCATGTCCGGAGCAGGAACATCTTTTTCCGGACCGATGAACTCCATCAGTTCGGCGGTATATCGTCGCGTCATGCGCTCGAGTTCGCCACGCGACATCTTTTTGGGATCGCATACGATACCGCCTTTGGCGCCACCGAAGGGAATATTCACGACCGCACACTTCCATGTCATCCAACTGGCGAGCGCACGAACCTCATCCAGGTTGACGTCAGGCGCGTAGCGAATGCCACCCTTGGCCGGGCCACGAGCGATGGAGTGCTGCACGCGATACCCAGTGAATACTTCCAGCCTTCCGTCGTCCAGTTGCACGGGAATGTGGACGATGATCTCGCGGGTGGGATACCGTAAAACTCTCCACAGACCTTCATCGAGGTTCAGCTTGCGGGCAGCGAGGTCGAAACGAGTGGCCTGTGCTTCCCAGGGGTTGATTTCCTGTTCGAGCGATATCGTCTTCATAGACTCTCTCCGTGAAAATGCCGCAATTGGCCGTCCAGCGTGCGTTTGGAGCAGCCGTCATCCGGCAATGGCAAACGGAGCAGTATAGTAACGCCGGGTGGGTTATGCAACTCCAGTTTCACTGAGGTATTTGCCCTAATAGGCAGGCACCGACGTAAGTGTAATTGAGCAACTCTGGTCACAAGTTGAGCAACTAACTCGATTGACACTTGATGGACCGGACCGAAAGATGAAGCATTCGACCTGAGTACTTCAGTTCCACCATTTCTCCAACAGCCAAGCTCGGAAAAGGAAAAGGATATGCATTATGTGAACCGCCGGCTGGCGGCATTATGGCCTTGTTGCGTCCTCCTGACACTCTCGATCATGTCGTCGAACGGCGCACTTTTGGGACAGGTCGCTGTTTCTCAGGGAAAGTCAACTGCCGGTTCGACGAACCTTTCCGCTCTTGCGAAGCACCCGAAACTGAGCACTCCCTTGGCGCAGATGGCCGACGTTGTGGCGAAGAACAAGAGCACTGTTAGCGACAAGTCGATTGCACAAACTGCCGAGGCGTTACCAGAGCCCTCACGATCTTCGGTCCAAACGGGCCGCATGAGTGTGGATAGTTCCGGCGCGGTGCAAGTCTACATCTATGTTAGCGACATTGGAGCGGCAAACCTGGCGGCGCTGACATCGACAGGTGCGACAGTCCAGCTAACGGACAAGAAGCGCAATATCGTGCAGGCAAAAGTTCCGGCCGCAAGCCTGGACTCCGTCGCAGGACTACCTTTCGTTAGAAGCATTGGTCTTCCTCGATATGGTTACGCCAACACCGGCTCAGTGACGACCGAGGGTGACACCATCCTGAAAGCCGACAAGGTACGGTCGCAGTTGGGCGTGACCGGCAAGGGTATTCGGGTGGGCGTACTAGCGGATGGCATCGCCGGAATATTCGCAACCGGGTGCACAACGTGCGATGGCGTTGCGGGTGGTCCGATCTCGACACTGGATCTGCCAAGCGCTACGGGAACACGCAACGGTAGTGGAGTCCTGACATCCTCAACAGGGAACATAATCGCGCGGTCGTTCCGTACAGCGGATAACGACCTGGAAGCGGGGCTGTCCGCTATCGGCAATGAAGGGACGGCCATGATGGAGGTCGTCCATGATCTCGCGCCCGACGCGACCTTTTATTTTGCCAACTTCCAGACGGATATCGAATTCGCCGAAGCCATGACGTGGCTCTCGCAAAACACTGACGTAGTCGTGGACGATATCTCGTTCTTCGACCCGCCCTACGATGGCACAAGTGCCGTCTCGGCTAACGCTGCGACGCAACTGAACACTGATGCCAATCCGGTGCGAACGCTCATAACCTCGGTCGGTAACGAAGGTCTGAGCCACTATCTTGAGCTCTACTCGGACTCCGGCATCAATGCCGGACCACTCGTAGCTTCCAAAGTTCCGGGTTACAGCGGCAACTTCCATCTCTTTCAGTCCACCACCAACACGTCGGACGTTTGCGGACTCGGCCCCCGAACCATGGATCCGGTGTTCCTGAAGAAGGGCTGGGGGCTAAACGTTACTCTGACCTGGGACGATCCTTATGTTTCGACCAACGACTTCGACCTGTGGCTTCTCGATGCCACGGGTGCGAACGTAGTGTCCTACAGCGCCAATCTTCAGAACGGTGGAGCTGGCGGACAGCCGCCGCTGGAATTCTTCGAATATGTGAACAGCGGAGCCGATGCCCTGTTCAACCTGGCTATAACTTCGAAGAGTGGCGCAACTCCCAAGCACCTCAATCTCTTTATCCGCGGCGCTGACGTACTTGCCTTGCACGCGAGCGCTTTGGGATCCGGAGTATCTTGTCCAACCTCCACCGGCGAGGTCCACAACTTCAACACACATGCCGGCAGTACTCCTTCCATGGGCGACGCTGGCGGAAGTCCGGCGAAGGTAATCAGCGTTGGGGCTGTCCCGGCCAGTAACCCCGTTGTGATCGAACCTTATAGCAGCCAAGGTCCGACAGTAGACGGCAGGATCAAACCCGATCTCTCAGCCGTTACAGATGTTCAGGTGAGCGGGGCCGGTGGATTCACAAATCCGTTCTGGGGCACATCGGCGGCAGCACCACACGTGGCGGGAATCGCCGCGCTGCTTTTACAGACCTCGCCGTGCCTGGCAAGTGGATCAACAGGGGCGCGGCTGCCGGCAGATGCCCGCACTCTCCTCTATAACACGCTGATCAACAACGCATTGGACCTCGGCGCTGCCGGACCGGACAACGTCTTCGGGCACGGACGAGTAGACGCATTGGCATCCGCCAGTACTCTTGTTCCGGTGGCTTCAACCGGAGGAGACAAGACTGTTGCAGCAACCTCAGCTGCGGGGGCCAGTGTTGCAGTTGACGGGAGCGGATCGACTGATCCCGCGGGCTGTCCTCTGACCTATTCCTGGTCAGGAGACTGCGGCACTGCTACGGGAGCCAGGGCTTCACTTAGCTGCCCGATCGGAACCAGCAACGTAACCTTGACTGTGAGCAACAACGCGGGCGTCACGACTAGCACCGCCACGCAGAAGATCACGGTGACGGCTCTTGCGGACTACTCCGTAACCGCGACAAGCCCGAATGCAATCGTCAACTCGGGAACAAGCGCGAGCTACTCAATTTCAGTGAATCCGCAAGGCGGCAGTTTCGGCAATGCGGTCGCCTTGAGCTGTATGACAAATGCCCCCAGCGGCGTGTGCACTGTCAGCCCAGCCTCCGTCACGCCGGGCAGCGCGCCGGTTAACGCAACCGTGACCATCACGACCACGGGCACGAGGGCCGGCAGCTACACCGCCACCGTAACTGCGACTTCCGGCTCCCTCACCCACACTCTGGGACTCACGCTCGCGGTGAATGATTTCGCCATCACGGGCAGCACCACCAGTGCCACCGTATCGAAAGGCAGCACCGCGACCTATAACCTCACGGTAGCGCCCGCCTCAAGTGGCGGTAGCTTCGCCAGCGCCGTGGCACTAGCGTGCACCGGGGCACCGAGCGGGGCCACGTGCACCGTCAATCCCGCTAGCGTGACGCCGGGATCGGCAAGCACGCCTGTGACGGTCACCGTAACGACCGCTGCCGCGAGAGCAGCCACTCTAGACCGTCCCCAACTGCCCGGGAAACACTCAGGCGCACTGCCGATTTTCGCCATGCTGGGCGTTGTCGGCATTGGCATTATCGGCAGTTGGAAGTCGCGACGCACGACCGCCGTATGGATGATATTGCTCCTGCTGCTGGCAATCGGAACATTGGTTGGTTGCGGTGGAGGTGGTAATAAGACCACCACCACTCCAACGACCGATCCCGGCACACCTTCGGGAACCTATACATTAACGGTTACAGGAACCTCCGGATCGCTTTCGCATCCTGTCACGTTGACACTGACTGTCCAATAGACGAATCACAACCCTCGAACTGGCTGGGCATTCGTGCCCAGCCTCTTTTTTGTTTTGCTGACAAAACGGGAACATACAGGAGTGCTCCCGTATAATTAGGTATCCCTAAAGAACTGGGCGCGCGCACAATCATGCTGACACCCGACTACAAAGAATTCAGCCGGCTCGCCAAGGACTCCACGTTAGTTCCCGTGATGAAGTCCGTTCCAGCGGATCTGCTGACACCCGTCTCCGCATTTCTTGCAATTGCTCACGATGAGCCGAACTCGTTTTTGCTGGAATCTGTCGAAGGCGGAGAGAAGGTCGGCCGCTATACATTCCTTGGAGTTCGGCCTTACATGATCGTCTCCGGGCGTGGCTCGGAAACCGTCATTCAGACCGGCAAGAAACAAAGAAAGGCAGACGGCAGCATCTTCGACAATGTGCGCCGGTTGATGCGCCAGCACAAGGTTGCGCATATACCTGGACTCCCGCCCTTCACTGCGGGTGCTGTTGGATTCTTCGCCTATGATTTCGTGCGTAACATCGAGAGGCTTCCCGAGAACTCACGAGACGATTTAAACTCGCCCGATTGCGTGCTGATGTTCTTCAACCGCCTGCTGGCCTTCGATCACGTGCGCCACCAGATCCACATCATTGCCGCTGCTGACGTGACACAGGGCTCAGCGCGCACTGCTTATGACGGTGCGCTCAAAGACATTGCAGCAATAGAAAAGAAGCTCGCATCCGGTTTGCGAGTGGCGTCCGAAAAACTTGCGCGAAAACCCAGGCGGCGCGAAGGCAAGCTAAAGATAACTTCCGCGAGCGGCAAGCGCGAATACATGAACGCCGTCTGCGCTGGGAAGGAATACATCGCCGCCGGAGACATTTTCCAGGTAGTACTCTCGCAACGACTGGAGTTCGAACCAGGCGTCGAGCCCTTCGACATCTACCGCGCGCTGAGGACCGTTAACCCTTCGCCTTACATGTATTACCTGAGCGTGGGCGACACGAAGGTGCTAGGTTCGTCGCCTGAATTGCTCGTTCGTGTGACGGGATCGAAAGTGGAGTATCGCCCCATTGCCGGCACTCGTCCACGTGGCGCCAACGAGTCCGAAGATCAGCGACTCGAAGCCGAACTTCGCGCCGACGCCAAAGAGTGCGCCGAACACGTGATGTTGGTCGACCTCGGGCGTAACGATGTCGGACGCGTTAGCGAGTACGGATCGGTGAAGGTTCGTGACCTCATGTTCATCGAGCGTTACTCGCATGTTATGCACATCGTGTCGGCTATCGAAGGCAAGCTGCGCAAGGGACTGGACGGCCTCGATGCATTCGCATCGTGCTTCCCGGCAGGAACGCTCACTGGCGCCCCCAAGGTGCGTGCGATGGAGATCATCGAGGAACTAGAGCCAACGCGAAGAGGAATCTACGGCGGCTCGATCATGTACGCGGATTTCGCCGGCAATCTTGATTCGTGCATTGCGATTCGAACGATGCTGATGAAAGGCAAGAAGGCTTACGTTCAGGCGGGCGCTGGAATCGTTGCCGACTCCAATCCGGAACGCGAGCACGAAGAGTGCATGAACAAAGCCAGAGCTGCGGTGCGCGCCGTTAAATCAGCGCGAGGTGAACTGTGAACAAAGTGTTCGTTCTAGACAACTACGACTCTTTCACGTACAACCTCGTGCAGTACTTGGGCGAGTTGGGCGCCGAGGTGCGGGTCGCTCGCAATAATCAAACGACCATTGCCGAAATTGAATCGGAAGGACCGTCACACATTCTGATTTCCCCCGGCCCCTGCACGCCTCAAGATGCAGGAATCAGCATGGACGTAATCCGTCATTTCGCCGGCAAGCTCCCTATTCTCGGTGTGTGTCTCGGCCATCAGGCCATAGGCGCTGTCTTTGGAGGCAAGGTCATTCGAGCGGCCAATCTCATGCACGGCAAGACGAGCGAAATCGAGCACGATGGCAAAACAATCTTTGCGGGGGTTGCGTCTCCGTTTACCGCAACGCGCTACCATTCGCTGATCGTCAGCGACAAAGGCCTGCCGGGCGAGCTTGAGGTGTCGGCACGGACAAAAGATGCCGATGGCACCGACGTGATCATGGGCCTGAGACACCGGCGCTACCCGATAGAGGGCGTGCAGTTCCATCCTGAGAGCGTGCTTACATCAGAAGGAAAGAAGCTGGTGCGCAATTTTCTGCAGCTTTAGGGGCAAACCAGAGCCCGCCGGGCACATCTCATATCCTGTCGTGGGTCCCTCCCCGTTTCGGGACTAGCATTCTGCAATTGTGGTCTATTCCGCTTGACAGAGTAAGCCGTTGCGAAACATGCTACTCAGCACTGGAGGCACCTATGCCTGGGTTCGATGAGAAGCGGGCCATGAGGCGCTTTCTGCTACAGCTTCCAATCGAACTGAAATCCAATGGCGGATACTTGCATCTTCAGACACGCAACGTCAGTGCACGCGGCATTTGTTTTCGGACGAGATCGATAGTAGCCGAAGGCAGCGACATAAGTTTCGTCATGACATTGCCTCCCGAGATAACGCTAACGGAAGCGATTCGTGTGCGTTGTGAGGGCCGCGTTCTTCGCGTCGATAGGTCGGATTCACCCCCCGAACATTCCGTAGTGGCCGTGATCGAACGATACGAGTTTCTGGGACGCAACTAAACTGGCTTCCCCATTCTCCTTACATCATCCGTAGTGTTACCCTGTTCCGTACCCATGTCGAGCAAACTGAAGCACCGCCTGATCGCATCCGCCAGCCTTGCTTTGTTGCTGGCCTATCCATGCGTAGTTCACGCGCAAGCTCCTATCGGCGATTTGGTCTCGCCTGACGCAACCGTCAAAGGCGCAGTGCAGACCGTCTCTACCGGAACCCGCGTGATGAGCGGATCGTCTGTAAACGCAGGGACCGGCACTGCGGCGATCCATCTCTTGCGAGGTGGCGAATTGCGTGTCTGTCCGCGCTCTACGGTGTCGCTGACTGCATCTGCCAGTGGGCGTGATCTGTCCGTAGGCATGGGTACCGGTGGTGTCGAAACGCACTATCGGGTGCTTGCCGGAACCGCTGACACAATCGTCACCCCAGATTTCAGAATCTTGCTAGCCGGACCCGGCACATTTGATTACGCGATCAGCTCGGACTCGCGGGGAAATACGTGCGTCAAGTCACTCGGGGACGCCGGCGCGTCGATGATCGTTTCCGAGATCATGGGCGACGGCACGTACCAAGTTCAGCCGGGAGAACAAGTGTACTTTCGTCGAGGCAGCGTCGCGAATCCGGGCAAGACGGTCCCTCCGGATTGCGGCTGCCCGCAGCCGATCGCCACGATGAATGCCGCGTCTCAACCCCCGCAGAGCGCTCCTGTGCCGGCTCCAGCTGTCCCGGCGGTACAGAATCTTGCTCCTGCGCCCAACCCAAATCCTCAACCGACCGCCGAGCCTATGAAGGTTCCGGCCAATTCTCCCGAAGCGGTATTTGCGGCCTACGGACACTCTGCTCCCTCGGCAGTGACGCCCGGTAGCAAAGAGGAAGAAATTGCGACGAGTTCCCCGGCAAACGGCGAACTGCACGTGCAGGTGGACGCACCTTTCGTGTTCCGAGGCGACGCACCCGACTCGGTTCCGCCTCCTCCCCAGCTCGCGACGTTGCGCCTGGTTTATCTGCCCAGTCTGATTTCCGAAACCCAGTACTCTATCGTCGCTCCGCCAACAGCAAGGAAGGAAGCGGCGGCGAAGGGGCAAACGACGAAGCCGTCGTCCAAGGGCTTTTTGGGCCACATCAAGTCTTTTTTTGGTTCGATCTTTAAGTAGTCAGGGGCGTCTAGCGCGTATGGACAGGAACGGGGACAGTGCGTCCCCGCTCCGCAAGGCTCCGCTATTTCCGCTCTACTTCCTGCGCGTTCTGAACCGTTGAGTTCTGGAAATTCGCAACGATATCGATCCAGAAGAGAACAGGCTTACCATCAACCATTCGCATATTGGCGATGAAAACGTCGCTCCCAGCCTCAATCGAGAAAAACGGCTCCTGAATGTCGAAAGGGACAGTTGCGTAGTAGTAGCTGATCTCCCAGGCGTTGGCCTTCCTGATCCGGGTTGGACTCGCTAGCGTCGGGTACTTCTTGAAGAGCGTGCTCCAGAATTTCTGTCTTTCTTCGTCGGTTACAAAAGTTCGGCCCTCGGTCGGTTTGGGGGTCGGCACGCCTATAACAGCTACGATCTTTTTGGCGTCGACGAGTCTCTTGTCCGCGATCGGCTGAATCGACTGCCAGAGCATCGGGCCGCACGTAAGCACGTCGAAAAGCATCTGCTTCGATGCCGCCTTGTCACCCGTTAGCGTCCTTTGAAGCGCGTCGCGAGCGATATTGTTTACGGCTTCGGAAGCTGGCTTGTAGTTGACGTCGGGCGGAACCTGGGCTTGGTCCTGCGCGAATGCGGCAAACGAAACAAGGCAAAGAAGAACGATATAGACCAGTTTCATTGGCGTCCTCTGCGCGAGCTGTGAACGACAGTATGGTAGTAAGGAACGGGGCGGAAAGCAAAGTGAAAAAGGGGTTGGCTGGCAAAAGCCTGCTTTTGTGAGTACGGCGGACGGCGGCACTCCAAAATTGCGCTACCCTAGTAGCCTTCTTCCGGTGGACCGACGTCGCCAGCCCAGTTTTCGAAACGGGTCGATTTCTTCAGGAACGCGAGCTTTACTGTTCCGGTGGGGCCGTTGCGCTGCTTGGAGATGATCAGTTCGGCGAGGCCTTCCAGCGAGGGATCATCTTTGACATAGACCTCTTCGCGGAAGATGAACATGACGACGTCAGCGTCCTGCTCGATCGAACCGGATTCGCGTAGGTCCGAGAGTTGCGGACGGTGATCGCCGTTGCCGCGCGTTTCAGGGGCACGGCTTAGCTGAGACAGGGCGACAACTGGAACTTTCAGTTCTTTGGCCACTAGCTTCAGGCCACGTGAAATGGCTGACACTTCTTGCGTGCGGTTCTCGTATTTCTTGCCGCTGCCCATCGGGGTTCCCGACATCAGTTGCAGGTAATCGACGATGATCAGGTCCAGTTTGCCCTGTTGATGCTGAAGGCGACGGGCCTTGGCACGCATCTCGCTTACGTTAATGCCGGGCGTGTCGTCGATGAAGATGGGCGAATCGGCGAGGCGTCCGAGGGCTTGCACCAACTTGGTGTAGTCCTCGCGAGTGAGGAAGCCGCCGCGCAGTTTGTGGGCGTCCACTTTCGCCTGAGAACAAAGCAGGCGCAGGAGCAGCGATTCGCGCGACATTTCCAGCGAGAACATGGCAACGACCTTCTTGTCGTTCACGGCCGCGTTCTCGGCGATGTTCATCGCGAGCGACGTCTTACCCATCGATGGACGTGCGGCAAGGATAATCAGATCCGAAGCCTGAAGGCCGCTCGTCATCTCATCGAGGTCGGTATAGTGCGTCTCGAGTCCGGTGACACGCTGGCCGCGTTCATAGAGTGCGTCGATGGAGCCGAACGACTCGCGAACAATCTGCTTGATGCCCACGAAGTCGTTGCCTGAGCGGTTTTCCGAAAGCTGAAAGAGCGCGCCTTCAAGTCCCGCAAGAACGTCGGTCGCCGGATCGGCCTGATCCATGGCTTGCGCGATGGCGCCATTGGCCGCATTGATCAGTCCGCGAAGCAGCGCTTTGTCGCGAACGATATGGACGTAGCTCTCAATGTTCGCCCGGTGCGGCAGTCCGTCCGTCAGCGAAGAAATGTAGGCGATACCGCCGACGGCTTCGACTTCCTTATGACGCGCGAGTTCCTCGGAGAGCGTAATGATGTCGATCGCGCGGCCTGACTCCTGGAGGTCCATCATGCGCTGGTAAATGCGCCGGTGCGAGTCCAGCGAGAAGTCATCCGGCTTTAGAAACGAGGCGGCCTGCGTATACGCGAAATTGTCGAGGAGGATAGCGCCCAGGATGGAGCGCTCGGCATCCATCGAAGACGGTAAGCCGCGGTCGAGACTGTAGTCGGTGGTGGCCATGAATGTTCGTTTCTATGAGACACGATTGCCGACAAGAGTGCATCCACAATCGCATCTCTGGCTGTGAAGAAATCAGTTTTCCTGTGGAAAAGTCGGTCTGAAACAGGTGTCCGGCTGAGCGGTGGACGAGACGTTCGCCGTGAGCGCCCTGATCCAAATTACTGTTTTATCTTCTTCAAATCTACCGCCGCCAGCAGTTCCAAACGATAACCCGTGGTGTTGTGTCTCGGCTGAAACACCAGAACGCGCTTGATATCCGGGCTGTTGGGGAAGCGCAGAGCGAACTCAGCCTTCGGCTTGTACAGCATGCCTCCAGTCAGGCGACCCCTCCGACCAGCGGTATCCAAGAACATCAGGCGTGGGTCGCGCTGGATGACAAGGCCACGGACGCGACCCGATTTCCCAGTGGCAACAAAGAGAAAGGTATCCGAATACATGTGGCCGTCAGCCTGATGGGCGGGAGAATCGGTCAGGAACTGACGCGACATCGCAACGAACTTCGGCGAGATCTGGAGACGGCTCGCCTCTGTCGCGGTTATGGGCGAGTTCATCCCCGGGAATGCGTCCCACGACAGCCTGATCTCTTGTGTCTCTTTGTACGTTGCCGTCTGTTGGACGAAGTCACGGATAGAGTTCACTCCCTTGTCGAAACGGAGGCCGACCGCCTTCAGATGTTTGTCCGTCAATGAGAACTGGGATTCTCCAGCGCCCTGTACCGGAAGAGCGGATTGGGCGATGGCCGCGATCGCGACAGAAATGATGAAGAAGAACGCAAATACACGAGAGAACATAATTCATTTTAAGACCAGTATCTTTCAGTTCCCATGGTCAACTTGCTCGCCTCACTACCCCCGAGCGCGAACATTCCCGAATCGGCACTCTAGAATTCCGATGTCGCTCTTCGGCGCACGCCAAATACCGCCTGGAATCGTATTATCCTCGGTCTTGGAGTTTTGGCTCGAAACGGCATTGCTAATTCGAACTAATGCGAAATCACAAGGATACTTATGCTCGACCGGGTTGGCAGATTCTTGTTGCAGGCCAGAGAGAAAGGCTGGGAGAGAATAGCGGTCATCCTCGGAGTGTTTCTGATATTCGGCTGCGCTGATTTTGCAGTTGAATGGCTTCTGAGTGTAACGCATGTTCCCCTCACCGCGCATGGCGCGATTGACGGAGCACTTGTCGGGAGCTTTGCCGGCTCTGTAACGTGGATACTGCTGGAAGCAACACGCAAAGAAAGAGCTCGACTAAGAAGGGAGGTAGAGCAAGAGGCGCAATTCAATCATGAGATCCGAAACGCACTCGAAGTGATCGGTCAGGCTGGGTATTTGAGTTCAGACGTGAACCTGAAAAGCATTGTCTCAGACAGCGTACAGAGGATCGACTCAATTCTGAAGGAACGCATGCCAACCGACAAACGCAAACGCGATGCATCCTAGTGCGGCCCCGTCCCTAGCTTGCGTCTGACGCGACAAATGGATAGTCGATCCAGGCATGCGCTGTCTGGTCTTCCATGTCGATTTGAATCTGGAAACCAACTCGTTTGCAGATGGCACGCATCTCGCGATTCTCAACGAGCATGGTTGAGCTGATGCGCGCGATCTTTTCGTTACGCGCAACTTCGATCGAGCGGCGGTACAGTTCAGTTCCGAGTCCCTGGTGCTGGTATTCGTCGTCGATGAGCACAGCGCACTCCGCTTCACTGAGACCGTGAAGCTTGCTCAAGCGCCCAACCGCAATGATCTGCTTGTCACCCGTATTGGGGCACGTTTTCTCGACAACCAGAGCCATCTCGCGGTCGTAATCGATGAAGCATATTCGCGTCAGACGCTCATGCGCAACACGCTGAGAGAGCTTCAATGGTTGAAAGTAGCGCAGGTAAACGCTGCGGTCACTGAGGCGCTCGTGGAACTTGATCATGGCCGGTTCGTCTTCTGGGCGAATGGGACGGATATTTACCGGCGTGCCGTCTTTCAGCTTCCAGTCGGAGCAATATTGAATCGGATACGGGCGAATGGCGGGGCGCGGCAACTTGTCTTCCGTCATCTCCGGGCCGTGCACCACAACGCGAGCGTCCAGCGCGACCAGGCCATCAGGAGCCGCAAGCAACGGGTTGATGTCGATCTCACGGATCCACGGCTGTTCGACAACAAGCTGGCTAAAACGAACAAGCAGATGTTCCAGCGCTGCTAGATCGATAGGCCGACGGCCTCGTATCCCTTTCAGCGCCTTGTATATCTTCGTGCGTTCCATGAGACGGCGCGCAAGAGTCGTGGTCAGCGGCGGGAGCGCAAGAGCGCGGTCCGTGTAGACCTCGACCAGTTGACCGCCGGAGCCGAAGAGCAACACGGGGCCGAATTGGGCGTCGATGGTCGATCCGATAATGAGCTCGTAACCGGCATCCAGCTTGATCATCGGCTGCACGGTTACGCCAAGGAAATTGCCGTCTCCAGCTATCTTGGTTACTGCGCCCTCAATCGCCTTCCAGGCAATGCGAACCGCGTCGGCATTACGGACGTTTAGCTGTACTCCCCCCACGTCGGTCTTATGAGTGATCGTTTTCGAATAGAGTTTCAGGACGACTGGATAGCCGATCTCGTCGGCAATGACAACGGCTTCTTCTTCCGTGCGGGCAATACGCGTGTCGACAATGGGCACGCCGTAAGCTGCCAGCAGTTGTTTCGATTCGTACTCGCTCAGAATTGTGTGCCCAGTTGCGTGCGCGTCTTTGACGAGTTTTTCGGCAAACACACGGTCTGGATCGTGAGCCTCGCGCCCGATGGGTGTCTCGTAAAGGCTGCGCAGGCTGTAGCTATACTTCCACATGTAATTGAAGGCGCGAGCCGCACCATCGGGGAATGGGAATGTCGGGATGCCTACGCGGTGAAGTATCTCCTCCCCAGTTTTGACGGTCGGTCCACCTATGAAGCTGGCGATCACAGGCTTGCCGGTGCTCTTTGCGTACGGCTTAAGTAACTCGGCCGTCGCCGTCGGCTCCGTAAGTCCCTGGGGAACGGTAACGACCAGCATGCCATCCGTATTGGGATCTTTGGAAACCGTCTCTAGAGTGCGTGCGAAGCGCGCTGGATCGGCGTCGCCAAGAATGTCCACCGGATTGTTGCGACTCCAGTGCGGCGGCAGGAACGAATCCAGCAGTCTCATCGTTTCAGGAGTAAGCTCAGCGAGTTCGCCACCGGTCAGCATTAGCGCGTCCGCCGCAAGAACGCCCGGCCCGCCAGCATTCGTAACGATAGCCAAGCGCGGTCCACGGGGACGAGGTTGTTTAGCCAGCACTTCCGCCATATAGAAGAGGTCCCCGACGGAACCAACGCGCAGCACTCCGGCGCGGCGAAACGCAGCTTCTAGAACTTCATCGCTTCCAGTCATCGAGCCCGTATGGGAAGCCGCAGCTTTGGCCGCAGCTTCCGTGCGCCCCGCCTTGATGACGATGATCGGCTTTGTGAACGAAACCTCGCGAGCAGCACTGATGAACGAGCGCGCGTCGCCAATCGTCTCCATGTAGAGCACAATCGCATTGGTTCGCGGATCGTCACCGAAGTAGTCGATGAGATCGCCCCAACCTACGTCGAGCATCGATCCGACGGAAACAAATGCACTGAAGCCGACCATCTCGGTAAAAGACCAGTCCAGAATCGCCATACAAAGCGCGCCGCTCTGGCTGATGAATGCTACGCTTCCTGGTCGCGCAATCGTCTGTCCCCAGGTGGCGTTGAGACCCTTCAGTGGGTTCATGACACCTATGCAGTTGGGGCCGATAATGCGCATCCGGCTTCCCTGCAGACGCTTCTGAATCTCGCGCTCGAGTTCGACGCCCCGTTCCCCGTATTCGCGGAAGCCAGCGGAGATAACAATGCCTCCGCGTACGCCAGCCGCAGCGCAATCTGAAATGACGTCAGGAACACTAGCTGCCGGCGTGGCGATCACGGCAAGCTCAACTTCCTCGGGAATAGCCGAGATGCTGGGGTAGGCCTTGATTCCGAGAATGTTCGGATGATGCGGGTTCACCGGGAAAACGGTACCGCCGAACGGATTGCTGAGCAGGCTCCAGAGCACGTTTCGCCCAATGGAATTGGGCCTCTCAGAGGCGCCGATCACGGCGACACTCCTGGGCGCAAAAATGGCGTCGAGAGGATGCCGTTCGGAGCGCAGGATGTCATGTGCGCGATCGCTGGTTGGCTTTCCGGCAGGCTTGCTGGCTGGTGCCATTCGGTCCTCCCCACAAAGACGATGCAAAATCGTCTAGGCCGAAACGTGGGACTATACACCGGAAACCGTCGTCTTTGCAAAGGGGCAAAAGAGGCCAGATTGCGCCGTCGCTGGCGCGGAATCGCACCATTGGTCACTGCTTCACTCGGACAGTGGCCTGCACTCGGCGTACCCCGTTGCGATTTGTTGCCACACGATACATCGTACGGGCCGAAATCAATGGTAGAATCGGAGTTGCCCCTTTTATTCCAGGTCACAAACAACTCTGTAGGATCACAGCTTCCATGGCTTTGACGACGAAGGAACCGATCACGTACGCAGATGCCGGCGTCAATATCGACCAGGCAAACCGCACGAAACAACGCATCAAGTATTTAGCCCATAGGACGTTCACGAAGAACGTGCTAAGCGATATCGGCAGTTTCGGCGGAATGTTTTCCATCGACAAGAAGAAGTACGAAGACCCCGTGCTGGTCTCAAGCGTCGACGGAGTAGGCACCAAGCTGAAGATCGCGTTTGAGATGAACTTGCATCACACGGTGGGCGCCGATCTGGTAAACCACTGCGTGAACGACATTGCCGTGCAGGGTGCCGCTCCTTTGTTCTTCATGGACTATTTCGCAGCGGGCAAGTTGGTCCCCGAAGTCACAGAAAAAGTCATTGAGGGCATCGCCGACGCTTGCAAGCACAACGGCTGCGCGTTGATCGGTGGCGAAACCGCTGAAATGCCGGGCTTCTATCCTCCGGGAGAATACGATCTGGCCGGATTTATCGTCGGAATCGTCGATCGCAACAAGGTAATCACGGGCAAGAATGTCGAGCCTGGCGACGTCCTGCTGGCGCTTCCCAGCAACGGTCTGCACACGAACGGCTATTCCCTCGCTCGAAAGCTGCTGTTCACCGTTGCGCGGCACTCGCCCGACACGTACGTCAACGAGATCAAGAATAAAGTCGGCACCGAGCTGATGCGTACTCATAAGAGCTACTGGCCAGTGCTGAAGAAGCTCGTCGACGCCGAAGCGATTTCTGCGATGGCACATATCACCGGCGGTGGCATCACCGAGAACCTGCCGCGTGTGCTGCCCAAGGGCGTTGGAGCTATCGTCGAACTCGGCTCCTGGCCGGTACTGCCAATATTCGACTACATGCAGAAGATCGGCAACATCGAGCAGGACGAGATGCTGCGTACCTTCAATATGGGCGTGGGCATGGTGCTGGTCGTTCCAGCTAAGAAATTCAAGAAAGCTATGACCATTCTCGACAAAGCCAGCGAGAAAGCTTACACCATCGGGCGAATCGTGAAGGGCGACAGAAAGGTCAGTTATCAGTAGTTCAATTTCGAATTTTGAGTTTCGAATTTCGATTGCGTCATTGCATGCGGCACAATCGAGTCAGAATTCAAAATTCAAAATTCAAAATTGTCATGAACATCGGAATTCTTCTCTCTGGCCGCGGTTCCAACTTCGTAGCTATCGCTGATTCCATTGACGCCGGTCGCATCCCCGGCGCACGCATTTCGGTTGTCATTTCCAACAGGCCGGAAGCACCGGGTATTGAAACGGCGCGTCAGCGTGGATTGAACGCCGTCGTGATTCCCTCAAAAGGCCGCGTTCGCGAAGAACACGACGCTGATGTCGTGAAAGCGCTCAAAGAGAATGGCGTCGAACTAGTTTGTCTGGCTGGCTACATGCGGCTGATCTCGCCGTGGTTCGTGAAGCAGTTCCCCAACAAAATTCTGAACATCCATCCTTCCCTGCTGCCAGCCTTTCCGGGACTCGATGCGCAGGCGCAAGCGTACCAATACGGTGTCAAGGTCAGCGGCTGCACGGTCCACTTCGTTGACGAAGATCTAGATCACGGAGCGATCATTCTGCAGAAGACTGTACCTGTCCTTGAAACCGACGACGAGCACGAGTTAGCCGAGCGAATCCTCGAACAAGAGCACATCGCCTATACCGAGGCAATCCGCATCGTGGTAGAAGGGCGCTACACGTTAAAGGGACGCAAGGTCGTCTTGATGTAGTGCCAGACTGTGTAGCGCCGGACTCCAGTCCGGCGAAAGCACCTACAACGTAGCCCCAGACTCCAGTCCGGCGACAGCCCCTACAACGTAGCGCCGGACTCCAGTCCGGCGAGAGCACCTACAACGTAGCCCCAGACTCCAGTCGCGGCGAAAACCGTTCCAGAATCGGAACAAGCCTCAACGAAGTACTCCCTCGAAATCTCTCTACACACACTCATTGCGTAGCGCCGGACTCCAGTCCGGCGAAAATCGTTCTAGAATCAGAACAAACCTCAACGAAGTACTCCCTCGAGATCTGTCTACCATACACTCATTCCCATGCATCAGAAGAAATCCCCCTCCCTGAACGACGGCCTCGTTCATAAGCGCAATAGAGGATATCTTCCGCATTGGGAAAAGGAGCTTGCAACCTACTTCGTGACGTTCCGTTTGAGCGACTCACTCCCTGAAAGCGTGCTGCGCGAAATCTCGAAGCACAAAGAGATGATCAAAGCAGCACGAATCTCCGGCCGCGACTTACTTTCAATCGAAAGCGACATCGAGCACAGACTAAGCACCAAGCGCATCGAAAGTTTCCTGGATTCGGGACGCGGCAGATGTGAACTCGTGCAACCCAGAATCGCTGATGTAGTGCTCAGAAGCTTGCAGCACTGGGACGGCACAAGATACGACTTGCTCGCCTGGTGCGTTATGCCGAACCACGTGCATATCGTTTTTCGAGCATTCTGTGGAGAGCGCCTCGATGCCATTGTGAAGTCCTGGAAATCATTCAGCGCACGGCGGGTTAATTCGTTACTCGCCAGAACGGGCGCGTTCTGGCAACGAGAGTATTACGACCATCTTATTCGCGATGAAGATGAACTCGAGAAAGCGATCGAGTATACGCTTATGAACCCACTTCGTGCCGGATTGAAAAATTGGCCTTGGGTTGGAGAGAAGCAGTTGTAGCGCCGGACTCCAGTCCGACGAAAAGCCTCACAACCCCGTAGCGCCGGACTCCAGTCCGGCGAAAACTGCTCCAGTCCGTAGCGCCGGACTCCAGTTCGGCGAAAGCACCTCCACACGTAGCGCCGGACTCCAGTCCGGCGAACTGCTCCCGCACGGGTATAATGTTCTATTCCCATGAACTTTCCTGACGTTCAACAACAACTCGACTACATACTGAAGGGTGCGTCGGAGGTAATTTCCGTCGCCGAACTCAGCGAGAAGCTCAAGAAATCCAAAGAGAGCGGCAAGCCGCTGAAGATCAAGGCCGGCTTTGATCCGACCGCACCGGACCTGCATCTCGGGCACACCGTCCTGCTTCGGAAGATGAAGCACTTTCAGGATCTCGGTCACACGGTGATCTTCGTAATCGGCGATTTTACCGGCATGATCGGCGACCCCACCGGACGCAACGTAACGCGACCGCCGCTTTCGCGTGATCAGATCGAAAAGAACGCCGAGACTTACAAACAGCAGGTATTCAAGATCCTCGATCCGCAGAAGACGGTGGTGCCGTTCAATAGCGAGTGGCTCCGTCCCTTGGGAGCAGAGGGTTTCATTAAACTGGCAGCGAAGTTCACTGTCTCCCAAATGCTCGAGCGCGAGGACTTCCACAAGCGCTTTCAAGAAGAGAAGCCAATCGCGGTGCATGAACTGCTTTACCCGCTCGCGCAGGCCTATGACTCAGTCGCGCTCGAAGCCGACGTTGAAATGGGCGGCACGGACCAGAAGTTCAACCTGCTCGTCGGACGCGAGATTCAGCGCAGCTATGGCCAGCACCCGCAGGTCGTGCTGACCATGCCCATCCTCGAGGGACTCGACGGTGTTCAGAAAATGTCGAAGTCGCTAGGCAACTACATCGGCGTGACTGAAGCACCAATGCAGATGTACGGCAAGGCCATGTCGATCAGCGACGAACTGATGTGGCGGTACTATCTTTTGCTGACTGATGTCTCGACAGCCGAGATCGAGCGCATGAAGCAGGACGTTGCTTCCGGTCAGGCGCATCCGATGAAGCTGAAGAAAGACTTGGCTCACCGGATCGTGAAGGACTTCCACTCCAAGGAAGAAGCTGATAGCGCGGCCGAAGACTGGGCGAAGCAGTTCCAGCGCGATGAAGTGCCGCAAGATGTGGAACAAGTGGCGGTAGCCTACACGGAAATCGCGGTGAAATCCTCCGATTCCTCCGCAATCAAGCTGGACAAGCTCCTCGTGCGTTGCGGGATGGCGGATTCCGGCAGCGACGCGACCCGCAAGATCAAGGCGAAGTCCGTGCGTATCGATGGCGAAGTGAAAGCCGAGCCCGTCCTCCACTTGAACATCCCGGTGGAATTCACGCTACGCGTTGGCAGGATGCTGAAGAAGGTAAGCATCTCTTAGCGCGTGAGGTTCAGATAGTTTGAGCCCCGGAGATGATCCGGGGCTTTTCTGTTTCATGGCTGCTCCGGCATCTCAACGCCGCCGTGCAGCCCCCTTCTTCCTCATGTATTCGACGAACATGTTCTCGATCGGCTTGTCGTAGCTGCGGAGCAGGTGGCGCACGCTGCGACCGGTGACAAGCTGCACGACTTCTTCGGCAACGTTCTTGGCGTGATCTCCGGCGCGTTCCAAAGACTGTGCCATAAAGACCACGTGAAAGCTCTCCTGCCGCTGTTCGCACTGGGGATTCTCAATGTGGCGAACGACCATCAAATTTCGGAAACGATCAAGTTCGGCGTCGGCACGGAGAGCGGACAAAGCGAGATCGGTGCTCCGTTTAGAAAACGCCTCTCCAGCATCGCTCAATTGATGTTCCAGCATCCCTGCCATGGTGGCGAGTTCTTTCGAGTCCTGCGGATCGAGACGATCGTTGCAGGTGCTGAACCGGTTGGCAAAGCTGAGCAGGAGGTCACCAATGCGCTCGAGTTCAATGATGATCTTGAGGCAGGCCAGCAGTTCGCGAGTCTTCTCAACAGGCGCTCGCGGGATCGTGACCGTAACCCCTTCATTGATTTCACGATCAAGCGTATCGAGTTCTTCTTCGAGCGCCTTGATGCCGTCCTGAGCCCCTGAAGACGGCCTCGTGACCGCCTCAGTTGCAGCGGCGGCGGCTTCCCGAGCTACACGGCACGCCCGCAACGTCATTTCGAGAATCTGGTTGTAATCCGGTTCGATGCGCTTGTTGCTGGCGGTGCTCATGCTTCCTCCAGGGGCGAGGGACCAGCCCGATGCTCTATCACTTGTCTAATAATAGGATGATCGCATTGCAAGTGTGTGAACCGGTTCTTCTCCACTGACACTTCCGCAACTCCAGCGCTACTCTCTGGAGCGCCCGCCGCCCTAATGAACCTGTACTTCGGCAGGTGCTGGTGTGTGGACATTCGCCATGGGCAGCGTAAAGAAGAACACAGAGCCGTGGTTCAGCTGACTCTCGGCACGAATCGTTCCGTGGTGGGCAAGAACGATGTGCTTAACAATCGCAAGACCAAGGCCCGTGCCGCCGGATTCGCGTGAGCGGGCCTTATCCACGCGGTAGAAGCGCTCGAAAAGCCGCGGCAAGTGCTCGGAAGGAATTCCCGGGCCGAAGTCACGCACGAAGAACTCGATCTGTTCAGAGTCGTCCAGCGGGCGGGCACCGATGATGATGCGGGAGCCTATCGCAGCATACTTGATTGCATTGTCAATCAGGTTCGCAAATACCTGGTGGATAGCGTCCGGGTCGGCCGAGGCCTCCAGTCCCGCCGTATTGTCGATCTCGATTTCGATGCCCGCATTGCGCGCCACCTCACGGAAGCTCTCGTAAGCGTCCTGAAGCAGAGCCGCAGGCGTGATTGGCCGAAATTCAAATCGCTGTTCGCGCGATTCGACACGGGCAAGTGTCAGCAGATCTTCGGTCAGGCGAGACATGCGCGCGGCGTTCTTGCGAATGATCTCTATGAACTCGCGTTCTTGCGCGTCATCAGAAACGGTTTCAAGCAGAGTCTCGGCGTAGCCCTGAATCGAGGTAAGCGGAGTCCGAAGTTCGTGAGACACGTTGGCAATGAAGTCGCGGCGAGTTTTCTCGATGCGCTCGATTTTCGTTATGTCGTACAGAACCGCGACGACACCTCCGCCCTGCATGGGCGCCACCGTCGCATCGAAGGTACGGCCGATGATCGAAGAACTCACTCTCGCGGTGCGAACAGACTTGCTCTCCAGGGCTTCACTGACCGCACGAAGGAAGTCGGGATTTCTGGAAGTCTCGATCAAGGGATGATTTAGCCGGACTCCGTTTGGAGCGATGCGGTTCATGCGACGATTTGCCCACAGCACGCGCCCATCAGCGCCCATCGCGATGACCGCTTCCTGCATGCTGTTGAGTAGCGTCTCAAGCTGATTCCGGCTAGTCTCGACGTCTCTGAAACTTTTCTCCAGAGCGCGTGCTGTCTTGTCGAGCGAAGCTGCGACTTGGGCAATTTCGTCTGAAGAGACCTCAGCGATGCGAGCGGAAAGGTCACCGGCGGCGATGCGCTCAGCAAACGACACGATGTTGCGCAGGCGGCGCGACATCGTTCTTGCCGTGAATCCCGCGATGAGAAGTGCGATTCCGAACGCCAGAGCAGAAGATTCCCACAACCTGTGCCGAACCTGCTGTTTCGCATGCTGGATGGCCGAAAGCGGATAAGCCATGCGCACCGCACCTTCCGAAATTGGAACGGCAACATAGAGGAACGGCACACCAATCGTGTGGCTCTCCCGCGAATTGCTGCCCACTTTCCCAGACAGCGCCGCTATGAACTCGGGGCGCGCTGCATGGTTCTCCATCTTGCTCGCGTTGGCGTCGGAATCCGCAAGGACATGACCAGACTTGTCGACTATGGTACATCGGGCATCGGCGACGCGGGCTTGTTCCGAGGCGATCTGCTGAAACGTGTGCTGCTTATCGGTCTGAACGATATTCGCAAGCAGCTCCGTTTTTTGGGTCAATGAGAGTTCAATTTGATCGTAAAGCGACTTCTCCCACGCGGCGCGGATCGTAAAATCGAGCGTTACGGTCGCTGCCGCGATCACAACAACGAAGGCCAGCAAGAGCTTAAAGAAGATACGCCGCTTCACAATA
Source organism: Acidobacteriota bacterium (assembly GCA_023410055.1). GTDB lineage: Bacteria > Acidobacteriota > Terriglobia > Terriglobales > Acidobacteriaceae > JAEZPW01. Next base: position 43,638 of record JAEYQK010000075.1, read on the forward strand.
AGTACCTATGTCGCCGCTTCTTTCGATGCTTCGAAACGGTAGCCGGCACCTCGCACGGTCTTGAGGTAACGCGGCGTTTCCGGATCAGGCTCAATCTTTTCCCGTATTCGTCGAACGTAGACGTCGACCGAGCGTGGCGTAACAAATGCCGTGTCGCGCCAGACCGCATCAAGCAACTGGTCGCGAGTAAAGACGCGCCCAGTATGACGGGCGAGGTAATCGAGAAGCCGAAATTCGGTAGCCGTGGTAGTTACGACGTTTCCGCGAACCTTGAGAGTCATGGCACCGGTGTCGATTTCAATCTCACCGATATTGAGCACATCGTGGGCGAGTGGTCGCTCAAAACGCCGCAAAACGGCCTTCACACGCGCCACCATTTCTCGCGGACTAAACGGCTTTGCGATATAGTCGTCTGCGCCCAACTCGAGGCCGATTACACGATCGGCTTCGCTGCTCCTTGCGGTCAGGAAGATAACCGCAATCTGCGCCAAACCAGGAGTCCGGCGAATCTGCTGGCAAAGCTCGAGGCCGTCCCGGCCGGGGATCATGATGTCGAGAAGAAATAGTGAAGGGGCAGCCTTCTCAGCTTCAATGATGACGCCCGTGCTTGACGAAAAAGGGCGAGTGGTATACCCGGCGGCCTGCAGATGATGACATATCAGCCGCGAGATGTCGGCGTCGTCCTCAACCACGAAGATCGTCTGTCTCACGGCAATATTGTAGACGCTGAGCTTCTGAATGCATACGTAGAGGACGAGGAATTCACACAGTATTAATAATCGGGCCAACCGGCGCGTCTTCCGCTGTAGCGACTCTAGGCTGCATAGCGCACTGCGTCTGCCGTCTTCAACTCCAGTCCCATGCCGGGACGCGACAGATCCGGCATGAGCTGTCCATTTACCGGCTCGGGCACACCGTCGAAAAACATTCGCTCGATTCGAACATGATCATGGAAGTACTCGAGATTGCGTAACGGAGTCGCGGCGCAACAGGGATGTAGATGCTGGGCCGGGGCAGTGTGTGCCGAGAACGGGATATTGCGCGATTCGCAAAGAGTTGCCACTTGCATGAATGCCGTAATGCCTCCGCAGCGAGTGACGTCGGCTTGCAGCACATCAACGGCTCCGGCCTCCAGCATGCGACGGAAGTAGAAGATGTCGTAGCCGTATTCGCCGGCAGCGATGTCCATACCTGATGGTGCGCGGTCGCGAATCAAGTGAAGGCCGTCCAGGTCGTCAGATGAAACCGGCTCTTCGAACCAGCTGACGCCGTACTCGGAGGCAAATATGTCCGCTTGTGCAAGCGCCTGCTTACGCGAGTATGCACCGTTCGCATCCACGAAGAGGCGGACATCCGGGCCAATTGCCTCACGAGCAACCTGTACACGATGGATATCTGCATGGGAGTCGCGGCCGATCTTCATCTTCACCGAGTCGAGCCCCTGCGAAGCCCAGCCACCGAGTTGCTCCGCAAGCTGCTTGTCAGAATAGGAAGTAAACCCGCCGCTGCCGTAGATCGTAACGCCCTGATGGATCTGCCCGAGCAGAGTTACCAAGGGAATGTCCAGGAGCCTGGCTTTCAGATCCCACAGAGCGCAGTCGATGGCCGAGATCGCACTGGAGACAATTCCGGGCCGTCCGAGATTCCGTGTCTCATGCCACATCCGCATGTAGAGGCTCGGCGGGGACATGGCATCGCTGCCCTCGACTACTTTCGCAAGTTTCTTGCGGATCAGGGTGGCAGCGGCTGAATCGGAGTACGTGTATCCCAACCCTTGCTTGCCACCCGCATCGACGCGGACTAGAACCATCGTGGTGCTGTCCCATTCCAGAGTGCCATCCGACTCCGGAGCATCGGTGGGGATGACGAACACAGAGACTCCGACACTCGTGATGGGAACAGAATGACGAGAACCGTAGACTTCTGTCACGACCTGCACAGTAGTAAGACGGATGCGCCATCGGGAAGTACGGGATAGCTATCGTAAGCGGGAAATCGGGCCACACAGAATCATGTCGCATGGCGATATTGCACAAAATAACTCCGCCGCTAATCGAAAGCGGCGGAGTAAGAAAATCCGCTAAATGCTACTCGCTCGAACTTGCACCCGATTTACCGTCACCTTCCAGGCGCGAGATGTCGATCTTTGTCTTCCCGTCAAGGCTTCTCAACGTAAGGGTTACCAAACCTTTCGGGGTGCCAAAAACCATCGCGCGTTTGTTGTCTTCCGAAGCGCTAACACTCGCACTTGGGAACTTCGCCTTGTAGAACTGCTCCACCTGGTCGATTGAATCGCCGGTCTCGAAGGCTGCGCTCATCACGCTGATTCCGCCGAAGCTGCTCGAGGCCGTGCCTTCCGTTAGTGGCGTTGCGCCCGGATAGACGGCTACACCCATCTGTGCAGCAATCTTCCCGGCATCCTCGCTCGTGTTGATGTCGCCGAACGGTGTATTAATGTTCACTTCACCGTTAGTGGTCTGTTGCGACTGGAGTACCTCTTTCCCTTTCTTATAAGCAAAATAGCCGCCGACAGCGACCGCGCCGACGATCAACACTCCGATCAGGACCAGTACGCCCAGCACGATCAGGATGATCTTCAGTGCATTACTCTTCTTCGCAGGCTGAGCAGGTGCAGCGTCCGCTGGAGCGGCCTGCTCCGGCGCAGGCTGCGGCGCAGCAGCAACCGGGGCCGGAGCCATAGCAGGTGCTGCAGCCGTTGGCGCAACGACAGCAGGAGCCGGTTCGGGTGCTGGCGCCGGTGTCGGTGCGGCAGCAACTGGTTCAGGCTGGACTACAGGTTGGGAAGCAACGGGCTGAGACGCGGATACGGCAGGAGTACCGCAACCAGTACAGAATTTCGCGCCATCTGCGACTCGATTCCCACAGCTAGTGCAAAAAGCCATGTGTAACCTCGCAGACCACGGGCAGGAAAGAACTCACGCGGCCAGAATGGTATAAACCTCGCGCGGAGTATATCAGGAAAGAACCGGAACTGGCAGCCCGGAAATGAGACCTCCCGAAAAATGGCTCGGACTGCGAACTACTTCCCCGGCACCGGCAGAAAGTTGCGGGTCACGTAATCCGTCACGCTAAGGCCAAACAGGATAGATAGCCAGAAGAAGCCCGACAGTGCCATGATCCACGCCATCTTTTGGTGAGTGTAGCGAAGATGCATAAAGAAGAGCGCGACCAGCAGGGCCTTCGTGCTCGCGATGGCTATCGCAACAAAGCCGCTCCAGGAGCCGAGATCCAGCCACGAAACACCGGCCGTCACAGCGGTCAGGAACATCAGGGTAATCCAGATGACTACGTATGTCTTCTTGCTTACGATTACTTCCGCCATGTTCGCTTACCCTTTTGCGTGATGGTGACTGATCAAATAAAGCAACGGATACAAATAGATCCAGACTATATCGACAAAGTGCCAGTACAGCCCTACGTTTTCTACAGGCGTGTGATAGTTGCGGGTGTAGCGTCCGCGCCACGCCTCGATCGCTATGAACGTGACCAGGCCCAGTCCGATAATCATGTGAAGCGCGTGGAAGCCAGTCATCGCGAAGTAGAGTCCGAAGAACAGCTCCGTATGGCGAGGATCGCGAAACACCTGCTGACCGGTTTCAGGATTGACGCCGAACAGCGCGTCACCTGGGACGTTGTGGTCCACCCAGTGCTCGTGGTACTCGTAACCCTTGATGGCCAGAAATGCGACTCCGAATACCATCGTCGCAATCAGTAACCACACGATGAGTTTGCGCCGCCCTTCCTGGGACGCATGAACGGCCAATGCCATCGTCAAGCTGGAACAGATTAGTACGACGGTGTTGATCGTTCCGGCCCAGAAGTTCATGTGCTCGCTGCCTTGGCTGAACGCGCCCGGATAGGCGATGCGATACACCATGTACGCCGTGAACATTCCCCCGAAGAACATCACTTCGGTGACCAGAAACGCCCACATGCCGAGAGTGGCTGTCTCGCGTTGCTGGTCAAGGTCGGCGAAGTGCTCGTGCAGGCTGTGAGTCGAAACAGCCACAGGGGTCTCGTTATCGTGCAACTGGCTCCTCCTCTGGCTCGGGCATGTTCGCGTAGTCGTAAGCTTCCCAGGTCACGACGGGGGTTTCTTCAAAGTTGTATTTCGGTGGCGGCGAAGCGGTCATCCATTCGAGGCCGGTAGCGTTCCACGGATTCGGACCCGCCGCTTTGCCATAACGCAGCGACCAGAACAGATAGATCAGCGGCAGCAAATAGCCCACCGCAAGGATCGATGCGCCCGCGGTCGAGAGCACGTTGAGAATCTGAAATTCAGCGGGATAAGCATGGTACCGACGCGGCATGCCCAGATATCCGACGATGAACTGCGGGAAGAACGTGAGATTGAAGCCGAGGAATATCGTCGCCGCGGCAATCTGTCCCCAGACGTCGGGATATGTCCTTCCTGTGATTTTCGGCCACCAGAAGTGAATTCCCGCCAGGTAGCCCATGACCATGCCCCCCACCATGATGTAGTGGAAGTGGGCCACGACGAAGTACGTATCGGTCACGTGCACATCAACACCGAGCGACGCCAGAAACAGCCCCGTCATGCCACCCATGGTGAACAGGCCGATGAAACCCATCGCGTAGAGCATCGGCGTGTTGAACCGGATCGATCCCTTGTACATCGTCGCGGTCCAGTTGAAGACCTTGATCGCCGAGGGTACGGCGACCATGTAGCTCAAGAACGAAAAGATCATCGCAGCGTAAACCGATATGCCGGCGACGAACATGTGGTGCGCCCATACCAGAAATCCGAGTACGGCGATCGCAATAGAGGCAAGCGCCACAAAGGAATACCCGAAGACTCGCTTATGCGAGAAGCACGCCACCACCTCGCTTACCACTCCCATGCCCGGCAAGATCATGATGTACACGGCGGGGTGGGAGTAGAACCAGAACAGGTGCTGAAACAGCAGCGGGTCTCCGCCGAGTTGCGGATTGAAAATACCAATATTGAAAAGCCGCTCCAGCGCCACCAGCATGAGCGTTATTGCGAGTACCGGCGTTCCGAGTAGCTGAATGATCGAGGTCGCGTAGTTCGACCACAGGAACAGCGGCATTCGTCCCCACGTCATGCCCGGAGCGCGCATGCGGTGCATGGTGACAATGAAGTTCAGGCCGGTGAGAATCGACGAGAATCCCGCCACGAAGATCGCCAGTGCCGCGATGATTACGTTGGTGTTCGAGAACGTCGTGCTGAACGGCGTGTAGAAGGTCCAGCCGGTATCGACACCGCCGATCACGATGTCGTAGACCATCATGATTGCGCCGATCGTGTAGAGGTACCAGCTCAGCAGGTTGATCTTCGGAAATGCAAGATCCTTGGCCCCGATCATCAACGGGACCAGAAAATTCCCGAGAACGGCGGGTACGGACGGAATCAAGAAGAAGAAGATCATCACGATGCCATGCATCGTGAACAGCTTGTTATAAGTATCTGCCTGCACGAGATCGCCGGCTGGCGTGAGCAGCTCAAGCCGGATCAACAACGCGAAGAATCCGCCCACAAAAAACATCAGCGTGATGCTGATCAGGTACAGCAAGGCGATTCGCTTGTGGTCCGTGGTCAGCAGCCAGGACTTGATGCCGTAGTCAGCGTTCAAGTAATTCGTCGTTTCTATTTCGGGACGAGTTGCGGTTGCCATGAGCTATTGCACCTGTGGAGCGCCGGCCTGTGCCGGAACTGCTGGACGGCTGCTGACCGGTTCTCGCTGAGCCGGCGTCGACAATGACTTCACGTAGGAAATCAATGCCAATACCTGTTCTTCACTCAGCACGCCTTGGAACGTCGGCATAATGGGCTTAAATCCGGCGACGACCTTTGCACCGGGATTCAGTATCGACTCGCGAACGTAATTGTCGTCGGCCACGACCGAGCTGCCGTCATCCATCAGCGTCGTCCGCCCGTATACACCTTGCAGATTCGGGCCACGCCCTTGCGTATCGAAGCGATGACAGTTCGCGCAACCCAGCTGCTGGAAGATCTTTTGGCCGGTGGACGCCAGCGAACCTTCCCCGCCGCCACTCTGCAACCACGCTTCGTACTCAGCAGGCTCCATCACAACGATTTGGCCGATCATGCCAGAGTGTTGGGTTCCGCAATACTCGGCACAGAACAGGTGATAGCGACCGGGCTTCGTCGCATGGAACCAGGTAGTCGTATAGCGTCCGGGGAGCACATCAGCTTTGATGCGGAACGCCGGGATGAAAAAACTGTGAATCACGTCCTGCGAGATCATCGTCAGGCGAACGTCCTTGTAGGCTGGCACATGAAGTTCATTGATCTCGCGCACGCCGTCGGGGTGCTGAACCTTCCACATCCATTGCTTCCCTACGACGAATACTTCCATCGCGTCGCGCGGCGGCTTAGCTTCCTGAAAGTAGATCGTGGTGCCCCAGGCGAAAAAGGTCATGAAAATGAAAAGTGGAATGATGCTCCACGTCAGCTCCAGTGGCAGAGACCCTTCAATCTGCACGGCCTTGTGCTTTCCATGCCGATACTTCATCGCGAACAGGAATATCAGCAGAAAGATCAGCAGGGTGACAGCGCCGGTGACGGCGACCAAATATATGAAGAGCGCGTCCAAGTTACTGGCGCTACTAGACGCGGCCGTCGGCCAAAGTGGAAAATTTTCGCCCATATCTTTCAGTTCTTGCGCGCAGTGGACAGGATCTCAGCGTTGCGCGCGTTGTCTTTTCCCTTCGGTTCCCTGCGGAACATTACGATCAAGAAAGAGCCCAGTATCAGCAACGTGATTACGCCGCCCAGACGCACGATATTGGTCACGACCGCACCGTACCTGCCGGTACGCGGGTCGTAGTGATAGCAATAGAGCAGGACGGCGTCGACCGGATTTCCGATCTTGTCGTGTGAAGCTTCTACCAGCGCAAGGCGCAAGTCTTTCGCGGGATAATCCACACCGTAGAAATAGTGAGAGAGCTTTCCTTCCGGCGTGGCGACCATGATGGCCGTCGCGTGCGCAAACTGTTGCAGCTTCTCGTCCCACTGATAATGGAAGCCGACCGCATTGGTCAGAGCCGTTATCGACTGTTGATCACCCGTCAGGAAATGCCACCCGGATTCAGCGCCTGGTTTCCCGAGCCGTTGCAGGTAAGCCTTCTTCTTCGACGCCGCCAATGCTGGCTTTTCGCGCGAGTCGAAGCTGACCGTCACCACCTCGTAGTCCTTGCCGATGTCGAACGCAAGAAGACGGAATGTGCCACTCAGTCCATTTAGGACTTCGGTGCAGAGCATCGGGCAATCGTAGTAAACGAGGTTAACGACAACCGGGCGGCCAGCCTGAAAGTACTGCCGCAATGTGACGTTTTGGCCAGTCTCATCATGAAAAGGCAAATCGAGCGGCAATTGCGCGCCGAGTTTCTGCTCCACGGAGACGTTGCTCAGATTGGGCGGCAACGTGGTCGAGGGCAAGTCCTGGCCTCGCATGATTCCGCCCTGAGCATTCGCCAGACTGGCAAACATGCAGGCGAGCGCTGCCGACTGCAGGACCTTCTTCATGTGCCTTGATATTGCGCTACTCACAATGTCCTCTTCTCGCCTTGTCGGCGCGATCTCCTTATTTGTTCGCCGGACCCTCTCCTGCCCGTTCTCTGGTTTCGGCTCCGCCCGAACCCGGCGCAGGAGCCTGTGCCTGCTGCACCGCCGCGTTATTGGGTGTCTGCGGACGCGTTGGTAGCCCCTGTTTCGCCAGTGTCTGCATCGCCTGTTCTATCGGGATGTGTGCGACACCCGCGTTTTGATCGACCCAACCGTAGGTATTCAGGACTTGCTCTTCGTAATCGCGGAATTTGTTCATATCGGCGACATCATCAGCCTGGAGACGCGGCGGCGGAAACGTCCGCTCAGGATCGCCCTGCGGCAATTGCCGTGTGCTGCTCATGATGGGACCTGCGGTTGGCGTCGGTGCCTTAGCTGATCCGGCGTAATACTTGTAGACCGACCAGAGCGCCAGGTGCATGAATACACCGGCGATCGCGAGCGCGATGAGAAAGCCGACGATCGCCTTAGCGTTCATATCCGTGCGATCGTAATCGACCTCCGGATTACGCACTTGCTCCGGATAAATCTCGCCCTCGATGTCCTTCCCGTGATCAGTCGGATCAGGATTGAAGTTCGTGCTCATGCTCGTGTCCCTGCTCGAAAAGTAAGGTTACGTGTTCGTCATATTGCGCAAGTAGAGGCCTGCGCTTCAGATTGAAGAAGAAGTAAGTCAGCCAGAGTCCCGCCATGCCAAGTGGGACAACGGCATTGAGCCAGCTGTAATGGAAGTGCCCCTTTCGGTTGTCGAAACTCGGCATGATGATGTACAGCAAATCCATGTATCGTGCTACGACCAGCCACAGGGCGATCCAGCGAAGCGACTTCCAGTCACTCTTAACCTGCCGCGACAACAGAAACGCAAATGGAATCGCGAACTCTATAAAGATGAGCAGAAAGCCCCAAACGTTCCATCCTCCGCGAGTGCGATTTAGGTACCAGGTAATCTCGTCTGGCAGGTTACCTGCCCAGATGATCAGCCACTGCGATAGGGCGAACCATCCCCACATCATCGTGAAGGCCATCATCAGCTTGCCGTGGTCGAGGAACTGGTCGGGCTTCCATGCTTCCGAAAGAGGTTTGTAGCGGACCAGCGCCGAACCAATCAGCACGATGAAACAAAGCGTGAGTAGTCCCTGTCCGGCCATAAACAAAAGACCGTAAATCGTCGAGGCCCAGTGTGGATCGACCGACATCACCCAGTCCACCGACGCGAACGTTATCGAGAACCCATAGAAGACAATGCCGGGACCGCTAATTCGGCGAAGCTTAACGTCGAAGTTGACCAGCGGAGGCTTATCCTGCCGGTCGGAGATCTTGCCCAACGCGACTACCAGAGCTGACCAGGCAAGGAAATACAGCACCGCCCGCAATAAGAAGAACCGAAGGCTGAGATACTGCGCCGCCACGCGACGGACGTCCGCATCAGACGCGAGCACGTCAGCGCGCGACCACGGATAAAGATGATGCAAGCCGATCAGAATCGGGATGAACAGCACGATCATCAGCGGCAGCGTCCTCATGCCCGCTTCGAGAATGCGCCGTGCCACAGTTCCCCACGCACCACCCGTGAGGTGATAGACCATCAGGATAGCCATGCAGCCCAGCGTCAGGCCGAGGCACCACATGTATCCCAGCAGGAACGAGCGATAGAACTCATCGGCTTCGATAATCCAACCGATTATCCCACCTATACTACCTAGCGCTCCGACGATAAGGGCATTACGCTGCCACTTCTCCACGATCGGAGGTGCCATCAAGTCCAGGCCTGGGCGCGCAGTGCTCATTTATTCTCCTTCTTGGGGGTGTAGATCTCGCCCGACGAACCGTTAGGCGCGGGCGTAATCGTCGCGCCCGTACCGGGAGTTCCGGGAAGCGGCGGCGATGCGGACGGCATGTTCTGTCCCGCAGGAACCATGCTGCCCGGAGCAGCCTGACTCAATTGCAGTGCGCGTATGTATGCGACGATGTTCCAGCGATCCTGAGGCGTGATCTGCTGAGCGTAATCCGGCATGGCGCCGAAGCCATTCGTCATCACGTCGTAGAAATGGCCGAGCGGTGACGTACGCAGCCGATCAGTGTGATACGACGGAGGACGACGATACCCGCGCTGCACGATCATGCCGTTGCCGACACCTGTGCGCGAGTGGCACGGCGCGCAATACACGTTGTACCGCTCGCGCCCTCGCTCAAGCACTTCTTGCGTCACCGGGAACGGCATCACGTTGCCAACCTGATTCCCCATCATGCCCGTGTAGAAATAGGTGTCGGCTCGGAGATTGCCACGCGCGACAGTACCGGGCACAAGCGACCTCGACGAGCGTCCGTCTTCGTAGAAATCGCTCTTGCGCAGTGGCTTGAAACGCGGCTGGTTCTGCATGTCCTCGCGACAGGCCGTAAGCACGAGCAGCGAAAGGAATGCAGCTGCCAACAGCCAACGGCCGACGATACTTTTGCAGTTCGTCTTAATTGGACACCTCCGTGACCGCACGGGGATTTAGGTCCAACAAGAACCGCTCGGTTTCCGTCCGTTCAAACCGCGGGTCGGTGGCTTCAATGCAAAGGAAAAACTTGTCCCGAGTGGCCGCACTAAACTCCTCGGAATTGAATATCGGATGATGAGGCATGGGCAGTCCGTTAAGCGCGAACATGCCGAACACGGCCGCTATGCCCGCAAACAGCACCGTCATTTCAAACGTCACGATAATGAACGAAGGCCAGGAGTGAAACGGGCGCCCACCCACATTGAGCGGATACGCGATGTTGTTAATCCAGTACTGCAACATATAGGCCGACCCGCCGCCGAGCAGTCCGCCAATGAGCGTAAGCGTCGGAACGTACGACTTCTTTGATCCCAACGCTTCAGCCAGGTCATGCACCGGGAACGGTGTGTACGCATCCATGCGCCGGTAGCCCTCGAGGTACGCTCGACGAGTGGCCGTCAAAATCTCGGAGGGCGAGTCGAACTCAGCAAGCAATCCGTAAAGAGGAGCTTTCATCGTGCCGCCACCTCCTCTGTCGTCTCGTGTACGAGTTCTCGCATTTCAAAAATTGGTATCGCCGGCACAAGCCGCAGGAACAGGAACATAGCCGCCGTGAAGAAGCCGATGGTTCCGAGAAAAATCGCCCAGTCCCATCGCGTCGGTACGTACATGCCCCAGGAGGACGGAAGGAAGTCGCGATGCAAACTGATTACGACAATCATCACGCGTTCAAACCACATTCCGAGCAGAACACCGGCCGAGATTAAGAAGAGCAGAATGTTCGACTGACGGAACTTCTTCAACCAGAGCAGTTGCGGAAGGGCCACATTACACAGAATCGTTCCCCAATAGACGAACGCATACGGTCCGTGCTCCCGGTTCCACGTCAAGTACTTCTCGTACTGGTTAACACCGTACCAACTGAAAAACGTCTCGGTGACGTAGCCGTAGGCCACAATCAGGCCGGTCGCGAGCATCAGTTTCGCTGCGTTATCAAGGTGACGCATCGTGATCACATCCTGCAATCCGTAGATCTTGCGGATCGGAATTGCGAGAATGAGCACCATGGCAAACCCAGAGAAGATCGCTCCGGCAACGAAGTACGGCGGGAAGATCGTCGCATGCCATCCGGGCACGATCGCCACCGAAAAGTCGAAGCTGACGACCGTGTGCACCGAAAGCACCAGCGGTGTAGCCAGACCGGCAAGAAGCAGGTACGTCGACTGATAATTGTTCCAGTGCCGTGCAGAGCCGCGCCATCCCATGGCCAGCATGGCGTAAATGCCTTTGGCCCACTTGCTCACCGCCCGATCGCGCATACAAGCAAGATCAGGCACCAAGCCCACATACCAGAACAGCAGTGAAATCGTGAAATACGTTGATACCGCGAACACGTCCCACACCAGCGGGCTGCGAAAGTTCGGCCACATCGTCATCGTGTTCGGGTACGGGAACATCCAGTAGAACAGCCACGGACGGCCCATGTGCAGCAGCGGGAACATGCCCGCGCACATCACGGCAAACAGCGTCATCGCTTCGGCAAAGCGATTGATCGAACTGCGCCATGTCTGCTTCAGCAGCAACAAGATCGCCGAGATGAACGTCCCGGCGTGACCGATTCCGATCCACCACACGAAATTGATGATCGCGAAGCCCCACGCGACCGGAATGTTGATGCCCCAGATGCCGACGCCACGGTAGATCAAATAGCAGATCGCCAGGGTGAGTATGCCCACCAGTGACATACCCGCCATAAAACCCATGTACCAGCCCAAAGGCGTGCGACGCGAGAGAACGATCGCGCTGAGCTTGTCCGTAATCGTCGCGTAAGTATGCCCTGGCAATATGACAGGCGGACGCCCGTGCGTTTCCTGCATGTGCTCGGTTGCGCGTGTCTCAGGCATCGCTATGACTTCTCCGGGATCTCGGGGTTGGGGTTCCTTACAACGGCCAAATATGTTGTCCTCGGCCGGGTGTTAAGTTCGCCAAGCAATCCGTAGTTGCGCGTGTTCTGCTTCAGCTTGACCACGAGCGAATTCGTGTCGTTGATGTTGCCGAAAACGATCGCGTCGGCCGGACAAGCCTGCTGGCATGCCGTCTGCAAAGAGCCATCCGGAATGAGGCGCTCATGTTCTTCAGCATCGATTCGTGCATGTGTGATGCGCTGCACACAATAGGAGCACTTCTCCATCACGCCGCGGCTCCGCACACTCACGTCAGGGTTGCGCATCATCTTGTATTGCGGAGTATTCCAGTCCTGGAAGAGAAGGAAGTTGAACCGCCGCACCTTATACGGGCAGTTGTTCGAGCAGTAGCGCGTGCCGACACAGCGGTTGTACACCATGTCGTTCAGTCCCTCGGTGTCGTGTACGGTTGCGTTCACCGGACAAACCAGCTCGCAGGGCGCATTTTCACAATGCATGCACGGTACCGGCTGGAACAGAGCCTGAGGATTCGCCATCCCGCCTTTGTAGTACGTATCCACTCGCAGCCAGTGCATGTACCGTCCTCGCGCAACTTCCGTCTTTCCTACAACTGGAATATTGTTCTCGGACTGGCAAGCGACGATGCACGCGTTGCACCCGACGCAAGCGTTCTGATCAATCGCCATCCCCCATGCATATCCCGTGTAGTCGTAGTTAGGGTAGAGAGTCTCACCCGGTGTAGGCTCAGCCTCTTCCCTACGCGCGAACTCCGGATCGTGCCGATATTCCTCAAGCGATGCCTCGCGAACGATCGCACGGCCTTCCATCGACTGGAACCCCTGCGTCGTGACCAGCTGGTAGGTCTCCCCCGTCCTGCGAATCTGAACGCCACGCACCACATTCAGCGCGCCACTTTCGCGAATCGGATATGCATTGAATCCCATGCCCGTCCCGGCACGTCCTGCGTGCTCCCGGCCATACCCGAGGAACACGGTGATGGAATCGTCAGGATGTCCCGGCTGAATCCAGATCGCACCTTTCACCTTCTGTCCGGCGTTCGGGATTTCAACAATGTCGTCTTGATTGATGTTCATCTTCTTCGCCGTCGCCGGACTCATCAGGACGGGATTGTCCCAGACGACTTTCGTCATGGGCTTCGCAAGTTCCTGCAACCAGGCATTGTTGGCGAAGCGTCCGTCCCAGATGGACGGATCGGGACGGAAGATGATTTCCACTCCGGAACCGGACGGCGGCTGAGCTGCTGCGGGAATTGCTCCAGTGTTTACGCGAACATTCACGGGCTGATACGCCGAGTTTGCGACAAAACCGTCATGCACGGCCTTGCGCCACCAAGCCTCAAAATCCGCTCCACCATGCTGCGTATGCCAGTAACTTCGAACAGTGTCGTATCCCGATGCTTCCGGCTGATCACCAAAGACATTGAACAGTTCGTGCGCGCTCTTGCTGCCATACAGCGGCGCGATCAGCGGTTGCACGATGCCTACACTGCCATCCGGGAACCGCGCATCGCTCCACTCTTCCAGGTAGTGAGTGCCGGTGACGACCCAGGCACAGTTCGCGGCGGTCTCATTGGCGTAGAGGCCGTGATAAATCGGAATTGCAACCTTCTGGAGGGCGCCAACAAAGTTCAGATCAACAGGCGCGTCATACACTGGATTACCGCCGCTGATGACGAGCATCTCGACCTTCCCCGCCCACATTTCCCCAACCAGTTCCTTGAGTCCGGCGGTCTGGTCAGTGGGATTCGCCTCGATCGGGTCGGTGTAGACAACCGTCTTGCCGACGTTGCCCAAGGCCTCGTTCATCGCATGAGCCAGCGCGTGAACCGCCGGCGGCTGTTCCTCCCCGACGACGATTACGCTCGTACCACGATGTGCCTGCAGCTCCTTCGCGATCGCCGCCAGCACTTTTCCGTCATAGTCGTCATTCGCATTTCCGCCGCCAGCATTGACTCCCACTGCCGTAGCCAGAATGCGCGCATACTTCTCGACGTCGGCGAACTTCACCGGCACGCGGTGGTCAGCCTTGGCGCCGGTATTCGTTGGCGTACTCTCAATCGCATAGAAACGGTTGATGGGCCGATCCGGGATCGGAGTGTAGTTGACCGTGGTAAACGGCCGCGTAGCAGGATTCTGTTCAGGACGGCGGCGACTAGCAAACTCCCGTGCGTAGCGCGTGAATCCCGGAAATCCGGCGGACAGGAAATTCGCATCGAGCGAGACAATGATGTCGGCGTCGATGATCCTGTATTGCACTTCGACGTGCCGCCCGAAAGCAATCCGCGCGCCCGCACGCGCGTTATCTCGATTGACCGCGTCCCATTGATACCACTTCGCGCCGGGATATCGCTGCACCAAGCTCCGAAGTTGCGCGGCCAGCGTCGGCGAATTCACCGTCTCAGTCAGAATCCTCAGGCCAGCACCATTGCCCCGCATGCCAGCAAGCACAGCGCGAATTCCGCCGATGAAGCCCGGCCAGGACTTAATCTCGCCCTGGTAATACGTGTTCTGGTTACGGTCCGGATCGTATAGCCCCAACACGGATGCCTGCGAGAAAATGTCGCTTCCACCCATGCTGACCGGATGCTCCGGATTACCCTCCACTTTGGTCGGTCGCCCGTCGTTGCTTTTGACAAGCAGCGGTACAGCGTAGCCACCGACCGCCATAGCGGTCGCGTAATACATCGGTCTTCCCAGAACGAGCTCTTCCGGTTGCTGTACGTAAGGAACAATCGGCTCCAGCGGTTGCTTGACGCAACCGGTCAGTCCGGCCATCGCAACCGAAGCGCCCATCAATTTGAGGAAGCCACGACGCGAAACCGGGTCCAGCCATTCCGACGCGCCTTTCGGAAATTCGCGATGAAGTTGCTCTTGGAATTCCTTGGTTCCGGCAAGCTCTTCCAGGCTGCGCCAGTATTCCGGCCCTTCGCTTTCGGCGAGTTTCTGTCGCGCGGCCTCGAAATCGGCGCGTGTCAGTTCGTCCTCTTCCTTCGCCGGACGTATGGAATAGAGCAAGTGCCGTTTGCTCGGGCACACCTCTTCTTTGCCGCCGCTGCCCGGGGGTGCCGTCTTATTCTTTTGTTCGTCCATCGTGCTTATTTGTCCGCTCTCTCGAAGGTCGTAGCCCCACTGCCACGACCAATGCGGTTCTGTTCCCCACAACGCGCCACCTTAGCGATGGCAAGTCCAACAACTCGTAATGTCCTGAACACTGCGCAGGTGATACTTCTGTTTTAAATAATTCCCCAGCGCAATCTGGTCGGTGAATTTCTTACCGTCCATCTCAACGGGATTGAAACCACCGGGCTGCTGGTAATTCATGTTGAATACCTGATCACGCGGCCTAAGAAACTTTTCCGGCGCGCGATGGCAGTTCAAGCACCACTCCATCTGCAACGTGTTCTGCGCATACATGAGCGGCATTCGCTGCACGGGACCGTGACAGTCATTGCAGCCAACACCCTTATTTATGTGAATGCTGTGATCGAAATATACGTAATCAGGAAGATCGTTGACGCGAGTCCAGATAATCGATTGGCCCGTCTGAAAACTCTGGCGTACGGGCGCCAGCATCGGCTGGTTACTCCATATCTGCGAATGACAGTTCATGCAGGTCTTGGTCGGAGGAATGCCGGCAAAGCTCGACACCTCGACCGAAGTATGGCAATAGCGGCAATCGATCCCCAATCCCGACACATGGTGCTGATGACTGAACGGCACCGGCTGTACCCGATGCACGCCGGCGTAGTTCGTATACGGGGACCGCTGGACCTGTGCTATGACCCAGAAACCAAATCCCGCCAATAGCACTGTTCCAATTATCGTGGCACGAGCAATCGTGTTTGCACTGCGATGGAATATTTGGCCCATCTAGCCAATCTTTCCGCTTCCGAGGTCGGCTCCGCTTTCGCGTGGGCCGGTTCTTGCAGCTTGTAAAAGAACGGACTGCCGAACACAGCTTCGAATCAGCCGTCCACAGTTAGGTTGTGCGCCAGAGTTCGCCCCGCTTACGGAACGCGCAGTTTTATCCCGCTGTCCCGCAAATTCCATCTGCTACTCTGCCCAGATGAACAAGAGATGCAACTCTGGTACCTGAACGTTGCATACATAGTCAAATCAGGCCCAATGAATCATTTCACCCTGTGATCGGCCCCGTGGCCCCTCGGTCCAGTGTGGCCCGAAGCAGTACAGATGACAGCAACTAACGTTTTGATCGAAAAATTGTTGGAATTGTTTTGACTCGAGCAAACCATCGCGCAGCAGGACAATTGGCCAGAGGTGTCAACGCCCGCTCAGTTGGCCCAGAGAACACAAACTGAATAGTTCCAAGTTAACCAAGAGTGATTTACCATTTCGGCTCACATGAAGAAACTCGTTCTGCTCGGAACAGGTCTGGGCATCGTTGCCGGGGCGGTCGCGTTATCGGCTCTACCGCGCTATGCAGAGTCGCGTTTGAATCGGGTCGAACACGTCCCGCCCTATCGCGTATCTAAAGCCGCACATGGGCTTCACTCCTCTATGACGGTGGTCGACCTTCATGCAGACACCCTACTCTGGGGACGCAACCTCAACCAGCGCAGCAAACGCGGGCACGTGGACATTCCACGGCTAATCGAGGGCGACGTCGCCATTCAGGCATTCACGGTCGTCACCAAGGCGCCAACCAGCATCAGCATCGAGCGCACCGAGGATAAAGGCGACCGGGTCAAGTACCTAGCTGTCGCCGAAGGGTGGCCGCCATCCACATGGAGCAGTCTCTTGCAGCGGGCGCTGTACCAGGCGAGTGTTCTACAGAAAGCCGCCGCGCGATCCGACGCCAAGCTGACTCTCATCCGAAGCAGGTCTGACCTCGACGCTTATCTCAAACGTCGTCAAAGCGATCGTAATATCACCGCAGGCTTTCTCGGCCTCGAAGGCGCACACGCTTTGGAAGGCAATCCTGCTAACGTCGATCGCCTCTTCGATGCAGGTTTTCGCATGATTGCCCCCACACATTTCTTCGACACCGACATGAGCGGCTCGGCGAGCGGCGTAGAAAAGGGCGGATTAACCGACAAAGGGCGCGAGATGATCAGGCGCGCAGAAGCGAGGCACATGCTGATTGACGTGGCACACGCGTCCACAAAAACCATCGACGACGTCACAGCGATGGCTACCGCCCCAGTCGTCGTTTCGCACACGGGCGTCCGAGGAACCTGCAACAATCCTCGCAATCTTGCTGACAAGCAGTTGAAAGAAATCGCCGCAACCGGCGGCGTCATTGGGATCGGCTATTGGAAGACTGCAACCTGTGGTGGCGACGCCCAAGCCATTGCCCGCGCAGTCCGCTATACCGCCAACGTTGTCGGCGTCGAGCATGTCGCGCTTGGTTCCGACTTCGACGGAGCAGTAACCATTCCCTTCGACACGACGGGTGTCCCGCTCGTAACCGAGGCATTGATGAAAGAAGGCTTCACCGGTGACCAGATTCGGCTCATCATGGGTGGAAACGCCATTCGAGTTCTGAGGCAGGTCCTTCCCGAATAGCACTGCGTTCGACGCAAAAAAGCCCTTAGCCAGAATTCCCAGTCAAATAGCGGTTTTCCGTTTGACACGCGGCAAGCCAAGGCACGACCATACGTAAACCATGAGTTTCAGCCTGCTGGATTGGTCCGCCGTAGCCGCCTATCTTGCGATCACCCTCGTCCTTGGCCTCTATTTTCGCCGCCGTTCTGCCCGTAGCGTCGACGACTATTTTGTGTCCGGCCGAAACGTAAGCTGGTGGCTCGCAGGCACGTCGATGGTCGCCACCACGTTCGCCGCGGACACTCCGCTCGTGGTCACCGGCCTCGTCTACCGCCAGGGCATCGCCGGCAACTGGCTCTGGTGGAGCATGTTGCCTTCGGGCATGATGACGGTTTTCCTGTTCGCCCGGCTTTGGCGACGCTCCGGCCTGCTGACCGACGTGGAGTTCGCCGAATTGCGTTACTCCGGAAAGCCCGCAGCCTTCCTGCGCGGTTTTCGCTCGCTCTATCTCGGACTACTGATGAACTGCCTCATCTTGGGCTGGGTAGCCAAAGCGATGATCAGCATCATCCATGACCTGTTTGGCGCTACGACATTTCAGGCCACGGCCATCACTGTTCTCGCACTGATTCCTTTCACCGGCATCTACGTTTCGCTGGGCGGACTCTGGGGCGTTCTCTGGACCGACTTGTTCCAGTTCGTGCTGAAGATGGGAATCGTGATCGGCGTGGCTTTCTATTCGGTCCGCGCCGCCGGAGGCATGAGCGGGCTCATCGATCATCTTCAGGCGATGCACGCAGCGCATCCCGAATCCGGCAATGCCTTGGCATTCTTGCCTGATTTCTCGCGCGGCATAACCGCCGAGATGCTATGGACGCTCCCAGCCATCACCTTCATTGTGCATATCGCCATGCAGTGGTGGGCGTCATGGTATCCCGGAGCCGAACCGGGTGGCGGTGGCTACATCGCCCAGCGCATCTTCAGCGCCCGCAACGAAAAGGACGGCGTGCTCAGCGTCCTCTGGTTCAACATCGCTCACTACGCCCTGCGCCCCTGGCCATGGATTCTGACCGCGCTCGCCGCCGTCGTGCTCTTCCCCAACCTCGGCGCAAATGCCGAATCAGGCTACATGCTCGTCGTGCGAAATCACGTCCCACATGCGCTCGTCGGTTTGATCGTCGCCGGATTTCTTGCGGCATTTATGTCAACAGTAGCTACGCAGCTCAACTGGGGCGCCTCGTATCTCGTTTCCGATTTTTACCGTCGCTTCGTAAACAAAAGTGCCAGTCAGCAGCATTACGTGACCGTCTCCAGACTGGCGACGGTCCTGCTCGTAGCCGCTTCAGCACTCGTTGCCTGGAACCTGAGCTCGGTCGGTGACGCCTGGCGTATCGTGCTCGAACTCGGCGCGGGAACCGGAGCCGTCTACATGCTGCGCTGGTATTGGTGGCGCATCAACGCCTGGAGCGAAATCTCCGCCATGGTTTCGGCGCTCGTAGTCACTCTGACGCTGCGTTGGCCATGGCTCTGGATGACGCTAACACACCATGAGCGCAGCACCCCATTCGTCGGACAAGAGTCAGTCGTGTTTGCCAAGACGGCGCTCACCACCACGCTTGTTACAACTGCGATCTGGATGATCGTGACCTTGCTCACTCAGCCCGAGTCTGAAGAGATACTTCTTCGCTTCTACCGCAAGGTGCGGCCGGATGTTCTCGGATGGAAGCCGATTGCGAAGCTCGCTACCGATGTCCCGCAAACGCACGATCTTGGGCGCAACCTGATGGCAGCCCTGTTGGGCTGTTTCATGGTCTACTTTGCGTTGTTTGGAACCGGCAAGCTGCTGTTGAAGCAGCCAATGCCCGGATCGTTGTTGCTGGTCGCGGCCGCTCTTTGCGCGGTTTTCCTTTATAGGGATATCAGCATGCGCCTGGGTGAGAACAGCGAAGAAACCGTCGCGCAGAAGACGACAGCAGGCTTGTAACCACTTGGGCCTTGGGTGCCCTACATTTGCGCAGCAAGGGTGCGGATTTGCCTTGGTGCCTGCCGTTGCGCAGGAAAGCTGGGGATCTGCCGGACTTCGCTCAGGCCACCTGCGAGACTCGCTCGTTCACCATCTTCAGGAAGAGCTCAACCAAATTCTTGTCCCAGAGACCGGCTTCAGCTTCCTTGCGCATCATCTGTGCAGCCTGCTCGTGCGTGAGAGCAGCTTTGTAAGGACGCTCGGTACGCAACGCATCATAGACGTCCACTACCTGAAGAATTCGCGCCAGCAGCGGAATCTCTTCCCCGCGCAATCCATCCGGATAGCCGCTACCGTTCCAGTGCTCGTGATGATGACGAATGATAGGCAACACAAGCCGCAGCGATCGCAATGGCTTGCAGATGGTCTCACCATAGATCGGATGCTGCTTCATAATCTTCCACTCACCATCAGTGAGGAGCGCACCCTTTTTCAAAACTTCGTCGGGAATCCGTATCTTTCCTAGGTCGTGCAGATAGCCGCCGCGCTTCAGTGCGACAACTGACTCCGCATCAAGGCCCATGTGGGTCCCCATTTCGGCAGCATACTTCGCAAGCCGTTCACAATGTCCTTCCGTATAGGGATCGCGCGCCTCAACGCTAAGACCCAGCGTACACAGCACGTCTTCAGCGTTATCAAGCTCGTCCGTAAATTCCTTCAGTTTCAGAAGGGACTTCACGCGAGCGAACAGCTCTTCGGGAAAAATCGGCTTGTTCAGAAAATCGTCCGCGCCCACTTCAATGCCGTGTACCTTGTCTTCGCGATCGCTCAGACCGGTAATCATCACCACGGGAATCAAGCGAGTCAGAGGATCGTTCTTCAACTCGTGGCAGAGCTCATAACCCGACTTCCCCGGCATGATGACATCGAGAAGAATCAGATCCGGATGAGGCCCTGTGAGAATCTCTTCGGCTTCTTCCGCCGTCGAAGCGGTGGTGACGTCATAGCCGCGCGACGCGAGCAGTTCTCGCATCAACATACTGTTGTCCTGGTTATCGTCCACGACCAGGATACGGGCGGCCCGTTTGCGATTTGTGAATTCAGGCACCACTAGAGTCAGACGTAAGTCTCTGATATCAAGGTTGCTTTTTTCGAACACTTGCTCATCGGCGAGGCGCGCATTATCTTGAAAGCTATGCGACGGGCCTCCATTCTCTTGCTTGCTTTAGTGATATTAACAGCTTTTTCAATAGCTGCGTCAAAGCCGCACGCTATCTCTTTTGGCAAAATTTTCACCGTCAAGCTGTTCCTTGGCCCCACTGAAAACAAATCTCAGGACATCAAGATTCGCGCCCTGATGGTCGACGGCAAAATTAAGGAGTTCACCACCGGAGAGACACACGACATCACCGACGAACTCTTCGCGGTTCGTCGTGCCTATCGAGTAAACGACACTCTGCCCGACGACGACAAGCCGGTCACGAAGTGGAAATGGCAGCGCGGCGGTTGGGTCTTGGTCAATCGCTCCACTGGACGCGTGAGCCAACTGAAGCTGCCAGAATTTGATCCGTACTATTCTGAGGCAGTCTGGTATCGAGACTACGTCGCCTATTGTGGCCTCTCCGAGAACGCCGAGAAACTCTATGCCGTCGTTGCGCAACTCGGCACTCGCAAGCCAGTGGTCAGAGCTCCGCTTGGTGCCGCAACCAACGGCGATATACCCGAGTCCGAATGCGAGACGCCCGTTTGGCAGCGACAACCCATGCGCGTGACCTTTGCGCCAAAGAACGGCAAGCCCAAGGTTTCGTTTGAAGTGCATGGGCGCGCTGCTGATCTGGCAACTGAGCCCGAGGCGAAAGAAGACGACTAAATGAAGTCGTTCGACGAGTATCTGCACGATGCTGAAGTGGCACACGGCCACCTGTGCGCCGGGCAGATACTCGGAGTGCGCATGGCGATGTACGGTCTCCAGCAGCTCGGCATCGAAGATCCCCAAGGCAAAGACCGCAAGCGATTGGTCACCTACGTCGAGATTGACCGTTGTGCCACTGACGCTGTTGCGGTCGTCACCAGCTGCCGACTCGGCAAGCGTGCCTTGAAGTTCCGCGATTGGGGCAAAGTTGCCGCCACCTTTGTGGATCTCCAAACTGGAACCGCAGTTCGCATCAGCGCCAAAGAATCCTCGAAGCAACTGGCTCGCAGCATGCATCCCGAAATCACCGACAAGAACCAGCAGCAGATGCGAGCGTATCGGGAAATGAATGATGGCGAACTATTCAACGTACAGTCGGTGAAGGTCGAAGTCGGTCCCGAGGAAATGCCGGGCTACAAAGGTGACAGAGTCGTTTGCGAGGAATGCGGTGAAGGAATCAACTTCCGCCGTGAGGTTCGTCGCGATGGACGCACTCTGTGCCGCGGCTGCGCCGGTGAACGCTATTACGAATCGCTCTAAAATGAAGAAGGGCACGGTCGCCCGCGCCCCTGATTACAACGTTGGTCAAACTACTTCTTTGCGGCCTTCTTTGCGGGCTTCTTTGCAACAGCCTTCTTTACAGCCTTCTTTGCGGCCTTCTTTGCCGGTTTCTTTGCTGCAGCTTTCTTCGTTGCCATTGTTATAGCCTCCGTTATATTCCGCATTTGCGGATTTGAACTATTCTGGATTTATTTTCTGATGTATCAGTCCAGAGTTCAACAACAAACGCATTGCTAACGAAGGTTCATCTATTTCTTGCGTTTGAGCTCAGCCATGTTCCTCATGTCTGAATTGTGCGAATCTCCGCCCGTCGTGCTCGGCTGATTGTGATTTCCTCTCCATCCGCGATTCGAACTGCCGTTGACTGGACCGTGAAACGAAGTATCGCGGGAATCCTTCTTGAACTGTCCTGGAGGAACGTCGCGATCTCCCCAACCTGTCTTGCGCCCGTGATCCCATCCGCGCGGACGACGCTCGTCACGACGATGTTCCGCAGCCCAACGCTCTCGCTCATGCCGACGGTGTTCGCGAGCCCGCGATTCTTCCCAGCGTCGATGTTCGACTCGCCGCTCCATTCGCTCGTGCTCTCTCCGGTGCTCGCGCCGGTGATCGCGCGCGAATGCTGACGTCACTGTAAGGGCCACTGCAACGATCAGCAGGGCGACTCTCTTCGAAGTAGCAGTGCTCATAATTCCTCCGCACAACAATGAGCAATTTGCATTCCGACACTCGTGATGAATCGAACAAGATTCTCAAGCACTTAGCACGCGTCTTCTGAAGGACACTCACCCAACCAGAGTAGTTCTTACACCTACTCTGAATCTGTTACTTGCTTCGAAAAACTGGAGGTGCAAAACAAAATCCGCAACCGGACATGTCCGATTGCGGATTGCATCGTAAAAAGAGTGGAAGTCAGCCCCGCGCGTGCTCGTATGCGTGCCCCACACGGATGACCATGGCTTCGTCGAAGTGACGGCCAAGAATCTGTAGCCCAATCGGAAGGCCTTCGCGCGAGTTGCCGCACGGCACCGAGATCCCTGGCACACCGGTCAGATTCGCCGTAACGGTATAGATGTCCGCCAGATACATCGAGACGGGATCGTCAACCTTCTCTCCCATCTTGAAAGCCGCCGTAGGTGTCGTGGGCGTCGCGATGACATCGACTTCCCTGAACGCATCTTCAAAGTCCTTGGTCAGCAGCGTTCGGACCTTCTGTGCCTTCAGGTAATAGGCGTCGTAATAGCCCGCGCTCAGCGCGTACGTCCCGAGCATGATTCGGCGCTTCACTTCCGGACCGAAGCCTTCGTCGCGAGTGCGGCGATACATTTCCGAAAGCGCCTTCACACCCTGGGCTCGGTAGCCGTAGCGCACACCATCGAAGCGCGCCAGGTTGGACGACGCTTCAGCCGTGGCGATGACGTAGTAAGTCGGAACCGCGTATTTCGTATGCGGCAGCGAGATCGGCTTAACTTCACACCCAATCTCCGCTAGCTTCTGTATGGCCGCTTCTACGGCGCCGCGAACTTCGGGATCGAGTCCTTCGCCGAAATATTCTTTCGGCACTCCCACCCGTAGTCCCTTAACTGGCTTTTCGATTTCCTGCGCAAATTCAGGTACGGGAACGTTCGCCGAGGTCGAATCCATCGGATCGCGCCCGGAAATCTCGCGCAACAGAATGGCGGCGTCTTTCACCGTCTTCGCGACAGGCCCGACGTGATCAAGTGACGATGCGAATGCGATCAGACCATAACGCGAAACGCGTCCATAGGTCGGCAGCACTCCCACCACCCCACAGAAAGCGGCTGGTTGACGTATGGAACCGCCCGTATCAGACCCAAGCGTGGCAATCGCGGTTCCTGCCGCAACTGCGGCCGCAGAACCGCCTGACGATCCACCCGGCACTCGGCTCAGATCACGCGGGTTATGGACGGGCTTAAACGCCGAGTTCTCGTTCGATGAACCCATCGCAAACTCATCGCAGTTCAGCTTCCCCAGAATCACCGCGCCTGCCGCTTCGAGTTTCTCAACAGCGGTCGCCGTATAGGGCGGAACATAGTTGCCAAGAATCTTGGAGCCCGCGGTCGAGCGAACGCCCTTCGTGACAAGTACGTCCTTCACTGCAAGTGGCACACCGCCAAGTGCCGGCAACGGATTCCCCTTGTCCGCTATCGCATCGATCCTGCCCGCCTGCTCAAGCGCTCGCTCACGGCAAGCCAGCAGGTACGCGCCAATCTTCTCGTCTTCCGCATCGATCTTCTTCAGGAATGCTTCGGCCAGCGCTGTCGCCGTAATCTGCCGTTCCTGGACCGCGGTTCGTGCCGCTTCGATTGTGAGTATGTTCAAATCCATCGTTCGGTTCTCGCTCTACTTTTCAATCACTTTAGGAACACGGAAGAACGTGCCGTCTCCGTCCGGTGCGCTTCGCAGTGCCTCGTCATGCGGCAATGAAGGACGCGCAACATCCTCGCGCATCGCATAGAGAAATCGCGCGGTGCCTGTTTGGCTTTCATCCACTCCGTAGCGATCTGCCGTCTGAGACATCGGCTCAACATCGCTGGTGTCGAGTTCACCCAACTGGTCGACGTATTCGAGGATCGAATTTAGATCCTTGGTCATACGCGCGCGCTCAGCATCGCTCAACTCGAGATTGGCCAAATCCTCAACGTAGCGAACGTCTTTTTCTGTGACTTTCATCTTTTGCTCTAAAGAGATACGGGACTAAACTGCCGGGGGCTTTTCGCCGGGCATCAGAAACTCTACACGCGAAACAGAGTCGCCGCCCAGAGTGTTGAGCGCGGCCACATACTGAGGTGCAAGCTCCATCAACTGTAATTTCCAAGCACGATCAGGTACTTCGATCCAAACAACACTATTAACAAACAGAACGGCTCGTGTGCGGCTTGCAACCTTTTCGCCGCACACTAAAGGCCAGGCAATTAAGGGAACCTCATGCGGCGGTGCATGCTCCAGCAGGTCACGAAAAATTCTGGCCAGTCCTGTGCTCGCCTGCTCCACTGAATTCGCTCCAATCGTCTGGAAAGTCTGATTTTAGCATCACACCTGCCGTAAATCGCAGGCCGAAAACAAGGGGCAGCCCCCGCTCAGCACACGTTTCCAACGCAACCTCGACTAGCTCATCAGGCTCTCATCAGAAAGCCAATATTTTGGCCAATGTGGGGGAGAATATGCATTTTCTTTGGTGGATCATCGTCGGCCTGATCGCCGGCTGGGCCACTGGCAAGATCATGAGAGGCTCAGGTTACGGGGTGCTCGGAGACATCATCCTGGGCATCGTCGGCGGCATCGTGGGTGGCTGGATCATGGAGGCCATAGGCTTCTCGGGCCGAGGGGGGACGATCTACACGATCCTCGTCGCGATTGCGGGAGCCGTTATCCTGACACTCATCTTCCGGTTGATCACAGGACGCAGCGTGCGCGGCGGCTCCAGCCGCATAGACCGAGCCGCTTAAGATCGCCACAAACAACAGCCATCTGCAGCCGAGGACCCGAAAGTCCTCGGCTGTTGTCTTTTACCGCCGAACAACTCGCTTCGGACATTCGCAATCTAGCGAGAGAACCCCTGTGCCGAGGCGCCTGATGAAGTGTTCGCTGGTAATCGTACTCACCATCTCAACAACCGCTTTGCTCAGTCTGGCGCAGGAACAGGCGCCGCCCAACGCGCTACAAGCTGCCGACATACTCGGCATTTCTTCTCAAGCCCTGGAACTCAGATCGCTGCGAAATCAGCGGCTCCACAACGACAGTATGCGTGTCATGCAGCTCCGCCAAGAAATCCATACGTCCGTGCTCGCTGCATCGCTCGACGTCGACTCCGTGCTGGCGGAAATCGACAATGAACGAGCACAACTCTCCGACATGAGGACCATCCTTCAATCTAAGCGCGACCGTGGACTGAACGTCACCACCATCGGAAACATAGTCTCCGGCGCAGGCAGTGGCATCCTCGGTACTGCATTGCAATTCAACGACAGCACGGCCATTCTGGGAGACCAGATCGGCGTAGCCGCCAGTAGTGCCTCGACGGCATTGCAAGTCTACAGTCTCCACCAGCAGCACGGCGGATCGATGCCGGTCGGCCGCATCCCCAATATGCTGGCCCCCTTTTTCAAACAACCTTTCGTGCTCCAAAGCGAATACCCTGAAGACGTTTGGAAGTACCTGAATTCCGCGCCTATTGGCGAGCCTCAGCAAACGCGCGTACAAGCGCTGATGGCGACTTGGGTAAGGGACGGAAGAGTCAGTGCCAATGCATCGCAGTCCGCCGTTCGACAACTTACAGGCAGCATGATGCAGACTACTGTGACGATCAATGCCATCGACAACCGGACATCGATGCTCAACGATGTGCGTGGACGAGTGTCGCTTATGAAGCGGGACTTGGCCGAACTCTTGCGCAGCGTCCGATAAACATCCTTAGCCAGCTCTGTCCCCAGCTGTTAGCATAGGAGGGTTATTCATGAGCCACCCTGCCCTCATCACAGCGCCCTCGGAAACGAAGCCGGCGAGTACTACATTCGTGCGCCCGCTCATCTTTGTAGTCATTCTTTTTGCCATCATCTATCTTGGTTCGGCGTTTTCGCCCCCGTTGCAGGACGACGCGGATTCGACCCACTCCGAAGCCGCCCGCGAGATGCTCGCGAACCACGACTTCGTGACGTTGCACGTCAATGGCGTTCGCTATTTGGAAAAGGCGCCGATGATGTATTGGCTGGTGGCCAACAGCTATCGCCTGTTCGGAACCAACGAGTTCGCTACCAGGCTCCCGACCGTCCTTGCGATGCTCGGGCTCGTGCTGCTGGCCGGTGCCTGGGCACGACGCGCCTTCGGTGATCGCGCCGGAATCTACGCCGCGCTGTTCGCCTCCACAACTGCGGGCTATTACCTGTTCACGCGCGTCCTCATTCCGGAAGGCATTCTCAGCCTGTTCATTGCCGGAGCGATGTACTCGTTCCTGACCGCGCTCGAAGATGGCAAAACCTGGCGATGGTATTGCGGTTATTCGTGTCTTGCGTTTGCGGTGCTCACAAAAGGGCTTTTCCCTCTCGTAGTGGTTGGGGGGACGCTGGTCATCTATAACGTACTCAGCGGCGATTGGCGACGCTGGCGTGAATTCCGCCTCGGCACCGGACTGCTTCTACTGGTCGTGATCGCCGCGCCCTGGCACATACTTGCCGGCATCAGGAACCCGCGCTTTTTCTGGTTCTACTTCGTC
>JAEYQK010000114.1 GCA_023410055.1 Acidobacteriota bacterium
AGCTAAGGCCGGCCTGCATCGATTCGCGCATCACGTCCTGGATCTGGCCGGTGATGGTGAATCCGCCTTTGCCCTTCATCTGGCTGGCTTCAACGAACAGAATGTCGCCGCCAGACGGGGTCCATGCGAGACCAACCACAACGCCGGGGCGCTTGGTGCGCTCGGCGATTTCCGTGTCCACGCGGATCTTCATGCCACCGAGGAACTCACGTCTCTGAATGACATCCGGCGTAACGACCAGCTTCTCGGTCTTCCCTTCGGCGATGCGACGCGCCTGCTTGCGGCAGATCGTGCCGATGTTGCGTTCGAGGTTGCGGACACCCGCTTCGCGCGTGTAGTGACGAATAATGAAACCGATCGCTTCCTCGGAGAACTCGATATTTTCCGGTTTGATTCCGTTCTCTTCTATCTGGCGAGGGATCAAGTACTGGAAGGCTATATGAGTCTTTTCAGGCTCCGTGTAGCCTTGCAGTTCGATGATCTCCATGCGATCGCGCAGAGGCTCGCTGATGGTGTCGAGCATGTTCGCGGTCGTGATGAAGAGCACCTTCGACAGATCGAACGGCACGTCGAGATAGTTGTCGCGGAACGTGGAGTTCTGCTCGGGATCAAGCGCTTCGAGCAGAGCTGAGCCTGGGTCGCCACGGAAGTCGCGTCCGACCTTGTCGATTTCGTCCAGCATAAACACCGGATCGTTAGTCTCGGCGCGGCGGATGCCCTGGATGATTTGGCCGGGCAAAGCGCCGATGTAGGTGCGGCGATGTCCGCGAATTTCCGCTTCATCGTGTACGCCACCAAGCGAAATGCGCGTGAACTTGCGTCCCAGAGAGCGGGCGATGGACTTACCGAGTGAAGTCTTGCCGACGCCAGGAGGTCCGACAAAGCAAAGGATTGGCCCCTTCATCGTCGGCTTCAGACGACGGACTGATAAGTAGTCAAGGATACGGTCCTTAACTTTCTCAAGATCGTAGTGATCGGCGTCGAGGACTTCCTTAGCTTTCGCAACATCGACTTCGCCACCGCTGGACTTCGCCCACGGCAGAACAGCCAGCCACTCGATGTAGTTGCGCGTGACGCCGTAATCGGCGGCCATCGGTGACATCTTCGAAAGGCGCCCCAATTCCTTGAGGGCTTCTTTCTTGACGTCATCGGGCATGCCCGCAGCTTCGATCTTCTGCTTCAGGTCTTCGACGTCGCGAGTAGTTTCGTCCTGCTCGCCGAGTTCCTTCTGGATGGCCTTCATCTGCTCGCGGAGGTAATACTCTCGCTGAGTCTGCTGAACGCGGTCCTGGACCTCGGACTGAATCTTGTTGCGAAGCTGCTGGACTTCAAGTTCCTTGGCCAGATGCTGGTTGATCTTCTCCAAACGCGTGCGAACTTCGGACGTCTCCAGTATGTCCTGCTTATCGGAGGTCGAGAGCGATGGCAAGGACGAGGCCACGAAATCGACCAAGCGACCTGGATCCTCAATGTTCATCGCCACCGTCGAGAGTTCATCCGATAACGTCGGAGAACCGGAGACGATCTGCTGGAACAGAGTGAGAACGTTCCGCTGGAGAGCTTCTTCCTCGGAACTCTTGCTTGGGGCAAACTCCGGGATGGGCTCGACGGTGCCCTTCATAAATGGAGTTAGCTGCGAAAACTGTTGAATACGAACACGTTCCAGGCCCTCTGCGAATACAAAAAGGCTCTGGTTCGGCATTTTCACTACTTTATGAACGACAGCAAGAGTACCGATCTCGAATAGGTCCGTCGGCTGCGGCGCGTCAACACGAGCCTCGCGCTGGGCAACAACAACAATGGTTTTATCTTCTCCCAGTGAATTAATAAGGTGAACGGAGCTTTCCCTGCCCACCGTAAGGGGCAAAACGGCATGAGGAAACAACACGGTATCTCGAACAGGTAAAATCGGTAATTCACGGGGAGTCTGTTCGAGCGTGAAGTCGCCACTGTGCTCTAAGTTATGTGTCTGATTAGCCATATGGCTCCTTGAGCATATCTTACTCAACTTTACAAATGTTCTTTTGATGAGCTGAAACATCAAAAGTTTCAGCCACCCGCCAACGGTACAAGGGAAGGAATTTTAATTCATTGAAACGTCTGCCGACAATGCTGTAACGGAAGAGCCCGCAAGACCTCTATTAGGATCACACCCTTGGAGTGAACTGGCGGAGATCGTAGATTCCGAGCTCCTTCTCGATATTCTCCACTTGATCCACAAACTTTTCGAAGCCACCTTCCCCGAACATCTTCGTTTCGTTGTTCTCGAATTGTTCGCCCAGGGAGTCGTACTCATTTCGCGACAGGATACTTCGAAAAGCCGGGAAGAGTACTGTATCCTCCCGCGCCGCATGAGGACGATACATACGGATGAACGACTGCAAGTAGTTCCTCAGCTCGGCCTGGGTGCTTGGCTTTATCTTTCCGGCGTTCACCAGAGTACGCGTCTTCTGCGTCACAACGCGGCCCGCAGCGTGCTGTTGAAGCAGGATCGAAACCAGTTCGACCTGCTTCCCTGCCTTCTGAAGCCGCGGAAACACGAAATTCTCCTCTTGTTTCTCGTGATAGTCCTCGACGAATTTGTTCACGATGTCGGTCGCCGAGGTCAGAGCCTTCGGGTCAATTTCATCCTTCGAGTCCAGCCTTCGCACAAATTCCTCGTAGACCAAGAGAATGCGCCTGAGGACACCATGCTCACGCATGAGATCTTCGGAAGGCGTTACTTCATCCCCACCATCTTCCTTATCGGATTTCGGAAGGGCGGACGTTAGTCCTTGTTGTAGAGCGCGAGCAACTGGAGCACAAACGCACCCCACAGCGATAGTTCCCGTCTTTGACAGGAAGATGCGCCTGTCGATCAATTGCTTCGGCATCAGCAATACCTCTCAGACTTAGAACTATCCAGATGTACCGAGGTTTACGGTGCTTCCAAACAATCCGGAGACCAATTCCCAGAATAGGATTACCGGTCATACTTAGCTTGCCGCCGGATAGACTCCCAGGACTTTCACGAATTCCGCCACCTCGGCGAGGTGCCGCAAGGCATTGTCAGCGGCATCATCGTGGCCGCGCATGTAGTCCACATAGAAAACATATTCCCACGGACGGCCGCGCATAGGACGTGACTCGATTTTGCAGAGATCGATGTCGCGCAGTGCAAATACGCTCAGGGCACGAAAAAGCACGCCCGGCATGTTCTTCAGAGCGAATGCGATAGATGTCTTATTGGATTCGGGCAGCGTACGGACGTTCTTACGGATGATGAAGAAGCGCGTGAAGTTCTGCTTGTCGTCCTCGAGTCCCTTTTGAAGTACTTTGGCTCCGTACTCTTCCGCGGCATGGCGGCTGGCAATGGCAGCCGTATCAAGCAAACCCTCAGCCATGACGTGCTTAACGCTGCCCGCGGTGTCGTAAAAGGGTTCAGGCCGAATCCCTGGGTGGGCCTTGAAAAAATCTCGGCATTGCTGAAGAGCGACAGGGTGAGAAATGACGCGCTTCAAGTTGCGAATTTTGGCCTTCGGAGCAGCGATTAAACAGTGCTCAATGCGAAGCCGGAATTCTCGCTGAATGTGAACATCCTTTGCCAACAACAAATCGTAGTGATCTATGACCGGGCCGGCCAGCGAGTTCTCAATGGGAATGACAGCAGCATTAACCGAGCCCGCAACGACTTTGTCGAATACGTCTGTCGACAACGCACAGGCAACGACCTTCGCCTGCGGCAAAAGCTGATTTGCGGCGGCATGACTGAAAGACCCGAGTTCACCTTGGATAGCAACTTTCATATTCAGCGTGAACCTAGTTAACTAGAGTTGACGAATGTGAGCAAGACAAAATCTATGTTAATCCCGTTCGGCACTGTCCGGCCTCAACACCCGATTGAATGCAACCAAGGACGGAAGAAGCGCACCCTACGTATTGCACACAATCACCAAAATCTTTCACCAGGGACGCGCGATGCTTTGGACATTGTTCGTCATATTGTTGGTTTTGTGGCTTCTCGGTTTGGTCAGCGGTTTTGCACTCGGCGGATTCGTTCATATTCTGCTTGTGCTCGCCGTTGTAGCTCTTGTGTTCCAGCTCTTGAGCACGAGCCGCGAGGAAGCATGACAAGGCCGGTAAATCGGAAGTACTGAAAATACAGAGGAGAGCAGTGCATGAACAAGGATCAGATCAAAGGGAAAATGGACGATGTTGCCGGCCGCATAAAGCGGCAGGCGGGTGAGTGGACTGGCGATCAGGACCTGCAAGCGGAAGGGACCAAAGATCAGGCGAAAGGAAAGGCGCAAAACACACTTGGCAAAGCAAAGGAAGCAGTGCAAGACATAAAGGACGACCTGAATCGAAAGGATCGCAAAGAAGACGAAGCCGCATAGACGAACCGCGCTGTTTAAGAAGAGCCCCGTCGCGACCGGGGCTCTTCATTTCTGAGTGCATCGCTGAGTGCTTTCTAGATCACGCCCGCCAACACTGCCCATCCAGCCCCGATACAAAACACCGCGGCGAAGTACGACGATGCCCTCATCCAGCTACGCGAGTTTCCCGCGAACAAAGTCAGTGTCTTTTGGGTCGCGATTCCGTACAACACCATCGCTAAAGTGATCCCCAGAACGAAGGCAGCGATACGGATGATCGACTGTGTCACGGTGTGAGCCATTGCCACCGGAACGACGATGAGCAACGCCCTGACGCCGCCCAATGCGAAGATCGCGCCCAACACGGCAGCGAATGCGCCGTGACGGTGTTCATGCTTCTGCGGAACAACGAAGTGGCCGTGCAGGTGTTGATGATGACCGACGTGGTGATGGTGTTCGTGCGTATGAAGTGAGAACTTCCCGCTTATGAGGCCCGCCAGTAATACGATGCCCGTTAATATAAGGAGCCAGCCCGCGCCACTCTCGAAGCGATGTTCCCAGACAGGGGGGAGCATGACTCTCCCGAACTTCGCTGCAATGCCGGCAATCACGATTACAGCGGCATGCCCCAACGCAAAACGCGTTGAGAAGAAAACGATTCGGCGCGTGTCGTTGCCACCGCGAGTACCGAATGCCGTTATTGCAGCTAGATGATCAGGCCCGAGCCCGTGCAGTACTCCCGCCACAAAAATAGCGCCTAGAATCCACATTCCGCTGTTCCCGTAGTCCCCGTTGAGGGAAAACCGAAGATGCGTGATTGTAGCATTTACTCTGCCAGTTCTGAATGAATGAGGGTAATAGACCTTACGGAATCTCAGGTTGTACACGTAAAAGGGTACTCTGGATCCTACGTATAGAAATTCGCACCAATTTCAAGCGCCGCAATTAGGGTCGTTCTCCGACTCACCTTAGGGGTTCGGCCCATCGTTCAGCAGTTCTCGCGCAAGTAGTCTGTGCTCACTTCAACACCCGAGGTGAGCATTTGTTCAAGCACATAAACAAGACCTGTGCACGGCTGTCGCTGATGGCGCTGACAGCAATCCTGATGAGCGTACCGGTTTGGGCCGGGGTTGTCACTGTGACCTCGCCGGGCACGACTTCTGCATCACCGGTTCATGTTGTCGCCTCTGCGACTTCAGGCAATCCGGTCACTGCGATGAGAGTCTACGTGGACAACACGAGCTACTACACGGTGTCGGCCAACAAGATCGACACGTATCTTTCACTGCCTTCCGGAAACCGTTACGTTGTGATCCAAGCGTGGGATTCGACCGGAGCTGTGTTCAGCTCTTCACGCTATGTCAACGTATCAGGTACGGCGAGCACGACCTCCGGCGTCAATATATCGTCTCCCGGCAGCAGCACCAGCTCTCCAATCCACTTCGTTGCGTCGGCGTCCGGCACGAACCCAATCACCGCGATGCGCGTGTATCTGGATAACAACAGCGTTTACACCGTCAACGGGTCGTCGCTGGACACATATGTAAACGCATCGGCCGGAACACATAACGCCGTTGTGGTCGCCTGGGACTCGACCGGGAAGTCTTACAGCTCCTCCAGGACGATCAGCGTTTCTGGTGGCACGAACACAGCGTCGGGCGTCACAATCACGTCTCCCGGCACGACCAGCGGCTCGCCTATTCACTTCACAGCATCCGCGCGCGCCAATAACCCGATTACCGCGATGAGGGTATACCTCGACAACAACAGCGTGTACACAAGCAATGGCGCCTCGCTCGATACGTACGTCAACGCTTCCGCCGGCACTCACTACGCTGTCGTTCAGGCATGGGACTCCACGGGCGCAGTCTACAAGTCAGCCGTGAACGTTACTGTTCCCAGCACGTCGACTTCTACGCCTTCAACCAATCCGCCAAACTCCACTGGTGCCAACCTCAGCGGCAAGCAATACTACGTTTCGCCTAACGGCAGTGACAGCAACAACGGATCGTCTTCCGCTCCTTGGCGCTCACTCGCAAAGGCAGGCAGCTCGGTCGGAGCTGGTTCGGTCGTTCACGTTGCACCGGGAAACTACGGCAGCGGATCAGAAATCAAAATCACCGCAAGCGGAACTTCGAGCGCGCGTGTCGTTTTCATCTCTGACCAGAAGTGGGGAGCGAAAATCGCCAGCTCTGTAAGCGGTAATAGCACTGCCATTTGGATCACCGGCAACTATGTTGATTTTGTTGGCTTCGACATCACGGCACCCGGCGTAATGGGCATCTACATCACGGGATCGAACGATCGCATCGTCGGG
>JAEYQK010000005.1 GCA_023410055.1 Acidobacteriota bacterium
GTTCTGCACGCCCCTTCTGAGCAATCGCAGGGCTGACAACAAACAAATGGACCCTCTTGCCATGTGGCGAGAGGGTCCACTTCTTCCGATCGCTATTGTCCGAATCCCGGCAGGTCAACTCGTTTGACGATGTGGTCTTTAATCCAGTGCGCGTCCCACAGGGCCTTCGGATCGATCTGAACGCCATCAAGCTGCATCGCATAGTGAATGTGGTCACCGCCAGCCATGCCCGTCATGCCACTCAGTCCCATGACCTGTCCCAGCTTCACCATGTCGCCTTCTTTGACATCGATTCGGCTGAGGTGTCCATAGATCGTCTGCAAGCCGTAGCCGTGATCCACGACGATGCAATTGCCGTAAATGCCTAACGGCGCAGCGTAGACAACCTTGCCATCATTTGAAGCCTGGACTCCGACGTTTGCGGTTACAGCAAGGTCATACCCCAAGTGCGTCTGCTGATCGATCTTCTGGCCGTTGTAGATGTAGTTGCGTGTATCAGCGAACGTGGCCTCGGTGGAAGCGCCGGGCTGTCGGAGAAAAGGCTTCGACCACAAGAAATGGTCCGCGGTCTTCAGGCGCAGGTCGGAAAGAGTCTTGTTGTTGGCGCGGCGCATCTCGCTGTTGATCTTCACGAAGCGCGAGACGAGATCACCTGAGCCGTTCGGATCAAGTTCGCCGACCACTTTCTGGATAAAGCGGTCGTCCAGCTTAAGATCATGAATCGAATATTTCGGCTGCTCTTTCTTAGGGAACTGAAAAGCAATCGGGCTCGTCACGTCGTTCCCTGCACCGTTCGAGGCGTACACCATCGGAATAGTGCCTGACGGCATGTTCCATGCAAACGCGAACAGTGAGAACATTCCCGGCTTTCCGCCCGGCATCGGCCATGCGCGGAACTTCTGATCTCCCACCCGCACGCCCGCTTCTTTGTACGTCCCCGAGACGTTGAAGGTCGCGAGGTCAGCCATGCCGAGATAGAGATAGTGCGTGTCCGAGTCGACGCTCACCATCGGCGGCCGGGTAATCACGTCGAAATCGCGCTCGGCGCGCGCCGATGGGCGAAGAGGCCCATTTCCGGTTACTTCGACGATTACCTTTGCCTTGCCGTCCTGCAACTTGGAGATGCCGGCCGTGCCCACGGTCAGGTTCAGCGTTGTGTCCCCTGCCGGTACCTGCTCGCCAACTGATACTGGATACGTAGCGCCGTTCTGCTCAACGAATGCGTCCAGCTTCCGTATGCCCCGACGGCTTTTTACATGAACAGTGACAGGAGTCGCCTGCCCAATCACGTTAGCTGAAGATGACAACTCCACCGAAGGCTTCGGTGACCTTACGACAACGAAAACGATTGCCGCGACGATAAGCACGAGAAGAACAAATAGTTTTCGCACGTATCCAATGTTAGCTGCTGCTCGCCCTCTTGTGCATAGGTGATAGAACTAAATCTGCCTTAAGGTTCATCTCACAATGTGCTTGCAACCTCGTGCGTTCCGCCCTATCGTTCCCTGAATGAACCTGACAGACGTCGTTCCTGAGGACCTGATTTCCCGGTCCGGCAAGATTCTTTTGGGCGTACTCGTGCTTTATCTGGTGCTCTGGCTATCTGGCTTCCAGAAACTTTTCGCTAATGACAACGACGGCATCGGTGCGCTCTTGCAGATTATGGGCACGCTGTACAGCGTTCTCTATGCCTTCGCGACTTATGTTATCTGGGGACAGTTCACGGCAGTCGAAAACGAGATTCTGAAAGAATCCGGCGCCCTGAAGGACTTGATCATCTTCACTCAACGCATCAAGGACGCCACTCGCGATCCGATCGTGCGCGCCGTAAAAATCTACGCTCGTGCCGTGGTCGAAACCGAGTGGTACGCGCTCTCCCGCAACGACCGAGTAGACAAAACAGACAAGCTCTTCTATGACGTCGTTTCCAGCGTTTCCGAGATGAAGCCAGCGGACGACACCGAACGTGCACTTTATTCTCAGTTGCTCGAGATCACCAACGACGCCAGCACCCACCGCGACGAACGAATATCTCTCAGCCGAAAGCGCATACCTCGCACACTACTCGCATTCGTATCACTAACCGCGGGAATGATCCTATTTCTGCTCTTCTTCTATTCTTTCCGCAATCCGGTGCTCGGGCTCATAGCGGTCGCAGCCACATCCGTCATTCTGTTCTTTGCACACTTTGTGGTCACGGATCTCGACAATCCGTTCACAGGTACGTGGAACGCAAAATCGGATGCGTTTGGCGAGTTGATAACGAGATATCGCTAGATAGAAAAGCTCGCGTCTGGTGAAGGCGCGAGCTTGATCGCGAAGGCTAGGCGGCTTTGCGGTACCGGTAGCGTTCTCCCACGTCGTGTAACGTGTGCTTTGCCCCGGTATTGTCGTTGTAGTTCGACATGCCGGCCGTACCGGTCTCAGCCACTCCCTGTCCCCAGAAATACTTGGCTTCGGGATCCCCCATTATGCCTAGTGCGGTCGGAAGAACTGCACTGGCTCCGGCAACTCCATAGTCCAGCGCGCCGTGTACCTTGAAGCTGTACAGTCGAAAGACGCCCAGCGGATAGTCCGTCATCAGCGCATTCGCTAACACGCTCGCGCCCAGAGCATAAGCCGCGTACGCAGCCCGCTTGTTCCCTCTGCGATGAAACAGTGCTCCCACGGCAAAGTTCGTTCCTGCATGTATGTAGTCGATGACGGCATGCGTCTTTGCAGAAATGACTCTCGGGAAAGCATCATCAAAACCCAAACCTGCCATACATTCTCCTCAACAATGCCTCGGTGGGGTGTCGGCTGTCTTACGCCGCTTTGGCTTCTGCCCAAGGATCGAGAACTACCTTCTCGCAGCGATCCAACTTGTCACGGAAGATCTGGTACATCTGCGGAGCCTCATCGATCGGTGCCCGGTGAGTGATCACGAAGCTCGGGTCAATGTCACCCCTCTGCACACGCTCGAGCAGTGGCTTCATGAACCGCATCATGTGCGTCTGGCCGGTCTTCATGGTGAGTCCCTTATTCATAAACGCACCCATCGGTACCTTGTCGATGAACCCGCCATAAACGCCGGGCACGGAAACGGTTCCGCCCTTGCGACACGCCTGTATCGCCTGCCTGAGCACCTGTGGCCTATCAAACTGCATCCGCAGAACCTGTTTCGCGCGATCCACCACGAACGGAAACGTATGTCCATACGCCTCCATGCCGACGGCATCAATACACGAATCCGGACCGATGTTCCCTGTCATGTCCTTCAGCACTTCGATCAGATCATCGACCTCTTCGTAATTGATGGTCTCCGCGCCAGCATCCCGTGCCATCTCAAGCCGGTACGGCACCCGATCAATCGCGATTACGCGTTCCGCGCCAAGCATGAAAGCGCTTCGAATAGCAAACTGCCCTACTGGCCCGCAGCCCCATATCGCAACCGTGTCCCCGGGCTTGATATCCGCATTCTCCGCGC
Source organism: Acidobacteriota bacterium (assembly GCA_023410055.1). Lineage (GTDB taxonomy): Bacteria > Acidobacteriota > Terriglobia > Terriglobales > Acidobacteriaceae > JAEZPW01. Next base: position 3,467 of record JAEYQK010000005.1, read on the forward strand.
CGAAGTATCCCGTGGGGAAAATGTCTGTCAGGAACAGAACTTTCTCATCGGGCAGATCTTCCGGAACCTTCATCGGGCCTACATCGGCAAAAGGCACGCGAGCGTACTGTGCCTGGCCGCCAGCATAACCGCCCATCATGTGCGTATAGCCGAACAGTCCCGACGGCGAATACCCCATCATCTTCTCGGCAATCCAGTAGTTCGGGTTCGAGTTGTCGCAGCAGGACCATAGCTGCCTCTCGCAGAAGAAGCAC
>JAEYQK010000026.1 GCA_023410055.1 Acidobacteriota bacterium
ACATGAGCAATCGGTTGGAGTTGCGTGCAACTCGGGGCAGGAACTTCTCCCGGTCGCCGTTAGTCGCACTTGTTAAGTGAATCAACGAAACAGATGTGGCACAAACCGGCTGGTGTTGGTCGTAACGAGCGTGTCGGACTCGCGTATGCCCATTCCTGCCGGATCCTGATCGATCATCCAACTGCCGATCACCGGATAATTCCCCTGCATGTTGGGAATGTCCGCGATCGCCTGGTACACGAACCCCTCGCTCCCGTATTGCCCATATGTTTGCGTCTTGTCGTCGCCTCTGACCACCGCGATGTTCGCCCCTTCACGCGATAGCAGCGGCTTGCGCACGTAGTCTGTCATTTCACGCGGACTATCGAGGTAAGCAGGTAGCAGGTATTCGTGCCCAGGGTACATTTCCCACAGAACCGCCAGCAGGCCCTTGTTCGAGAACATCATCTTCCAGATCGGTTCGATCCACTGTGTCTTGTGTATCGAGTCAATGGCCAATTGGCCGAACTCCTCTGCCAGCATCGTCTCCCACGGATATAGCTTGAAGATCGTGCCCATCGGCTTTTCATTAAGGTCGACGAACTGGAACTTCGCGTTGTCCCAGCCGACGTCCTTCATCAGGATGTCGGAGGTCTTTACCTTCGCCTGTTCCGCCGTATCTCGCAGATAGGTGATGGTCATCGTGTCTTCGTCGGTATCAACGTGAGCGAAGTACACGGGCTCGGACACATACGGCTTCAGGTCCGTCCACTTGGCGACAAGCTTCTCGTGAATCGAATTGAATTGATCGGCTTTCGGGAAACAGTCTTGTAACCAGTACCACTGAGCAACAGCCGCCTCAACCAGTGCCGTCGGAGTATCGGCATTGTATTCAAGCAGCTTGATGTCGCGCCCGTTGAACGCGAGATCGAAACGTCCATAGAGCGCGGGCGGTTCTTCGTTCCATGCACGGCGGATCGCGTCAGCGGCATTGGCCGCAATCTTCAGATCGGCAAAACGATTGTTGTCGATGATGAACTGTCCGGCGGCAAGGCACATCTCCTGCAATTTGCCCGTTGCCAGTTCGATCGCATCGACTTCGGCCGATGAGAATTCGTAATACGCCGATTCGTTCCAGTAGGGCTTGCCACCATCAAGGGTGTGATAGGTCAATCCCACCGATTCGACTTTCTCCTGCCAGTTCTTTCTCGGACTTACTTGATTCCTTCGCATTAGCCACCTATTCCGAACGAGTGTCCGAAGCCACCACGCGAGACAGATCTGCCGCTCACGGCCTTTGCCCCTGGTGTAGGAGCTAGGGCTCCTCCAACAACCGAGTCGCCGATCCTTCCGCCGCTGCTCCCGCTGTAGAGCCAGTAATACGGGAGAATGCCAGCGCCGCCGCGGCCACCAGCCGTGCTCCCATCCTGTTCGCAATAGCGGTCGTCAACGATCCGCCGGTTCTGATCAACACAATCGCGCACCTCAGTGCGGCTACACGCCGTCGTACTCAGTGCCGCTACTGCCGCTAACAGCGTCAATGTCACGGATGTAGATTTCTTCATCTAGAGTCAGTGTCCTAACTGGAAGAAAAGAGCTTTAAACAAATTTACACTGAGCCTAACGAGTGCGCGAAGCCAAAATCCAAACGATGCGAGTTCGCCTCTCGCTACATCAAGCCGTGATTCTGAGCGAAGGCAGTGAACTTATAGAGAACTTCACGGGTTGGTGCATCGGTGGCTCGTGGGGCCAAAACATCAGTGACAAGCCACGCCGCTCTTAGTACGCTTTCCTTCTGCACCAAACAACGGAGGGTTCATGCGAAGCACAAGCCGTGCGCTGGTTCTGCTTGCCGTCATTCTCGTAATTCTGTCATTGCACTCGTTCGCTCAGGCCACGTCTGCCGAAGCCGATACTCGAGCTGAGGCCATCCTCAAGAAGATGACGCTTGAGGAGAAGATCGACTTTATTGGCGGTACCGATGGCTTCTTCATTCGGGGTATTCCGCGTCTCGGTGTACCTCGAATTAAGATGGCTGACGGCCCTATGGGCGTACGCAATTTCGGTCCAGCAACCGCTATGGCAGCCGGCATCGGACTTGCCGCTTCATGGAATCCCGCTCTTGCCCAGCAAGTCGGCGAACAGATTGGCCGCGACGCCCGTGCCAAGGGCGTTCACTACCTGCTTGGCCCCGGCGTGAACATTTATACGTCCCCTATGAACGGACGCAACTTTGAATATGTCGGCGAAGACCCCTTCCTCGGATCTCGCGTGGCCGTCGGATACATCCAGGGAGTGCAGAAGCAGGGCGTCAGCGCCACGATCAAGCACTTCATGGGCAACAACTCCGAGTTCGAACGCCACAACCTTGACGTTGTGATGGACGAGCGCACGATGCGCGAGATTTATCTGCCGATCTTCGAGGCTGGCGTAAAGGAGGCGAAAGTCGGGTCCATTATGGACTCGTACAATCTGATCAACGGTGTACACGCGACACAGAACGGACTCCTGAATACTGATATCGCCAAGAAGGAGTGGGGCTTCTCCGGCGTGATCATGTCGGACTGGGTCGCGACCTACGATGCGGTTGGGGCAGCCAACGGCGGACTCGACCTGGAGATGCCCTCTGGCGAATTCATGAATCGCGCCAAGTTGCTTCCGGCGATCAAGGAAGGGAAGGTCTCCGAGGCGACGATAGACGACAAGGTCCGCCGGATATTGCGGACCTCGATCCAGTTTGGCTGGTTTGATCGGGACCAGACCGACCTTTCCGTTTCCCGCTACAACATGCAGGGACGTGAAGTCGCACTGCAAGCCGCTCGCGAAGCCATGGTCTTGCTGAAAAACGATGGGAACCTTCTTCCTCTCGACAAGTCTAAGGTGAAGTCGGTCGCCATTATTGGACCGGATGCGTATCCTGCGGTGCCAGTTGGCGGTGGAAGCGCGCAGGTTGAACCATTCGCCGCGACCAGCTTCCTTGAGGGCCTCGCGAACAGCCTCGGGACGGGAGTCAACGTCTACTACAGTCGCGGCTTGCCAACGACTTCTGAAATCGCCGAGCGAACGAACTTCAGCATCGCGCCGGACGGAAAAGCCAGAGGCCTGAAAGCCGAGTTCTTTTCCAACCCGACTCTGAGCGGTACGCCTGCGCATAGTCGCGTTGATCAGCGCGTGGCGTTCGGGCGTGGCTATGAGTATCCCGGCTTTGCGGGCGAGTCCACAAACCAGAACAAGACCGGATTCTCCGTTCGCTGGATGGGTTACTACACGCCGGAAAAGGCTGGGTTGCACACGATCTTCATCCAGGGACCTGGGGAAGGCGGTGGTTATCGTCTGTTCGTCGACGACAAACTTGTAGTCGATGACTGGGCACATTCGATTCATCAGACTGCACTCGAGCAGGTGGCGTTGACGGCTGCGCCTCACAAGGTCGTGCTAGAACAGTTCCGTAATTACAAGTTCGGTCGTTCGCGCATCGAGATGGGCATCGCGCGCGAGGGAACGCTGGTTACGCCGGAAGCGAAGGCGCTGGCCGCGAAAGCTGACGTCGTAGTCGTGGCCGCTGGATTCGATCCGAGCAACGAAAGCGAGGGTGCGGATCGCACTTTCCAACTGCCTGTAGGTCAGGACGAACTTATTCGCGAGATGGCGGCGGCGAACAAGAACATGGTTGTTGCCGTGACCTCTGGCGGTGCGTTCGATACGAACTCATGGCTCGATCGCGTGCCTGTGCTTATTGAAACGTGGTATCCGGGCCAGGAAGGCGGCACTGCATTGGCCGAGATTCTGACTGGCGAGGTGAATCCTTCTGGACGCTTGCCGATCAGCTTCGACCGACGCTGGGAAGATAATCCTTCGCATGACAGCTACTATCCCGAGCCGGGAACGAATCGCGTTGTGTACAAGAACGGAGTCTTCGTCGGCTACCGCGGTTACGAGCACAACGGTACCAAACCGTTGTTCCCGTTCGGCTACGGGTTGTCGTACACGACGTTCAAGTACGCGAACCTGACGATCAAGCCTGCGGCTCAGACTGGTTCGTACGAGGTTTCGTTCGACGTAAAGAACATTGGCAATCGCGCTGGCGCAGACGTTGCGCAAGTCTACGTTGGCGAGAAGAACCCGAAAGTGCCGCGTCCGGTGAAGGAGCTTAAGGGCTTCTCGAAAGTCTTGCTCGCTCCGGGTGAGACGAAGAACGTGACGGTCACGCTCGATCCGCGAGCTTTCTCGTACTACGATGTTGCGGCGAAGCAGTGGAAGGCCAATCCGGGACAGTTTGACGTTCTGGTTGGCCGATCCGTCGAGCAGATCGAGCTATCGGGCAAGATCAGCTTGCAGTAGATCCTGGCGAACTTATTGGCCCACACAGCGGCAGTCGTTGTGTGGGCCGAATTCTTGTTCCAACTTCAGAACATCGCTACGACATTTCCGTTGATCTTGCACCGCGACGATGGTACAAAGATTCCGCTTTCAAACGACCATCTCGGTGTACGCTGTACTTGCGATGTTGCAAGTTGGTTACGGTACCCCCCTCCCCCTACCGTGGGAGAGCGTACGACTGATGATCTAAACGAGTTAGCTTCAAAACTCTGACTGATGCTGACTGACGTTTGACTGACAGTCGACTGAGAATTCTGGGCCCCGTCGTTTCGCAGCGAGGTTACTAAGTCATCACCCCGTTCCCGCTCAAGCCAAAATCGGGCTTGAATGGGGCACCGACGGAATCACTGTAGCAGTGATTCGCGTGAAGTGAACAAAGGGCTGTGGAAATTCCGGGAAGTGGAACAGAGGGTGCACGCGGTTCTGGATCGTAGTGGTTGTCGAACGCACCCTCCCCTGAAGGGGAAGGGTGCGGCACCCTAGTTCTTCAGATTCGGCAGATCAGAGTGAAAGGGTGCGCCACCCGCCAGGGTTTTCTGTTTGTGCTCCCCTCACTGAAGTGAGACAATCGTGTCCCGACATTTTTGAGAGACAACATGAAACTGAAGCGATTTCGCGTTAAGCAGTTCAGGTCAGTGCGCGATAGTGGATGGATAGAAACAGACGACGTCACCGCTCTGATCGGCACGAACGAGTCCGGGAAAACCAACCTTCTCATTCCACTCTGGAAACTGAAGCCCGCGAAAGACGGCGAGATCAACCCACTCTCGGACTACCCGCGTAAGGAATACCACGAGATTCGCGCGATGGAGACGAAGCCAGTCTTCATAACTGCGGAATTTTCTTTACCTGATTCCCTGATTGATGAACTGGTCGCGCTAACGGGTGCTTCTAGGAAAGACCTAGCTACAGCAAGCGTCAGTAGGAACTATGACGGTAAGTACTTGATCGGATTCCCACAGGCAGCGCCTTTACGGGCGATTAGCTCGTCTGAAATCGTTGCACTACTCGTTAGCGCCAGAACTGATATTGCGAGTTTAGCGCCCGCGAGCGGTGCAGAAGAGGAAGTCAAGGCCAACATCCTCGCTGCTCTAGATCAGGCGATAACCTCCGCCAAAGCACTGGGCAACAGCCTAGAAGAGGATGATCTTACATCGCTGCATTCGCAATTGACTGCCATCGACATGGCAAAAGCCTCGAAACGCTCTGTTATCAGCCCTCGTTTCGGCCAGCTGCTCGATTCGATGTCGGAAACCATCGCGAAGGTAACGCGCCCCCACCCGCAGGAGAACTCGGACGCTCGCAAACTGGTCCTTGATAACGTTCCTTCGTTCGTTTACTACAGCAATTACGGCAACTTGGATTCCGAAATCTATCTTCCTCATGTCATTCAGAACATGGCCCGAAAAGATCTGGGCACAAAGGAAGAGGCTAAGGTCCGCACGCTCAGAGTGCTTTTTGACTTTGTGAAACTTCAGCCGAAGGAGATCATGGAGCTTGGAAAAGATTTACCAACAACGCCCCATCCTCCAACGCAAGAGCAAATCGACGCAACCGCCGAACGTAAGAAAGAACGTGACGTATTACTTCAGTCGGCTTCAACGCAGCTAACGAGGAGGTTCCGAGATTGGTGGAAGCAGGGCGACTATCGCTTTCGATTTCAAGCCGATGGTGACCACTTTCGGATTTGGGTTTCCGACGATCTACGACCGGAAGACATTGAGTTGGAGAATCGCAGTACTGGGCTGCAATGGTTTCTCAGCTTCTACTTGATTTTTTTGGTCGAAAGCGCGGACGCACACGAGAATTCAATTCTCCTCCTAGATGAACCCGGCCTATCCTTGCACCCGCTCGCACAGCGCGACTTGTCCCGGTTTTTCGACAACCTGTCCACAACAAACCAGCTGGTCTACACGACCCACTCGCCGTTCATGGTAGACCCGGATCGATTGGATCGAGTTAAGGCAGTGTACGTTGATGAAGATGGCTATACTGAATCATCCCCGAACCTGCGAATACGCGAAGCGACCGAATCTCAATCCAAATCTATCTATGCGGTGTACGCAGCACTCGGATTGACCGTTTCCCAGACGCTTTTCCTCGGATGCAAAACTGTCGTCGTGGAAGGTGGCTCTGATCAGATATATCTAGCAACGATCAAGAATTTCTTGATCGCGCACGGTCTTGTGAAGCCGAAACGCGAGTATGTTTTCGCACCGGCGGGAGGCGTTAAGGGCGTTCGGGCGGTGGTTGCCATTCTCACTGCAAAAGACGAAAGTCTGCCATATGTTCTTCTTGACGACGACACTCCCGGTCGGGCACTCGCGAAACAGCTGACCTCGGGTCTGTACGGTGGTTCGGCGGAGCGCGTATTGAGTGCGAAGGACTTTGCCGGCATGGATGGAGCCGAGATTGAAGACTTAGTGCCCGTCGCTTTGATGGCGGGTCTCGTCACGAGGTTCTTGCGCGGTGCACCGGAGGACTTTTCCGATTCAGTCTCATCTGCTAAGCCCATTGTCCCTCAAATCGAAGAATTCGCGAAGCATCATGGAATAGAGTTGGTCTTGGGGTGGAAGGTGGAGCTCGCGAAGATGTTCGTGGCAAAGATCCTTAGAAACCCCGATGTGATCGATTCAGCGGTGGAGGCAAAATGGAAGTCCTTGTTCGACAGGCTAGAGACATAAGGCTGGTGGACGGCTGGCCCACCTCCCAGTTCTTACGCTCGCGCACAATTTCTTTGGTTACACCATAGACGAATTCGCCGAGCCTATCCTCTGCAACACCGAAAACGTGCACACAGAAGTTTTGAACGATCGGATTCAGCTAGTCAAATAGGAGTCTCTCGTGAAGAAGAAGAAACCGAGCTTCAGCCCATCTATCAGGTGTGAGCACTGCCGCAACACCAGCCCAATGGAGGTTGTAGCAACTCATTCGACGATTCGCGACCACGAGGATTCTAGCGGCAGTCACAGCTGGCAAGCGGGGACCGTGTACGAGCTTCTTATATGCCCGGCATGCGAGGGGGTTACACTGCGTAGCGGCTTTTGGCACGACTCAATCGATCCGGAAGATGTAGAAGCAATCACGCTCTACCCCGGAACCGAGAAGAGCCTTCGCGGTTTACCTGCCAAAATTGAGAAGGCTTATCAGGCCGCGCAAAAAGTGCGCAAAGTGGACGCGAATGCTTACGGGGTTCTCCTCGGTCGGGTTCTCGAATTTGTATGTGAGGACCGCCACGCAAGCGGAGACACTCTGGACCGAAAACTCAAGAGCTTGGCAGGGCTTGGCGAGATACCGTCGAAGCTAGTTGATGTGGCGGCAGGGCTGCGGAAGTTCCGCAACATAGGAGCGCACGCGAGCCTCGGAGAACTCACAGACGCGGAACTTCCTATTCTCGATGACCTCACTCGCGCCATTCTCGAGTATGTGTATTCTGCCCCTCACTTGGCAAAAGAGGTCGAGGACCGACTATCCCGCCTGAAGAAAAGATCACCGAAGGCTAAAGGGGCGGGTGGGCTGGGCTAGGCGGTGGGCCGGTTCTATAAAAGGGGATGTCAAGAAGAAACACTTCACCCAATCCGCAGGGATGTGTTGTTTTTCTGACATCCAGCGACTGAGTGCGGCTGCGAGGGTACGTGCCGGAGCATTGCTCGCACTACGATGTCCTTCGAGGTAGCGATCATCTCTGCCGCGTCGTTCGGTTCCGGATTCTGTGCGCCTCGTAAGCAGCTTGGGTGGCGTGTGTGCCAACCATGGTTCCATCTGGGACTCGAGGCCTATTGCTCTGTTGGGCTGTCCGAGGGGGCATACGGTATCCCTTAAGACTCGGTGCCTAAACCGGCCCAGGATTACTCACCCTCGAACCCGTGCGCTCAGTGCGGGCGGACGCGTGAGGATACATTGCTCTCCGATGGAACTGTGCGCTCAAGCTGCTTGTGGCTGAGGACGTCTAGATATCCTGATCGGCACAAACCCTCGGGCGTCCCTCTGGGACTTCCATATCATTTTCGCATCTGACCCGGCACTTCCGTGCCGGGCTAAATTCTTGCTGTCCCTTGCGGGACGGCGATTCTCTTATGTGGCCTAGCACAGCGTACGGCTACTGCGGTTGTTGCTCCTGGAGTGCCGGACTGGAGTCCGGCGCTACGGGTGTTCGTTGCTAAGTTTGTGCCGTTCCTTGTGGGGCAGCGATTCTCTTACGTGGCCTAGCACAGTTGTGCGGCTAATGCGGTCGTTGTTCCTGGAGTGCCGGACTGGAGTCCGGCGCTACGGGTGTTCGTTAAGTTCGAGCCATCCCTTGCGGGGCGGCGATTCTCTTGTGGCCTGGCACTGTTGTGCGGCTATTGCGGTCGTTGCTCCTGGAGTGCCGGACTGGAGTCCGGCGCTACGGGTGTTCGTTGCTAAGTTCGTGCCGTCCCTTGTGGGGCAGCGATTCTCTTGTGGCCAGGCAGAGTTGTGCGGCTATTGCAGTCGTTGTTCCTGGAGTGCCGGACTGGAGTCTGGCGCTACGGTTGTTCGTTGGCGGATGAGCCATTGAGTACGACGTTTGTGGCCTTTTGCGAGTTCCGTTTTCGGAACGGAAGTAAGAAGCTTCAAAGAGAATTGCAGACCTGACCCGCCTTATCAGTGAGATACCTGAGTCCCCGTTTCGTCGCTGAAACTCAAAGTGCAACGCTCTTGCTGTCGGTTATCGACGAATATCTCATAGATATACATGAGTAGCGGGCATAAGTTCTTGGCAATATTTGTCAATGACTCCCGGAATTTTATCGTGCTATACAGAGAGTCATTAAGCCAACTTATTACTCTACGCACGCGAGTGCAGTAGCTATTGGTTAGGTCACACGGGCCCTGTGAGTGGCGGGGCGGAGCTATAGATGAGTACGCAGCATTCTATCGGTCCTTCTTCATTTGCATTCTTGCCCGCAGTCATTGGCCCACAGTGGTATGCGGTTCACACGTCGTCGCGGCATGAAAAACAAGTTGCAGGGAAGCTGGCAGAGAGAGGCATCGAGTATTTTCTTCCTCTGTACGAGGAGCTGCGTCGCTGGACGGACCGGCAAGTGAAAGTACAGTTGCCGCTCTTCCCAGGGTATTTGTTTGTGCACATGGTTGCCGGACAAAAGATGGATGTCTTAAGAGTGCCGGGTGTCGCCGAACTCGTTGGTTTCAACAGGGGACTTGTTCCTGTTGATCCACAGGAAATAGCCGCTTTGAAGCGCGGCTGTACGTTCGGGGCATCAGTAACACCGCACCCCTACCTCAAGACCGGGTGCCGAGTACGCGTGCGCAGCGGAGTGCTGCGCGACACCGAAGGGATCCTGGTCAGAAACGGACAGCAGGATCGCCTGGTTATTTCGGTTGATCTGCTCATGCAGTCGGTTGCACTCGAAATAGACGCCGCAGACGTCGAAGTCGTTTCCTGATCGGGAATCGCCGCCTAGATGATGAACGTAGACACTTCTGAGTTGGAATCAAAACCACAACTTCAACCGGACATGCCCGAAGATCCCGGGTCCTCGGAACAGCTGTATACGATGTGGCTGCTCTGGAACAACCGAGGGCTCATCGCGCGAGTAACGGGAATCGGGGTTGTGTTTGCGGTTGTGCTGGCGTTGTGCATACCTGCGCGCTACACGGCGACCACTCAGCTGATGCCGCCGGATGCGGTAGGCGGTGGAAGTCTCGGGATGGCTGCGATCGCGGCGGGCATGAGCGACAAGGCGGGTGGGTTGGGAACGGCGGCGGCTGACCTTCTCGGATTCAAGAGTTCGGGCGCACTGTTCGTGGCCGTATTGAAGAGCCGATCAGTGCAAGACCAACTGGTGGAGAAGTTCGGACTGCAGAAAGTCTATGGATGTAGGTACCGAATTGATGCAAGGACTGTTCTCGCGGAGCGAACCGAAATATCTGAGGATCGCAAGAGCGGCGTCATCAAGATCGAAGTCTCGGATCGGGATCGCGAACGCGCTCAACAGATCGCGAAAGCGTATGTGGACGAGTTGAACCGTGTTGTTGCCACTTCGGCGATGTCGTCGGCAGCGAGGGAACGCAGTTTCATCCAGTCGCGGATGGTAGAGGTTAAGAAGGAAATGGATTCTTCCGCCGTGGCTTTGGCTGAGTTTTCAAGCAAGAACAGCATGCTCGATGTGAAAGACCAGGCGAAGGCGATGGTGGATGCTGTCGCGACGGTGCAGGGGCAACTGATTGCCGCACAATCTGAGTTGAAAGGGCTGCAGTCGCTATATAGCGATGATAATTTCCGAGTCCGTTCTGCGAAAGCTCAGGTTGCAGAGCTAAGCCGTCAACTGAAAGGTCTGGATGGCGACGGGCGGCCCAGATCGGCATCGGGTCAGATGGATTATCCGACGATCCGTCAGTTACCTGGCCTGGGGGTCACGTTCGAGGATCTTTATCGACGCAACAAGATAGCTGACACGGTTTATGAAGCACTGGTTCAGCAGTACGAGATGTCCAAAATAGAGGAAGCGAAGGACACTCCGAAGGTACAAGTGCTCGATTCCCCAGAGCAGCCTGAAGTAAAGTCTTATCCTCCGAGATTACTGATCGTGGTGTGTTGCTCCGTGTTTTCACTGGCCTTCAGTTGCGGGTGGGTCATTGTGGTAACGAAGTGGAACACGATTGACAATGACAACGCGAGCAAGCGGCTGGTGCTGGAAATGCTCGCGACCGTACAGAGCCATCCAGTCTGGGCGTCCCCATGCGTTTCGAAAGCCTGCGGAGTCGGTAGGCGCATCGGCCGCATCGGCAGGCGAGTGCTTCACTTAAGAACCAGCTAAGTCATTTCTGATTGAACCCAGTCCCAGTGATGTCTGCAAAGAAAACTCTGGCCATCGTCCAGTGGGGTAGCTACCGGTCTTATCCGGTGGGCGGAATCTCGACGTTTGTTGAATCCATGATTCCGCACCTGGGACGAGCATTCGACTTGAAGCTGGTTGGAATGAGTTTGGGAGAACACATCGGACGCTGGACGAAGATTCAAGTGGCCGGTGATAGCTACGACTTTCTGCCGGTGGTTTCGGCGAGGCAGTCACGAGTCATCCCAGATCGTCTTCGGCTTGCGTTTGCTGTCGCGAAATATCGCAAGGCGCTGCGCGAAGTGAAGGCAGACGCATATTACGTTCACATGACCGAAGCGGCTGCTCCGTTGCTCGCATGCGGCGGAGCGCCAGTTGTTGTTCATGTACACGGTCTCTACAACTTGTTTCGATTCTCGCGACATTTGTTGGGGCGGCCATTCTCCAAGATTTACGAGGCTCTTTATCCGTACATGTTTTCGCGATGCTCGAAGGTGCTTGGGGCGGGAACACAGGCGGAACTCGACAGCTTCTGTGAGATCATGCGCGTGCGATCGGCGGCCCTGGTTCCGACGTGCGTGCGTGAAGGCGTGTTCTATCCTCGCGATCGTCGGGTTGCGCGGCGGGTGGTGGACGTTCGCGAGGATCAGAGAGTGCTGTTGTATGTGGGCAGGATGACAGAAACAAAGAACCCTGAGCTTCTGCTGCAGGCTGCGCAACTGTTGCGGAAACGATTCCAGAACTTGCTCTTTGTGTTCGTGGGTGACGGGCCGCTGCGGGAACGAGTCGAGGCCGAGGCGCTCCGAACTGGGGACATTCTTTGCACTGGGCCGTTGCCGGCTGGATACGTCGCGTTGTGGATGAACGCGGCTGACGTTCTGACGATCGTTTCCAGAACGGAAGCGTTCACTTCGATAGCCGCGCTAGAAGCACTGAGTTGTGGACTTCCAGTCGCGGCAACTCCCGTCAGCGCTCTTCCTGAGATGATTCGGCCTGGAGTGAACGGGGAAGTGTCTGCCGACTTCAGCCCAGAGTCGTATGCGGCCGCCTTAGAGAAGTTGCTGGTCGAACCTCCAGTGAGAGAGTCTTGCATCGAGACTGCCAGCCCGTACAGCTCGTATCAAGTTGCCCTTCGCGTGATCTCGGAGCTTGAAGGCGTCCTCGGAGCAGTGCAGTAGTGAACACGCAAGCCGGTAAGCCTTCTTGCCAGGTGAAATCCGGCGATTCCGTGCCGCTGCCATCCTTGCGCAGTGATCTTGTCTTCAACATGGGATCGCAGATGCTGCTGAGAATCGTGACGGCGGTCACTGCGCTATATGCCGCGCGGGTTCTTGGGCCTTCGCGTTTCGGACTGTGGGCCATGCTTCAGGTTCTGTTTATGTACACGGCGCAGGGGCATTTTGGAGTCGTGAATGCCATGATGCGAGATGTCCCACCTGCACTTGCCCGTGGAGAGATGGATGAGGCACGGGACGTCACCAATACAAGCTGGACGTTTGTGAGCGTTTGCAGCGTGCCGATATCGCTATGCGCAGCGGGTGTCGTCTGGTGCTGCATCGGGCCCATGAGCACTGAAAAGATGCTGATAGTGATTGGAACGGCGTGGCTTGTAGCCGTCCAACTACAGTCAGTCTTTTTCCAATTCTATTGCCGTGGTTACGGGAAGTTCAGATTATTGGCGGGCGCCAGCGTATTGCAGGCCATGCTTCTGCTTCCATTGTGCTTCTACTTGATCCCGAAATATGGGATTGCCGGATATCTGTTTGCCTTGAGTGGCGGATTCACAGTAATTACGGTCACGGTGATGATTCGGCCGGACTTGCATTGGGGACTGTCCAAGACGCGATTGGTTCGTCTCATTGCGGTTGGTTTACCCATGCTGCCGAGCAGTCTGATGCTCTATCTCAACATGAGCGTCGAGCGGATTGCTCTTTCGACGCTGGGGGCCGCAGCGGTCGGCGTATTCGTTGCGGGGGCGTTCTTTTTCCAGACCGGGGGAACCATCTGGGAACTCGTGATTTACACGTGGTATGGACGTCTGGCGAGGCTGTACGGGCAGACGAATAGTATCGACTCGGTCATTAAGGCTTTTCGGGAGATTATCCCGGGCGCCCTCTGGGTGACCTCGCTGCTTCAGGGAGCAGCATACATCCTGCTGCCGATTACGTTGCAACGCCTGCTGCCGGGGTATGTGCCGTCGATAGCGGTATCTCAGGTGCTTGTGGTTGCGATCAATCTGTGGGGGATCGCGCAGCTCCTCAGCTTTTGCATGGCCATTGTGGGGCGCCAGAAGCGTGCGGCAATGGTGCAGTCGGCGTTTTTGGTTTTGAAACTCCTGGCGGTGCTCTTCGCCGTAATGTACGTCAGGCAAGTTCAGGTTGTGGCTCTGGCGAGTGCCGCTGCGGTGGGCGTCTATCTGATCCTCACGTATCTAGAGTGGAAGCGGATTTCTGGACACGCAATCGATTCGATTACCAAATGGGCCGTACTCTGGACTATTCCAAACGGTATCGCTGTGGCCTGCTCCAGTTTGCTCGGCACTGAACGAAGTCTGCTGGCATGCGTCGTGTACTTACTTGTTGTCGGTGGGGCCTCGCTCTGTCTTCACACGAAATCGGTGGCTTTCCGGCAGTTGTACGCGTGGGGAACAACAAAGTGAGCGGAGTTCCAGTCGCCAGATTGCAGCAAACGGCGCTGTGGCCGGTCATCGTGATGGCCCCGGCACTGCTCTTCGCAGTACTCAACCCAGTGGCGTTCGTGTCCGTGATTCTCGGCGTCGGCCTCGCGTTGGTAGGTCTGCGGTACTCGGTGCAGGTTGCCGGCGCAAGTCTCGTTTTGATTCCGGTGATTGACCAAGCTTTTTCGGACAATGAGTTCACGGAACTGTTCGGTTCTTTGCGGATCACGCCGGGAGTAGCGCTGAAGGCGATTCTGGCTTTTGTGATCATCTGCTATCTGCTCAGAAACCGAGTGAACCCCCTGCGATACCGGCTCGTGCGTCCACTGGTGATATGGCTTGCGTATTGTGGTTGCACTTGCTTGTTCTTTCATGACCGCTCACTCGCCGTTTCACTGTGGCTGAGATTGCTCTATTGGGTCTTGTATTTTGTTTTCTTCTTCGTGGTTGCTGCCCGGAGGCCGAGTGTTGATGGGCATGTTTCGATATCGCGAATTGCTTTCCTGTGGCGCGCAGGTGCGGTGGCACTGGTGATCTTCGCAGGCAGCGTTCTGTTAGCAAAAATGATGGGGATCGGCGGCGAGTACTACGGGGTTGGAGAGTCGTACGGGTTTTACCAGGACCCTTGGAACATGGCGATGACTCTTCCGGGGCTGCTGGTACTAGTGCTGTTGTATCCGTGGGTGTTTGGTGACCGGAGCATATGGACCAAGTTCAGCTGCATCATTCTGGCACTGGTTACAGTCTTGGCGAGCTTTCTCACGTTTACCCGCACCAGTTTGATCGCTTGCTTGAGCGCCTGCGTACTTTTCGGGCTCACTCTGCGGCGGACGATAAGCTCACGAGAGACACGTCTCATCCTGGTACTGACGCTGGTGTTTGCCTCGGCAGCGGCGCTACTTGTCTGGCGGAGTATGGCCGGTTCCAGGGCGGGCAATCAGGTCGCCTCACGCTGGTCAGAAGTAGACAAGGGCGATATAGGATCGGGGCGACTTCAAGTGTTCTACGCGGCATGGTCGAAGTTCGCAAACGCTTCGCCGGTGCGCAAACTTCTCGGGCACGGCATTGGGGCTGGACCAGAGGCTGCCGAGGAGTACACGGGGATATACGTGTACCTTCACGACGACATGCTGGAAATGCTGGTTTGCGCAGGGCTGGTGGGTATCGTGCTGTACTGCTGGTCCTTCGCACGAATTTACCGAGAAATCCTACACGGCCTAACTACTCGGAATATCTGGGCGGTCGCAGCTCTTGTTAGTGTGTGTGTCTACAACCTGACGTCCATCTCCTACATGCGGATCTATTCCGTTACACCCAACACCTATTTTGCGCTTGTCGCAGGCACCAGCCTGGGAATGTTGCATTCAATGACACATGAAGAATCAATTAGTTAGGGAAACAGACGACTACTGCTGCGAGTCAAGTGCTCTCAGTGAAGCATGCTGGGAGGTGGAGCAGATCCTTGAACAATTGCGGTGGTGGGTCGAGGACAATGACTACGCAGGTTACGAGCCGTACGACCTCCTCAACTCGCCATGGTTCGCGCCGGTATGGAATCGCAGCATAGTCGCGAGTAGTGTCTTGATTCAACTGGGACGGCGCTTTGCAGGCGCGCGGACACGAGAATGGCTGCGAGTTCCAAAGAGCAAGAATCCGAAGGCGATAGGACTGTTTCTGAGTGGGTACTGCGATCTCGCACGGTGCGGTACGAATCAGCAGGGCACGATCGCCTATCTCAAATCGGAGCTGAAGCGCTTATGTTCACCTGGCGAAGCCGAGTCGTGCTGGGGCTACGACTGGAACTTCAATTCGCTCCGGGGTAGCGTGATGCGGGCGTTTGCGCCCAACGCCATCGCAACCGTGTTTTGCGCGAACGCTCTTTTTGACGCAAGGGAAGTGCTCGGCGATACCGACTCCGAGCGGATGGCACTTTCTGCTTGCCGATTCTTTGTAACACGGCTCAACCGGTCGTGTTGGGATGTCCCGGAAGAAATCTGCTTCAGTTATACGCCGGAAAACCACAGCCTGATCCTAAACAACAGTCTCTTGGTTGCCGCAGTACTGGCT
>JAEYQK010000054.1 GCA_023410055.1 Acidobacteriota bacterium
ACGCTGTAGACGGTGTGACCGAGGTCGGAGTCGAAGCTGCCGTGATAGGCGCAGAAGAACCAGGTCGGCAAGTTGTCGGGCGAATAGCAAACGCTGTCACTGCTGTCGAAGCAGATGTCTTGTCCCGGCGGCAGAAACACATGGACGAACTGCTCGTAGCCTGATTGTCCCGTATGCTTTTCAATCGAGTAAGCGATCGTCTCCATGTCGGTGTCTGTCAGCGGCTTGCCGGGTGTGACCGGGTAATTGATGGTGAACGCATCGCCCACCGTATAGCGATTGTCGGCGTAGTCACCGGTGTATTGATCGACCACGTGGATGAAGTCACTCTTTCCGAGGTCCCTCAGGAAGCGTATTGGATTTCCCCAACAGCCGTTGGCCGGGCATGCTGAACTGGTGTTCACAAAGACGGCGTGATGCTGCGTGTAGTGGATCGTATTGCCGCCGTTGAATTCCAGATCGGCTGGGTAGCGAACGCTTCTATTGCCTCCGAAGTTATGGTGGAAACGGTTCGCCGCCGCCGAGGGATTGATCTTGTTGAAGTCATCGCGAGAGTGTGGCGTCGAGATGGGTCTTGCGTGGCGGTATACATTTTGGGCCTGTTGTGCCGCCGAGCGGTCGGAGTCGTCTACGCTGATGTTGGTTGGCTGTTGCTGCTGCGCCTGAACGAACTGGACGCAGAAGAGGGCAACGAGGGTGGCGGTGGTGGCAAAACAGACGAGTTGCCTGAGGAAGCGAGAAGCTGACATGGAGATTGCTCCTTCGCGCGCTCTTGGCGGCGCACTTTCAGATTGGGGAATGAAGCCGATGGAGGGGCCCCGGGGAACGACAGAACACCACCAACGCTCAACTCGGGCGTGAGATGCGGGGCAGACAAGTTTCTGTTGTACTCAGGTCAGGAACCACCCGGGATTGATCCAGAGACTCTGCCGTCACTTGATTCGACAAACGGCCAGCCCATTCTGACGATAAGGACAGTCGAGACCAGGGATATCCTTTTCGACCAGTGCCCAGTCGACTCCGAACTCGTTCTTGAGCCGCAGAAAGTCGTCGCGAGTGAACTTCTCGTAGCCCTGCATAGCATCGACCTGTTCTTCCCATTTCCGTGCCAGGTCGGGGGCAACGGCGACGACGGCCGCGTCTTTCGAGTAATCGGCGAGCTTGCTTCTTTCGGCGATGGCTCGGAAACCGATGTTCTCCTCGTCCTGTTCGCTCATGTAATTCGGGTCGACGGCGAAGTACGCGTCCTGTGGCGTGTTTTCTCGGATCCAGTTGAAGCAGCGCACCCAACGGTTACTGTCGCTGTCACTCGGAAGATCGATGTGCGGGCTTGTGGTGAAGAGCTGATGCTGTGCGTACGCCATGCCGCCGCACAAGGGAAGAAAGAGTGCTAGCCATCTCCAGAGGCGATTGCGCAGGACGTAGTGTGAAATCAGGCCTCCGCCAGCAAGTAGCATGAACAGATAAACCAATTGCAGATGCCGCATCGGTTGGGTAGGCGCCAGCCAGCGCAGTTGTGCCGGCAGACTCACCGCAACACCAATCAGCGAGAGAACAACGCTATAGAGCGACATGCGGCGGCAAAGCAACGCCAGTTTGTGCAGGCCCATATCTTCTGCAACCCAGCTGAACCACCACATCAGCGCGAGCGGGCCGAGGATGCCGAGCCATTCGTACCACGTCCACTGCCCGAGGTAGAAGTAGCTGCGCGTGAGCGCAGCCTCCTTCCACGCCGGTGACGGATTCAGTATGACTGGTATCGGTAACGCGGCCATCACGCCGCACAACGACGGGCGCATCCAGCGCTCGAGCGGTGCCGCGAGTACTATCAGGAACGCGATCCCGAACGCTGCCATCAGTGGATGAATGGCAAGCGCCAGAACGGAACAAAGCATTGCCGTCATAAGCCGCTTTCGCAGCACTGCTCCTACGGCGAAAACGATCATTGCGCAAGCGAGCGTCCGTGGATGCAGATGCTGGTCGGCAATGTACAGAGCGGTACCCGCGACTGGCATTGTCAACAGCACGCTGACCAGCGCGACGGCGCCTATTCTGTCCCGCAGTTCTCGAAAGACGACGCCGGCGGTGTACCAGCAGGCCGCGAGCAGAACGAAGATCGACAATGCCTGCCACGCAAACTCGACCCACGCCACCCGCACGTGCGTGATCCGCACAGATAGAGCGACGAGCCTCAGCAGCGGAAAGGCCTTAGTCTGGGTCGCGAAAAACTCGGAGTCATGCGGAAAGAGCGCGGGATTCAACAGTTTCTTCACTGCCGGGAGATAGATCGCGTCGTCCTCAATTCCGTCGTGATAACCAGCCACGAGGATCGCGAGCGAAGTGAGAAACGCGATCACAACAATCGTCAACGTCCAGGAAGGAACCCTGGCTACATTCTGTTCGACTTCTACCTGAGATGGCGCCGCAACAACGGACTGCACCTGCATCTACATCTTTCCACCGAACTCAGGCCGCAGCTTTGGTTTGAGTCTCGGATACTTGTCTGGTGACCGCCTGCTTTGCTTCGTGGTAATCCGTCTCCGTATTCACTTCCCAGATATTGGCCTTGTCAGCTCGGCCCGCAACGATGTTGTCGACTGCAACCATCGCGGTCAGCATGGAATGGTCCTGATTGTTGTACTTGTGCATACCATTGCGCCCGATCAGGAACAGATTCTCGTAGGCATCGAGATACTCGCGAACTTCGGAGAAGCGGTCGTACACTCCGAAATACGCAGGATAAGTCTTCGGCATTCGTGCAACGGTAAAGTCCAAAACTGCGGCGGCATCGATGATGTTGATGCGCGCTAATTCCTCGATCGCCAACTGGCCCATCTGCTCGTCCGAGCACTGCCACAGTTCATCGCCAACTTGGCAGAAGTACTCAACACCGATCCACACCTTTGTCGGATCGGCCAGAAGGTGCGGACTCCAGTTGTTGAAAATCTGAAGCCGGCCGGCAAGAACGTCCGGCTCCTGTATGTAGATCCAGTTGTCGCTCACAGACTTTGCGCCGTCGCTGCTGGGCTCCTTGATCTTCAAATCCTTGACGAGCAGACCGACGGTAATGAAGTCGCGGTATTGAAGTCCTTCGGAAACTTCGCGGACGCTTGCTGGCACTTCGGTTTTCAGCGCGCGCACCAATTCCTGGATCGAGGTCGTAGAGAAAAGATAGTCGCCCGTGTGCTTCACGTCTCCCCGGCCGTCATCACCCGTAACCGCCACGACGCGGTTGCCTTCGACTTCGACTCCGGTAACGTCAAAACCGGTTATGATTTCGCCGCCGTGCTCGACGATCTTTCGCGCGACTTCCTCCCACATCTGGCCCGGGCCGAGCTTAGGGTAAAAGAACTGTTCAATCAGCGATGTCTCCATTTTTTTCTGAGAAAGATCGCCGTCCTTCTTCTTTGAACTGGTCAGAAAATGCAGAATCGCCTTTTTCACCGACAATCCTTTGATGCGCTGAGCACCCCATTCGGCACTGATCTCGTTGCAGGGCACACCCCACACCTTTTCCGTATACGACTTGAAAAAAGTCAAATACAGTTCTCGACCGAATCGGCTGATAAAGAACTCTTCAAGATTTTCGACCTTCTTGGGAGGGAAGATCGTGTTCCACAGGTAACTGAACCCGATACGCGTCGTGCGCCATAGCCCGAGGTTGATCAGTGTGGCGGTGGTCAACTGGATTGGGTACTCAAAGAACTTACGAAGGAAGTAGATTCGCGATTTGCGCGAGCGAACGAGCATTACCTTTTCGCTGACGCCGTCGCCGTCCTTGTCGAGAGGCAGTTGCTGAAGCCACCAGTCCATTACGCGGTCACTCTTGGAGAAGAAACGGTGCCCGCCAAGGTCGATGCGATTGCCCTTGTAGTTGATTGTTCGCGAGATCCCGCCCATGTACGAGCTGCGCTCGAGCACGATGGGGCGGACATTCGTTCTGGTAATTAGCTCGTATGCCGCCGTGAGCCCGGCTGGCCCGGCCCCGATGATGATGGCAGTCTTCGTTGAAAAGGCCTCCTGCCTCATCGCGTCTTCGTAGAGCCGCAGACTGTTGAGAGTAGACGCAAGTCCATCAAGACAATATAGATGCACGATTGCAGCGGGTCAGACCCTCAACACGAGGCAGATTCAACCATTCCTGTTTCATTCTCATTGCTGAACCGACCATTCGGCGTTGTGCCCAGGATACTGACCAACATCGCGACGAAGATGATTAGTTCGTGCGCAGAAAAATACCGGTCCACTGCCGAGGGGTAGAGCAGTAAATGAACCGTTATAGCCCCGAGCAGTGTCAGGCAAAGGTGGCGAAGCCCGGGTCGCTTCGTGCTAACGCACGTCAGTGCCGCAAAGAGCAAGAATAAGAGGAGAGAGGAACGTTCCACTAACTGGCATACGAGCCCCCAAACCCCCAGGAGATACATATGCGGAGACATTCGTACAACGAACTCAGCCGGATTGCTGACGGGATCGCCGAAGAAGGAGTTGCGAAACAACATCGCTAAACCGTAACTTCCGGAAACACGATTCATCGTGAGAACAAGAGCTACACCAACCAAAACCAGCACTGCCGCGAAGGAGCGTGGAATCTTGGGCCTTTCGGAATACATCGCTAAGTGAAGCCCCAAAATACACGCCACGAATATGATATTGTCCCCACGAACCAGAATCGAACCCAGCAGGAGACCGGACGCAAGAGCCAAATGGGTTGTCTCCAGCAGAGCATAGGTACCTGCAACGAGTACAAGCGCAGAGAGAGCGTCAGGCGTACCGAAACGACAAAGCGAATAGACGGGCGGCGAGACGAAAAGGAGAATGACCGCCCCGCAGGCATACTCCAAAGCGAGATAGCGGGACAGCCAGAATGTAATCAACAGGCCCAGAAAGAAATAAGATGTCGCACTGACCAGCCGCATTGCGGAGAAGAAATCGAATCCGAGAGCGTGAATGGCTCTAATAGCAAGAATGTAACCGGGACGACTGTTATAGAACGGAAACTGCTGTGCAAAGTGTGATGCATTGGCCCGAAGATCGGCGTGAAACGGTATTTGAAGATCTACAGTCCGAGGAGCCCTGGCCTGCGCTTCCGCATAGACATCTCGGTGAATGCGCTCGAAATTGCTCGTTCTCGCGCTGTACGCGATCCCCGCGTAAGGCAACATGTCAAAGTTCCAAAACGGTCTTTCGTATCCAGCAATAGCGGCAATGCCCAATACCACGAAAAGCAATGGAAGGATCCACGAACGAAATCTTTGCGGATGGAGGTCCCGGTGATCTTGAGAGGAGAGGCGGGGCGGGGTAGAACTAGGAAATTCCGGATTCCCGCAGCTCGGACAGCCCTCGGCGCTTGTTGAGGCGAGCAGCCTGTTCTTCTGTTGTAAGGCCATCCGTCTCCTTCCGCTTTTGCCAGGCGTCGTTCCACAGCAAAAGAGAGTGCGGAAGCGATCTTGCAAGCACCAAGGTTGAAGTTCTAAGGATAGATATTTGATCGGGCGGCAGTATACCACAAGTCTCGACGTGTACCGATGCCCCCACGAAACTCAGGATTGCGTTTGCCTGCTCATCTGTTTTTGATCCGCGCTGCCAATCCGGGAGCCTTTTTCGCAGTGCCAACTATCAATAGAGCTACTGTTGAATTTGACGGAAGTAAGCGGTTCGGGTTGGCACGGTCAGTCCCTTTTGCTACGTGCCCGGCTCATCTGCCGTAGCTTCAAGGCCATAGAGCGCCGGCGTCGGAGCAGGCACGGGAGCCTGGAAGCGCGACACGATGTAGCGACGCATCGGCGTTTCAAAGAACTTGAAGCTTGCAACCGACGTGGCCACAACAACCACGATCGACATGGCGGTCCACAGCGGAAAGCTTGCCGAGCTGACACCGAGCGCAACGCCCAGCCGCCGCAACCACTCCACAATCGGCCACTGCAGAATGTAGATAGTGTAGCTGGCCTCGCCAAGCAGAACGAGCAGCGGTAGTTCAAGGATCTTTCGGGCAGAGTATCGCGCTGTCGCCAGTCCGTAGATCAGCAAGCACAAAAGCGGATCAACTAGTCCATCATGCAGCAACGGCATTGGGATCTTGTCGCTGAAGATTAAAACTACCGCGATCAGGGCAGCCGCGACAACCGCCAAACTGAATCCAAAAGAGCATCGATCCTTTGTCGTTTGATAATAGCGGCACAGGGTCATGCCGAGCAGAAATTCCGGCAACCTGACCAGTGGATGAAACTTCACGAACGTCAGCGCAATCGAGCTGGAGTAAATGTCCGGATGGGCGATCCCGTCCGGCTTAAGGATCAGATACAAACCGGCAGTGGAGCAGGCCAACGCCCAGAGACCCACCATGCATGGCATCAGAAGACTTGTTCGGCATTTCATCAACCGGATCAGCACAAAAGGAAAAAGCGCGTAAAAGAAAGCCTCGACCGAAAGGCTCCAGCCCGGAGCGTTCCACCTGCCGGCGCAAGAAGGAATCCAGGATTGCAGCAGAGCCGGTGCTAAGCCGAACGTCAGTCCAAATACGCCCTTTCGCAAAAAAGTCTCGGCTTCCCTGAAACCTTCAACCGCAAACACGAAACTCAGCACCAAAGCCACGGCGTAGATGGGATATATGCGGGCAAAGCGGGCGATCCAAAACTTTCTTCGCGAAGTTTCGCTCGCCTCCGACCCGTAGGTATACGTCAGGATGAAACCTGAAAGCACAAAAAAGAATCCGACCCCGACGTAACTGGTGTTGACAATGTTCGCCAACCAACCAGGAAATTGCGCCCGGTAGGGGCCGCTGACGTGAAAAACAACAACCCAGAACGCAGCAAAGAAACGAATGCTAGTCAGCGCTGGCAGTTGGGGTGGGCGAGCCATAGTTGGGACAAATGTATCGACGACATACTACTAAATTCCGGGCTGGGCTGGAACTTTTGTTCAGTCTCGCGTGTCAATAGAGCTAGTTGTTGAATTTGGTGGAAGTAAGCGGGTGCGGGGAACCCCATCCTCCGCGCCCGCGGCGATGGGGAGAAATGGAGCTGCGCCATGTTCCGCGAATCCCTGCTCGAGACTTCTGCTGGAAGCATTGCCCAGCGTGGCTGGGCGACGCTGATGTCCTTTGGCCTGGAGACGGTCGGGATCGGCATTCTGCTGTTAACCCCGATGGTCATTACTCAGACAATCCCAATGCTCGATTACTCACAGCTCATCACCCCGCCGCTCGCCGCGCCGCGGATGCCGAAGCCCGTGATAACGGAGCTTATCACCAACGGCGGAGGATCTGGCAGCGGTGCGCTCGTTGCACCCCTCACGATCCCGACCACGATCAACATGAAGCCAGACCAGGAGCGTGACCCCGGGGTTAGCGAGGTGGCTCCTCCGTGCGTCTTCTGCGTTGAAGGTGGAACGGGTGATCTCAACGCGACGATGGCCGGCAACCCGATCAAAGATTGGGTGGCTAAACCCCCCGTGGTTGTCCCCACACGGGACACGGTGCAACCGCAGGTCGTTCACATCTCACGCATCGAAGAGGGCATGTTGCTCTCGAAAGTCGAGCCGATCTATCCGGTGATCGCGCGCACTGCGCGTGTGCAAGGTGAAGTACTACTGGCCGCCGTCATCGGTAAAGACGGCCGGATCCAGAATTTGCGTCTGGTCAGCGGGCACCCGATGCTGGCGCGTGCGGCTTTCGAAGCCGTCAGCCAGTGGCGCTATCGCCCGTACGTGCTGAATGGACAGCCGGTCGAGGTCGATACCACGATCGCGGTCAAGTTTACCTTCAAGAACTAGCAATCAGTTTCGCGGTCAAACAGCAGCTCAAAAGCGAATGTTGTCCTCCTTCCTCGTGAGAGTCTGGCAGGGCTCTCACGAGCTTTTTCGTTTAGCGTAACCCCGCTTTCTGCATAATCAGTTCCCTCGAAAGTTTCTTTTCACCTTCGGGAACTTTCCTTCTATGGCGCGTGTCAATTCAGGTAGCTGTTGGTTGTAGAAGTACAGCGGGCGCGAGGTACCCCATCCCTCGTGCCCGCGGGGAATGGGGAGAAAAGGAGCTGTTATGTTCCGCGAATCCCTGCTCGTGACTTCTGCCGGTACGATTGCCCAGCGCAGCTGCGCCACGCTGATATCGTTGACCCTTGAAATGGCCGGTATCGCGACACTGATCGTCGTGCCGCTGTTCGTAGGCCAGGCAGTGCCGATCATCGAACCGCCAACTTTGCCTCATACGACTTCGCTGACGCCCGACCAGATCAGGGAAGCCGTGAAGCTGATGGGCGCTTCCGGAGATGTGTTTGACGACGGCAAGATTCATGCCCCGGGTGGGATCTCCGGTTCCATCACGATCCAAAGAGATTCAGGTCATCCGCGGGTCGGTCGTCCGGCCGTCGACACCGAGTGCCTCGCTGGAGGCTGCGTCTATGACCCAAGGATCACCTCATCTGCAACCGACAAGAAGAGCGTTCTGGCGAAACTCTTCGGTCCGGAGGCTCCGGTTCGACCGGTTGCGAATGCTGTGTTAGCACCGTCCAAGCCCATGCAGCTTTCGCACATGGACCCGGGCATGCTGATTACCCGGATCGAGCCGAGGTATCCCGAGACGGCCAGACGTGCGCGGATACAGGGCAAGGTGGTGCTCTCAGCGCTGATCGGGAAAGACGGCGGCATCGTCCGTCTGGGCAACGTGACTGGGCACCCATGGCTGGTTGCGGCAGCCGTAGACGCCGTGCGTCAGTGGCGCTATCGCCCGACCATGCTTAATGGCCAGCCGGTCGAGGTCGAAACGCAGGTTGAAGTGGTCTTCACGCTTCACTAGTAGAGTGGGCGGCACGGGCAGGGCATCGCTGAAGACCGCAGTTGGTCTGGCTTTATGGCGGAAGCCGGGAACAGGGCTCCCGCCATCGTTCGTCAGCGTCACGCCATTTTATGTAGCGGGTCAACAGACGCAGGCTTTTTCAACCATCCTGTGGAAATCTCTGTGAATTCCGGGTCCGTACAAGGTTAAACATCCTGAAATTCAGCTACTTACCCGTTTTGCCCTGAATCGGGTGCATCCTGCAACTTGCTCTTTTTGTGTTAGTTAGAAACACAACACGAAAAAGCGGTTAGTTGTCCAACAATGCACTTGACGAAACAGTGTGCTCGGGAGTTTTGCACAAAACCATGTAAACAGAAATTTACAAATCACGCTAAACATGGGAGTTAACGGCCTTAAAGTGTGCGCCAAAGTCCGCCGCGTGTAACGAAATTGTAACGACATGCTCAAAACCAGCCGGGCATTTCATTTTTCGGGCCAGGCCCCCAAGGCGCGACGAACCGCCACAATCTCGCCGACGTGATAGGCGTTGTGATCGGCCACCAGAAGCGCCTCCCGAAGATACGTCTGGCCGTCACCCCAGGGTATTTTGGCGAACAGATCCACCTTGGGATCGTTCACCAGCGCCTTCATCCGTTCCAGATCGCGGTCGACTGCCTCAAGGCTCGCGTCCCACTCGTGGGCGCTGCCGGGGGCCTCACCCTTCGGCCAGTAATCGTCTGGCCATTTGGGTTCTTTGTAGTTCGGATTGGTGCAGAATTCGAGGATGTCGTGCTGGGCTAGCCGGATGTGCTCCAGCAAACGCCAGATCGTATGCGGGATGTTGGCAGCCTTCTTGCCGCGGGCTTCGCTGGGTACGTCGGCCAGGGCGCCTTCCAGATCGATATGCGCGCCTTCACCGTTCAGAAGAGTCGTCAGTTGCTGGCGGAGTGCTTTGTCGTGATCGGGCATACGGATCATTTGATTCGCAAACCCAATCCACGATGTCTGGGAACCCGAATCGCGTGCCTAAGCCGATTGCAATCTTTTGCGCAGTGCGGCTGTTCGCCTGAGCCAAGGCCGTTCGAGCCGCTTCTGGAACCGCCTCATGGTAGCCTTCTTCGCCAAAATGCGGTCGGTCAGCGCGCGCGCCTCAGTTTGGCGGCCCTGCGTTCCCAGGAACTCGGCGTAGTTGTACTCGATCTCGGTGGCGGTCGAAACCTGCAGCACTCGCTTGAACAGCGCGTCGGCCTTTTCGGGTTGACCGAGCCTGCCATAGCAGACGGCTAATGCGCCCGCGCCGCGGTAGAAGTCGTAATTGAACTCCTTGCCGACTACATACTCCAGATCAGGAACCGCCGCAGCATAGTCGCCGAGTTCGTAGTTGCACATCCCCCGGCGATAAAACGGGTCCAGTGTATCGCTGCGTTTGGTTATGGCGTGGTTGTAGCACTCGCGGGCTTCGGCGTACTTCTTGTCTTCAAAGTAGAGATCGGCCAGTTCCTCGTAGTTGCCGGACGAAGGGTTTTGGGAGATCACTACCTTCATCTCGCGAATTCGTTGCCGGCGAGGAAATGCTTTGAATCCGCTACGAACCAGGCTGATGTCCGGCGCGGCCTCAACTATCAGATAAACGATGGCTCCGAGCGGGCCAAGAAAGAGGATGATCCAGAGCCAATAGCCGTCTGGCCGTCGCCGAATGAAGTGCAACAGCGCCAGTCCCTGGAGCACGATGCCCCAGGGATAGTAGATGAGTGATAGCAGATGTCCCATGTTTGAGGCTGAAACTATAGCAGGATCACTTTGCTGGCGAAAGGTTACGATTTCGTTCGTTGGGCGAAGCGAGTTGCCAATTCGAGTTCTACCGAACGTTTTGCGTACCCTGCTGGCGTTCTCCCGGTTTGGCGACAGCTCTGAATGATCTTCGGCAAGTACTCGGCATAAGGCGTGTAAGTCATTCCTAAGCTGCTCTTGCTCAGGCTGTTGTCCAACTCGGACATCCACGGCTCGCTGAAGGGCGAGCAATCGGGATAGATGCCGCGAGACTCAAGCAGGTCGGCACTGAGCGTGACGGTCCGGGCTTTGCGATCGACGCACTGGCCTACCAGACTGAGAAAGCCGTCAATCGTAAGCGTGTCGTCTTGGGAAATGTTTATCACCATACCCTCGATGACGGCGCTGGCGGCTTTCACAATAGCCGTCGCGACATCCTCGCCGTAAATGTGCCGCAGCATCAGGTGGTCGCCTTCAGGCAGCAGTATAGGGCCGCCATCAAGCAGACGCGCCACGTAGCCCTGAATGCGCTCGAAGTGATCGCGCTCGCTGTTGACCATGGGCAAGCGCAGGGTCACAAACGGAAATCGTGCTTTCGCGAAAGCCTCGAACAGAACGTCTTCTGCGCCGCGCTTGTCGAAGCCGTAGAGCCAGTTTTCGTAGTCGAACTGCCGTTCGCGCGGCGGTGCCGGAATGATCGGCCCGGCGTAGTCCAATTCGCGATACGGTCGCTTCAGGCCCGGGCGCAGCAGGTAGACCTGTCCGGTGCTGATGAAGATGTATCGTCCGACACGGCCGCTCAGCAGTTCGACCGTGCTGCGCGCGTCTGCGGCGTTGTAGAGGGTTGTGTCGACAACTACGTCGAACTCGCGGTCGCCGAGCGCCGCCTTCATCTGAGCGGGATCGCTGCGGTCTGCGCGCAGGCGCTCAACTGCCTCGGGCAGTTCGCCCGCTGTCAGTCCGCGATTAAGGACGGTGGCTGAGTACCCGGCCTCCAGAAGTTCTCGCGCAATGGACGGGCCCAGGTTGCGTGTCCCACCGATGAGGAGCGCACGTTTCATCAGACGCTAGCCTTCCAGCTTCTTCGTCAGCAGTTCATTGACGAGTGCCGGGTTCGCTTGTCCCTTGGAGGCCTTCATCACCTGTCCAACGAAGAAGCCAATGACCGTCTTCTTGCCCGCGCGATAGGACTCGACCTGCTTGGGGTTGGCGGCGATGAGTTCGTCCATGATCTTTTCGAGTGCGCCGGTGTCGCTCGACTGCTCTGGGCGCCCCTCTTCTTCGTAGACGACGGGGAAATCCTTGCCGCGTTCGAAGCAGAGTTCGTAGAGGTCCTTGAGCATCTTGCCGCTGATCTTGCCGGTCTCGACCAGGTCGGCCGACACAGCAACGCCCTTCATCGTAATGGGCGACTGTTCGATTTCGAGGCCTGCGGCCTTGAGGCGTCCGGCGAGTTCGCTCTGCACAAGGTTCGCCACGCGCTTGGGATTCTTGGCGGCTTTCGCCGCTTCCTCGAATTGATCGGCCAGCGTACGTGTCGAAGTCAACGTCGCGGCATCACCCTCGGTCAATCCGTAATCGGACATCATGCGTGCACGGCGCGCTTCGGGAAGCTCGGGCAATCGAGAGGCGATCTCAGATTTCCACGCTTCATCGACCACGAGCGGAAGCAGGTCGGGCTCAGGGAAGTAGCGGTAATCGTGCGCCTGCTCTTTCGATCGCATCGGATACGTGCGGTTCTCTGCGGAGTTGTAGAGGCGCGTCTCCTGCTTGATGGTGCCGCCCTCTTCGACGATCGAAATCTGGCGTTCGATCTCGTATTCGAGGGCCATGCGAATAAACCGGAACGAATTGACGTTCTTGACCTCGGCCTTCGTGCCCAACTTCTTTTCGCCTCTTGGCCGGATACTCACGTTGGCGTCGGCTCGCAGCGAGCCCTCTTCCATGTTGCAGTCGCTGACGCCCGTGTAAAGAATGATCTCCTTCAGCTTCGTCAGGTACTCGTAGGCCTCATCCGGCGTGTGCATATCAGGATCGCTGACAATCTCGATCAGCGGAGTGCCCGTGCGGTTCAGGTCGATATAGCTCTTGCTCGAGTCCTCGAATCCTTCGTGCATCGACTTGCCCGCATCGTCTTCGAGGTGAATGCGCGTAATCCCGATCTTGCGGCCGCTGTCTAGATCGATGTGGCCATGCTCACAGAGAGGCTTGTCGAACTGCGAAATCTGGTATCCCTTGGGCAGGTCGGGATAGAAGTAGTTCTTACGAGCGAAAATGGAGCGCTCGTTGATCGTGCAATTGAGAGCAAGGCCGGCGAGCGTGGCGAACTCCACAACCTTCTTATTCAGCACGGGCAACGCGCCCGGCAATCCCAGGCACACAGGACAGACATGCGTATTCGGCGCCGCGCCAAATTGGGTCGAGCATCCGCAAAAGATCTTGGACGCGGTCAGCAACTGCACGTGGACTTCGAGTCCGATGACCGCTTCGTACTTTTCGCGCACAGAGGCGGGGAGTTCGGTGGTTGTGGCCATTTAGGAATTATAGAAGGGGCTGGGGACTAGGGGCGAGGGGTAACGGCGCATTTCTTTCGTAATGCGATAAACCGGCGCCAATGCTGGCGCCGGTGTACATGAGAACGCGACACAAGAATTCGAGAAGATGCGAGAGCGCATCCTGTCAAAAGGTCGCGCCGCTCTTGATCTACTCTCCCAATACGATCGCAGCGATATCCGGAAAATGTTCGGTGTAGTCGCCGAATATCTGCATGATGAACGATGTCGGGATCAATTTGTCCCAGGTGATTTTCTCTTTGCCTCCAGCTCCGGAATACGAACCGAAGCTCATTGGAGAAGAGTGAATTTCAACGAACCCGGCCCACGGTGCGATAAGCCGTTCCTGAGCTTCCAGTGGCTCCTCGGCGAGGAAATCCTTTTTGAGGTGGGGCACTACACAGATCGGAAAATCTGCAGCGATTCCACCGCCCAACTGAAAGAAAGCCAGGCCTTTCTCGCCGGCATTATCCATGTACCACTCGGTCAAGTGGTGCATGTAGGCGAAATTCGGCTTAACGACACACGAGCTGATCGGACGTTCTAACGAGTACTTCTTTAGAAATGGATGCTGGCCATTGTAGCTGGCGTGCGTGAAGATGTTACCCATCGTGGAATCTTCCCAGCCGGGCACGTACACGGGTATCTTGTGTTTCCAGGCTTGATAAAGCCAGCAGTCTTCTGGATTGGCGGTCGGGTCAAACCGAACGAGATTGCGTTCGAACAGCCGGAAGAAGTACTCGTGCCACAGCAGGCTCTCGCCATTGCGACCCGCTTCTTCCCACAAGCTCATAAGTGAGTCGAGAACCACCCTGACGGATTCTTCCTCGGGAAGAAACGTATCGGTGATCCTTCTAAAACCAACCTTGCCGAGTTCCTTCTCTTCTTCGCGGGTGAGTTCCTGGTAGTCCGGAATGTAGGCGTAATGAGAGTTGGCGACCAGGCGATAGAGACTCTCTTCCATGTTCGCGCCCGTGACGGAAATCGCGCCTATTTTGCCCGCCCGGATCATCCGGCTGATCTGCACACCAGCCTGAAAAGAAGAGCCTGCGCCAGACATCGTGAGGAATATCTTGCCGCCTGCATCGCAGTGGCTCTTCAACCACAATCCGGCATCGATTGTTCGGCCGCCATTGCAGTGGCGTTTGTTTGCTACCAGCCAGTTCGTAACAGGTGTTTTGGGATCTGGCACAAATTGTCTTTCACCGACAACGATCTTGCTACGAAGCTGGGAAGTAAGAAGCGCCAATTTTTCCTGCAATCCGTGTTGTTCCACTTGAATCACTCCATCCATAGACTGTTTGCACAGATCAAGTCGCCGGTCAATCAAAGTCGAACCAATATCGGTGACTTGACCAAAGTGAGATTCTAACGACTCGTCAGCCTCCCCGTCATCATGTAGAAAGTTACAACTTCCGATTATTCGCTGCGTATCGACCCTCGCTAGGCTTTCTTAGGCGAACTTGCATCAGATACCTCAACTCGCTACTTAACCCTAATCCTCGCCCCCAAGTCGCTGCCTTTGCTATCCTTTTTCAATACTTATGCGCAAGACGCTCGCATTCATCGCTGTCCTGGTTGGCCTGTTCGCGTCGGCTTATCTGACGTGGGCCTATACGTCATCGTCGAACCCCATGGTGTGTCTTGGGAGTGGGTGCGACACTGTCCGCGAAAGCCAGTACGCGCACCTCTGGGGACTCCCGCTGCCGATCTACGGGCTGGCCTTCTATATCTGGCTGGCGCTGGTGATGCTGGCCGAAGCGCGTCTGCCCGAGTACAGCCGCCGCATCTGGCGCCTGCTGCTCATCGTATCTGGCGGAGGACTGGCGTTCTCGGCATGGCTCACATACCTTGAGGCGCGCGTCATTCATGCCTGGTGCGAGTGGTGCGTAACCCAGGCCATTGCCATTGCCGTGGCGTTCCTGATGACGCTCTGGATCGTGCTCAAGCCGGGGAAGGAACCTGTTACAGCGGCGGTCCAAGAGGGCGAGGGACAGGAAGTCCCCACGTTAGCTACGCGAACGCGGGGCACCGATGCTCTTCGAACGCGGCTTGCGGTATTGCTGGTGGCGGTCGTGATCGGCGCGCCGGCCTTGTTGCTGCTGATCAACCGTGAAAAGAATTTAAAGAAAGTTGATGCGCCGATTCCCGAACAGATTGCAGGTTCGCCTACGCTGATTCGTCCTGACAGCCACATAATCGGTCCGGCCGACGCGCCGCTGACCATCGTTGAGTTCGGCGACTTCCAGTGCCCGTCGTGTGGCGTCGCCGAGAAGACCAACGAACAGATCCGTGACCAGTACGGTAAGAAGGTGCGTTTCGTCTTCCGGCAGTTCCCGCTGGAAGACATTCATCAATTCGCATACCAATCGGCAAAGGCCAGCGAGTGCGCCGCCCAACAAGGAAAGTTCTGGCCGATGGCGGAAATGCTCTACTCGCGCCAGAGCGACCTAACGGCCCCCGCCTTGAAGACCTATGCGAAAGAACAAGGACTGGATCAGGCGAAGTTCGACTCTTGCCTGGATGGCCAGGAACCGGCTGTAACCGCACGCATCAAGCAGGACAAAGCGGACGGGCTCGCGCTCGGCGTTCGAGGCACGCCAACCTTCTTCCTGAACGGAAAGATCGTCGTAGGGCCGCTAACCTTCCTCGACGTTGAAGCCGCACTTAGCGAGGCGAAGAAGCAGCAAAACGCACAAAATCCAACTCCAGCGGAAAAGCCGGCCAGCGGAACACCGGAAACGAAGACGGCTGTTCCAGCCACGACGCCTGCGCCTGCGAACGCTCCGAAGGAGCAGCCGAAATCAAAGCCCGCAACACAAACGCAGTCTGGTGGAAGCCTCGCCAACCCGATGGGCATCAGCCTGGAGACGAGGAATCGTCTGAACGCACTGGCGGCGCAGCAATCGCAATCGAGCGCCTTCGTGCCCTGTGGCGTGAATGACGCGCCGGTGCAGGACCCGCCCATGATTCATGTCGCCGACACGAAGAAGTTGCTGGACGACAAGTCGGCCGTATTCGTCGATGTTCGCGGCGCAAGCGCCTACAAGCAAGGGCACATTCCGACGGCGATGAACGCCACTGTCGATCAACTGCAAAAGAAGATTCCGCCCGAGCTGTCCAAGACGAAGCAGATCGTTCTCTACGAAGCGGGCGGCGCCGACGAGTCCTGCGCCACCAGTCGCACCGCCGGACGCATCCTTATGCAGAACGGCTTCAAAGAAGTGAAGGTCTTCAAGGAAGGACTGGAAGGCTGGAAGAAGCAGGGCTTGCCGTTAGCTCAGTAAAGCGGTACTAGGATTTATGGTTCTTCATCCCATCAACCCGCAACCATGCCCTACGATCCGCTACAAACCGCGGCCGGGCGCGTTGCCCGTTTGGACCGTCATCGCCGAGCGTCAGAAACAATGCGCACAATCCTGGTGGTTGATCGCGCAACCCGATCATGCCGGACTCTCAGGCGATCTGGCCGCGAACTTCATTTCGCCGCGCTTCCCCAAGATCGACGCCGACATCGCCAAAGCCATCGCCTTCCACGACGCCGGATGGGCCATGTTCCCGCCCGAAGCACAGCCGGATCTGCCGCCGATGATCTCCGACGACTTCAAGCCGCGCTCATTCATCGAATTTCCGCCGCAAGACTTTCTGCGAGCCTGGACCGCGTCCATCGATCGCGGCGAATCGATTTGCGCTGCCGGAGGCGTGATGGTCAGCCGTCACTTCGCCGCACTGGCCCAGTTTCGCTTGAAAGAACAGATCGACGTCGAAGCCGACCAACGTCTCGTGCGCGATTTCGTCGACCACGAATTGGCTCGCCAACAACGTTTGTCGGCCAAAGCGGGACTCACTGCCGACGATGCCGATGGCCTGCTCAAAGTACTCCAGTTCTGCGACGTCTTGTCGTTGTATCTATGCTGTGGAGCCGATGAAGACGTCGAGTTCCCGCAACGCTTCAATGGCGAACCGGTTCGCCTCACGCGCGTCGACGATCTTTGCGTACTCACGCCGTCGCCATTTCAGACCGACGCGCAGCATCCGCGAACCGTCAGTCTGGGTGTCGCCGCCCGCAGCTATCCGTCGCGCGACCCGAAAACCACGACCTTGCCCTTCTTACTTCAATAATGAGCCCACGGTGGCCCGTTCAAGCCCGACGTTGGCTTGAGCGGGTCCACAACCCAACCGTGAGTCGGCCCGCTGAGCCATGCGATAATTAAGGTCAGAACACAGCGATTGTGGGATCGCTGCTTTAACCCAGATTCATACGGAACCCAGCCAGGAGCGCCGCAGCATGGCCAATAGTCAACCCGCGCCTTCGACCGCAACATGGACCAACGCACAAGCCTACATCTTCGCAGTCCTGACGCTTGCCATCGGCTTCGGCGCCGGGTGGTTCGTTCGCGGATCGCAGTCGCGGCCCGCCGAAGCGCAACAGGCCATCTCAGCCGACGCTCCCGCCGGCATGGGCGAGCAGCAGATGCCCTCACCCGAGCAGATGAAGCACATGGCCGATACCGAGGCCGCCCCTAAGATCGCCCAACTGAAGTCCGATCCGAACAACCCGAAGCTGCTGACTGAAGTCGGTAACATCTACTACGATACCCATGTCTTCAACACCGCCATCGACTATTACCAGCGCGCGTTGAAGATTGAGCCGTCCAACACCGACGTACGCACCGACCTCGCTACCGCATATTGGCTCGCTGGCGACGCCGACAATGCCCTTGCCGAATTCAACAGATCGCTGTCCTACGATCCGAACAAGCCGAACACGCTGCTCAACATGGGCATCGTGAAGTTCGAAGGCAAAATGGACGTTAACGGTGCAATCGCCGCGTGGGAGAAGCTGCTGAAAGCCAATCCTAATTACGAGAACAAAGATCGTGTGCAACAGTTGATCGCCCAGGCCAGGAAGCACGCCAGTGTCCAAC
The DNA here is from genome assembly GCA_023410055.1 of Acidobacteriota bacterium. GTDB lineage: Bacteria > Acidobacteriota > Terriglobia > Terriglobales > Acidobacteriaceae > JAEZPW01. Next base: position 18,024 of record JAEYQK010000054.1, read on the forward strand.
CCGGTCAGCCAGGAAGACCTTTGCCGGAATAGCGGAACTAAGCAGATTGATTTCCGTAGCTCTGGGTGAGAGTCAATGCTCGCCGGAACTGATTCGGGTAGTTTCCGCAGCCACCGGCACTGCTGTCTCTAACCAACTGAAAGCTGGCCACTTATCGCTTCTTCGTTTCTCCCTTCGCGTGCTGATTCGTGTTAGAATAGAGAAGCAGTTTGTGCGCCTAAGTCATTGAATATTCAATAGCTTGGAGTGGAAGAAGCGGTGTTCGGAGAAGCTCGAATTAGCCACCGCGCGCACAGCTCAGAATGGTGAGTTCTGTCATTGCTCACTGTCGAAGGATGGAACTAGATTGGCGTCTAAAGAGATCACTGCCGAAATCAAGAACAAGAACGGCAAAGCTACCAACGGAAACGGAAAGCCGGCAACAAACGGCAATGGCGACGGAAACGGATATACAGCCGATTCGATCAAGGTGCTCGGCGGCATGGAAGCCGTCCGCAAGCGCCCTGCCATGTATATCGGTTCGACGGGCGAGATGGGGCTTCACCACCTGGTCTACGAAGTCGTCGATAACTCCGTTGACGAAGCGCTGGCCGGTTACGCCGACAAAATCGACGTTATCGTTCACCTCGACAACTCAGTGACCGTCATCGACAACGGCCGTGGTATTCCCGTCGACGAAATGGATCTTGACGGCGAGCGCGTTCCGGCGTGTCAGGTCGTAATGACCAAGCTGCACGCGGGCGGCAAGTTTGACTCTTCGACATACAAAGTTTCAGGCGGACTGCACGGCGTCGGCGTGAGTTGCGTTAACGCGCTCAGCGATGAATTCGAGTTGGAAATCTGGCGCGACGGCTTCGTGTGGGAACAGGAGTACTCGAAGGGCGATCCAACCACCAAGTTGAAGAAAGCAGGCACGACGAAGAAGCGTGGAACGAAGATAACGTTTCATCCCGATCCGTCCATCTTCACTGCAAGCGAGTACAATTTCGACACACTGTCGCAGCGCCTGCGCGAACTGGCGTTCCTCAACAAGGGCCTGATCATTACCCTCACCGACGAGCGCAACACCGACTCAAAGACGGGCGAACCGAAGCACGCCGAGTTCAAGTACAACGGCGGTATCGCCGAGTTCATCAAGCACCTGAATCGCGGCAAGAACGTCTTGCACGAGAAGCCGATCTACATGGAAGCCGAGCGCGACGGCGTGGTGATGGAGATCGCGCTACAGTACAACGACGGCTACAGCGAGAATATCTTTTGCTTCGCCAATAACATCAATACGATTGACGGCGGAACGCACCTGAGCGGATTCCGCACGGCGCTGACCCGTACCATTAATGCCGCCGGAAAGCAGCTTGGGCTTTTCAAAAGCGACAGTGAGACGCTGTCAGGCGATGACGTCCGCGAAGGACTCGTGGCGGTGATCAGCGTGAAGCTGCCGCAGCCGCAGTTTGAAGGTCAGACCAAGGGCAAACTGAATTCCGACATTAGCGGCACCGTGCAGGCGTTCGTCAATGAGCGCCTCGGCGCGTTCTTTGAGCAGAACACCACGGTGGCCCGCAAGGTCATCAACAAGGCGATTGACGCCGCACGCGCGCGTGAAGCGGCTCGCAAAGCTCGCGACTTGACGCGGCGCAAGGGCGCGCTCGATTCCGGCGGACTGCCGGGTAAGCTGGCCGACTGTTCGGAACGAGATCCTGAGCGCTCCGAGTTGTTTCTGGTCGAGGGCGAAAGCGCAGGCGGCACGGCGAAGCAGGGACGCGACCGGCGCTTCCAGGCGATTCTGCCTCTCAAAGGAAAAATCCTCAACGTCGAGAAAGCGCGCTACGACAAGATGCTAGGGCACGAAGAAATTCGCGCGCTGATCACGGCCATGGGTACCGGCATTGGTAAAGACGACTTTGACATCGCCAAGCTGCGTTATCACAAGATCGTACTGATGACCGATGCCGATGTCGACGGCTCGCACATCCGCACACTGCTGCTGACTTTCTTCTTCCGCCACATGCAGGAGACGATCAAGCGCGGCAACGTTTACATCGCGCAACCGCCGCTCTATTCGATTAAGAAGGGAAAGTCGCAGCAGTACATCAAGAACGAACGAGAGTTCGTGAAGGTAATGGTCAAGCGGGCCAGCGACGGTATCGTGGTGCGATATGGCGAGGGCGCCGCCAAGATCGAAGGCAGCGAATTGTCGAAGTTCATGACCGCTCTGAACGATTATCTCGGCTTCTATGACAAAGTTCAGAAGCGCCTGCGCGATGACAAGGTCAGCGATCTTCTGCCGCGGATCGACCTCGGCAAGAAGGTTGATTTCGAAGGCGATGCCAAGAACGCGCCTTCAAAGATCAAGCAGCTCGAGAGAGAGCTGAAAGCGATCGCGAAGCAGCAGCAGTTCCACTCGGTCGAGTCGCGCTTCGACGAAGAGCACGACGTGTGGGAAGTGGTGTTCGTTAACGCTCAAGGCGCCGCGCACAAGATCAACTGGGAGCTGGCGAGCTCGCCGGAGTACAAGCAGATGCTTCAGAAGTACAAGGTGATGGAGCAGCTTGCGCCGGGACTGGCCTCGCCGTTCGTGATCGAGTTCAAGACGAAAGAAACGGCCGAGAGCGCAAAGGAAACTCAGGAAGAGCTCAGCGATACGGAGAAGGCCGAACTCGAGAAGGCAGAAAAGCGCGCTGGTGCAAAGGCTCCCACGCGCCGCACGAAAGCCGATCAGGAACCAGTCGAAAAAGCCAACGTGCGCGATTTGTTCGAGTACGTGCTGAATGAAGGACGCAAGGACTTCACCATTCAGCGTTACAAGGGCTTGGGCGAGATGAGCAGTGAACAGCTTTGGCAGACAACGATGGATCCTGAAAAACGCACGCTGCTGCAAGTGAAGCTGGAAGATATTGCGGAGACCGAAACGATCTTCACCACGCTTATGGGCGAAGACGTCGAGTCCCGCAGAAAGTTCATCGAAGAAAACGCGCTGGACGTGAAGAACCTGGACATCTAGGTTGTTCCATCATCAGCAGCAGCACCTGCCGTAAGTAGCAACAACTCGACCCGCCGCAGCAAACGTTGCGGCGGGTCTGCTTGTTGTTGATGTCAAGAAACCTGAAGCGCTACGCGGAAATGCGAGCACGGATATAAAAGGGAACTCCGCTCTCCGCTAAGCAGCCCGTGTAAGCCAACCTTCCATGGCATCGTGCCCCACAACTCCTGCTTGCTGAAACTGTAACGTGCCGTTTGAGAACACCGCAAAGTTGGGAATACCTTGTACTCTGTACCGCGCAGCTAACTCCGGATACTTCTCGGTGTCGACCTTCAGAACGATCGCGCGCCCAGCCATCTCGACCGCGGTGCGGGCCACTTCCGGTGCTGCCATGCGACATGGCCCACACCAGGCAGCCCAGAAGTCGACCAAGACCGGCAGCGGTGATTCTCTGATAATGCTGTCGAACAACGCCACATCGACCTCTAGCGGCTCCTGAATCGGGCCAAGCTCGGCCTTGCACGAGCCGCATACCGCCGTGCTGTTCAGGCGCGCAGGAGAAACCCGATTCCTTGCTCCACAATGACCACAGGTGCGAATTATGTCCATCTACGAATCCTTCCCCCGATCACTTCTCATTAGATGAAACGCAATGCAGCGGGGAGTCGTTACAGATGCTTGTCAATCGCTGATTTAGCAGGCCGCTGGCTCTGAGTGACTGCGCGTTCCGACTAGCGGAGACCATACTGCTTGATTTAGGCGCAAAGTGAGCTGCGGGAAATTCCGAGTTTCACTGCCACCTTGTCCACTTCGCCCTGCTCGCGTTCGAGGACGTACGCGATGTAGCGGCGCATCACCAGCTGCTCTGGAAGCGCGTATCGAACCCGAAGCCGCCGTTCTGATCGCGCGACCCGATGATCGTTATTCGGGGACTCACCTTGTACTGAACCAATACCTCCTGGCGCTGGATCGATGTCACGTCCGAAGAGAATGTTATGAACAGATTGCCGGTCACGCGCTGTTGAATCGTCACGCGCGCCCCCAGGTTCTGTTGAGTCCCGCCCAGCACCGGGTCGACCGACAACTGCGATATCCCGGCTATCTTCGAAATGCGGCTCGTGACCTGGCTGCTGACCTGCGATGCAATCAGCGACTGGGCGCCCAAATTTCCCGGCGTGGGATTCGCTGCCGAGGCCTCTTGCGTCTTGCCGAAGGCAACCAGGTTGATGATGTCCGAAGGAGGCAGCGCCGGATCTGAAGAGTAGTTCGTGTGCAGATTGTTCGCCGGTCCCCAGAAGTGCATGTTGATGTTGTATTGCTGGATCGTCGTGGCGACATTCATGTTCACGACCGGTTGGGTCTCGGTCGGATTCACGAAATCGAGCGTTCCTCCCTGGAGCACGTAACGATTCCCCAGGAAAATCAGGTCGCCGCCGGTCACGTTCATGCGCCCGAGCACAACTGGTTGCGCAGCCGTTCCGCTCACGCGCAAATTCGCGTTTGCCTGCAAACTCAGCGTCCGGCTCGTAGCGTTCAGCCCGCCAGTGGATTGCACCCCGATGTTCAACTTCGTGTTCTGCGCGAGACCCTGCGAAGGCGGCGGCACCGTCTCTCCGGAAAACTGCCCCATTATCTTCATCACATCAAAATCGGATGTGAACGAAAGCTCATTCAACTGTACTTGCCCATTCAGCTGCGCGTCTTGTGTCGTTCCAGTCAGAGAGAGTTTCGCATCGACGCCTTGCCGCACTCCGTCCGGATAGATAAACCGCATTCCCTTGCCCCCGAACGCCAGGTCGAATTGCATCGAAGGGCGGTAAACGATGCCTCCGCGGGCCGTTACCTGACCTCCACCGACGAGCCCCTGGAATTGCGCGATGTTGAGGCGATCTTTCGTCAGCGTCAACACTCCGTTGCCGCTCTGTAATCCGAGCGGCACGTCAGCCATCGCAATGTTCGCGTTAACAATCTGTACGTGCCCCTTCACATTCGGATCGCTGGGCTGTCCATACGAGTTTATGTCGAACTTCAGTTGACCTGAGCTGGTGATGTCCGGATTCGCCAGTTGCGCCAGCTGCAGATCAACCGTGCCGAGCAACAACAGCGAAATGGGTGCATTCGTTGTGACCGGCACCGTGCCCTGCACTTGCAGGTCCGTTCCCGTTCCCCGGATCGTCGCGCGTTGTAGTTGGAGTACGCCGTTGGTGTAATCGATACGGATCGGGCTAACCGCTCCGATCTCGACAGTATTCTTGTAGTTCACTCGCAGCGTGGGGATTGTAACGCGCGCATTCAGGAGCGTTTTGTTCTTCAGCGGGCCGTTAATCGCCGCGTGCAACTCCGTCTGACCCGTGATGTTCGCCGCCTGCGCTGGAGAATACATTGCCAGCAGGGGCTGAAGTGGAATCGCCTGCGTATCGAGCGTGGCGTTCACGTTGTAGTCGCCGGTGAGATTCACTGTTCCGTTCGCGCGCAACTGCGTGTTTACCGCTTCTGAGCCGAGTGTGAAATTGGCAACGTGATTCGCCACTCGCAAATCGACATTCGTGCCGTTGATCGCCTGACCGCGCAAGATCAACTTCGGAATCTGTGCCGTCGCCGTCAGTCCCGGATTCTGAATCGTTCCCTGCCCGCTTGCGTTCAGGTTCAGCACGCCCTGCACTTGAAGTTTCCTCGCCTTGACGGCTTGCAGCTGATCCAGATGAATCCCGTCCGCGGTGAGCTGCATGTTGTAGCCTTGATCCTTAGGCAGATAGCTGAAGACTAGTCGCGCACCACCCGCGGGCAACTGAACCGTGGCATCTCCATGCACTTCGTTCCCGGTACCCTGAAAAGTCAGCGTTACTAATTGCACCGGCTGATCGGAAATCACTGCATTCGTCAGCCGCACTGTTCCTTGTCCCACCGGGTTGAGCTGCGACCCGTGCAGAGTCACGTTTGCGTTCAGTACTCCGGTCGCAGGCACTTGCGTCCCCGCCGCACGCAGCAGATTTGCGACGTTCATGCGCGATGCATGCAGTGTTACATTCAGCGGACTGCTCGGCTCGAGCTTCCACTTTCTCAGCCCAGCACTTACGTCGAATGCTACGTTCCCATTCGTCGGCGACTGCAGTTGGCCGCTGCTGATGTTCACTCCGGACGGGCTTGCCTTCACGTTCGCGCTCAATGACTGCCACTTGCTTCCCTTGAACCCCAACTGCCTTACGACCAGTCGTCCATTGACATTCGGCGCCGTTGTGGTTCCACTCACCGTTCCGTTGAACGACGCAATCCCCTGCAATCCAAGCGATTTCAGCGATTCTGCCGAACTTGCGGGAACAAGGTTCTCCAGTGCTTGCAGGTTGATCGCATTCATGTGAACCTGCATGGTTTGACCGCCGCCTAGTCCACCACTGAGGTTCAGCGAACCGCCGGCCGCACGTACGTTCGTCGGCCTGAACGTTACTCTGTCGTTTGCTGCCGAGTATTGTGCGCTGAAATTGCCGCTAAGCGGCACCGCTTGCGCGACACCTGACGGCTGTACGCTGCCCTGCGTATTGCCTGAGACATTCGCAACCAGGTTCTTGGCCGATCCAACCCATCCCGCACTGACGTCCAGATTGGCGATCCCCGTCACCCCCACGTCTTGAATGCCGGCCGAAGGGGCTGCCGATTTTAAGTCCGCGAGGTTCACGCCGCGCAACTGCAGATTCATCTGCGCTCGTTGATTACCGGTAACGTTCAGCACCAGAGCATTCCCGCTCAGCACGCCGCCGAGCACGAGTCCATGGATGTTCGTGACTTCGGCATTCCCGTCTGCAAGCGAGTAATGCGCGCGCAGGTCGCGGACATCGCCCCTGAAGCTCGGACCGTTCACCGCCAGCCCGGGACTAAACAAATCCCCACTCAACGTGGCCGTCTTCAACATCGGCTCGTTCGGCGCGCTCTGGTACTTCGCCGTTCCATTCAGCTGAATCACGCCCACCGGCAATGTCGGATCATTCAGAATGTGCCGGAACTCTCCCGTCGCAAGCCGCGCCTGATAGTTGGCCTGCAACGACGGTTGCGAGTAGTTCTCTACTGCGGCGTTCACGACAACTCGCGAGCTACCGCTGGTCAGCACTGCATTGCGCAAATTGAACTTGTCTCGCGTTGCCGAGAACTCGGCCGTCAGTCCGTGTGGTATCGGCTTGTACTTACCAACGACCAGCCGACCGTTGCCGTAACCAAACATGCCTGCGTATTCCTGCGCACTGGTACTGAACCGCGACTGGAATTCCAGGTCATGCAGGTCCGCATACATGTCGCTCTTTTGGTCGTTGTAGTACGCCTCGCCGTTATTCAGTACGGCATGCCTGATTCCTAGATCGAATACGTTTGTCTGGCTCTGGCCACTAGTCTCGGGCGTCGGCAGATTGTTCTTTCCGTTCTGATCGACGATCAATCGAACGACAGGATGATCTACTCGTATCTCCTGCAGATACCACGTACGTCTCAGCAGTGACGTGATCTTTACTGCGACCTGGACATGCTGCACCGAAAGCAACGGTACATTCCCATACGGCGGCGCGCCGTGCACGACCGCGTCATACAGTTCCAGAGTCGGACTGATCCCCGAAAAGTGAAGCGCGAAGTCCCTCGCCGTTACTTGCGTTCCCAGCGATGCACTCGCCTTTTGTTGCGCCACCGCCAGGATGTAGTCGTGGAACTTGCGGCTGTGCAGCAGGACAACCACGGCAACGACGATCAGAATGATGAGCACTCCGATCACGCCCGCAGTCCAGGCGAGTACTTTCTTCCATGAAAAATGCCGGACAGGTCGTTCCGGCGGAAGCCCACCCCTCGGCGGCTGTTGTGGTAGTGCGCTCAAAATGCTTGTCCCAATGTCACAAAGATCTGTGTTGATTTGATTCCGGGAGGCGCATTCAAGTTGTGGCCAATATCTATACGCACCGGGCCGACCGGCGTCGTATAGCGAAACCCAAACCCTACGGAATTTGTGTACTGGCCGTGAAAGCCGATCCGCGGAAAGACGTTGCCGCCGTCGTAGAAAGTGACCAGTCCGAGGTTCTTCTTGATCGCGTCGAGCGGAATGCGGAATTCCGAGTTCAGGATCAGTAGCTCGTTGCCGCCAACCGGCACAGTGATCAACGAGCAGGTCGATGAGTCGGAAGGATTACCGCAAGCCGGAATCGTGCGTTGTGGCCCGGCACCATTCAGCGGGAATCCTCGCAAGGTGCTGCCGCCACCAGAGAAGAACGCTTCGCTAATCGGGACGTGGCTGCCTGCGAATGGCTTCTGCAGTCCGATGCGAACGCTGTTCGCCCAGATGATGTTCGCCGGAATCTTCTTATAGTAGGCTGTCTGCGCCAGCAGTCTGGCAAAATCTACGCTCGAGCCCAGCGCACTTGGGTTGAATTCCAGTTCAAAGCTCTCGTAAATACCCTTGTGCGCATCCAGCGGGTTGTCGCGCGTATCACGAACGTACGACCCGCTGATCGTCGACAATCGCACATGACGATCCGGTTCCGGAACTAGATCAGGTATCAACAGTCGCGTGATCCCCGTCTCACGGAACTGGTAGCGAACGAAGAGAGTCTGGGTCTTGTCGGGATTAAGCGGCCGCTGCAGCTGCCACCCCGCCTCTCCGATTCGCGACGTGAATATCGGATTTTCGCTGTTGTGTTCGCCCGAGATCATCAGGTCCGAACGCCAGTTGGTCCACCAGAAGGAAGGATTGGTGTATGTAACCGAGCCTCGCTGATCGAGACGACCGGCAAACCCACTCAACAGCAGCGACTCGGCCTTGCCGCGCAGGTTCTTCCGCGTGTACTGAAACGTCCCCCGTGGTCCATAAAACGTCTTCTCGCTGGTCTTGAAACTTGACGGCAAGCCTACCGGCGGCAATCCTGGTACCGCCACGGTTCCGCTCGGAACGCTTCCGCCACGATTGATGATCTCGAATCCGACACCATAGGAGATCGTATTCTTCTTTGCCTCGTGAACCTTGATTACCACGTCTTCCATCGTCTGTGTCGTGATGTGCCGTCGCGGATCAATCTCCGCCCAGTCGAAAATGTCTGGCTGATACAGATTGTTCTCGTCCGTGAGCATGTCGCGCTCGCGCAGCGGCGTGCCCGGTTGAATGTTCATCGTCTGCCTGCTGATAACCCTCTGCCTTGTATCCTGCCGTCCCAGCGTAATCACGTTGGCGACATGCACCTGCGGTCCTTCGTCGATCTCGTACGTTACTTGCAGTCGGTGTGGATCATTGCTGGCCTGCTGCACGGTCTCGCGGAAGGTCGCCGTCAAATAGCCCAGGTTGAGATATGTTGCCACGATTCTATTGCGGTCTTCGTTAACACGCTGCTGCGAGTACGCCTGTCCCGGCTGCAGCTTTAGTCCCTTCGGAGCAAGCCGCGACACGGGCTGCGTTTCATTGCCCTGAATCTTCAACGACTCAACGATGTCCTGTGGACCCTCATCTACGCGGAAATTGATTACAAGGTTGCCATTGCGGCCCGTCACCTCTGGCGTGACCTTCACCCCGCTAAACCCTGCGGCCTTATATAGATTAGACAGGTTCGTCACACTGGTACGCACCAGTTTCTGGCTGAAGTCGCCGCGGGAAAAGAATCGACCCTTCTTGACCTTCACATTTGACATCAGTTCCTTGTCCGAGAAGTGGTTATTTCCGGTAATGTTGATTTCAGCGACCTTGTGCCGTCGCCCCTTTGTGATCGTGTAAAAGATCGTTTCGGCATCTGCCTGTTGCTGCTCTCTTGTCTCTACCTTGACTTCGAAATAACCCTTCTTCTGGAAGTGCGAAATAAGGTTCTGGCGTCCCTCTTGTATCAACTCAGGATTGAGCCCGTTCTGCTGGTACACCGGCAGCAGACTACGTCGCGTCCAGCTCCAAAGGTGCGCGCCTTGCACTTTCACGTGCACAACCGGACCCGTCGTTACATGGAAAAGCACATCCGCGCGATTCGTCTCCGGATTGTAGTTAGCCCCGACTAGCTTCACTTGCGCCGCCAGACGATCCTTTTTCATCAGCGCGTTTTCGAGGTACTGCGTGGCTTTCTTCAATGTGCCCGGCTTGAAAGTCTTTCCGGGACGAATCGCTGCGCCTCTCAATCGGGCCATGAACGAGTGCAGCACAGAGCGCAGGTGCTCCGTTTCCTGTGGAGTCGCACCTTCAATTTCGACGTTACCGAATTTGGCGCGCTTCCCCATCGTCGTACTAAAGAAGACGTTGACGAGTCCGTTCTGCTTATCCACCTGCAGCTCCGGACGAACTTGCGCTTGAAAGTAGCCCGTCCTCCTGAAGAACGTCTCAAGAGCATCTCGCGCGTTCCGAACGTCGACCGGTGTGTACGCGCCCTGCGGAGGGTAATTCGCAACCTGCAGCAGCCGCGCGTACGAAAATCGGGACGTCGCACCTGGGAACCGATAAATGCCGAAATAGTCCGCTGGGTGCAATATGAATAGAACTCGCACTCCTTCCGTCTCCGGTCGTAGTTCCAACTCTACTTGCTGGAATCTGCCGAGCCCTTTCAGCGCCGCAACCGAATCATCTATCTTCTTTTGCGAGAATGGCTGGCCCGCTTTCTGAGCTAGCAAAGGTGCCAACGCGCTGGTATCCAGGTTCGGCTGACCCGCCAGTTCGACCGATAATACTTTCTGGCCCTCATAAGAAGGTAAGACTTCTTCCGTGCGCGGCGACGTCTTTGGCTGCTGACTGGGATGCTGCGTCGGGCTGCTCTGGCCCACCGAAAACGTCGGTACGCAACTCAGCAAGGCCATCGCGTGCACCATGCAAGTACGCAAGAAAGAACGTTTTCCGGGCTTAACCATTACCCTCCGTACTCCACAAGACGGGATCACTCGCTGTCGTCGCGCGCCAGAGCAGGGAACTGCGCCTTGAACGGTGAGATGAAGGCGAGCTAAGGTCAGTTTTCCACCTCAGCAATCCCGCGGCGGCCTCTTGGCCCCGGTTCTCTGGCTTGGCACTGCCCGGCACCTGGATTTCGTAGAAATGCTGGGCCGCATTGCTCTTTCGTGTAGCCGAAAAACGGGGTTAGCATGGTATATTCGCGGCCAAGTACTATGGACTCATTGCACCCACTAGTTCTGCCATTATTCATCCTGCTTTCACTGGGATTGATCGGCGGGTTTGCGGCTTTCGTCCGCGACCGACGGCGTTTCGCCGGTTTTCGGCACCTCACAAAAGATGTGCTCAAACTCGGCAAGGCTGTCGACGGCGAAGTATTCCGTGACGGTACCGATCTCGTCGTCAATGGAACTTGGCGTGGGTGGCCGGTCGATATCCGCTTCTCCTACCTGGAAAACACCCCGGGTACTGACATTCGCATGGGAGCCCCAGCCAGCTTCTCGCTCTTCGTTTCACCCCGTTCCATCAAGGCTCCCGAAGGTTCTGCCGCACTGCGCACGCAGGACGAAATGTTCAATGTTCGCGCCCAGGTGCGATCCAATCATCCTGCCGAAGCCGGCATTTTCCTGGGTTCCAAAGACGTTGTCCCCTCACTAACGAAGCTCTATCGTTCCTCGCAAACCTACTTCCGGCTCACAAAGGGCTTGCTGGAGCTGACCGACCTGGAACCGCCGTCCGTAGGAGTGGTCCGAGGCGTTACCGCGCAATTGGACGCGATGAATGCCCTGGCAACACTGCTGAAAGAAATGCCGGGCAGCTCGGAAATCAAGGTTGAACCGCTGAAGCGCGATCCGCGCTACGCATTTAAGATTGCCGTTCTCGCCGGAATCGCCGCCGCTGTCGTTGCGGTCTTTATGGCAGCTTCCGGCGGTCAGGACGAGGCCCCAGTTACGAAGCAGGCGTTCGTGCCGGAAGGAATTGCGGAAGCCGATGCGAAGCTGATTCCTGGAATATCCAAATGGCGACTCGCGCCCAGCCAGGCTTTCGATCCAAACGGAATCGGCTGGCTTCGGGGGAGTGGTATCGAAGCTGCCTCGCGTATCCCCGCCGCCTTTTCAGGCAGAGAGGGCGACACCGCCTACATCCTGACGAAGGACGACGGCTCAAAGCGCGTCGTGATTATCAGTGCCGGACGCAACGTTTATGACGCCACGTATACGTATCTTGGCGTTGCCGCGCGAGTAAAGAAGAGCATCGTACCCTCAATAACGTGGGCGGGGAATCCGTCCGAGGAACCGGACGGCGATGGCTTGTTTGTACTTCGTGCTCCCAACGACCCCGCCTCAGGGCTTATTATCTTTATAAAGGGTGATCGCATCATTACCGCCGCACCCAAAGACTACCGCACTATTAGACTGGAGTAGACGCCATGCTGCGCAAGAACCGGCTCTTTACACCGGGCCCAACCCCACTTCTGCCTTCTGCACAGAACGCCATGACAGCTGCCGTCATGCATCACCGCACGGCCGATTTCAAGAACCTGTTCTCGAAGACCATCGCCGACCTCAAGACCTTCATCGGTACGAAGAATGACGTGCTGATTCTGGCCTCGTCGGGAACCGGCGCCATGGAAGCCTCGGTCACGAATCTGACCGCGGCAGGCGACAAGGTTCTCGTTCTGACTGCCGGAAAGTTCGGCGAACGCTGGCGCGATCTCGGCAAGACCTGGGGCTGCAACGTCGATCTCGTCACCAAGCCCTATGGCGAACGCATCGCTGCTGAAGACGTTAAAGATAAGCTGCTCGCCAAAGGACACGGCTATCGCTGCGTCTACATGCAGGCGACCGAGAGCTCGACCGGCGTACGCCATGACGTCGAAGGCGTTGCCAAGCTCGTAGCCGAATCAAACGCGCAGGGCGGCGACACGCTGCTTGTCATCGATGCCATTACCGGCCTCGGCACCACCCACTTCGACGTGGACGGCTGGGGCATTGACGTGATCATCGGCGGCTCGCAGAAGGCGCTCATGATTCCCCCGGGACTCGCGTACCTCGCCGTGAGCGATCGTGCCTGGAAGCGCATGGAACAGCCTCATTCGCCGTCGTATTACTTCAATCTGGCGAAGGAACGTAAGTCGCAGGTGAAAGGCGAAACCGCCTTCACCCCGGCGATCACGCTGGTTGCCGGACTCGGCGCCGCGCTGGACTTCGTTCGCGCCGCCGGTAAGGGTGATCTCGCTGCCGGACGCGAGGCGCTCATCAACAACGCCGAAACCTGCGCCGCCATGACCCGCGCCGCTGCTGCCGCGCTCGGACTGAAACTCTTCGCTCCGGTCGGCCCATGCGCCGCGTTGACGGCCATCAAGCCCCCCGAGGGCATGGATTCGGGCGTAATCGTCAAAGAGTTCCGCGAGAAATTCGACGCCGTGGTCGCCAACGGTCAGGGTGACGAGATGAAGGGCAAGATGTTCCGCATCGCCCACATTGGTCTCTACGACTACCTTGACACCATCGCGATCATCGCCGGACTCGAACAGGTCCTGGCCAAGGTCGCGCCCGGCCTGAACGTCCAGTTCGGCGCCGCCGTCAAGGCCGCCCAGGAAGTCTACGCCAAGTCGGTCGCCGAAGCCGGCAAGGCCATTGCCGGATAATGATGCTTGTTGTGTAGGGACGGGGCTGTGCCCCGTCCAGATTAATGACAAAGTACCTGACAAAGCTCTCGTTTTTGCGGGGGCTTTGTTGTATTCAGAGAAAATACCGGGTGCGCCACCCTTTCCGCGCTGATTTTTTCAACTTGGGAACAGGTGGACGGGATGGCCCGGCCTGAACAGAATTTCGATTGATGTGACACAGTTGTATCGGAAAGAACACGTAGGGTGCCCCATTCTCGCGCAGCGAGGGTGGGGATTTTGACTTACTTTCTGCTACAGCATGTTCGGATTCTGTAACAGGCGCAAGGTTGTACGAGCCAGAAGCACATTTCGCGTTAAGGTCGCTCCATGCCTTGGGGACTCAAGCGCTTTCACGGAACGCGCGACCTTCACTTCATCACCTTCAGTTGTTATCGTCGCCAGCCGTTGCTCAATAGCCCTCACTCGAAACGTGCCTTCGAAGTGGTCCTCGAACAGGTACGGAGACAATACAACTTCTTCGTCACTGGATACGTGGTTATGCCCGAGCACGTGCATCTTCTGATGAGCGAACCTGAAGACAAGAAACTCGCCTCGGCGCTGCAAGTGCTCAAACAACTGGTCGCGCAGCGACTCGGTGGCGGAAGTCAATTCTGGCAGCCGCGCTACTACGACTTCAATGTCTGGAGCGAACTCAAGTGCAAAGAGAAGCTTCGCTACCTTCATCGGAATCCAGTAAAGCGGGGGCTCGTCGCGAGTCCCGAGGACTGGGAATGGAGCAGCTTTCGCCATTGGTTGACGGGCGGAACAGGTGTTGTCGAGATCGAGTCACAGTGGACCGCGCGTCGGCGGGAAAAGATGGGTATGGCAGTGAGGGTGAAAATCATCACACAAGAGATGAAAGCCCCACCCTCGCTGCGCGAGAATGGGGCACCCTCCAGATTGTCGTAGAACGACTAATATCGCTTTAATACAATCGCATCTCAGGACGGGCCACCCCGCCCGCATAACACCGGCTAACGGGTCGGACTTTTCTGCGAGCATCTCGGGGGACGTGATCCGAAGAAGCGCCGAGTATGAAAACGTATCAATAGAAATCTACGGGTTAGTTACGAGCCAAGAATCTGGCGACATTCTTGCCGTGGTTAACTGGAAGAAGAGAACGTGCGCGAGTTCTCAGTTGGCAAATGACTTGACATTTCGTCCGCTCTCAAAACCGAGTCGGTAATGGGTACGATGACAGGTGGCCCGGCCTGACAGTTACTCAACTCAGCAAGAGAATACTTAGGGTGCCCCATTCTTCGCGAAGCGAAGGGTGGGGCTTTTGACTTCTTGTCACTTCAGGATTGGATCTTCCACTCCAAACCGGCCTTCTGTTCTGATTTCGTAAATTCTCAGCCCCTCACGTTATAACTTCCGGAAATCGTCGTATTGTCTATTCAGAACAGATCGCACCGTGTATTGCGTGATTGATTAACAGGCCTCGCGCCAGTGCCCACCAGTCACGGCAGTCGCTCATCACTCAGAGACTGATGCTTAACTCCTTTAGAATCGTCAGTCACACAGACGAGATAGGGGGAGGGGTGGGGCGGTAACAAGGCAGTAAACTTCATCAGTTCATTGCCTAAGAAGCCGAGTGGTGCAACAGTAATGTCGAACCACTCGGCCCTGAAACAGAACTACGGAATGCGCGCGGCCAGCTTCGTGGCTGCCGCGACCGCTTGTTGCGGATCAGGCATGTTCGCGTAGCCCGCGATGTAGCGACCCTTGCGGAAAATGCAGATTCCTTGCAGATACTGCGTGTTGGCCTGAAAAGCCTCGTCCGCAACCTGCGCGGCTGAAGACTCTGCAAAGCGTGTGCGCAGTTTATTCATGGTCTGCACCGCCGCTTCGACCGATGCTTCGGGGACGATGAACGCCTGCCCAACTTTGTACTTGGCAATGAACCCGCGCTTCAACTGACGCAGACCAAGAACACTCTCCGGCACCAGTCGCGACGAAGTCTGGTCTTCCTTCGGGAACCAGTCGAGCGCTTCCGGAAGCGTGCTCTGTCCTTGGAGATGCTCGTCGATCTTGGCCGCAAACGCCTTCAGCGCCGCGGTGTGGTCACCGTCAGGACTAGCGCCGATTTCTGCGTAGTACTTGCCCTTGGCGAAGGTCAGACGCCGCGGCTGCACCTGGCCAATCGTTCCGATCTTCGTCGTGGGCAGGTTCGGGTCAGCATTTGCCGCGAACATGCCATAGGCAAGATCGGGACTCTCCATCTCGGAGATGTCGATGACGAACGTGTTCGGACCAGACTTGCAGGTGATTCCCTGCATGCTGGTGAACGCGTAGAGCAGGTAGCCCTCGGCATTCCCGTCCATGTACTCGTAGAGCGTGTCGGGGGTGTAGTGGCGCGTCGTTCCGGACTGTTCCCAGCCCGGAACGAATTGACAACTGAGCGGCTCCTGCGCCGAAGCAACCGCTGCGATCAGCAGAACAAATGCTAACCAGAGGCCCTTTTTCATGCGAACAGTTCCTCAGCGCGCTGCATCCGTGCCGAAACCCTTACGCCCTGCGGACACTGCACGGTGCACCCAGCGCAGTCGCCACAGAGACTCGGAGCCTGCTCGGAAGAAATCACCTTGAAGTGCTCGCGGCCGAGTGCGTACTGACCGTAGCCTTCGGCATACATAACTGACCGCAATACTTCGGCGACAGGCAATCCCTTCGCGCAAGTGCCTTCGCACTCTCCGCACATGTTGCAGTAGACAGGACGGATCAACTCACGCTGCGAAGCGAGCAGCTTGTTGTCCGATCCCGCGAACGGCTGCGCCATGGCCTTCAGGTTCTCGTCCAGTTGGTCCATGTCGGTCATGCTGGGGATGGTGGTGCCGATGTTCTTGTTCTTGAGCGTCCACTTGAGAGCCGACAGCATTGCCCCCTCGCGGCTAAGCTTCTCGCGAATCGCGTCGCCCGGACGCAGGCTGCGGAAGCCACCGGCCATGACCTTCATGGCCACGATTCCGATGCCGGCTTTGGTTGCCGTTTCAATCGCCGCATCCAGGCCGTCGGCCATCGAGAAGTTATAGCTGATGAGTGCCACGTCGAAGGCGCCCTTCTGCGCCATCCAGGGCAGCAATTCCTTCTGGCCGCTATGCGAGCTGACGCCGGCGAAGCGGATCTTACCTGCTTTCTTGGCGATCTGCTGCGCTTCGATCATATCGTCGCGAACGTCGGAGGGCGCGTTCTTGCCATGCAGATACCAGATGTCGACGAAGTCGGTGCCGAGTTCTTTCAGGCTGGTATCGAGATCTTTCAGCAGGCTGTCTTTGTCCTTGGCTCCCGACTTGGTCGAAAGCACGATGTCCTTGCGCTTATTCTTGAGGGCGGCGCCGACCATGCGCTCGTTGTTGCCCTGCTGGTAAACGCGGGCGGTGTCAAAGTAAGTGATGCCGATGTCAGCGGCGCGCGTGATCACGCTAGGATCCGATGTGATCATGCAACCAAATCCGACACTAGTGACTTTCAGTCTAGTTCGACCGAGGGTTCGGTGCTCGAGTCTGACCTTAGAGTTAGCTGGTGCGGATACTGTCTTTTCGGTATCGAAGAACCCCAGTTTGGCTCCAATACCTGCAATCGGAAGGGCTAGCCCAGCAGAGAGAAAATCACGTCGAGATTTCATGAGGCACCTTAACTGAAAACAAAAGTACAATATAGGAGCACAGGTATCTTACTTCTGCCGCCGTGAGGATTACAGTGGATTTTTCGCGTAGACGTTTCTTCCATTTCGCCGGGGCCGGCGCAGGGCTCTTGCTTCAATCAAAAGTACTCAACGGGTTGACCTCCTCAGAGGTGGATTCGGGAAAGTCGACTCCGTCTAGCGCGAAGGGTTCCACTCCGGTTGCATCTCCACGCACGCAGGTAGCGCTCGTCAAAGGCGAGAACCGCCGCAAGAACATTGAGCAGGCGCTATTAACCATTGATAAACAGGTTCAGGCCGGACTCAAGGGCAAGAAGTACGTCATCATCAAGCCCAACAACGTCTCGACTGAGAACCAGCTGGCCTCAACCCACATCGACGCCATCTACGGCGTCCTTGACTATCTCGCACCCCGCTTCCGTGGTCCGGTGGTCGTTGCCGAATCCTCTGCCGGCGACACGCTTGAAGGCTTCGAGAGTTTCGGCTACCACGCGCTGGAGAAAGACAAATCGCAGAAGGTGACCCTGGTCGACCTCAATCGCGAGGACAAGTACGAGAGCGTAACCATACTCGACTTCGACTTACACATCGCGCCTGTGCGGCTGGCCGCCCGCCTGTTTGATCCCGATGCGTACGTCATCTGCTGCGCGATATTGAAGTCGCATAACGCCGCCATCGCCTCTCTGTCGGTGAAGAACATGGTGCTGGGCGCTCCACTGCACGGCCCCAACGGATGGCGCTCCTGGAATGACAAGCGCAAGTATCACGCAGGCATTCGCCAGATGCACTACAACATGCTGGTGACGGCCGAGAAGATGCGTCCACATTGGGGCGTCGCCGTGATCGACGGCTTCGAGGGCATGGAAGGCAACGGTCCCACGCAGGGCGTCCCCGTGCAGTCGAGAATCGCTATCGCGTCCACGGACTTCCTTGCCGCCGATCGTGTCGGACTCGAAACCATGGGAGTCGATCCCGAATGGCCCGGCTATCTGACCTACTGCGCGAAGGTCGGTCTCGGACAGTATGATCTGTCGAAGATCGAGGTCGTCGGTCCGCCGATCGCTTCGGTACAGAAGAAGTACCGCCTGCACAACGACGTCGAGCGCCAGTTGCAGTGGAGAGGGCCGATGGAAGACCTGCCTCCGAGAATGGGCCGTTTGATGGACGAACAGAGCTTCAAGTACGTGTAGGTGCTACTCGAAAAGAACTCTTAGGGTGCCCCATCCTTGCGCAGCAAGGGTGGGTTTTCTCAGCAGGTGACACTTCGACACCATACCGGCGAAACGACACCCGTGAAGTTCGGCGATGCAACCGTCATGCGGAGCCCAGTGTTGGACTTTGTTCGTTTTCCACAAATCCTCATAACTCCTGCTGAATTCAACGGTTTTTTTTGATATAAGGTAAGCGAAGAAGATGCGCTTTGTTGTGATCGGAGGCTAGGAAGCCATGGAAATCACCGTTAGCAAGTTCGACCTGCTCAAGGAACTCACGGCGACCCAGGGAGTGGTCGAGCGAAAGACCACCATCCCCATTTTGTCGAACTTCCTTTTTGAAGCCGCCGAAGACAAGTTGTCCATCACGGCCACTGACCTAGATCTCAGTCTGCGCACTTCGTGCCCCGCGAAGATCAAGAAAGACGGCTCCTGCACCATCCCGGCCCGCAAGCTCTACGATTACGTAAAGCTTCTTCCGGACGGCGACATCAGCATCAAGCTGCTTGACAATCATTGGGTCCAGATCCGTAGCGGACGTTCGAACACCAAGATGGTAGGCATGGCCCGCGCCAACTTCCCGAGCCTGCCAGCGTTCCCGACCGCGGGCGTCGTGAAGATCCCCGCGCAGATCCTGCGCACATTGATTGCCAAGACTATCTTCGCCATCTCAAGCGAGGAATCCCGTTACACCCTGAGCGGCGCTCTTCTCGTACTGAAAGCTGAAGCCATCGCAATGGTCGCCACCGACGGGCATCGTCTGGCGCACATCGAGAACACCACCGCGCGCTTCGACGGCATCAACGACATGCGCATCCTGGTGCCAAAGAAGGCGATGGCCGAGCTGAACTCGCTGCTGCAGTCTTCCGACGCCGAGACCATCGAGTTCGCCAAGGACGAATCGACGCTCTTTTTCCGCGTCGGTGGACGCCTGCTGACAGCACGCCAGTTGACGGGCCAGTTCCCGAACTACGAAGCGGTCCTGCCGCGCGACAACAATAAGATGGTCGTCGTGCACGGAGAAGATCTCAACAGCGCCATCCAGCGCGTCGCCCAGTTCGCCGACGAACGCTCCGGCGCCATCCGCCTGCGTCTGGACAAAAACGAGATTCGCATCTCGTCCTCTTCGACCGACACGGGCGAGTCCGAAGACTCGATCGAGACGACGTTCGCGGGCGATCCGCTCGTAATCGGCTTCAACAGCCAGTACCTGCTCGACTTCCTGAAAGCCGCCAGCGGCAAGGACGTCCAGCTCGAATTCAAGGACCCGCAATCCGCCGGTCAACTCCGCCCCGCCGAAAACGGCGACGGCGACTTCAAGTACCGCTACGTCGTCATGCCTATGCGCATCTGACGCGTAGTTACATGATGGATCAGAATTTGTTCGTGTAGGGACGGGGCTGTGCCCCGTCCTTTTCGTTCAGGAGAGATGAACCGCGAAGGTAACGCACTCCGCTTCTTGCCCGCGCCCAGTGGCCCCCCTCCCCCCGGGGGTATTCGTACCACTGATGATGTAAACGAGTTAGCTGCAAAAATCTGACTGATGCTGACTGGCGTTTGACTGACAGCCGACGAGTGTCCCGGGCTCCGCCGTATCGCAGCAGAGCTACCAATTCGTCATCCAAAGCCGCCAACACAAATCGCGCCTAGTCGAGGAATTGTGTTCTTCGTAGTCACGATAGCACTGATTTGCGCGAAGCAAACAAGCGCCTGTGAAAATTCCGGAAAATGGAACAGAGGTTGGAACGCTGGCCTCCGGCCGGCTGTCGCGAGGACGTCTCGTCCTCGCCTGCCGCGACGAGATTCGCATCAGAAACACAGCCTCAGCCCGGGCGGTCCGAGCCGCGCAGCGGCGTGAGTTAACTAGCCGGGGGCGTAAGCCCCCGGTCCAACGTCGCAAATCAATCCGCGTCCCGCAAGGGACGGCACGAATTTAGCCCGGCACGCAGTGCCGGGTAAACGTCGCACATGACAGGGAAGTCGTGGAGAGGCGCCGGAGGGTTGCGTATCGGTCGGAAATCTCGGCCTACCGGGTTCTATACATCCGTAATCCTGAGCGCAGCGAAGATCTGCGCGTTTTTTCTGCGCCCGCCACAACGGCTACCTAGCATCTTGCGCACGTTATTCATTCCGCAATATAGCCACTATGTCCATTTTGACAATCGGGCGCGTGGCGGACCATACGCTTGCCGAAGCGATAGCAGCCAGGAAGAACAGGACGCTAACGGACGTCACTAAGCCAGCTGGCCTCGCTCCATCTACTATCGCGCGCAACAAGTGCCCTGTGAGTTGTGCTCCAGCAATTCCAAGGACAGCGCTGGCCAAAACTACGAGCAATTCTCGTTTCAGTAGTATGGCTCGAAGATGTTCCGGCGTCGTACCGAGTGCCATCCGCACCCCAAGTTCCTGTTTTCTCTGAGTGATTGTGTGGGAAACGATTCCATACACACCGATTACAGCCAGCAGGAGTGCAAATCCCGCGAAGAACCATACCGCAGTCCGATAGAACTTGGGGACAACGAAGGCCTCATCCAACCGCTGCTCCATAGTCTTTGCGCCGAACAAGGGGACTTCCGGGTCGACCGACTGGATGGTATCTCGAATCGCCGCAAGGTGATCTTCGGCTCGGCCATCCACGCGCACTACAAACGTCGAAAAGAAGCTGCCAGGAGCTGCAGACGGGATGAAGACCTGATTTCCATTTGCTGAATCAGACCCGTACTCCATTCCCCTCACGACGCCGATGATCTTCCACGAGGCGTCTTTGCCGATCGTTAGCTGATGCCCTATTGCATCCTTAGGCGCGCCATAGCCCGAGGCGAATCGCTCATTTACTACCGCAACTCTGGCGGCCGAGTGGACTTCGGCGTCCGTGAACTCGCGGCCATAGAGGACGCGTCCACCCATAGTCTGGAAATATCCTGACAAAACCGGGACAAGCCCGGAATTGCCTTTGGGTGCCCGTCCATCCATACCAAACGGACCACCAATGAAAGCTGTCGCGTAGAGCGGAAGAAATTCGGTTGCACTGGCGGAAAGGACGCCGCGCACTTTGCGCAAACGATCCAAAACGTTCTCGAAATATGGCAGTTGGTGTTTCTCCAACTGATGAGTAGTGCCTTCCAGCGAAACGCTTACCGTGACCAGGCCTCCGGCATCGTAACCGCGATCGATCTTCATCAATTTGAGTAGCCCCTGCGCTAGCGATACCGAGCTTGCGAGGAAGACGACTGTGAGCATCACTTGTGCGCCGACCAGGCTCTCACGAATCCAACGCGAGCTTCGAACAGCAACCAGACTTCGTGAACCTGATATAACCGTCCGGCCCATGTATCGCACCGGCAGGATACTGCAGATCAACGTCGTCGCTATGCAAACGAATGCCGTGAATGCGAGGACACGTCCGTCCAAAATGCAATATGACTGTGATCCCAGCGCAGGCGGTTCGACCTTCGCTGCAAGAGAACTCGTCCAGTACGCAACCGTCAAACCAGCCAGAGACGCCGCGAAAGAAAGCAAGAAGCACTCTGTTACTAACTGTCTTATCAGCCGGCCACGGCTTGCCCCCAAAGCCGACCTTATGGACAGCTCCGGTGCACGATCAGCGGTTCGCGCAATCAGCAGATTCGCAATGTTCGTGCACGCAAGCAGCAGCACGAGACACGTTGCGACCATGAACGTCAGCGAGGCTTTCTTCACTGGGCCTGCAAGCGCATCCTGAAGCGAGCTCATGCTCGCAGGTGGAAAGGCTTTGTCGACCCTGCCGAACTGCTGCGAAAGCCTTCCGGCCTCCAAATCGAAGGCGGCACGTGCTTGCTGCCATGAGGTGCCGGACTTCAATCGCGCCACAGTGGACCAGCCATTATTCTCTGGTCTAAACGCGGCCGGCTTCCAGAGAACAGTCTTCCCGGGATAATCAAAGCCTGGTGGCGCAACACCAATGATCGTTAGCGGCACCCCATCGATGCGGATGGTTGTGCCTAGGACGTTTCGATCACCTCCGAAAAGGTCTTGCCAGAGCCCATATCCGATAACAGCCACTGCATTGCGTCCCGGCGTTCCCCATCCGGTACCATTCACGTCATCTTGCGGAGCAAATCCGCGCCCCAATACGGGCGTCGAGCCAAGTACAGAGAAGAAATTCCCGGACGTCTGAGTTGCGTGCACACGGCTCGCACGGCCAGTTCCGCCAAGGTTCACGTCGAATTCCTCAAACAGCGCGGCGTCGTCGAGATACGCGCTCTGTTGCCGCCATTGATGAAATTCGATAGAAGTGTCATGTGGCGGAATGAATTCGCGCAGTCGGACAAGCCGCTCCGGTTCCTGAAATGGCAGGGCGCGCAATAGCCGTGCGTTCACCACGCTGAAAACACCTGTGGTCGCGCCGATGCCTATCGCGAGCGCACCAATAGCGAACGCCGTATGCCATGGACGGCACGCCCATATTCGAAGAGTGAATCGGACATCCTGCCGCAACTCATTCGTAAATTGCACGGGAATCGAAACCGCCAAATCGGCTACCAGTCTGATCCAAAGGGCAACAAAATCGAGAGGGCCTTTGCATTCGGCCAGTTCGTCGCAGAATTCCCGCTCTACTGCTCTGGCATAGTTCTCGCGAAACCCTGTCGGATAGAGCCTCAGCAGGCAGCGATACAGCATCACGGAAAGTCGTGCATCAGGCATGCCTGGGCACTCCGAACCTGGCCGCAGCCAACTCCACCAACTCGCGCATCCTGGACGCTTCTGCCTGGGCCACCTTGCGGCCACTCGGCGTGATCCGATAATACCGACGACGTTCGTCATCGAGATGCGGGTCCGGGCGGTTTTCGGACTCCTCCACTAATCCAAGCTCCAACAATTTGTTGATCGATCCGTAGAGAACGCCCGGGCCGAGATTCAGTTTTCCGCCGGTGCGCTCCCTGATCTCGCGCTTAATCGCGTATCCGTGTCGTTCGCCTGCGCCCAAGGAAAGAAGGATGTGGAACATGGCAGGGGAAAGAGGCACGATCTCTGAAGCGGAATCATCAGCGTTCGACATACTAGTACATAATCAGACATAGTAGTACCGATGTCAATCCATTTTACAGACGGCTGGCTATTGCCATTCAAGCCCGTTCTCCGGTCTAGTGGAAAACGCACCCTCATCGCTTTCAGTTCCTTGTTCCACTTTCCGGAATTTCCATAGCCCTTTGTTCACTTCACGCAAATTGCTGCTACATTGGTTCCGTTGGTGCACCGTTCAAAGCACGGTATTGGCTTGAGTGGGATAACGAGGGCTAGGGATCCTCAGTCAGACGTCAGTCAGCATCAGTCAGATTTTTGCAGCTAACTCGTTTAGATCATCAGTGATAGCGGGAAGGTGGGGGGAGGGGTACCCGAGATAAAAACTAGCCGACCGTCCGCTCTATCTCTGCGCCGGTTGGCTCGGGAGATTGTGCGCGGAGGGTGACGACCTGTTCGCCGATGGCCCACTTCAGCTTGTCCACGCCTTCGCCGGTTACGGCGGAAATGGGATAGAGCGCGAGCTTCTTGCGGGTGCAGAAGCGCTTCAGCTTGGCGAGCTTCTCTTTGTTGGCGACGTCGCACTTCGACGCGACAACCATGACGGGCTTCAGTTCGAGTCCGGCGCCAAAGCTCTCCAGTTCGTTCATGATGACGTTGAAGTCTTTGACAGGATCGGGGCGTCCGCTGGCGTCGGAGACATCGACCAGGTGAACGAGCAGGCGCGTGCGTTCGACGTGCCGCAGAAACTGCGTTCCCAGCCCGGCGCCGGTATGTGCGCCTTCGATCAGGCCGGGGATATCGGCGACCACGAAGCTAATCTGGTCTGGCTCGCTCCGATCGCCCAGAGCCACGACACCGAGATTCGGCTCAAGCGTGGTGAACGGATAATCGGCGATCTTCGGTCGCGCGGCTGAAATGCGCGAGATCAGCGTAGATTTGCCGACGTTCGGAAAACCGACGAGGCCGACATCTGCAAGCAGCTTGAGTTCGAGACGAAGATGAAATTCTTCGCCAGGCTGACCGGGTTCATGTTCACGTGGAGCTTGGTGCGTCGAGGTTGCGAAATGCTGATTACCGCGACCGCCGCGTCCACCCTTGGCGACTATGTACTTCTCATCAGGGCGCAAGAACTCGTGAATCAGCTCACCGGTCTCGTCATTGAAAACGAGTGTACCGACAGGAACCTTCAGGACGACGTCCTCGCGGCTCTGGCCCGTGCAGTTGGAGCCGAGACCGTGTTCGCCGTGCCGTCCCTTGTATTCGGGATTGAAACGAAAATGCACGAGCGTGTTGTGGCGCTCACTGGCTTCCATGACGATGTCGCTGCCCTTACCACCGTCACCGCCGCTGGGGCCCCCGCGAGGAACGTACTTCTCGCGGCGAAAGGCCATGCAGCCGTTGCCGCCGTCGCCGGCTTTGACTCGGATTTTCGCTTCGTCGATAAACAAAGGAGGTTCTCAGTTCTCGGTTCTCAGTTGCCAGAAAATGCGCAGCCCGGCGCGATGGCCGGGCTCGACATTCTTGCTTCACCCGAGTATTCGCGGTAAGGGTAGGGATTCCTCGCTGCGCTCGGAATGACAACCAATCAGTATCCGGCTCGAAACAAACTCTTCCGATCTGGAAAGATCCGTTCCGATCCGTTTGAATCCGTGGTTACGCTTCTTTCGGTTCGACTTCGACAAACCGTCCGGTTTGGCCGCGGTCAACGAATTTGATGACGCCCGTAACCTTCGCGAACAGGGTGTCGTCTTTGCCGCGACCGACGTTCTCGCCCGGCTTGATCTTGGTGCCGCGCTGACGCACGATGATGGTACCGCCGGGGACGAGCTGTCCCCCGAATGCCTTTACGCCAAGCCGCTGCGCGTTCGAGTCGCGGCCGTTTCGTGAAGTTCCTTGTCCTTTTTTATGTGCCATAACAAGTCCTAGTACCTAGTACCTAGTTGCTAGTTGAACCCGTCCGCTAAGAACTGGGTACTAGGTACTAGGTACTGGTTTTTTTACTTTTTGCTGCTCTTCTTGGCAGCCGATTTCTTTGCCGGAGCCTTCTTGGCCGCAGTCTTCTTCGCAGCCGCCTTCTTCGCCGGAGCCGCCGAAGCTTCGATCGCCTCAGCAGACTTCTTCGGGGCCTTGGCTTTCTTCTCAGGAAGCGCCGGGGCGTCGAAGGTCTGTCCGTCAACGCTGATCTGCGTGATGCGAACCGCGACGAACGACTGGCGATGACCGTTCAGCTTCTTGTATTGCTTCTTCTTCTTGTAGTGGAAGACCAGGACCTTATCGCCCTTGCCTTCTTCGACTACCTGACCGACCACGCGCGCGCCCTCGGGCTTCGAGATCTTGCCGTCGTTGGCAACGGCGACGATATCGCCGAATTCCACGCTGCCGTTCTCGGCCGGCGCGAGCTTTTCAACTTTGACGACGTCGCCGGGTGCGACGCGATACTGCTTTCCACCAGCGCGGATTACCGCGTACATATTGTCTCCTCTGCCTCGCCCGCGAAAACATAATATTCCCAATGCCGCACGAGCCTATTGGCACGCGAAGGCAGCAGGCGGGTGGCCTCGTGTGATTATTGCGCTTGCACACCGACCGGAAACCAAAAGGAATCCCCCGAAGGGGGCATGAGTCGGTCACAGCCTGTCTGATTCTACACAGACACGACTGCTACGGCCGTGGTAGTACACGCAAAGTATAGATTCTACCGTGTGGAAAGCAGAGCGTCAAACGGGAAAGACATCGGGCGATCTGGTGATCGGGTCATCTAGCCATTCAAAGCGACGCTAATCGTTCGCTTGTTGCATCGCTGAGGCTAGGCCTGTGGGTGCGGTCCTCTTTTTGGCCTGTATTTCGATATAGACATTCACCAGCGACACGGCGGCCGGTGTCACCCCCGGGATGCGCGAGGCCTGGCCGATGGTCTGGGGGCGGACGCGCTGGAGCTTCTCTTTCATCTCGCGCGAGAGGCCGCTGACCGTCGAGTAGTCGAACCAGTCGGGAATTCGGCGCTGCTCGGCTTTGCGAAGGCGCTCGATGGCCTTCGTCTGCTGGCCGAGGTAGCCGGCGTACTTAATCTCGGTCTCGACCGACTTGAGTTCGTTCCAGATTTGAGAAGAAACTTGAGGGTGCCCCATCCTTCGCGCAGCGAAGGGTGGGTCTGTTCTAAACGCAGACAATAGCGGCTTGCGATTGCTCAGTTCCGTGCATTCATCCGCAAACGAGTGAGCGCGGCTAGTGCGGGATTCGAAGAACGCGGGGCTGAGTTCTCGAAGAACCGGGATTACGTCCTCGATCTGGACACCAGGGCGCTTGAGCACTTGGGCCAGCGTGGAGCCGAGGGCGTTGGAAAGATCGGTCGCGTTTCTTTCATCCCCACTCAAGCCAACAGAGGGCTTGAATGGGCCACCATTGGACGAAGCATCCAGAATCTCTCCTTCTGGTTCAACGTCCGCATCGCCGTTATTGCGAACTCCAGACGCCATACGTTCTTCCAGCGCGCGCGCGATCTTCTCCAGCGTCCCGCTGTTGACGCGCGTCTTTTCGAGCAGGTTGCTGAGGGCTTTCATGCGCTCTTGTTTGTCGAGGTAGTCGGCCCAGGCATCGTCGCGGATGAGGCCAATGCGGCGCCCGTACGGCGTGAGTCGGCGGTCGGCGTTGTCGATGCGCAGGTGCAACCGGAACTCGGCGCGCGAGGTGAACATCCGGTAGGGCTCGTTGGTGCCCTTGGAGATCAGGTCGTCGATAAGGATGCCGGTGTAGGCCTCGGTGCGATTGAGCACAAGAGGTTCTTCGCCCTTGATCTTCAGCGAGGCGTTGATGCCGGCCATGATGCCCTGGCACGCGGCTTCTTCGTAACCACTCGTTCCGTTGATCTGACCAGCAAGATATAGTCCTGCGATCTTCTTGGTTTCCAGCGTGCGCTTGAGTTCCGTCGGATCGACCGAGTCGTACTCAATGGCGTAGCCCGGACGCAGCATGTCGGCCTTATCGAGGCCGGGGACGGAGTGCACCATCGCAATCTGCACGTCGTGCGGCAGCGAGGTACTCATTCCATTGACGTAGATCTCGTGCGTGTGGACGCCCTCGGGTTCAAGAAAGAGCTGGTGCGTCGCGTGGTGCGGGAATTTGACGACCTTGTCCTCAATGCTTGGACAGTATCGTGGACCGATACTTTTGATCTGGCCGCTGTACATCGGCGAGCGGTGAACGTTTTCCTTGATGACGCGCTGCGTCTCTTCGGTGGTAAAGGCGATGTAGCACGGCACCTGAGCGTCGTGGTGCGTCACGCGGCGGGTGCGGAAGCTAAACGGCGTCGGGTCGGCATCGCCCGGTTGGACCTTGAACACGCTCCAATCGATCGTGCGACCGTCGAGACGTGGAGGCGTGCCCGTCTTGAGGCGCACGACGCGGAAGCCCAATCGCCGTAGATGCTCTCCCAGCAATTGCGAAGGCGATTCACCGCTGCGTCCGGCGGGATACTGCTGCTCACCGCAGTGGATCAGCCCGTTGAGGAACGTGCCCGTCGTAATGATCACGGCCTCAGCGCGAACTAGACGGCCGTCGCGCAGCTTTACGCCACGAAGAATCAGTGGCGAGTGGTTAGTGGCGAGTGGCGAGTCGTCTGCTGCGTCTTGCTGGCCACTGGCCACTGAGCACTGGCCACTTTCTTCTGTAATCAATTCCGCCACTTCTGCCTGCTTTACGTGCAGATTGGGCTCGCTCTCGAGCAGCTCTTTCATCTTCAGGCGGTACTGCTGCTTGTCACACTGGGCGCGGGGAGACCAGACGGCGGGACCGCGCGACGTATTCAGCAGACGGAACTGGATGCCGACCGCGTCGGTCACCTCGCCCATGATCCCGCCAAGCGCGTCGATCTCACGCACGAGGTGTCCCTTGGCGATGCCGCCCACGGCAGGATTGCAGGACATCTGCGCGATCAGATCGGCGTTGAGCGTATACAGCGCGGTCTTCAAACCCATGCGCGCCGCAGCCATCGCGGCCTCGCAGCCAGCATGGCCTGCACCAACGACCACCACATCGAATTGTTCGGAGAAGGAGAGCATCAGCTAATCGCGAAGATCCTATCGAAATTCTACCGGAAGTCCTCCGTTGCCGCCTTTGAGCCCGCGTGCTATTCTGCCGAGCGACTCAGAAATCATCTCTCAGAGCAGTACCTAATTGGAGGGCCTGTGAAAGTGCGTCGCCTGTTGTGTGCTGTTCTGTTGCTGTCTCTAGCCGTTCCACTTTGCTCCGCTGCCGATCGCGGACCGTCCACGCCGGAAGAGCGGGCGCGAGCGGTTGAGATTGCAAAGAAAATGGAAGCAGCTCCGCTTGGCAAAGAAATCAGGAATGATCGGGAATGGCTGCTTATGTTTGCCATTCAAGTTCCCGACATATCGGTTAAGATTTGCCCCAGCCCTCTTTACGATGTCCTTCCGAAGAAGTACAAGTATGGACCAGAGTTGACAGGGCAGATGCTGGCGTCAAGCTTGGCTTTTGCCATTGAACATCCAGACAAAGCGAAGGATGACAATGCCATGTATCAAGCCGGGCTGGAAGGTGCCCTTCGCGCCTACGAAGCGATCGTAAAGCAGGAACCGAAAGGTCGCGTTGATAAGGTCGATGAGTTGATTAAGGCCAGGGACAGCGCGGGACTTGCAGAATACGTTAAGACGGTGGCGGCAAAGAGCTGTAAGAGTGACAAGTAGATTCTGTGTGCGAGTCCACGATGGCCTCGCGCCAGCCAGCCGGGACAGCGGCGCTACGTTCTCAGGCGGAGCCGCTCAATGTCCCGTGTGGTACGGGTGCCCTTTGATGATCGTAAACGCCCGATAGATCTGTTCCAGCAGCACGATCCGCGCCAACTCGTGCGCCAGCGTCATCTTTCCAAAAGACAAGGTGAAAGAGGCCGCGCGACGGGTCGCCTCGTTGAAACCATCAGCCGGACCAATCGCCAGAAGCATCGTTTGCGTGCCGCGGTCCTGATGATCGCGCAGAAAGACTGCGAATTCCTCCGACGAGACTTGCTTTCCCCGGGAGTCCAGCAGCACGACGTAAGGCCGGGTGCGTTCCGTGGCGATCAGGTCAAGCAGTGCCTGTTCGTTCTTCAGTTCGTGCGACTCGGTGGGAATGTATCGTGCGATACGTTTCAGATATTCGGCGGTGAGCCTCTGGATCGCTGACTCTTTCGTTTTGCCGATCCAGGCGATTCGAAGCTTCATGAACACATAGTACTCAGTACCCGGTACTCAGTAACCCAGTAAGTTCCAAAGGCGTCTCGATTCTGAGTGCTGAGTGCCGAGTACCGGGCACTGGTTCACTTCGTTTCCGCCGTAGTTATCTCAGATTTCAGCGACTTCAGATATGCCGTCACTGCCGCAGCATCTTCGCTCGTAAACCGATATGGAGGCATCGGTGGCCTGGGTTGCATGCCCGTGATGGTTTCGCCGGTGGTCAGAAACTTGATCGCGGCCTCGTCGGACCAGCCGGGGAGCCCGGCGAGACGGGGCGCTTGCTCGGCCCAAGGCATGGAGACGGCCGGTTTGAACATGACGGGCGCTCCCATAAGCTGCTTTTCAACCACGAGTTCGCCTTTTTCGTTTCGCGGAGTGTGACAGTCACTGCAAAGTCCGACGCCTTCGACCAGGTATTTGCCACGCGCGATGACCTCGGGGGACGGAATCGATGTTGGCTTTTCTTTGGACTTCTGCGAAAAGAGCGGCAATACCGATAGGCAACCAACAACTAGCACGGCTGCGAGTAGACGGAACTTTACCTTCACGATCACAAACCTCCGGGAAATTTCGTTACGATGTGCGCCGGATCGAAGCTCCGGCATAGAGCCGTTTGATCAGGTTTTCTGAATCAGGTTCTTTTGAAGCAGATTCGATGCGGAAGGTTGTATGCAGTTTAGAAACTGGCTGGTACCCGGCACCTGGTCGACTGCGTTCCACCAGGCACCAGGCACTCGCCAGCAACTACTTGTTCGCTTTCTTCTTCGGCGCGGCTTTCTTCGCAACAGCCTTCTTTGCGGGCTTCGCGGCCGTCTTCTTTGCTGCCTTCTTTGCTGGCGTACTCTTCTTCAGATCGTCGGGATGAAGCTTTTTTGCACTTTTCCAAAGACGTTCAAGGTCGTAGAATCCGCGCGCCTTTTCGGAAAAAACATGCACCACGAAATCAACATAGTCGAGCAGCACCCACTCGGCCTGCTTGTAGCCTTCGACGCTCTTGGGACGGAAGCCAAGTTTCTGGAGACGTTCTTCGACCCCATCAGAAATTGCCTGAAGCTGGCGCGGATTACTTGCGGAGCAGATAACAAAGTAGTCCGTAAATGCGCCGGAATTCTTTTCCAGTTCGAGT
>JAEYQK010000072.1 GCA_023410055.1 Acidobacteriota bacterium
ACTCACAGCCGACTACGCCAACAACGACCGGGGCATGGAGATCCGCCACGTGGCCGGTGGATACCGCATGGCCACAAAGCCCGAGCACCACGATATTGTGAAGTCCTTCGCCAAGAGCCTGAAGCCGCCACTACGACTTTCGCTCCCAGCGCTTGAGACGCTGGCCGTCGTCGCCTACAAGCAGCCCGTCACCGCCCCCGAAGTCAGCGACATTCGCGGCGTGGACTCGCAAGGCGTTATGGCCACATTGCTCGAACGCAAGCTGGTTACGACCGCCGGACGGAAAGCCGTCATCGGACGCCCGATCCTCTACAAAACCACCAAAGAATTCCTCCTCCGCTTCGGCCTCAACGATGTCTCCGAGCTCCCCAGCATGGAAGAGTTCGAGAAGCTTGCTATGGAGCAGAGCGGTCTTTTCGTAAGCGAGCAGGAGACCGAACCCCAGCTTTCTCCTGAAGAAGCAAGCGCGCGTCTGGAACAGGTCAGCGTCGCTGAAGAAGCTGCTTACGAAGGCGACGCCGGCACAGCCACTTCCGAGACGGACCAAAAAACGACCGCAGAAACCGCGCCTGAAACTGAAGCGCAATCCGAGCCTGTTCCGTCGGAAGAAACGCATCAGAGCTAACATGCCCCAGGAAAGACTACAGAAGATTCTCGCCGCCGCAGGCATCGCCTCGCGCCGCAAGAGCGAAGAACTAATCGCCTCGGGACAGGTCTCCGTCAACGGCAAAGCCGTCACCGAGATGGGCGCAAAGGCCGATCCCGAACAAGATCGCATCGCCGTCAACGGCAAAGTGCTGCGCGGGCCCGAGCGCAAAGTCTACCTGCTGATGAATAAGCCGAAGGGCTACGTCACAACGGTTTCCGACCCCGAAGGCCGCCCCACTGTGATGGACCTGATCCCGAACATTGCCGCCCGCGTGTTCCCGGTCGGACGTCTCGACTACACCAGCGAAGGCCTGCTGCTTCTCACTAACGACGGCGAGTTGATGCAGAAGCTCACACACGCCTCGTCGCATGTCTCGAAAATGTACCTCGTAAAGGTCAGCGGCATCCCTTCGGCAGAAGGTCTGGCGAAGCTGCGCAAAGGCGTCGTCCTGCCGCCGACGAAGCCGCACGACATCCACGGCAGGCCCCTCGCACGGAAGCCCAGCAGCGAATCGCAACCCGCGCGCACCTCCGCAGCCAAAATCGAACTGGTTCGTGAAGGCGACAATCCGTGGTACGAAGTTACGATCATCGAAGGCCGCAACCGTCAGATCCGCCGCATGTTCGAGCAGATCGGGCACAAGGTCGAGAAGATCAAGCGCGTGAAGTACGGCCCGCTGGTTCTCGATGTCGAGCCCGGGAAGTTCCGCCAGCTCACAAAGGAAGAGGTCGCGATTCTGAAACGAGCATCCGGATCACGTTCCGCACGCCCAGTGCACAAAGCATAACGCGCCCGGGGGCCCCCTCCCTGTGGAGGAAATATCAAGTCTTTGAATTAATGAGGCTTAGCGTTTCAGCCCTCTTGAGCTATGCGCTAAGTATTTGATTTTTCGAGAGTTGCTGGTCCAGATTACCTAGGTAACCCTTTCGCGGAGCTTCTACTTAGATTCTACCAGTTTAGGATGGTGAACCCGACAGCTCGGGAAAGCCTGTATATCGTCTGGACTTAGCAGCTTAGGAAGGAAAGTGGCGGGCTGGGATATTGACATAACAGCCGGTCGAACGGTGCGTTATTTCTCCAACCGTGCCAGGGCCTGCCGCGCTTCCTGCACCCACCTCTCAGGACTCCCAAGCTGCTCCGCCGCCCGGTACCGCTCTGTCGCCTTCGGCAAATCATTCAGCTTCTCGAGAGCGCGTCCCATGCGAACATAGATCGCCGCATCACCTTGCTTCTGATCGGCCGCGTTCTGATAGCGAAACAGCGCTGCCCGGTAATTCTTCTGGTCAAAGTAGTAGTCGCCCACCTCAACGTCGTGCGCGGCCGCCAGCACCCGGTCCATGGCATTGTCGCACTCGCTCACCGTGCTCCTGCTCGAACTACTGCCTGAACCCTTGTCGGTCGCAGCCGAGCTTCTGCTCGAACTCGTACTACCGTCCGCAGGCGATTCCGCCTTTGGCGCAGGTTCCTTAACCGTGGGCGGCGTTTTGGAGCTGCTCCGGCACCAGCCGAACACGCAACTGACTTCCGGGAACGGATTCTTGTTGCGATTGTTCTTCTTCGACTGCTGCTTCTGCACCTCGGCAATGATGTCGTCCACTGGACGATCCGCCGGGCAAGAAGAAGCGCTCGACTGCAAAGGAGTTTGCGCGAACATGGTCGCGCTCAGGATGAGAACCGCCGCTACATAGAGGATCCGCACGGAACAATTGTAGCAACACAGCACAGATGGAATCCGACTGTTCCCCTGGACTTGCTCCACGCATCCCAGACCACAGAGGAAACCATGGCTAAACGAGACAATAAGCGCGACGAACTTGGCCCCGACTCCGCCGGCCAGTCAGGTGACATTCAACAACTACCAGACACCGCTGACGTCAACTCCGAAAGTGTCGAAGAGTTGATCGAAGAAGGCAATGCTTTCGAAGCCGAGGCGGTCGAAGGCGTCGAAGACGCCGAAGACGCCGACGTATCTGAAGTGAAGACGCACGAGGTGCCAGAGGACGACGTCCCAGAGGAATACCGGGACGAGCAGGACGAAGACGTCGCCTAACCTGGTGCTCACCCAACAGAAAACCCGGCGCAAGCCGGGTTTCTTCTGAGCACTAAACGCGCGCTTTACTGGTGTCCCGACGCCTTCAGCGTATTAGCGATCCCTTCCAGACCCATCTCGTGTACCGCCGCATCCCGCATCTTGAACTTCTGTATCTTTCCGCTCACGGTCATCGGGAAAGAATCGACAAACCTTACATACCGCGGGATCTTGAAGCTCGCGATGTTCCCCTTGCAAAATGCCTTTACCTGTTCTTCGGTCAGCGTGCAACCGTTCCGCAAAATGATCCATGCCACTGACTCTTCACCGTACTTCACATCGGGCACGCCAAACACCTGCACGTCGCTGACCTCCGGCATGTGCCGCAGATACTCCTCGATCTCGCGCGGATAAATGTTCTCGCCACCGCGGATGATCATCTCCTTGATGCGACCCGTAATCTTGAAATATCCATTTTCATCAGCGACTGCAAGATCCCCAGAATGCAACCAGCCATCCGGCTCGATCGTTTCCGCCGTGGACTTAGGATCGTTATAGTACCCGTTCATGACCAGGTAACCGCGCGTGCAAATCTCTCCGATCTGCCCGACAGGAACCGTCTCCTTCGTCTGCGGATCCATCAGCTTCGCTTCGGTATGAGGGAACACACGCCCCACCGTCGTAACCTTGAGCTCCAGCGGATCATCGGTGTTCGTTTGCGTGATGCCCGGCGAAGCCTCCGTCAATCCGTACACGATGGTCAACTCGCTACAGTGCATCTGGTCAACCACGCGCCGCATGAGTTCAATCGGACACGATGAGCCTGCCATGATACCCGTCCTCAAGCAGGTCAGATCAAACTCTTTGAAACGCGGATGCTCGAGTTCCGCGATGAACATCGTCGGGACGCCATGAACAGCCGTGCAGCGCTCTTCGTGAATCGCCTGCAACGTCGCCAGCGGATCGAAATACTCGGCTGGAATCACCATCGCCGCGCCGTTCGTCACGCATGCCATGTTGCCCAGCACCATGCCGAAACAGTGATAGAACGGAACCGGAATGCAGATGCTCTCGCCCGGGCCCATCTTCATGTTCGCGCCGATAAAGTACCCGTTATTGACGATGTTGTAATGGCTGAGCGTCGCGCCCTTAGGGAACCCGGTTGTTCCTGACGTGTACTGGATGTTGATATTGTCGTGCGGATCGAGCGTAGCTTCACGTTCGGCAAGCTGCGCTTCTGTGATGCTTTCGCCCATCTGCAGCATCTTCTTCCAGTTCAGCATGCAACTGGGCCCCTGCTCTCCGATGAACACCACATTCTTCAACAGCGGCAGTGATGCGGCATTGAAATGTAATGGCGTGCTATGGATCGAATCCGGGTTCAAGCTGAGTAACGTTTCAAGATAGTTGCAATCGTGGAAGCCGCGAATCAGAAACAGGCTCTCACACTCCGACTGCTTCAGCGCGTACTGCAGCTCGTGAGAACGATAACGCAGGTTGATGTTCACGAGAATGGCGCCCACTTTTGCCGACGCAAACTGCATCAGCGTCCACTCGGCGCAGTTCGTCGCCCAAATTCCGACGCGATCACCCTTCTTTATACCTAGCGCCATCATCCCGCGTGCAACTCGATGCACCTCATCGCGAAACTCGGCATATGTATAACGCAGTCCTTGGTGGCGCGACACCAGCGCCTTCGCGTCGGGATACTTCTCGGCCGTTCGATCCAGCGCCTGCCCGACGGTGAAATTCAACAGTGCCGGAGTCTCTCCACCTTTGAAGTAACTCAGCTTCGGCTGCGTCTTTGTAGCTGCCATTGTTTCCTCATTTCGTGGCACCCGACCTGAAAACAGATATAAGCCCCGCTTATGGTTTTAGGTCGAATTGCTTATAAGAAGAAGTTATGGAAATCGCGAAAACTATTCATCAAAATTTTAGCTCTGCAGCACTGGATTGCAGAGTGTCAATTGAGTAAACACCACCCGTTTTTTATGCCATGGCCCAAAAAGGGAAAAGCCGAGGCTGCCTTCGCAACCTCGGCTCAAAACACTTGCTCTGTTCGAATTACCCCACGTGCGTTCGAACTTCGCTACTGACCATCGGCAATCGTGCCGCGCCATAAAGCCCGGCATCACTACCCAGCAAAGCTCGTGTAACGATAGTTCTCTTCCCTGCTCCGGGACGAACCTCTGCCGCAGCACCAGTTTCGCCCGAAATTTGCTCTGGAGCTGTCGCCGCGTAAACCATCGAGCGCCTTGGCAGTTCCTTGAACATAGCTGGAGCGAAAGATGGCCATGCGGCCGACACCCCACCCCCGATGACGTACATATCCAGATTGAGCACGTTCACCAGATCCGCAATTAGGACCCCAAGCGCCCACCCGACCTTATCGAAAATGGCCTGTGCCGATTTATCTCCCTGCAACGCAAGATTCTGCACCGTCTTCGCGCTGAACTCCACATCCGGAGAGCCTGCGATACGCGCCAACTCCATTGCATCCCCCCGGGCAATTGCATCGCGAGCCATTTGCACAATTGCCGTTGCCGAGGCAAAACGCTCTGCGCAACCGTTGTTGCCACAGTTACACTTCGGTCCGTTCGGATCAACCGTGACGTGACCGATCTCTCCCGCCATGCCACTCATTCCATGCAGAATCTGTCCGCCCAGAACGATGCCGCCTCCGACCCCTGTCCCGAGCGTGATGATGCACATGCTTTCTACGCCCTTAGCCGCTCCCAGCCACGCTTCTCCGAACGCAGCCGCGTTGGCGTCGTTCTCCAGAACTACGGTCGTCTGAAGCCGCTTCTCTATTTCGTCGCGAACAGGATAGTCGTCCC
Source organism: Acidobacteriota bacterium (assembly GCA_023410055.1). GTDB lineage: Bacteria > Acidobacteriota > Terriglobia > Terriglobales > Acidobacteriaceae > JAEZPW01. The sequence continues at coordinate 5,516 of JAEYQK010000072.1, forward strand.
ATCCAGGAAGGTTTGGTGATTCGCGCAACATGCCGGTTCGCTTGTCGATGATCCCCGGAACGCCGATTCCGACGCCAATCAGGTTCGAGTTGCCCTTGAACTTCGCCGAGACGCTCTGGATAGCCGCAGCCATTTCGTTGATCACGGCGTCGCGGCCAAGCTTAACCTGTGTTCCCGTCGTGACCTTCTCGATTAAGCGGCCCTGTTCGTCAACGGCGGCTATGCGAAGATTCGTTCCGCCCAGATCAACTCCGATTGCGAATCCCATGCTTTCGATCACCTCGCTTGCAGCGCGCTACTAAGATATCACTCACTTATTGGAGTCTTCAGCTCAACTACTTCTGGCACTTCGCACAGTAGTGCGTACCCCGTCCAGCAACCACGACCCGTTTGATTGGCGTTCGGCACACCACACACGCCTCGCCTTCGCGACCGTAAACCCTGTGCTGTATCTGAAATAACCCACGTTCCCCATCAGCATCCACATAGTCCGAGATGGACGAACCACCAGCCGAGATGGCCTCCGTCAGCACCTCTTGCACCGCTTGATAGAGCCGGCGCAATTCGTCTCGCGTCAAGGACGCCGCCCTGCGCCGTGGCCGGACTTGCGCTCGAAACAGCGATTCGTCCGCATAAATGTTGCCGACCCCACGCAGTAGTTTTTGATTCAGAAGCGCGGTCTTGATCGGAGTCTTGCGCCCGCGAAACAGGCCTGCAAAAATCTCGAACCCAACATCCAGCGGCTCGTGACCACCAGCCTCGAAACCGCCTTCGTCCGTGACTACCCAGGTGCGTCCAAACCGCCGCGGATCAACAAACCGAATCTCGTTCCCCGATGCCATCTTCGCGATCACGTGCGTGTGTTTGTCGAGTTCCGCATCAGGCTTCCTGACCAGAAGCTGACCAGTCATCCCCAGATGAACAATCCACTGAGCCTTCTGAAGCGCTGGACCAGCCCCGCGCCTCAGGTCGATCACAATGTGTTTGCCCTGGCGATCTATCCGTTCAACCCGCGCGCCCTCAATCACCCGTGCAATGTCTGCCGGTGGCGACTTGAACGTCTGCGGCTTCTCGCTGAACCACGCCGACTCAATCACGTCGCCGGTTACGTGCTTAGCAAGACTCCGCACCACAGTTTCAACTTCAGGAAGTTCAGGCATAAGAGCAGTACTCAGTTGTCAGTACTCAGTACTCAGTTTAGCCCGTCTTAAGAATGCAAGAAAACTGACCAAGAGTGCGCCATCTGAGTACTGAGTACTCGCTTTCAATTGCCCCCCAGCGCCCTCACAATGTAAGATTTAAACGTACACGGCCTTCCTGTCGGTCCCCTGCCAAACTCAGAGTTCTGCATGAGGGGTTCGGGTGCGCGTGGGCAAAAACAGCAAAGAGGATACCATTGACCCAGTTCAAGACAGCGGTAGTAATCGGCGCGCAGTGGGGCGACGAAGGCAAGGGCAAGATCGTTGACGTGCTCTCCGATCATTTTTCCGTCGTCGCGCGCTATGCCGGCGGACACAATGCCGGCCACACGGTCACCATCAACGGCAAGAAGTTCGTACTGCAGCTTGTCCCCTGCGGCGTTTTGCGCCCGGGATGCAAAGGCGTCATCGGCAACGGCATCGTTCTCGACCCGATCGCCTTCCTCAAAGAAATCGCTAAGCTGCGCGAAGCCGGCGTTCCAATCGAAGGCCCGGGCACCAAGGGCGCCTCGGCGAACATGTTCGTCAGCAACCGCGCCCACGTTATTCTTCCCTATCACCGCATGATCGAACTGGCCGCCGAAAACGCGCCAGGTCGCGTCAAGATCGGTACCACTTCACGCGGCATCGGGCCAACCTACGAAGACAAGATGGCCCGCAGCGGATTGCGCGTCGCTGACCTACTCGACTCCGCGCTGATGAAGAAACATATCGAGAATGCCTGCCGTCAGAAGAACGAGATTGCGCACTGCCTGTTTAACTCCGAGCCGCTGGATCCCGACGTTATTTACAAGGAGTACACTGCGGCAGCGGAGCAGATTGCGCCGTTCGTAGCCGATACCGCCACGCTCATCAACGCCGCCATAAAGGACGGCGCCTCCGTAATGTTTGAAGGCGCCCAAGGCACCATGCTCGACATCGACCATGGCACCTACCCATTCGTTACGTCCTCCAGCGCAACTTCAGGCGGAGCCTGCACTGGAACCGGCGTTCCACCGACTTCCATCGACACCGTGATCGGCGTGACGAAAGCTTATTGCACTCGCGTCGGTGAAGGCCCGTTCCCATCTGAGTTGCACGACGCAACCGGACAAGCGCTTCGCGACAAGGGCAACGAGTACGGAGCTGTTACCGGTCGCCCCCGACGCTGCGGTTGGCTCGATATGGCCCTGTTGCGTTACTCGGTGATGATCAACGGCATCTCTTGGCTGGTCGTCACGAAGATGGACGTTCTCGACGAATTGCCTGAAATCGGCGTGTGCGTCGGCTACAAGATCAACGGCAAGCAAACAACCGAGATCCCGGCCCGGGGAGACGGCTACAACAACATCGAACCCGTTTACAAAATGCTTCCCGGCTGGCAGTCGTCAACGCTCGGAATCACCGAGTACGACAAGCTGCCACAGAAGGCAAAAGACTATCTCGCCTTCGTAGAGAAAGAAAGCGGAGCCCGCATCGGCCTCATCTCTACCGGCCCCGATCGCGACCAAACCATCTTCGTAGACGAATTCGCGAAGGCGCTGCAGTCGGCCAAGGCCGCGCAGTCGCGCTAGATTCGTAGCGCCGGACTCCAGTCCGGCTGGTTTTGGAGTGTAGGGACGGGGCTGTGCCCCGTCCGCTCTTCCCCGTAACAGGAGCCGCCCGTGATCGTCCTCGTCGTCACCTACACGATTCAGGAAGGCAAGATCGAGCAGGCGAAAGAGTACGTCCGCCTGATGCAGGAAAACACGCGCCGCGAGCCCGGCTGCCGCTTCTACGTCGGACACCAATCCAACGACAACCCGCGCAAGATCTGTTTTTACGAACAATACGAAAACCAGGCCGCACTAGACGCCCACATCGCCGCGCCTTACTTCGCGGACTACATAGTCAACGGCATGAGGAAGCTCATCGAACCCGGCACGCGTGTGCAAGAAACCTACACTCCGATCGAGTGATTTCGGAAGCCAAACAATTCCATCCTTCCTGCTCGTGGTTTTGCTAACTGCTGACTGCTCTCTTTTGAGCATCCAACCCGCTCTTCGTGACAACTAATACTCCGAAACGTTTGCCCGCCTGCGGACGAAAGTCGCTCCGCAATCTCCAACCGATTGTCCCGAGTCAAAGGAGTAGTTATGGCGAAGACGTCGTATATCCCCACTGGTTATCACACAGTCACACCCTACATCACCTGCAGCAACGCAGCTGAAGCCATCGACTTCTACAAACGCGCCTTCGGAGCCGAAGAGCTTTATCGCATGCCCGGGCCGGGCGGAAAGATCATGCACGCCGAAATCAAGATTGGCGACTCGGTGATCATGCTTTCGGACGAGTTCCCCGAAATGGGCGCAAAATCGCCCCTGAGCGCGGGATGCAACACCGCCTCCGTCATGGTCTACCTGCCGGATGTTGATGCCTCGTTCGAGCGCGCCGTCAAAGCCGGTGCCAAGCCAGCAAAACAACCCGAAGACACCTTCTGGGGCGATCGCTACGGTCAGGTGATAGATCCCAGCGGACATCGCTGGTCACTCGCAACACATGTGGAGGATGTCGCTCCCGCCGAGATGGAAAGACGTTCGCGGGAGTTCATGGCCAAGATGAAGGCTGCTTCGTGACAAGAATCGGCGGCCACTGATTCTCACGGATCTCCACAGATCAGGCCTCAACGAAGAGAACTGATCCGTGTTGATCCGTGTAAATTCGTGGCTATTTGTTTTTGTCCAGCATCAGCACGCCGCCCCGCGCAAACGAATCCTTCGGCACATCGACGAAAGAAATGCTCACCGCGTCTGCGGGACAGCTCAGCTCTTCACACACCACTTCCGTGACTCGCTTAGCCGCCTTGCGCTTCTGCTCAGTTGTTCGTCCCTCAAGTAACGTAATCTGTACGTGTGGCATGGAGTATCCATTCCGGGTTGTGTAGGGACGGGGCTGTGCCCCGTCCATAAACCACAGCTATCTCACCAACTCATATCCGGCGAAGAAGTAGCTCAACTCGAACCTCGCCGTATCTTCCGCGTCGGACCCGTGCACCGCATTTTTCTCGATGCTCTCGGCGAAGCGCTTTCGGAGCGTCCCTTCCTCTGCTTGGGCAGGATTCGTCGCGCCCATCAGTGTGCGCCACGAGGCAATCGCGTCGTGCGGCTTCTCCAACGCCATCACAATGATCGGGCCACTGGACATGAAGTCGGTCAGTCCGTTAAAAAACGGCTTCCCTGCATGTACCGCATAAAACCCTTCTGCCTGCTCCTTCGTGATATGGAGCATCTTCATGCCGATAATCCGAAATTCATTCTGAAGAATGATGTTGATGATTTCGCCCTGCACGTTCTTCTTCACGGCATCAGGCTTGATGATTGCGAATGTACGCTGCAACGTCTTTGGCATGTAACTGTTTATACCTTTCTGATTGTAGCCCGTATTCCCAACATAAATTGCTTTACGCTTTTGCCTTCGCCCCCAGCGCGGCGACCAGCGTTTCGCCAATCGCCGCCGGAGACTTAGCAACTCTAATCCCCGCGTCCTCAAGCGCCTTGATTTTCTCCGCCGCCGTTCCATGTCCGCCCGAAATGATCGCGCCCGCATGGCCCATGCGCCGTCCCGGAGGCGCCGTCTGCCCGGCAATGAACGATACCACCGGCTTCGTCACATTCTTCTTGATGAACTCCGCCGCGGTCTCCTCGGCATTGCCGCCGATCTCGCCAATCATGATGATAGCTTCCGTCTCCGGATCAGCCTGGAACAACCCCAGTGCATCGACGAAGTTCGTCCCAATAATAGGATCGCCGCCAATGCCGATGGCACTCGATTGTCCTATTCTGCGCTGCGTCAACTGATGCACCGCTTCGTACGTCAGCGTCCCAGATCGCGACACTATGCCGACATTTCCTTCCTTGTGTATTCGCGCCGGCATGATTCCGACTTTGCACTTCCCCGGCGAGATGATCCCCGGACAGTTTGGCCCGATCAGCCGCGACTTCTTCCCCTTCAGGAACTCCCACGCCTTCACCATGTCCAGCGTCGGAATGCCTTCGGTGATGCAGACGATCAGCGGCAACCCGGCATCGGCCGCTTCCATGATCGCATCGGCCGCAAACGGCGGCGGCACAAAGATAACCGTCGCGTTCGCGCCCGTTTCCTTTGCCGCATCCGCAACCGTATTGAAAATGGGCCAGCCTTCGTGCGTCGTCCCGCCTTTTCCCGGCGTGACTCCACCCACAACTTTTGTCCCATACTCGGCACACGCCTTCGCGTGAAAAGTCCCCTCGCGTCCGGTGAGCCCCTGCACGATCAATCGCGTATTCTTATCAACCAATATGCTCATCGGATCCTCCTACGCCCTCACGCTCTTGGCCGCCGTGACGACCTTCTCTGCCGCATCTTTCATCGTTTCAGCGACGATAAAGTTCAGTCCAGAATCCTTCAAAATCTGGCGCCCTTGCTCGACGTTAGTTCCCTCCAGGCGCAGCACAATCGGCAACTGAATGTTCGTTTTCCGCGCCGCCGCCACAACGCCGTTCGCCAGCGTATCGACCCTCAAGATTCCGCCGAAGATATTGATGAGCACAGCTTTCACATTCTTATCGCTCAACAGGATCTCAAACGCGTGCGTCACCTGGTCTTCGTTCGCGCCGCCACCCACATCAAGGAAATTCGCCGGCATGCCGCCCGCGTACTGAATGATATCCATGGTCGCCATGGCCAGGCCGGCACCGTTGACCATGCATCCGACGGTTCCGTCCAGCTTGATGTAGTTCAACCCGTACTTGCTCGCCTCCACCTCAAGCGGATCTTCTTCCGTGATGTCCCGCAGTTCCTTAATGTCCTTGTGCCTGAACAGCGCGTTATCGTCGAAGTTGACCTTCGCATCCAATGCGAACATGCGGTTATCCGTCGTGGAGATAAACGGATTGATCTCCACCAGCGAGGCATCCGTATCTATCGCAGCCCGATACAGCGCCATCATGAACTTCACCGCCTCGTTCACCAGCGCCGGGCGCAATCCCAGCTTGAACGCCAGCTTCCGCGCCTGAAACGCCTCAAGTCCCATGCCGGGCTCGATGTACTCCTTGATGATGGCATCGGGATTCTCCGCCGCAACCTGCTCGATTTCCATGCCGCCCGCGGTCGAAGCCATAAAAACGTTCTTCGCCGCCGCGCGATCCAGCACGATTCCCAGGTAGTACTCTTTCTCAATCGGCAGTGTTTCCTCGACCAAGAGTCGCCTTACGATACGTCCTTCCGGCCCGGTCTGGTGCGTCACCAGCTTCATCCCGAGCATCTTGCGCGAAAGGTCTGCAGCCTCCGCTACTGACTTGGCGATCTTTACGCCTCCGCCCTTACCGCGCCCTCCCGCGTGTATCTGGGCCTTGACAACGACACCCTTTGCGCCCGCGCCCAGTAAGTCTTTGGCGGCTGTTTCTGCTTCTTCCGGCGTGGTGGCCATCTCACCGCGCGGAACGGCAACGCCGTATCTCGCAAGAATATTCTTCGCCTGATACTCGTGTATTTTCATTTGATTTCTGTACAGCGGCTCCTATACATAAGCCCACACGTGGTTGAATCTATACCGCTGAGACGCAAATAGAAAGAACCGTGGATTGTACTGAAAAAAATGGGCTTAGCGCAAACTCTATAAACTGGCGTCTCGCGGACTGGCACACGCAATTTTCAGACTACACACTCTTCTTATTGTTACTATGTAGGTGACGAGATCACCCGATCACCAAATCACCCGATGATTACTGATTCTCTCCATCGCATCGCCAACCACTGCCAGCCTCTGTCGCGTGACGAAGCCCGCATCACCATGTCTGAAATCCTCGCGGGCAAATGTACAGAAGCGCAGATCGGAGCGTTCCTGGTCGCGCTTCACATGAAAGGCGAAACTGTAGAAGAGATCGTCGGATTCGCCGAGGCCATCCGCGCCGCCGCCGCTCCACTCGAGGCCGCCAATCACATTGTCGACGTCAGCGACACCGAGCGTGACGCCCTCGTCGACACCTGCGGCACCGGCGGCGATGCCAGCGGCACATTCAACATCTCGACCGCGACCGCGCTCGTCGTTGCCGGAGCCGGCGTTCGCGTAGCCAAGCACGGCAACCGCAGTGTGACCTCAAAGTGCGGCTCCGCAGACGTGATCGAAGCACTCGGCGTGAATCTCTCTCTCCCCCCCGCACGCCTGGCACAGTGCCTTAACGAAGTCGGCATCGCGTTTCTTTTCGCGCCCGCTATGCACTCCGCCATGAAGTACGTCCAACCAGCCCGCCGCGAACTGAAGCTCCGCACGGTGTTCAACCTTCTCGGACCGCTTACGAATCCAGCTCACGCGTCGGCGCAAGTCGTGGGGGTTTACTCTGCCGACCTCGTCGAAAAACTTGCTGAGGCCCTATGTCTACTGGGACTCAGGCGCGCGCTCGTTGTCCACGGCAGCGACGGCCTGGACGAAATCACCGTTACCGGCACCACCCGCATCGCTGAGGTTCGCAACGGCTCAGTGAATAGCTACGAAGTCGAACCTGAGCAATTCGGACTACGGCGCGCCACACTCAACGACATCTCCGGTGGTGACGTAAACGAAAACGCCGCTATTATTCGTGCCATTCTCGACGGAGAACAATCATCGCGCCGCGATGTGGTTGTCCTGAACGCAGCGGCGGCGCTCGTCGCAGCAGGCCGCGCCGATACGATCTGCGATGCTATGCCGCTGGCCGTTCAGGCAATCGATTCGGGGGCCGCGAAGCATGTCCTAAATGCGCTGGTGAAGTTTACAGGTCCTTAATTCGGCTTTGAGTGCACCTATGGACAAGATCCCGACTGCAATGTTTTTCGTTTCTTTCTGAGTACTGAGTACTGAGTACTAATCCTCAAAGCTCCTCGCCCCGCTCCCGCACCCGTTCAGTGCCTGCTTCCAAAGCCATTTCATGGCGCGCTTACCGTCATAGCAGTAGCTAAGGTTATGGTTCAACGTTGAGAAGCAGTGCTTCTCGCAGGTCTTCTTCATCTCCCTCAAGTCTTTCTTGTCGAAGTTGTGATTGTCGATATTGCCCCATGGATACGTAGCCGGGTACATCGGGAAGCACGGCGCGACCGTACCGTCCGTCCGGATGATGACGTTGTTCTGACCCGCGCGGCAGTTCCACTCGGCAAATCTCAGATCGCCAGTTTCGTCCTGCACGATGCCCGGAGTTCTCAGGAGCATCTCGGCAGTCTGACCATTCAACCCCGTGCCATCGCCGTACCAGCCAACCTCCCGGATATCGAGCCCTGAGGACATGCGCATGAATGCCTTCATCTCCTGCAAGCGCGCGACCGAGTTCACCATCTGGTATCCCGACTTGTTTTTCTCGATGATCCAGTCCACCAGCTCATCCACAGCACGCCAGTCTTCCGGTCGAATATATGTCGGGTTCTCCTCCAAATGCTTGAAGTGCTCGTCCTGCTCCAGCATGGGCGTTTCGTTAATGTGGTAATCGGTCGCAACACGATGTTCGCGTGCGTACTCGGTCAACTTCCTCACATCATCGTGATTGTTCCGGCAGATATTGATGTTGAAGAACACCATGTAGTCGTACACGTATTGCTTTCGCAAGATGTACTCAAGGTTCTTCTGTGATGGCACCAGCGCCTTCGGCAGACCCGGCTTCAGGTCGAAGGCGTCCATGGCAAAGTTGAACACCGCCACGCCCGCGTCACCGAGCCGATCTGCAACATCCGGACGCAACAATCGTCCGTTCGTCCCAATGTAGATCCAAAACCCCTTCTTAGCCGCATAGTAGACGACCTTATGCACGAACTGCGGCCGAAGCAGTGGCTCGCCCCCCATAAGGGCCAAGACACGGCATCCATGGTCGTGCAGCCAATCGATCGCGCGACGCGCCGTGTCCTCTGACATGCCCTTGACGCGATTGTCATACGCCCAGCAGTACCAGCAATCCAGATTGCACTTGTACTCGACGAACAGGTACGCCGTGATCGGGTGAAACTCGCCGGGCAGAAAACGCGAACGCATGTACGGGAACAACCATCCCCGCATCTTGCGGAAGATTTCCCTCTTGCCCCACTCGCGCTTCTCCGGCGGAACTTCCGGTCCCGGATCATTCAACCTCTCCGGATATTGCGGGAAAACCGGCTCGGGAAGGGCGAGCCCTTTCGGGACCAAACCCATTGGCTTCTGCGGGGCCGAATTCATTAACAGGTCGTGGATCGCTACATCGATACGAAATTTCGCTGCCGTGGCCATTTAAGAACATCTCCATGCGATGGGGGACTCGTTTGAGAGTTGTTAAGGGGCCGGGAAAACTTGCAGTTAAGGTCGGACATGATAACGCCACCATCAAGTGGCGGGTTGCGCAGGCTTGCCCAGCAAACTTGCTGCTGTCGATATTGGATTTTATTGATGTCTAGTACCACCTACGAGTTGTCACGTTACTAGGCGTGACATGGCGCATCGGCTAAGTTCGGGGAGAAGAACTCACAACTGCGCTCAACAATTCCATGTCTCCCGAAATTGTTCCAGCGGGCAGCAAAAAGGACGCCCACTTTTCGAGCGCCCTGTCCTTACGTTCCCGTTTTTGCGATCTTCAGATCATCCGATCACCAGATCACGCAATCACCCGATTATCTGATTTCCATCTTCTGCATATACTCCGCGATGTCCACCTTCCACTTCAGCGTGGTCGCGATGGCAATGCGTAACGCCGCAGAAGCAGCGGGTTCACCATGCACAAGATACGTCTGCTTCGGCGCACTTTTGAACGACTTCATCCACTCCAACATCTCCGGAGAGTCGGCGTGATCGCTGAACTGCTCCAGGGCCGCCACTTGCGCCCGTACTGGAATGATTTGGCCAAATATCTTGACCTGCGGTTCGCCGTCTTTGATCTGGCGTCCGCGCGTCCCAACCGCCTGGAAGCCGATAAACAGTATGAGATTTCTCGGATCGGGCAATCGCAGCAAGAGATGATGCTGAATGCGTCCACCCGTACACATCCCGTTCGCCGAAACGATGATGCACGGGAAACGCGAGTCATTGATCTTCTTCGACTCCTGCGGCGTTCTGCAGAAATTGAAGCCATTCCAGTCCAGCGGCGAACCGTACTTTGAAATCAGCGCCTTCGTTTCCTCACTGAACTCTTCCGTGTGCTTCAGGAAGATGTTCACCGCATTGATCGCCATCGGAGAATCGGCAAAGACAGGAACGCGCGGAATCTGGTTGGTCTCCATCAATTCTTTCAGCATGAAGAGAAACTTCTGCGTACGCTCCACCGCAAACGCCGGAACCACAACGCTGCCACCGCGCTTCACCGCGTCCGAAATCAGCTTCGCCATCTGCGGCCGAGGATCGTCATGCGGATGCAAACGATTTCCATAAGTCGATTCGGTCACGAGGATGTCGGCCGACTCGCCCTCGGTCGGTCCCGAAGGACCCACCCGCCCCGGAGCGACATTCGTATCGTGAACGCGCCCAAGATCGCCCGTGAACAACATCTTGCGCGCCGCCGCGCCGGAGCCCACCGTGACTTCGGCCATCGCCGATCCCAGTATGTGTGCCGCGCGAACAAAACGGAACGAGAAGTCAGGGCACAGTTGCTTCACCTCGCCGAACGGCACCGGCTTGAAGTACTGCAAGCATTCCTGCGCTTCTTCGAGCGTGTACAGCGGTAACGCAGGCTCGTGTTTCGAACTTTTTACCTTGTTGTGAAACGCTGCGTCTTCTTCCTGTAGGTGGCCTGAATCCGGAAGCAGAATCCCGCAGAGATCAATCGTCGCTGGTGACGCATAGATCGGGCCCCGATACCCCTCTTTCACCAGCTTGGGCAGCCAACCTGAGTGATCCAGATGCGCATGAGTCACGATCACCGCGTCGATCTCCGTCGCCGGAACCGGCGTTTCCTTCCAGTTCTTCTCGCGCCACTCCTTCGGTCCCTGGAACAGACCACAATCCACCAATACCTGGAAGCCAGTCTTCCCAGATGAATCGCCGTTTGTATTAATGAGGTGTTTCGAACCGGTTACAGTGCCCGCGGCACCGAGGAATTGAATGTACGCCACGTGTGCTCCCTAGGTTGAAGTGAAGCAGAATTGTACTCTGGAATCGCGCCGAATTCGATTCCTGTTTTGAGTATCTGTCTCAAACTTCTGCCTTGGAAGATTACGCCAACTATGCACCTCCCGTTCCTCTGTAG
>JAEYQK010000108.1 GCA_023410055.1 Acidobacteriota bacterium
TGAACAAAGTGGTTTTATACGAATACCATGCCAGCATCTGGTGGGGAGCGATTCTCGCCGTGCTCGGCTTGATTTACACCATTCGCTTTTTACCCAGCCGCCAGCGTGCCGCTCAAGAAAAGGCCGCCGCACAAGCTGCTAAGGAGACTCATGCCTAATAAGAAGATGACCATGGGCCTGATCGTCGGAAATCGGGGATTCTTCCCCGACCATCTGGCGAAGTCGGGTCGCGAAGAGATGATGAAAGTGCTGGCAGCGGCCGGCATGGATTGCGTTGTTCTCGGCCCGGAAGATAGCAAGTACGGCGCAGTAGAGACGCGTGAAGAATCCAGAAAGTGCGCCGACCTGTTCAAGAAGAACAGCGACCGCATCGATGGCATCATCGTTACGCTGCCCAACTTCGGCGAAGAGCGCGGTATCGCCGATGCACTGCGCTTGGCGGACTTGAAGGTGCCGGTCCTGATTCAGGCCACACCGGACGTCGCCAGCAACATGACGATTGCAGTTCGTCGCGATAGCTTCTGCGGCAAGATGTCGTGCTGCAACAACCTGAGGCAGTACGGCATTCCCTACTCGCTGACGAAGTCGCACACCGTCGCTCCGGACTCGAAGGAATTCAAGGAAGACCTCGAGTGGTTCGCGGGCGTTTGCCGTGTAGTGAAGGGCTTCAAGAACCTCCGCATCGGCGCGATCGGCGCCCGTCCGGCAGCGTTCAATACGGTTCGTTACAGCGAAAAGCTGCTTGAGAAGGCTGGCATTTCGGTGGAACCCGTCGATCTCTTCGAGATCATGGGCCGGGTCGAGAAGCTGAAGAACAACGAAGCTTGCGTCGAAGGCAAACTGGCCGCGATCAAGAAGTACGTCGCCACCGCCGGCGTTCCTGAAGCCGCTCTGGTGAAGATGGCAAAGCTCGGTGCCGTCATCGAAGACTGGATGAAGGAAACCGATTGCCAGATCAGCGCCGTTCAGTGCTGGACCGCGCTGGAGACCTACTTCGGCGTCGTTCCTTGCGCCGTCATGAGCATGATGAGCGAGAACCTCATCTCCAGCGCTTGCGAAGTCGACATCTGCGGCGTGCTCGGTATGCACGCTCTGCAGTGCGTCTCCAATACGCCCAGCGCGTTGCTCGACTGGAACAACAACTACGGCGACGATCCCGACAAGGCTGTCTGCTTCCACTGCAGCAACCTGCCGAAGCACTTCTTCAAGGCCGTGAAGATGGACTTCCAGGAAATCATCGCAGGCACCGTGGGCAAAGAAAACGCCTTCGGTACGTGCGTGGGCCGAGTGAAGCCGGGCGCAATGAGCTTCGCCCGCTTCTCAACCGACGACGAGACCGGAAAGATCAAGGGCTATGTCGGCGACGGCAGCTTCACCGACGATCCGCTCGAGACCTTCGGTGGCGCCGGCGTGGTTCACATTGCGAACATGCAGGGCCTGCTCCGCTACATCTGCGAGAACGGGTTCGAACATCACGTCGCAACGAACTTCACGACTGCCGCATCCAGCATCTACGAAGCCGCAAAGAACTACTTCGGCTGGGAAATGTACTGGCACAAGTAAATCGAATCGTTATCAACTCTTGCGGGATCGGCGATTGCCGGTCCCGTTTTTTATTCTGTTGAAACCGAGCAGGCAGGCCCACCCACGTAACAGACGGGTGACTATCGTGCCGCTGCGCGGATGTTCAAGTTCCAGACCGTCTGGGGTGCCCCGACGATGAGAACGTCGGGGGAATTGTAAACCTTTCCGTCAACGTTGACCGGAGTAGTTGGCCAGTCCCGTGTTTCGGTGATGTTCTCAAGATGCTCGCGGAAAACGATGAAAGTGTCTTCAGCCTTCGCCCCCTGCACAGTCGGGTTGAGTGCGTAGGCCTGATGCTCGATTACGACTTCCTCTGAATTCGCGTCCAACAGGCATTCACGTTCGGAATAACCGCAACGTCCACCCTGATGATGGAATTCCCACTCGCCCGGATAGCCGAGTTCCGCATACCAACGCTTCGCCTGCTCCATCAGATCGGCGATCCTGGTTCCCGGCTTCAAGCTTGCCATGAATCTTGCGTTGATCGTGGCGACAGCCTCATAGCGGCTGCGGAGTTCTGTGTCGAGAGGGCCGAAATGCACGAGGCGGCCGACTGAGACGGTTAGTCCCCATTTCTTTGCGCAGACGCTTACCATCGCGTGTTTTTCGACTCGCTTGGTTTCTGAGGGCAAAGCACGGCGAAACCTGACGAGCCTATCATCGGAGCCGACCAACACGACTGTCGGGCGTAATCCCTGGACCATGAGGGCCGAGACGGCCAATGCTTCAACATCACGCTCCCACATTCCGGGCCTGATCTGTCGCGCCACCTCGACCACGGCGTCGGCGGCGAACTGCCCAATCTTGCGATACTTCACGATTTCCGTTTCGGTGAGTTGAGCGCGCAAGGGAGCGATATCCACGGTAACGAATCCGGGGCGCTCAACATCGCTTGCCAGCGGCCCACTGCCCTTCAGGCCTTCGAAGAACGCCCCCGCGCTTTCGAACCATTTCAGCTCTACCGCCTCGTACCCGAGATCAGCCAGCCCTTCGCACATCAGGCGTGATACCTCGCTGTGAGAGCCAATGACGAGCTTGCGGCCGTCCTTCAGTACTAGTATCGAAGCAAAGCCGATCTCGCTGCCCCAAACGATCTGGTTATCGCCGACCCCGCCGGTGATCCAGGCGAAGTTGTTGACTCGGTTCAGCAGAATCCCGCCTAGGCCCCTTTCCTCTATTAAGGACATGAGCCGTTTCATCTTCTCGGCGATTTCCGCTGCCGGTTCGGCTGTCTTTAATGACATCTTGTCTTCTCAGGGGCAAAACTCTCAACAGCCCACAGAGGTATTAGCCAGAGTCGCGAAGTGGCGGAACTCTGGTTAGGAACATCGAAAAATCCTGGAATTAAATGAGCACGAAGTATACTCGCTCCATTCTGCGACGTAAATGCAAATTCAAGCGCGCCGAGCATGGCGGGAATCATGCCTCGCCGGTCGGGACAAAAGGAAACGGCGGGCAAAATGCCCGCCGTGATAGCCGCCTGATCGGCGACGTTCAAAAATAACTGCTATGCTTTTGCGCCCTGGGCCGCGTTGCCGAGGTTGGCCAGCGCCGGATAAACCGCACGGAACGCACGGTACTGGCCCGCCATGACGGCCTTTGCCTTGGCATCGGGTGCAACGCGCTTGGCAACGCGCACGATCTTCTCGCAAGCGACATCGACGGTCGGCCACAGCTTCGCGCCAACGCCAGCGAGAATCGCAGCACCATACGCCGCACCTTCTTCGGCTTCGACGATCTCGACCGCCTGCCCGTAGACATCGGCCTGGATCTGCCGCCACAGCGGAGAGCGGGCGCCACCACCGCCAAGCCTCACGGCCTGTGCCGGAACGTTCATCTCTTCGAAGATCGAGAACGTATCTTTCAGGCTGAAAGCAACGCCTTCCAGGATAGCGCGGATGATGTGGCCACGGCCGTGGTTTGCAGCCAGTCCGACCAGCGCCGCGCGAGCATTCGGATCGAGGTGCGGAGTGCGTTCGCCCATGAGGTACGGAGTCCAGATAACGCCGTCGCAGCCGGGTTCAACCTTCGCGGCTTCCTCACACATGCGGTCGTAAGGATCGCGGCCATCGTCCTGACCTGCGCCGAAGTTGTCGCGGAACCAGCGCAGCGACAGGCCAGCGGCCTGCGTAACGCCCATAACGTGCCAGCGTCCCGGAACGGCGTGACAGAAGGTGTGGATGCGGCCCTTAGGATCGAGCGCCGGGCGATCGGAAGCGGCAAATACTACACCCGAGGTGCCGATCGTCGCGCTGACTGCACCGGGCTGAACGATGCCCATGCCGGTTGCGCCAGCCGCCTGATCGCCTGCACCGGCGACAACAGGAGTGCCGACCTTCAGTCCAGTTTCCGCAGCGCCTTCAGCTGTGATCTGTCCCACGACGTCAGGAGATTCATAAACCTTCGGCAGGCAGCGCTCGTCGAGTTCGGTCGCGTCAAGCATCTGCTTCGACCAGCGGCGGTTCGCGACATCCAGCAGCAGGGTGCCCGATGCTTCGGCGACGTCGATGGCCTTCACGCCCGTCATTCTCATGCGCACGTAGTCTTTCGGCAGCAGAACGTGGCGGAACTTCTTCCAAATCTCGGGCTCGTTCTTCTTGACCCACAGGAGCTTGGTCAACGTGAAGTTAGTCAGCGCCGGGTTGCAGGTCAGTTCGATCAGCTTCTCGGCACCGATCTTCGCGGTCAGCCAGCGGCATTCTTCTTCAGTGCGCTGGTCGCACCAGATCAGAGCGGGCCGCAGGACGTTATCGGCTTCGTCCATCAGGACGGCGCCGTGCATCTGGCCGGTCAGGCCGACGCAGGCGATTTCGTCAGCCGAGACGCCCGTCTGCTTCATTACCTGGCGGATGGCCTGCTTGCAGGCGTTCCACCAGTCGTGCGGATCTTGTTCTGCCCAGCCGGTCTTGGGCGAGGCAAAAGGTTGGTGTTCATAGGTTGCAGACCCGACGACGTGTCCCTGTTCGTCGATCAGGATGGCGCGGGTGCCACCGGTTCCGATATCAATTCCGAGTAATTTGGCCACTGTATCTCCTGCGGATGAATGCGGCCACAACTCAACCGAGGGTGGCCAAATGATTGTCACTCTAGAAGTAAGTAGAAAGAAAACGACCCCAAAAATCAAGCTCTTTGAGACCATCGGGGGAAGTTTTGGGCCTGAAGTCGGACGCTCCAGCGAGAGGAAGCCGGCAGTCAGAACAGTGAACAAAACCACGAAAGTGCAACGGAGCACAGGGTAGCCGCATCAGAAGATTGTTCGGTAGACGAACGTCCAAAAATACGTCGTAAGACGAGCAAAATACCCTCGCTTGGATAACGAAAAGCGAGGGTTTTCCTTTCTGCGCAAAAGTCCAAGTTACGGGCTGACCTTCGCTTCTGTTGATGGTTACCAGACACTCTATGTAGATTTGAAGGTACTCTCTCCAGTAGACACTTCTGTTCGCCACCGAAGAGCGTACACATCCTCGAGTGGTGGGCTAGCTAACCGACCCCGACTTCAGGGTGAGAGCTTCATCGAAGTACCGCAAAATCAGCCTTTACAAATTAATAGAACCAAGGAAGACAATTAATGAAGATTAATAGGCCGTACTTCTTTTTAGCCGTGAGTCTATTGGCAGTCATAATCCTAGGATCTTTCTCGACCGCCTGTGCGGCGGATGCGGATAGGTGGACCGGTGTCTACGCCGGAGTCAATGTGGGCTATGGCATGGGCAAGCCGACGACGAGCTTCATGCCTATGAAGAGAGACTCTGGTGGAACCATTTTGCCAAATCCAGGAACTGCACTGGGTGATTTCCAGGACTTGCTGCCTCAGCAGCTTCATCCTTCGGCCAATGGTATCGTCGGCGGCGGGCAGTTTGGGTTCAACGTGCAGTTGAAGCGGTTTGTAATCGGTGCCGAAGCTGACATTCAGGGAACATCGATGGATGGCAGCAAAACGGTCACGCCAATCATTCGCGCTGACGGGAGTACCTTTAGCGCGGCAACGGATGCTTTCCTGAAAGCCAGCCAGCACACCAGTTGGGTTACGACATTCCGCCCCCGTCTAGGCTTGGCGCTCTCTCCGAAGTTTCTGGCCTACGCCACTGGTGGCCTCGCTTACGGTAGCGTGGATACGAGTGTTGACACCAACTACGGAACCGGAATGAACCGCTACCCATTCGCATCGAACGGAAAGAATAAAACCGGTTACACGGTGGGAGCAGGTCTGGAATACAAATGCAGCAAGAGGATTTCACTGAAAGGCGAGTATCTGTTCTATGATCTGGGAACGAAGCGCGTTATCGCGCCGGCGGAATCGGGTTGGGAACCGTTTTTCGTCGGATACGGCGTCGCAACAAAGGCCCACATCATTCGCGCTGGATTGAATTTCAGGATCAAGTAGGCCT
Organism: Acidobacteriota bacterium; assembly: GCA_023410055.1. Taxonomy (GTDB): domain Bacteria; phylum Acidobacteriota; class Terriglobia; order Terriglobales; family Acidobacteriaceae; genus JAEZPW01. Next base: position 5,973 of record JAEYQK010000108.1, read on the forward strand.
GCGATCCCGGACAGAGCTGCTGAATAACAAGCCCCATCCTCGCGTGAAGGATGGGGCTTTTCTGCGCTTAGTTTAGGTCGCTACCTTCACGGGTTCGTTCGCGCCTGACACCCACACCCGATTCTTTACTAGCGCGTAGACGTCATTGGGGAGCATGACCCGCTCGATCAACTCCAGTTTCGAACGGTACGGACGATTCTCAACGATGCGCTCGGCCGTTTCGCGATCAACCCCGGCACCTACCAACTGCTCGGTCGGACATTCGTTGAGATCGATGTCAGGTTGCGGCGTGAATCGTTGCGCGATCTGGCGTCCTCGTTGCGCCATGCGGCGCCCACGTTCAGCTACCTGGCGTCCACGAACACGGCCTCTCTCGGCGATCTCGCGTCCGCGCTGTGCGATTTGGCCGCGATGCCGATAAGCCGTAAAGCCGAGCCCAATTAGAACCGCTACTCCCAGTCCAGAGAAGAATGATGCTATGTGTTTCTTCATGCCTCGGTAAGATAGCCCGAGGACTGGTCCGCGTGGCCCATGATTCGGGAGCGGAACAGCAGGAGCGCACCCTCCCGTGTGGGGGAGGGTGCGGCTCCCGTCAACTACTGCTTTTCCATCACGATTGTGATTAGATCGTCGCGCAGTTTTTCGATCTTCAAACAACGGGCGGCGTTGAACAGATTTGCCCTGATGTACTGGGTCGAGTATCTGGTCTGCTGGTACTTGATCGTGATCGTCTTGCCATCGTCGCTGATACTTCCAGAAAGCGGCTGTTCACTGGCAGTAACGGTGCATCCAGTGTCCACAACCTCGAGCTGCGGACCCGACATGGTGCCTTCGAGCGCGCTGCCTTTGATTGACGCCTTCATCGTAGACGGACCGTTGAAGCGATAGATGTCCTCAACGTAGCCGCCGGGCTTCGTGGCGATCAACATGCCGTTTTGCAGCGTCGCCTGCCAGACATGCGTCGGCCTGGCTTTTTCGCGCCACAGTCCCTGAAGCCCCTGGAGGCGGGCGATGGCCGTCTTCTGAGCAAGAACTCTTTCGAACGACTGCTTCTCGTCGCGGTCGGCGGCATACTCGAGTTTGAAGATCTTGCTCTGTATTTCGTTGACGTCAGCGGCATTCGGCGCGGCTTTCATGTAAAGTTCGTATGCCGCCATCGCCTGGCGATAGCTTGCGCCTTTCTCGGAGGCCGCTCCGAGTCCGCGATAGGCATCGCCCCACCAAGGAGCTATCTTGATGGCCTTTTCGAATTCTGCGGCGGCGTCTTCGAAATCGGTCTTGTTCTGCCCCATCTCTATAGCAGCTTGTCCGCGAGCGACGAAGCGTTTCGCTTCCATCGGAACGTCGGGCGCCGATGACATTTTCAGCGCTGCCGTAATCGCACGTAACCGGAATCGCTGCTCTTCGGGGCTGCCCTTTTCTGCCGTGCTGAGTCCATTGACGGCCTTGCGTATGGCCTCGGCCGGATCGGAGATCGGTTCTTCGACGGCCGCCACTGCTACTGGCTGCGCAGCGGTCTTGGGACGCGGCAGTTCGAGCGCACGCTTCCCGATCGCGAGAGCATGATCGGGGAAGCCAAGTCCGTCGAGCACGTCGGCAGCGTTCGTGTAGCCTTCTTTCCACCACGGCGCCAGCCAGATTACGCCGACCCATTTCTCCTCGGCCTTGTTCATCTCGCCCACGGTCTTCGCCACCTGCGCTGCGGTACGCGCCTGCTTGGCCTGTCGCGCGACGTCTTCAGAAATCGAAAGAGTCGGATCGAGCTTAGCCTTCAGGTCGACGACCGTACTCACCAACTCCTGCGAAGGCGGAACACTGCGACAGCCAACCTCGTCCAGCGCCAGTACGCCGTACTGATCCAGCGCCTTTTGCGTCTGTCCCTGCTCGGCCAACTTCTTCAGATCGGCGGCCATGCGCGAATCCATCGCCAGGAAGGCCTTGTTCTGCGCGGCACTGAAGTCGTCCATCAGGCGAACGGCCTTGGCCCAAGTGTCGGCGTAATCGGACAGGTATGTCTTCATGGCCGCGGCATGGTCCGCGAAGATTTCGGGACACTGCGGGCACATCGCTTCGGCGTAGTTGAAGAGCTTGGTGCCGCCGCGCCAGTCTCGGTGGTTGAAACGTGCGAGCGCGCAACTGGTGTCGGTAAAAGCCTGTTTCGCCTCAGGTATCAGTTTGCATACGGAACTCACGCCCTTGTAGTCGCGTCGCTCCCAGTTCGCCGTGATGTTGGGCTGCGCAGCGGATATCTGCGCGAACTCGGGTTCGAATTCGCCGCGGTTGGCAACCTTGACCTTCACGCTGCGAATTTCGTCTCCGCGAACGTACGCCACCGTCGCTTCACTCCCAATGCTGCTGCTGGAAACGGCGGTCGTAAGATCGTCGCCCTGGCAGACGCGCTTTCCATTAACGGCCGTGACCACGTCCCCGGGACGAATGCCCGCGCGCTCCGCGGGCGAGCCGGGCGCAACGTAGTCGACGACAAATGCGCCGGCAGCAAGCCGGCTGGTCTTCACGCCTTCACCGAGTTGGGAGAACTGGTACGGCGGAACAAAACGCAGTCCAATCGACGGTGCCGCCGCTTGAGCATTGAGGACTACGGGAATGATTGCAGTAATAAGGACGAGACAGAACAACACGCGAAGACGCGCAGAAGTCATTTACAGCCCCCTTTTGTGTGTCGAAAGCAGGCCCAGAGGGATTCTGTCACAATGTCACGGCTCGGCGTAGTTACTAATGGGGGACGCGAGTTACCTAGGTAAGAGCAGGAAGCAGCAGCGCAAAACCTGGTGGACGTATTTCGGCACTGACGATGTATACTTCGCAACTGACTTCAACAAGGCGAGGATCGAATGCGTACTGCTAGGCGTGTGCTGTGCGGAGTGGTGCTGGCGACGGCAGCAGTGTGCCTATTCGCTGGAACTGAAAGAGCGGTTGCTTGTGATAACGGCTCTGCGACTACGCCAAACAATAGTGGCAAAAAGCAGAAGAAGTCCAAGAAGAGAAGCGCGGCAGGGCTGGGAATGCCGGGCTGCGGAGTGCCTGCTCCAGTCGCTCCACCTGCGCCGAGTCCACTCAATGAATTGCTGCTTGATATTGTCAAACCGGAATACCCGCAAGCTGCACTAGAGCAGCGCATCCAAGCCACGTTCCAGGTAGGGATTCATATTTCTAGCGACGGTTCACTTGCTGATTTGCGGGTATTTCTGGTTCCGAGAGCGGATCCTTCTTTTCCCATACAGGGTCTCCCGAGACCAGCCCTGCTCGGCCCTATAGCAGAAGTTCAGACCTTGAACGACGCCGTTGTTGCCGCCGTGAAGCAATGGAAATTCAAGCCCGGTACCGATCATGACTGGGGTGGCCAAACTTGGGGTCAGAGCAAGGAGTGGCTTGAGCATTGGTCGAAGCGTTGGGCAACGATTCTGGTCGACTTTTCGCTGTCAGAAAACGGCGATCCAATTGTCACGTATGATGGCCGCCTCTTCTGGCCCGACGCCAAGAAGAGATTACGTCCGGACCTTGTTTCCGTTTACGAATGTTGGCAACAGCACAAAGCAAAGGGTGAGCGGGCAGGCGATTGTAGCATCGAAGAGGGCGCTGTGACGCTGCGAGTGACGACGACCGACGTCCCGGACATCGTGAAAAAGCTCGCATCAGGCGGACTAGATCCACAGCCCGCCTCCCCGAGCCCTAATGTTTATGTTGGCAGGATACTCCTGATAAATCTGACAAAGCTGCTGGCAATACGTGAGGTAGTCGCCGTCGACATGATTCCGGAAGGACGGATAACGGATTCCGGGATGGCGCGTTAAGCAACAGGGGGGACGCTACAACGACCGGGCACAACCCAGCCCCTCATGAGCGGCGCTACGAACCGAGCTTTTCCGTCATCAGCTCGACGTTCGCGATTTCGACGCCGTCGGCCGCGTTAATGACGCTTTAGCGACGTTACCTCCGTCCCGCCCTTTACTCTTCTTTACGCACTTTTTTGTGCATTGCCCCCAAGACTCGCGCTCTAATAAGGTGATTCTGGCGGCCCACCGCCGAAACGAGAGTGCGCGCAGATGACGACAAATAACAACGGCTTTGCGGTTCGGCTACGCGGCGTTTGCCGTCACTACAAGATGGGTGCCTCTACCATCAAGGCCGTCGACGGCGTTGACCTCGATGTCCCCACAGGTGAGTTCCTCGCGTTGCTGGGAAGTTCAGGTTCCGGCAAGTCAACACTGCTTAACCTGATTGCCGGGCTCGATCGACCAACGTCAGGCGAGGTCGTCGTCCAAGGACGCGACCTGGCCAGATTGACACCCGAGGAACTTGCACGCTTCCGGCGCCAAACCGTCGGCATCGTGTTTCAGGCCTTCAACCTCATTCCGACGATGACCGTGCTGGAAAATGTGGAGTTGCCGATGCGCTTTGCCGAGGTCGAACGCGGCCTGCGCGACCAGCGGGCGAAGGAAGCCGTCGAGCGTGTTGGGCTTGGTGGACGATTAATGCATCGTCCAGCGGAGTTGTCGGGTGGTGAGCAGCAGCGTGTTGCACTTGCCCGCGCCCTGGTGAACCGGCCTTCAATCCTCGTTGCCGACGAACCCACGGGCAATCTCGACAGCAAGACCGGAGAGGAAATCCTGACGCTGATCCGCGAACTGAACACGTCGTTGAAGATGACCATCATCATGGTGACGCACGAAAGCAATCTGGCCGAACGCTTTGCTCGCCGAATCATCTCCATGTCCGACGGCAGAATCATGGGTGCCGCACCCTTCCCCATAGGGGAGCGACTGTCTGTTTTGTCAAGGCGTAGTAGAGGGGGCGTGGAAAAGACGACGGCTGGGCCGCCTTGGAAAACGCAAGCGTTTCCCACTTTCCCACACCCCGGCTGCTACGAGTCTCAGG
>JAEYQK010000110.1 GCA_023410055.1 Acidobacteriota bacterium
AACGAGGCGACGTAACGTTCTCGAATCCGGCAGGAATTACGCCCGTGTTCGACGTTGCCGCAACGACGCGAGTTCGTGACTACGACATCACGCTGGGTTTCCATGGCTCAACAGATCGCTTGACCACGACCTATCGCTCTGATCCGCCACTCGCGACGGCCGACATCATCGCCTTGCTGGCTTTCGGCCGCACTCGCGAAGAGAGCGCGAGGCAACTGTCCTCGGGACAGCCTATGTCGGAGCAGGCTTCCAACGCGATTTTAGGGCAGGCGCTGAATGCAACGGTCAGCAACCGCATGCAGAAGCTCTTCGGAGTAAGCCGAATCAAAATCGATCCGGAAGTCGGTGGCGCTGAAAATAATCCGAGCAGCGCTCGTGTGACAATCGAGCAGCAAGTTGCGAAAAATCTGACCGTCACCTACATAACGGACTTGGCCAAGGCCAACCAGCAGATTATTTCGGCAGAGTACAACGTTACGCGGGCGGTCTCTATCGTCGCAGTGCGTGACCAGTATGGAATCGTGAGTTTTGACGTCAGGATACGGCAGAGAAGGAAATAGACGGAAGGAACGAGCACGTTTGGCACTATTTCGTAATTTTGCGACAACTCTGGAGATGATCAAGTGGGAGCACTCGATCTTCGCAATGCCGTTTGCGTTGGCGGGAGCGATGCTTGCAGCCGACGGCGTTCCCTCCGGGCGACAATTGCTCTGGATCGTCGTGGCGATGGTTGCCGCACGTTCTGCGGCGATGGCGTTCAATCGCGTCGTTGATGTCGAATTTGACGCGGCTAATCCGAGAACGAAGATGCGCGCCCTACCGGCCGGACTCTTGACAAAGCAGTTTGTCGTACTGTTTGTCGTCGCTTCCAGTGTTATCTTCGTATTTGCTGCTGGCCAGCTGAACCGCTTGTGTCTCTATTTGTCCCCCGTGGCGCTCGGCATTCTACTTTTGTACTCGTATACAAAGCGGTACACTCGCTGGTCCCACCTGGTTCTCGGCTTTGCCGACGCAATTCCTCCCGCTGCGGCCTGGATCGCCGTTCGCGGGACCATCGACTGGCGCATCTTACCGCTAGTTGGAGCTGTTACGTTCTGGGTTGGCGGCTTTGACGTGCTCTACGCTTGCCAGGACTACGACTTCGACTGTAAGGCAGGACTGCACTCGATCCCTCGATGGATCGGCATTCGGAAGGCCCTGATCGTCGCTCAGGTGTTCCATTTAGTGACGATTGGCTTTCTCGCTTGGACCTCATACCTGTTTGGATTAGGGTGGCTCGGGGCCATTGCGGCTCTGGTCTTTGCCGCGATGCTGGCCTACGAACATTCCCTTGTATCACACGACGATCTTAGCCGGCTGAATGCTGCGTTTTTTACGACAAACGGCGTGGTTTCGGTCGCCTACTTCTTCTTCATTGCTGCCGCCGTCCTGATCAAACGGTAAGGACCATGTGCGGGAATCGATTTTCCTGCTTCGGCCAGCGCTCCTATACTGACAGCCCGGTTCCTCAGGCTTTATGATGGAGACATGAATTTGGGCTTCGGTGAGATGTTCTTCATATTCCTGCTGGCTCTCATTATCTTCGGGCCAAAGAAGTTGCCGGAGATCGGGCGCCAGATCGGGAGAGCTCTTGCTGATTTCAAGCGTTACAGCAATGACTTCAAGTATCAGTTGGAGTCCGAAGTCCGGCAGTGGGAGATTGAAGAGACGCTGCGCAAGGAGAAGGAGGATTTGAAGCAGTCGATCCTTCCGTCCGGCACGATCCCCAGCGACGTCTTTGGTCTGAATTCTGAGTCATCGACCGCGCCAGAACCCAAGCCCGAATCTGCAACTCTGCAACAGCCTGAGCCGGCCACCCCAGCTGACAGCACATCGAAGGAATCCAATGCCTGATATCGGCCTTGACCCGGCCGCAACGCGCCGTCAAATCGAAGAGAAGATGCAAAGCATGAGCTTTCTCGCGCATCTGGAGGAACTCCGGCGCAGAATCATCTGGTGCATTATCTTCGTTGCCGCCGGCTTTTTTCTGTGCTTCGCATACGCCGAGAAGATTTACGGTTACATGCAGCGCCCCATCATGGAAGCGCTGCAAAAGAACCACATGCCGACCGAGCTCGTGTACTTGAATCCTACCGAGCCATTCAACATTTACCTCAAAGTCGGCTTGATCGCGGGAGTGTTTCTCGCCTCGCCGTTTGTTTTGTATCAAGTGTGGGCCTTTATTTCGCCAGGGCTCTATCGCCACGAGAAGAAGTATGTAGTGCCGTTCATGGTCTGCACCGTCGCGCTGTTTCTGGCTGGCGGCTATTTTGGATACCGACTCGTCTATCCTCAAGCGCTGGAATTCCTGATCGGCTATGGCAGACAGTTTAAGCCAATGATCACCATCGGTGAGTATACGGATCTCTTCATGGTCATCATCCTGGGCTTGGGCATCATCTTCGAGATGCCGATCCTTGTGTTCTTCCTATCGCTGTTCGGGATCGTCAACGCGCGGTTTATGATCCGCAACTTCCGATACGCGATTCTTGTGATCTTCATCATTGCTGCCATTGTGACGCCCACGACGGACATCATGAACCTGTGTGTCTTTGCCGCGCCGATGATTATTCTTTACGCCCTCAGCATTGGCGTTGCATTCCTCGTGCATCCGAGCAGGCGCAAAAAGGCGAACGTAAAGGCATAGCAATGATCCTAGAGACGAGGCACTACACTGGGCTTCTTGCGGGTTCAATGATTGTGGCCTTGGGTTTAGTTACGTGCGCTTGCACCCAGCCGAAGACGGCTGCTGCTCTGCCTGATCCGAACCAGGCGGCTTCCTCATCCCAGACACAGATTGCCCCTGCTGTTCTCAACTACGGGCCCCAGCCACAGGTAAACGGTCAGCGCGCCCTGGATTACACGCGTGACGTGACCAACATCGGCCCGCGATATGTGTCGAGCCCTGGGCACGCTAAAGTCGAGGCATTTCTGAAGTCCAAGCTGAAGGGTGATGCTCTCGAGGAAGATAAGTTCACCGCCAGCACGCCGGACGGCAGTTTCCCGATGGCGAACTACATCGCGAAGTTCCCGGGAACCAAGGACGGCATCGTCGTCATCGCTGGTCACTACGACACACTCTTCAATCGCAAAGACTTCGTCGGGGCCAACGATGGGGGTTCCAGCACCGGCATTCTGCTGGAGCTAGCCGACCAGTTCCGAGCGCAAACGAAGTCCGGTAGGCGCAATGGCTACAGCGTTTATCTCGTCTGGCTTGACGGGGAAGAGGCGTTTCAGCACTGGACCGATACCGACAGCGTTTATGGAAGCCGGCACCTTGCCCAGAAGTGGAAACAGGACGGTACGGCGCAGAAGATCAAAGCCTTCATTCTCGCGGACATGATCGGCGATGCTGATCTGAACATCGAACGCGACGACAATTCGACAGCCTGGCTATCGGATCTGGTTTATCAAGCGGCTTCGCGCTATGGCTACCAATCACACTTCTATGCTCGAGAAACGGCCATGGAGGACGATCACATCCCGTTCAAGAACATCGGAGTGCCCGTGGTCGACTTGATCGACTTCGACTACGGCTACGACAATGCCTTCTGGCACACGAAGGAAGACACGGCAGACAAGTTGAGCGCGAAGAGCCTTGAAATCGTGGGCAACGTCATCATGCAAACCGTGCAGCTGATAGACAATAACCGCTAGGCTCAGGCTGCCTTCTTGTCGGCTTCTCTCGTGGGCACTACATAGACTTCGTTCGCGCTGATCGATACCTCGTAGATGCCTATCTTTGCTCCAGCGGGGCCCGCTACGACCCTACCCGTGTGAACATCGAACTGCGAGCCATGCCACGGACATTGGACGATGCATCCCGTCAGCGAACCGTCCGACAGCGGTCCGCCTTTGTGTGTGCAACGGTCTGCAAACGCGACGATACCATCCGCACACTTGCCGACAACCACACGCTCATTCCCAACCGTTACAAGCATCATCTGGCCGTAGGCAAGTTCGCCTTCGTTGCACACTGGACGGTCCCATCCAGAGAGGGTGCGTTCCTTCCACGTACCAGCATTGGCGTAACGATGATCTACTCCGATTTGATTTCGATACACCAACGTTCCGCCCAGCCAGCCAGAAAACGCTATCACGAGGATTCCGATGGCCCCAAGCCCAAGCGTCAGTCCTGTTGGCTGTTCTCCGGCGCTGCCTCGAATCGCCAGCACTGTGATGTACAGTCCCAGCGCGCAGACGTTCAGCAAAGCATGAGAATACCCGCGCTGGCGTGCGCTGGATTGTGGCGGGACCACAGAAAACAGGTCCATAGCCCCAGCGACGGCCGCGAGGGCCGCGCCGATACATCCGCCCAAAGTCACGTACCAACCTGCGATCCAGACCGAACTGTCGACAGCTACGTAGCCGATCAGGTCCATCACAAATCCGGTTACCCAGAGCGCAATGGGAAAAGCCACAAGAATGGGATGAATGGGATGAGACTTGATCTGTGCTCGTGCGCGCATAAGTTCCCTCCGTATGTGGGAGTACCCGCGACGTTGTCAGGGATGGCCGGAAGGGGAGCCTAGATCGCCAGCAGAGCTACTCCCGCGGATACCAGGATAGCTGCGCTCCAGCGGCGGCGATCTACACGTTCGCGCAAAAACACGCGTGCGGCGAATGCGTTCGCGATAAATGTCAGAGAAGCCGAGGCCGGCCCTACTAGGCTGACGTCAGCCCAGGAGAGTGCAAATAAGAGGCTGAAGAAGGCACAACCCATGCACCCCACACCAAGAAAAAAGGTCCCCGTTCTCAGTACCCGGCCAGCAACGTGCAGAATGCCCATGCGCTTTCGCAACTCGCCTAGATCGCCGATCCGTTTCATTGCGTGGGATATGAGCACGTCCCCTGCGGTTGAGGCAAGTACTACAACCAATATCGACGTCCAGGTATAGAGGTGTTTCATACTTCCACCTCATGAGGTTCTGGAACCTCTTCCGGTACGGTCTCATGAACGGTGACTTCAGGTCCGCCTGCAACAAAGCCAACGCCCGCAGTGATCAGTACTATTCCTGTCCACCTCAGTAGAGAAACCTGTTCGTGAAGAAAGAAACGAGCCAAGAGCGCCATGATTACGTAACCGATGGCGCTAGCCGGTAGCACGTAAGTAAGATCGGCCCAGGACAAGGCCGTCATCCAGCTTATAAAGAAGAGAATCAGCAGTGCGATACCGCCCAGAACCCACGGATTCGTGAGTGCCGATAGCAGTTGAAGCAGATTGTGGGTGGAGATCGCTCCAACTTGCTTCATGCCCTTGGAGAGAAACACGTCTCCGAAAGAGCTGAAGAGGATCACCCCCAGCAGTATCAGGTACTTTCTTGCAGTCACGAGGATGATCTCAAACGTTTACGGTTTCAGTTTCAGTCTCAGGCTTGGTTGCTGACACCGCCGGTGCTTCTTTACGCTTGTTCTTCACCCACTTGTTTCGCTGGGCACGTAGCGTCAGAAATGCCTTAGCCTCTTTGTAAAGACGCTTCCGCTCGGCGTTGTTGAACACGGCTTTTCGTACGACTCTGTAGATGGCCTTTGGACGGAAGTAGTACTCGTCATAGAAGCGATGCACGGCTTCCATGATCTCGTCGGCCGGCAGGTTCGGATATTCGACGTGAGCGAGTTGGTGACCGCCTTCGTCCACCATCTGCGAATTCACATGGAAACCGTTCTTGACCGCGAAATCGTAGAACTCCGTTCCGGGATACGCATGTGCTACCGAGACCTGGATCGTCTCGACATCGAGTTCCTTGGCGAAGTTCACCGTGGTGCGAATAGATTCGCGAGTCTCGCCGGGCAGTCCCAGGATGAAATCGCCGTGAATCTTCAATCCAAGATTGTGGCAGTCTTTGGTGAATTGCTTTGCGCGCTCGACCGTCGCACCCTTCTTGATGTTCTTCAAGACCTGAGGATCGCCCGATTCGTATCCTACGATCAACAGCCGGCAACCGGCTTCCTTCATGGCCTTCAACGTATCGTAGTCAGTGGTAACGCGCGATGTGCAGGACCAAGTCAGCTTCAGCGGTTTCAGCTTTTCACAAAGCTCAATCGTGCGCGCCTTCTGAATGTTGAAGGTGTCATCATCGAAAAAGAACTCCTTCACGAATGGCCAGTACTCCTTCGCCTTGGCCATTTCGCGAGCGACTGCGTCCGTAGAGCGTTTGCGCCACGTGTGCCCGATTAGAGTTTGCGGCCAGAGGCAGAACGTGCATTGCGCCGGGCAGCCACGTGTAGAGTAGAGCGCCACGAACGGATGCAGAAGAAACGGCACGTTGTAGCGCGTCACGTCCAAATCGCGCTTGTAAATGTCGGTGACATCGGGAAGGACGTCCAAATTGTCCAGCAGGGGGCGATCTGGATTGTGAACGATCTCGTCTCCCTTGCGGTAGGAGACACCGAGGATCTCCGAAAGCGGCTTACCCTGAGCAAACTCAACCGTCGCGAAATCGAACTCGCGGCGCACAACGAAATCAATCGCGGAACAATCCCTGAGAGTACGCTCCGGGAGAACGCTAACGTGTGGCCCCACAAAAGCGATCTTCAGTTTCGGATTCGCCTGTTTCATCGCATGCGCTAGACGAATGTCGCCGGGGAATCCGGGCGTGCTTGTGAACAGCACGACGAAGTCGTAGTCCTTCGTTATGCGAATCGTCTCTTCTGCCGAAACCTTGTGCGGCGGAGCATCAAGCAGACGGGCGCCTTCCAGCATGCCGGTCGGATAAGCCAACCATACGGGATACCAATACGACTCGATTTCGCGCGTTGCCGGCCAACGAGAGCCAGCGCCGCCGTCGAAATTCTCAAAGGACGGGGGGTTCAGGAATAGCGTCTTGAGTACAGTCATTTACGTTTTGTATGTTAACACTCGGCTAATGTAGGAAAGAAGCTGAATCGGAGCTGGGAGATGCCTTGTTTTCTTAAGATTGCCGGTCAATGACCGTTTCGCTCCGCTCAAGTCAGATCCAATGCCGCCGGATGTTTGTAATACACAAAGAATTTTTCTGTCCTTGTCTGCCTGTCGACTATACTGGCCCGCATAGTCCGGGGGATTCGATGTTCGACCTTTTGCCAGACAAGACAGACATGATGGCTTCCAGGGGTTCGCCAGTCACCTTGCTGATCGCGATAATTCTTAGCGCCGTAGGCGGTGGACTAATGCTCGGCATCTTCTTGGGGCGGCACTTCGGAGACCCAATGGCTGCCGTCGAGGGCGTGGGATTCGTCCTGATCGCCGTCTGGTACTCTCGTATTCTGTTGCGAGCCGTGGGAATGAACAAACACTCCCGATGATTGTTGCTCGTGCGCTAATTCGCTGCCAGCGCCCAGTTCCTCAAGTCGCCTGTGACCGCCATCAACTGTAGTCGGGCTTTGTCGTACTCGAAGCTCGTGTCCAGATACGTTGCGTACTTGTCGTTCACCTCGATGCGAGCATTTTCCTGATCGCGTAAAGTTGCGTTCCCCGTCTGCATTCTTCCTGTGATGACGTCCATGTCAGCCTGTGCCAGCTCCCATTCCAGTTTCGAGACATCGCGTGCGGCGGACAGTTGCGCCAACGAGCGTTGGAGTTTCAAGGCCTGGCTCGAAACTTGGTTGCGAGTAGCCTGGGCTTCGGATTTCGCGCGAAGGACCTCGGCCGCAGCGGCCTGCGATCTCGCACGTTGCGCCGGATTCAAGAAAGGGAAGCGAATGGCCACGCCGATTGTGGCATTGTTGCGCTGAAAAGATTTGTAGAACTCTTCGTAATTGTTGTACTTCGAGAGCAAAGCATACTGCGCCGCAAAGTCAACAGTCGGATAAAGGGCGTTGTGTTCTCCCTTTGCTTGTTGTTCCTTGCTCTTCTGTTGTTCGTCGGCGGTTTTCACGGCAAGACTATTCGCCAGTGATCGATTCACCACACCCTGATCCTGGGCAAGGTCCGGAATCGGCGGAATGGTTTCACCGTCTACCTCGATTTCGGCGGCAGGAATTCCGGTGAGCTGCGAGAGATGCTGCTTTAGAACATCGACGCTTCCTTCGGTTTCGGAAAGCCGCATGCGGGTGCGAGCCGAATTGAGTTTCGCCCGCGTCAGGTCAATGTTGCTGTCGAGTCCTTCATCCACACGTTGCTGGGTAATGTAGGCGGCCTGCAGCGCTTGGGCAGTCTGCTCCTGTAGAACCTTGAGCTTCGCTGATGCGGCATCTAGCTGCGAGTATGTTATTGCCGCGTCGAGCATGGCTTGGTTGCGAGCTTCGTCGGCGTTATATCCAGTGGCGTTCCATGAGTTCCTCGCTGCTTTGACAAAACTGCGCTGTGCGGGATTAATGAGAGTCGATTGTGCGGTGACGTTGAAAATCGAAGGCGCAGATCCTTCTAGGCTTAAAGGGAATCCCCAACTAGCGCCTAATCCGGAACCGGTCGTCACCGCCGGAAGATATGCGTTCCTTGCCTCCAGATACGAGCCGTGCGCGCGCATCTGATCGGCTACCGCAACGCCCACGTTTGTGCCGTGCGTTGCCGCAAGCTCAACCGCTCTCTTGAAGGTCACGACCTCCGCGCCGCCGCTAAGGGGCAGAACCGAAATACCAACACCGAGCGCTATGGAGTACAGCAGCATTAAACGCGAAGCTCTCATCTAAATCACCGTGTCGAGAGGATGAGTCAACAAAAACGCTGAAAACGCGAGTATAGCAACTGAACCAGAGATTCTGTAACGTTTGCATCAGTCAATGTGAACACTTGCTTTAGAATAGTTGAATCTACCGTTCACGGCTGAATATCAGGAGATCGTAGTCCTAATGGGGATATTTCTAGTCACTGGTGCAGCAGGATTTATCGGTTCTTCTCTAGCGCGAGCCCTCGTCGCGCAAGGGCACAAAGTCCGTGGGTTCGACAATCTGAGCACGGGGAACATCGCCAACCTGGACGATGTTATGAACTCCATCGAATTCCAAAACGACGACTTGCGCGACGCTGCGGCAGTGAACGCAGCATGCAAGGGCATTGATTACATCTTCCACGAGGCTGCCTTGCCTTCCGTGCCGCGTTCCGTTACCGATCCAATGGGTACCCATGAGTCAAACGTCACCGGGACCTTGAACTTGCTGATGGCGGCACGCGATGCAGGCGTGAAGCGCCTCGTTTTCGCCGGCTCTTCTTCTGCTTATGGCGATCAGCCTACGCTGCCCAAGCACGAGGATATGATGCCTGGTCCGATCTCGCCCTATGCAGCGTCGAAGGTAGCTTGCGAGATGTATCTGGAGACCTTCTACCGCTGCTTCGGACTGGAGACCGTTACTCTTCGCTACTTCAATGTCTTCGGCCCGCATCAGGATGCGAGTTCGCAGTATTCAGGCGTCTTGGCGAAATTCATTACATCGATGCTGGACGGCCAATGCCCGACTATCTTTGGAGATGGCGAACAGAGCCGCGATTTTACCTTTATCGAAAACGTCGTGAAGGGCAACATGCAGGTGTGTTTCGCCCCAGCGGAGAAGGTGTGCGGCAAGGTCTTCAATGTCGCCACCGGAAGCACGATCACCTTGAACCGAACGTATGCCGTACTCCAGAAGTTGATTGGCTTCAACGGTTCACCTGAGTATTTGCCCGATCGCGCGGGTGACATCAAGCACTCTTATGCTGACATTTCTCGTGCCCACGAAGCCTTCGGCTATCAGACGAGCGTGGATTTCGAAGAGGGTTTGCGCAGAACCATTGCTTGGTACCAAGAGCAACGGGGTTCAGTTGGTGCGGGGGCAAGCTGATCAGGTTACGGGGATTGTGCCTTCGTATCCTTCTGAAAATACTGGATCAATCGCCATCCTCTTCCTCGTGAGCCAATGAGGCGGGGCGCCTCTCGAAACTGGCAGCAAACCTTACCTTCTATGTAGCTCTCTTAGCTTGAAGATCGCCCTGATTGAGCGGTGCTGGTTTACGCGCACACGGTGCGCTGCTACAGTAGGTCAGGCGTGAACGGAGCAGGAGTGTTTTCATGCGATTGGCCGTTATAGGATCGGGTTACGTCGGATTGGTGGCCGGTGCGTGTTTTGCCGAGTTGGGCCATGATGTTGTCCTGGTAGACAATGACCCGATCAAGCTGGCTGCGCTCAACCGAGGCGATGTTCCGATCCATGAAGAGTTCCTGCCCGAACTCATAGCGCGCCATCGTGGACACCGGCTTTCGTACACAGACGATACCGCCCAGGCGGTGCGTGCCAGCGAAGCCGTGTTCATCGCCGTTGGCACGCCGCCAACTGGTAGTGGCGAAGCTGACCTTTCCTATGTCGAATCGGTCGCGCGCGATATCGCCGGAGCCGTAGGGGACTACAAAGTTGTTGCCGATAAGAGCACGGTCCCGGTTTACACCAGCGAGTGGGTGCGCAAGGTCATGCTGTTGAACGGCGCGCCTCTCCAGTGCTTCGACGTGGCCTCCAATCCTGAATTTCTGCGCGAGGGGACTGCCGTATCTGATTTCCTTTATCCCAATCGCATAGTCATCGGCGCCGAGACTTCGCGCTGTGCCGATGTACTCAGGGAGATATACAGGCCCTTAATCGACGGTTCGTATTATGCTTGTCCCTCCGCCATTCCTCGGCCTTCAGATTATCAGGGATCGCCCCGACTGATTGTGACCAGCGCTCGCAGCGCGGAACTCATCAAGCACGCCTCAAATGCATTTCTGGCCATGAAGATTTCCTTCATCAATGCCGTCGCCAATATCTGCGAGGCGGTTGGCGCTGATGTCGAACAGGTGCGGCAGGGGATGGGAACCGATGCACGTATTGGCAGCCGTTTCCTGTTTCCGGGGATTGGCTATGGCGGTTCCTGTTTTCCCAAAGACGTCGCCGCCTTCTACTCTGTCGCACGCGAATGCGGCTACGATTTCGGCCTGCTCAACGAAGTCATGCAGATCAATGACGACCAGCGTCAGCGCTTCATCAGAAAGGTTAGGACTGCGCTTTGGACGTTGCGCGGTAAGCAGCTTGGCGTCTTGGGACTAGCGTTCAAGGACGGCACAGACGATATACGTGAGTCACCGGCCATCGCAATTGTCCAATGCTTGCTGGCCGAGGGCTGTCGCGTGACTGCCTACGACCCTGCGGCTATGGATCGCGCAGCGGAGGTCCTCCCGGCATTGTCGGTCAAATTCGCCGGTTCTGCCTACGAGGTCGCTGAGAAGGCCGACGCACTCCTCATCCTTACGGAATGGCAGGAGTTTAAGGATCTCGATCTTGCCAGGATCCGCGAGACCCTTAAGTATCCAATCATCATCGATGGCCGAAATCTCTTCTCTCCCGAAGAGATGGAAAAGCATGGTTTCATTTACCTCAGCATTGGGCGGCCTGACGTGGTACCTCAAGAAGAGTTGGCCAGATTTCGTAAATCAGGCCAGTTGCTAGGGAAGTAGCTATCGCCGAATTATGCGAACACTTGTTACCGGAGCCGCAGGTTTCCTTGGGTCGCATCTTTGCGACGCACTCCTCGCCGAAGGACATTTGGTAATCGGTGTCGATAACTTCATCACAGGCCGTGACCGCAATCTGGAGCACCTGCGGAACGAACCTCGTTTCGACTTCAAGAACGCCGACATCTGCGTTCCATTCGATTTCGGAGCCGTTGATTACGTCTTTCATTTCGCCTGCCCGGCCAGTCCCGTCGACTACATGAATCTCGGTGTCGAAACGCTGCGAGTGGGTTCTGTTGGAACCCTCAATGCTCTGGAATTGGCTCGCAAGTATCAAGCGCAGTATTTTCTTGCGTCCACTTCGGAATGCTACGGCGATCCTCTAGAACATCCGCAGAGAGAAACCTATTGGGGGAACGTGAACCCCGTCGGCCCCAGGTCTGTCTACGACGAAGCCAAGCGCTTTTCGGAAGCCGCCACAATGTCCTATCACCGCTACCACGGTCTCGATACTCGCATTGTCCGGATATTCAATACATACGGCCCGCGATTGCAATTGAACGACGGGCGCGTGATTTCCAACTTTGTGAAGCAGGCGCTACGCGGGGAAGACCTGACGGTCTACGGAGACGGACAGCAGACTCGCAGCTTCTGTTACGTCTCTGACGAAATCGAAGGCATTATACGGCTGGCGCACTCCAACGAGCACGAGCCGACCAACATCGGCAATCCCGGCGAATTCACGATGAACGAGTGTGCACAACTCGTCCTCAAGGTTACCGGTTCGAAAAGCAAGATCACCTTCCAGCCCTTGCCTCAGGACGATCCCAAGCAGCGTTGCCCCGACATCACGAAAGCAAAGAGACTGCTGGGTTGGGAGCCGAAGATCGATCTGGAAACCGGCTTACGTCTATCCCTCGATTACTTCAAACAAGCCATTGAACTCGAAGCTGCCGCGAACTGCTAAGCGGACATTTTTGGCTTGAGCGTTTCTGATTCGCTTGCGCCGCAGCCTTTCTCGTTATAACGTTTTCCTCCTATGGACCAACAAACTGGGGAGTTACACGAGATTCGTGTACTTCTTGCCCGATTGACTGAGCGTGTCTATCGGCTAGAGCAGGCGGCTGGAATCGCCGAGGCGCCGATGGAAGTCCAGGCTGAGGCTCAGCCTAAGTCACAAGTTGCGGCGGAGCCGATCCCTCTCAGCCCGACGGCCGCGCCTCCTCCGCCACCCTCATTCGTTCAGCAGCCGCCCGCGTTCTCTGAAATCGACACTCGCGATTTGGAGTCGAAGATCGGCTCCCAGTGGCTGAATCGTATCGGTGCAGCCGCTGTTTTCATCGGCGCATACTTCTTCCTGACCTACGCCTATCAGAACCACTGGATCGGCCCCAGCGCTATTGTGGCCATAGGATTACTCGCGGGTGTCGGAATCGTCTTTTGGAGTGAACGATTCCGCTCGAAGGGGTACAAGGTTTTCTCGTGGTCGGTGAAGGGCCTCGGAATCGGCATCCTATACCTCTCACTGTGGGCCGGATTCCAGGTCTACAAGGAACCGGCACCGTTGATTCCCGCGCCCTACGCTTTTGCGGGAATGGTGATCGTCACCGCGGCGACCATCGCGCTGGCTCTTGCTCAGAGCGCTGAGATACTCGCGCTATTCGCTTTGATTGGCGGCTTCCTGACGCCTCTGCTGCTTTCCACAGGCGAGAACCACGAAATTTTCCTGTTCTCGTACGTTAGTATCCTCAACCTCGGCACGTTGGTTTTGGCGGCCTACCGACCATGGCGGAGACTTCTGCCAGTCTCGTTCGTGGGAACTCTGATCCTTTACTGGGGATGGTACGACGGCTACTATCACGACCCCAAGCCGCTCGGACTCACGATTGCCTTTGCGACAATTTTCTTTGTCATCTTTGCGCTCGTACCGCTGTTTGCGATGGAGCGGTCGACCGAAAACGTCTCTCCAGTCCTGCTCATCGTCCCGCTGTGCAATGCTGTTGCGTACTTCATCGCGGTTTACGTGTTGCTTGAAAGCATCAGCAAGTCTGCGATTGCCTGGATTGCGGTTGCGCTCGCAGCTGCTTACATCGTTCTCAGTCGTCAGCTTCGCGCTAGACAGAACGTAAGCCCTGAGAATGCACGCCTCCTGACTCTCTTGCACATCGCCCTGGCCGTCGGGTTCCTGACCGCTGCAATCCCGATCAAACTCGAAAGCTACTGGATCACCATTGGCTGGCTGGTCGAGTCCGGAGTGCTTTTGTATGTCGCCTACCGAGGCGCAAGCAGGTTCCTCAAAGTCCTCTCGCTTGTCGCTCTCGTGCTCGGCATTGTGCGGCTGCTGTTTTTCTTCGACGTCGAGGTGAATACGCTGCTATTCAATCCGCGCTTTGCCATCTACATGATTGCCATTGCGGTAGTCGCGTTTGCCATCTACCTGGCGCGCACCCAAGGCGAGCATCTCGAGGCTGAACGGACACTGGCTGCGATCGGAGTCGTTGTTCTAAACGTCCTGGCGATTTCCGCTCTTTGCCTGGAGGCACATACGTTTTTCGCGCGCCAGATCCAAGCTATGTACGAGCACCACAAGCTTGGTCAGTACGACGATGCGGCATATCGCAATTTGTATATGGCGCGAGGATTCGCGTATTCCGCCATCTGCATGATCTACGGAGCGGCGCTGATGTTCGTAGGCTTCTGGAAGAAGTCGGCGTTCCTGCGATGGCAGGCGCTGGTTCTACTGGCAATCACCGTCCTAAAGGTCTTTATCTACGACACATCGGACCTTCAATTTGGCTACAGGATTGTCGCTTTCATCGCGCTCGGTGCACTGCTCGTGGCGGTGTCGTTCGTCTACCAGCGCGACTGGTTGAAGCTGTCCAAACATAATCAGAAGCACAGTGAAGGGAGCCCCACATCAGCATGAAAAACACATTTGCTGTGCTTGCGATGCTGGTTACATTCGCGGTGAGTGCGCCGCAGCCATCGATTCCGTACTTCTCGAACGTTCGATCCGTCACCGCCAAGGCGAACACGCAACAGAACTACGTTGTCGTAGACAACGCCACATGGCTCTATGCCCAAAAGGACCTGGTTGATCTGCGCCTTTATCGTGATCGCAACGAAGTGCCTTACGCGTTGACGACTGCTCGCGGTTCTATCAACACGATTGAGTCGCCGGCGAAGCTGTTGAACTTGGGTTCGGTGCAGGGAACGACCCAGTTCATTCTGGATACGACCGGAGTACCCGAGTACGACCGCATCACCCTCAAACTGAGCGACGACGCCAAGGACTTCATCACCCGCGCCAATATCGAAGGCGCCGACGACATAAAGGCCAGCAAGTGGACGGATCTCGGTAGTCATCCCCTCTACGACTTCACTCGCGAAAAGCTTGGTTCGAACTCGGTCATGAAGCTGCCGCTTTCGCGGTTCAGGTTCCTGCGGCTTAACATTCCGTCGCTTTCTCCTGACCAGATCAAGTCGGCCACGCTGGCCACGACCGAGGAAGAGAAGGCGCGTTGGACTGAGTTGCGCGTCTTCAACGAGAAAATCCAGAACGTCGGACGCGAGACCATCATCACCTTCAACCTTGAAGGCAATGCACCGCTTGAGCGGCTTTCGTTCGTGCTGAACCCCAATGAGATCAATTTTCGGCGTCCCGTCCAGGTAATCGCGTTGCACAAGCAGCAAGACGGCAACCAAGTCGAACAATACGTGCAAACGGGCACAATCAGGAGGGTCCATCTTCAGCGCAAGGCACAGTCCGTCGATTCGGAAGAACTTGCGTTGGACGTGAACACGCAGGAGCGCGACTTTCGCATAATCATCGAAAACGGCGACGACCTTCCGCTCCGAATAGAGCGCGCTCAACCGCTTGCGTATGAACGCCGCATCTACTTCGATCCGCATGGTGCTACGGCCTTGAATCTCTATTACGGCGACTGGAAGCTTGAGGCACCGGTCTACGACTACGCCAAACTGTTTTCGCGCGATCCGAATGCTGCGCTGGCCGAATTAGGCCCGGCGTCGGCAAACCCCGAGTACACAGGAAGGCCTGACGAACGTCCCTGGTCGGAGCGTCACGGCTGGGTCCTGTGGGCGGCATTGATAATCGCGGTAATGGGCCTCGGATCGCTGGCCCTTCGAGGCTTGAAGTCAGATACGAAAGGCGCAGCCAATAACGGTTAGCAGTCCATTGTCGATCGTGGGCCTGCAAACTGATGGTTAGGTTTCAGCCCCGCAGGGGTATCGAATTTAGCCCGGCACGGCAGTGCCGGGTAGGAAAGTGGAGAATGTAGCAAGTCCCCTAGGGACGGCAGAGTTCTTAAGGGACTTGCGTCAATTTGTGAGCTGCTGAAGGAAGCTATCGGCGAAACCTGATCCGCAGTTCTCACGCCATTCTGTCCGCCGTTTGATCATCAGCAAATCCACATCAATCACCCGATCACGCAATCACCCGATGGCCCGATTATTTATCTCAGCGATCCTTCGACTTCATCCAGCCAATCGGGCCGCTTTAGCACTTCGCGCGGCTTGGGGCCGTCTGCCGGGCCGACGATGCCGTCCTGTTCCATGAGATCGATCAGGTGTGCGGCGCGGCCATATCCGATGCGGAGACGGCGTTGCAGCAGGGAAGTTGACGCTTTGCCAAATTCTAGTACTAGCTTTACCGCATCCTGGAACAGTTCGTCGTCGCCATCCTCGTCGAAGTCGCCGTTTGCGTCGCCATTCGCGGCGGCGCGGCTGCCTTCTTCTTTCGGAGCCTCAAGGAAAGACTGTTCATACTGCGCGGTGGCCTGAGCCTTCCAGAACTCGACAACGCTGGCAATCTCCTTTTCCGCGACAAACGGCGCGTGCAGTCGAACCAGTCGTGCCGAGCCCGATGGCAAGTACAGCATATCGCCGCGCCCAAGCAGCGATTCGGCGCCGTTGCCGTCCAGAATCGTACGAGAGTCCACCTTGGTCGAAACACGGAACGAGACGCGCGCCGGAAAGTTAGCCTTGATCAGTCCAGTAATGACGTCCACCGACGGGCGCTGCGTCGCCAGCACAAGATGTATGCCGACGGCGCGGGCCATCTGTGCCAGGCGCGTGATCGATTCTTCCACGTTGCTCTGGTCGATCATCATCAGGTCGGCCAATTCGTCGATGATGATCACAATGTACGGAAGCCGCTTCTCGTCGGGATTATCGCTGTCTTCGCCAAACAGTGACGGTGTCTCGTCAAATAGCTTGTTGTACTGATCGATGTTGCGGGCACCCTTCTCGGCCAACACTTTCAGTCGCCGCTCCATCTCGCGCACCGCATTTCTCAACGCGAACGCCGCCACTTTGGCCTCAGTAATGATCGGCACGTAAAGGTGCGGCACGCCTTCGTAGACGCCCAGTTCAACTCGCTTCGGATCAACCAGAATCAGGCGCACTTGGTCCGGCGTCGCCTTGTACAGCAGCGACATGATGAACGCGTTGATCGCGACCGACTTGCCCGATCCAGTAGAACCCGCAACCAGCAAGTGCGGCATCGTCGCAAGGTCGGAAATGGTGATGCGCCCGTTGATGTCCTTGCCCATCGAGAGCGTCAGCCTGGACTTCGAGTTGACGAATTCCGGCGACTCGATCACTTCGCGCAGACGAATGATCTCCCGATTATGATTCGGAACCTGTATGCCGACGGTGGACTTACCCGCCATGCGCTCAATCAGGATGCTCTCCGCCCGCAGCGCCAGCGAAAGATCGTCGTTCAGGCCGACAATGCGGCTGTACTTAACTCCGGCGTCCGGCTTGAACTCGAAAGTCGTGACGACCGGTCCGGGGTTGATCTGCGTAACCTGTCCGGTGACGCCGAACTCAGCGCACTTTGACACCAGCACGTCCGAAAGCTGCCTCAGTTCGTCTTCGTCAACAGCACCATGCTCGTCCGGACGCGCCAGAAGCGCACTGGAAGGCATCTTGTAGCTGCCGGCCACCTTGGGAAGCGTCGTCTTGGCCTTCCGTGCCTCGTCAGCCCGTCCAGTGATTGCAATCGGTTCCCCCGCAGCACTCTTATCAGCCTCTTCCTGATCCATCTCCTCCAGCATCTTCTCGACGCCAGACTTCGGTCGCGTGGGCGTTGGAACTTCTACATCCGGCTCAGCCGTCCTTGCGGCAGGCACCGGCACCTGGCGCTTGGGAATCAGTTGCGTCGAAACCGCAGGTTGCTGCTTGGCATCTCGCTTTGCCTCCAGTTGCTTCTGGGCTTTTGCTTTACGCCGCGCCTCACGCCAATCAGTGAACTTGTTCCACAACGCAAATACGAAGTTGAACCGCGTCATGAACCACAGACGCAGTGCCCCAAACGAGAACGCCGTCGAAAGATACAGCGCAACGGAAATAATCAGCAGACAGACGATGTACGCGCCAATGTTGTTGAGGTAGTGGATCAGCGCATCGCCGACAATGCGCCCCACGAGCCCTTCGATCGGAACGGCGTGCCCCCAGAGCAAGTGCCAAGGCAGCAATCCAAGCAATCCGGGGATAAACAGCATCAGCAGAATCGCGCCAATCGCCTTCGCTTCGGGCGACTCAACTTTCCGCGAGAAGAACCACCGAATTGACAGTAGCGTCAGTAGCACCGGAACCAGGAATACTGAAATTCCTAGCGCCTGAAGAAATAGATCGGCCACCAGCGCGCCGGTGATGCCGATCCAGTTGTGAGGCGAACGCACCTCCGCGCCCAGCGACGCCGTATTCAACGACGGGTCACTTGGCGCATACGAAACCAGGGCGAGGAGAAGGAGGATCGCGGCGGCAAACAGCACGACTCCGATCAGCTCATTGAGCCGCCGGTTCTTCGTCGGAGTAAAAGCAGCAGAGAAATACTTCATTTGGCTATCGCAACTCAGGCCCCTGTCGCCGGACGCACCCATCCCGCGAGAACGGAGTCCCGATTAAGTTGCGCGCAGTAATGCCAGAGCAGTCTCGATTATGCCAAAAAACAGCTAGAAAACAATGGGAATACGGGTATTACGGAAGGTTCGTCACTATCTCCTCACGAACCACAGCAGCACTGCGATCCCCAGCACGATCCGATACACCGCAAACGGCACGAACCCACGCTGCCGGACCCAGGCCATGAACCACGCAACCACACCGTAAGCAACGATGAACGAGACTACGAAGCCGACTGCCAACACGATCCACTGCTCGGTGTTCGCCGGAGCGGCGCCGATATCGTGTCCCTTGTGCAGCAGCGATTTCAGCAGATCATATCCCGTCGCGGCAATCATCGTCGGAATCGATAGCAGGAACGAGAATTCCAGGGCCGCCGCGCGCGTCATGCCCGCAGTCTGACCAGCAGCGATGGTCGCCATCGATCGCGAGGTCCCGGGAAACACAGCCGATGCAATCTGACAGAAGCCGATCCAAACTGACTGTCCAATCGTCATGTCCTCGACATCGGTGGTGACGCTCTTCGGCGAAGGCATCTGCACCAGATTAGTCGGACCATCCGCCGCCGCACTGCGCACGGCCAATTGCTCGCCGCGCCCAAACCGCGCATCGATGATCCACATTACGATTCCGCCCACCAGCAGCGACATCCCCATTACGAACACGCTCTCGAGGTTCTTGCCGATCCTCTTTGTCAGCAGGAGCGCCGGAATCGCTGTCACGAAGAACGCGATGATCGTCAGGGATAAAGGGTGCGTCAAGATTGTCTTCCGCCCGTTGCGTCCGTGCGGAAAAGTGGTCAGAAAACCGGCAATCCGCTTGCGAAAGTACACCAGCAACGACAAAATCGCGCCAAGCTGAATGACAATCGTGTACATCTTCCAATAGGGATCGGCAAGGCTGATCGGCGCGCTGGTATAGCGCGCCATCAGTTCTTCCGTCAGGCGCAGGTGTGCGGTCGAGCTTACGGGCAAGAACTCGGTGAGTCCTTCAATGACGCCGAGGATGACTGAGACCAGGTACTGATTCAAAACGCCTCCGAAACTATTTCACGTTCAACGAATAGAGCGATTTCCAAGCGGCTACTGATTTCCAAATGTCGGTATACCCTGTTCCACCACGTACAGGAGCTTTTGTGCCTTGGTGGACCAATCGACATTGGAGCCATACTGCGACATGATCCGCTGGCACAGCGCGGTTGCACGCTTCTTTGCGTTCTCCGCCTTGCTTTGATTGCTGTCGCTCTTGTAGATGTCGATCAGCGCAGCCTGCCGCCACGCGGCATTGTAGAGCGCCTCGGGAGCTGCGGGGGACTGGGTGTGCTCGGCCGCATACTTCTCGTAAATGTCAGACTCTTTTTCGGGGCACTTTGCCTCCGCTTGCCAATCGCCGCATACCTTGTTATCGATCAGCGTGAACGCCGCCAGATCCGCCCATTTCGTCCCGGCATACTTCTTTATTACCTTCTTCATAAGGCTCTCGTCGAGCTGCTCGCGCATACCAGGATCACGCTCTCTAGACGATGGCCGCTGCTGTAACTGAGCTTTCTGTATCTGCCACTGGATATCGCCGGCGCGATAAAGAGCTTCGCCTGCGAGCGGCGAATCGGGCATGAATTCCGCCAGCAGGGCATAAAGCCGCATAGCTTCGTCAGCCGCTCCACGCCGCCCGCGACGACGCGAAGCCTCATGCTCGGAATCGGCAGCTTCCCCGAAAACAATGCGGTCACCGTTCGGAGTGTTCGGACGAATGATCCCCTTGTCCTGCATCCATCCAGTCACGGTTCGTCCCCCTGGCGTCTCGTCATTGCGCAAGAAAAGCGGCGTCCCGGTGACTTCGGCCTCCACCTTGATCCAGCCACGGCTGCGGTCAAGCACAACTACTTCGTGCCCGCGCTCCATACTGGCGAGTTTCCCGGACGACTCGTCCGGCGAAAGCCGGATTGTGACTGGAACCACGCTGATACCACGTTCAACTTCCGCAAAAAGGGAAACTGCAGCTAGAAGAACAACGGAAATAACAAGAGCTATTCGTTTCATCGGTTAAAGGGTGCCTCCTCCGCAAAGTGAGTCCCTGAAAACAGGATAACCCTAATGGGACACGAATGTAGCACGAGCTTCGCCGATGCTCCGATCTCGTATACTTGGCCAAACAAGGGGTGCCGCACCCTTCCCGAAGGGAGGGTGCGCTTATCCCGCCAATACTTCAGCTAGCATCGTTCGCTCGATGTTTCCCCCACTGACGACAGCCACATGCTCAATCGCCGCGGGTAGCTCACTCGCGTGGAACAAGAACGCCGCTAATGTTACGGCACCGCTAGGTTCTGGGACGATCTTTGCGACGGCAATCATTCGTCTCACGGCTTCCCGAATCTCCTCTTCGGTCACTGCGACCACATCGTCAACGTACTTGCGAATGTGCTCGAAGGTGATGTCCCCGAGCGCCTGCGCTCGTAGCCCGTCCGCAATCGTGCGCGATGTTTCTTCGGCCGAAAGCTCCGCAATCTTGCCGCTCCGTAAGCTTTGCCGTGCGTCGGCGGCGACCGCCGGTTCAACACCGATCACCTTCGTTGCAGGGTGAAGCAGCTTAACTGCGGCTGCCACGCCGCTGATGAGTCCTCCACCACTGACGGGAACCAGAACGACGCTGGCTTCTGGCATGTCCTCGATGATCTCAAGCCCAATCGTTCCCGCTCCGGCGATAATCTTCTCGTCGTTATACGGCGGAACGATGACGTACCCGCACTGATCGGCGAGTTCCTCGGCCTTGGCCTTTCGTTCGTGACTTCCGGGGCCAACAAGCACGACCTCCGCCCCGTAGCCCCGTGTCGCATCAACCTTCACGCGGGGAACATCCCTAGGCATCACAATCGTCGCTCTTACACCCATGGCCCTGGCACTGTAAGCCACACCTTGCGCGTGATTGCCGCTGGAATACGCGATCACACCCCGCTTGCGCCCCTCGTCAGTCAATGAAGCAATCTTGTTGTACGCACCACGGAGCTTAAACGACCCTATCGGCTGGAAGCACTCGGGCTTAAGCCACAACTGGCGTGAGTCGCCATCGAGATAGTAACGAACGAGCGGCGTACGTACGGCGACTCCCTCCACTCGCCGCTGTGCCAGCTTAAGATCATCCAGCGTAACCAAGGCGTACTCCTGTGCGGGCGTTCGTGCGTTCTTCTCTGAGTCTGATACTCGTTGCCTGTCTTGCCGTGCGACAAGCGTCAGATGCGCGCAACAGTTCGGCGATGAACGAAACGATCGCCAACTTGTCTCCCATCGACACCGCACCGCCCACATCCACGTGACTCAGCAAAGGTGTAACCAGCGCCGCGCGCATCCATCGTGCGGGAACCTCTTTCTCCAGCCACAGGGTCTCAGATGCTGGAATGACGGTATCGCCGGCTCCATGCATCAACAGCACCGGTGCGCGCAGCCCAGCAAGATTACCGTGCGGCGACACCATTCCTGATTCTTCGCGGTGCTTGTTAATCGACTGCGCCAGTTCCGTCGCAAGTGCATCCTTCTTGTGAAGCCAGAGTAGTTCCATTCGCGCGTGGCCGGCAGGGCTAAGCTTTTCGGCTGCGGCGCGCGACTTTGCCTCGTCTTCCCAAAGTTGATAACGCAAGGACTCTCGCGCAATTGGCATATCCTGCGCTGAAAAGAAGTCCTCCGGATGGGAATAGACCACGACCAGCGCACCGTATTCATGTGCCTTCAGACTCTGAATGGAACCGTCCGGATGGGCGATCGTATCGTTGGCAAAAAACTCGCACACACGTGCCAGATCGTGATGCCCGCCGAGCGACACGACATACCCGACGGAATCAGCATATTGCGGATCGGCAGCTGTCATCAGCGCCAGCCCACCGGCGAAGCTCAGTCCCATCAATCCGACCTTCTCGCCGCCCAGTTGCGCGCTCAGGGACTTCACCGCCGCACCGATCGTCGCGATGCTGGCGTGGCTTACGTGATAGTCGGCGATTTCCTTCAATTCCGGCGTTAACACGACTATACCGGCCGATGACATGGCTCGAGAAAACGCAACCAATCGCGGCTCTTCGATCCCAAGGTGATGCACACCATGCAACAGCACCATCCCCGGGGCGTCCTTCACTCCTTGCGGGATATAAAGCCGTGCGGGAATGCCCGTTCCGTCGGCTGCCAGTACCGTTGTCGCCTGCTCGTCTACAGGATACGAATCCATGTGAGCCAGCGTGCCCTGACCCTTTCCATCCGCGATCCGTTGCAGCAGAGAAGCAGCGCGAACATAGTCACGCCCGGGACCGATCGTCAAGTATCCAGATCCCGCAAGGGGCAAAATGAACACAACAATTGAGAGACTTACAATCCACTTCCGCTTTAGGGTCGCCATGGGTTAGTCCCACGTTATCCAGAGTAGAAGCTGGATTCAAGAGAAATTGGAGCGCGGGCAGTGATGTCACAGCCGATACTGGACGTGGAGCGCTGGCCTCTGGCCGCGGCTGTCGTGGGGGCGTCTCGCCCGCACTTCGCTCCAACAGCCGCGTCGGTCTGTTCTGATTATGGAAATTCCGGCTCGCTCGTGTTGCAGGCGCGCAAATTGCCGCTATGCTGGAAAGGTGATGTTCGAGTTCAGCATCCGTGGGTTAACTACCGCGTAAGCATGTTCGGTGGATCAAGGAAGCGCCTGCATTGCGGCTGTATCAGTAAGACAGATACCTAACTCCTTTAAATAATCAGTGGTACAGAAATATAGGGGAGCGACTGTCTGTTTTGTCAAGGCGTAGTAGAGGGGGCGTGGAAAAGACGACGGCTGGGCCGCCTTGGAAAACGCAAGCGTTTCCCACTTTCCCACACCCCGGCTGCTACGAGTCTCAGG
>JAEYQK010000121.1 GCA_023410055.1 Acidobacteriota bacterium
ACACTGTGCCAAGAACGCCGACCATTTCGTAATCGATTGGATCAAGCGATTTGTCGTGCTTCATAAGTACCTTGGCAATGAACCAGAACATGATCGCAGCGCCGACAAAGCCAATTAGGATGGCGACAGCAAAGCTGAGCCACGAGAACCAGCCCGAGAAGCGGGACAGCAAATAGCCGGCGCCGCCAAACCATGCGAGAAAAGCGGTGATCGTGCCGAAGTTGAACCAGGAAATCTCGGGATCGCTGGCATTCAGGCCGTGAGCAGCATGGCCTGTGGCGCTGCTTGCTCCAGCATGGGCGTGTGCCCCGTCAACACCTCCGTGGGCAGCATCGGCATGGAAATGGCCGAAATGACCGGCATCGTGTCCGCCGAAATGGAAATGGAAGTCAAAGCTGCCGAGCAGGAAAGAAACAAAGCTCAGTCCCAGACCAACGAGAAAACAGATCAAGTAAAAGTCCTGCCAAGTCATTTGCCGCTCCTTCCATTGCCGCTCAGCTTCTCAATCTGCTGGCTGGCTGCTTCGGGCTTCAACACCTGCAACAGTCGCTCAACCAGGTTTGGCGTCTCAAGGATCGCTCCCAGTAAAACCATGCACTTGCGCGAGTCTTCGTGTTTGGAGATTTCAAGCAGCGCGTGACGCACTTCGTTGTCGCGGCGAAAGCGTTCGGCACCGTTGATTAGCCAAAGATCCATCGAATCCTCGGCGACGCGCAGGTCCGACATTAATTCCGTGTGGTAGCCCTCGGGATCGTCGACCAGGAAGCCGGGGTGCACCTTGAAGAACCGGGCCAGCAACATGCGGGTCGAGTTCGTCAGGTGCGGACGCGCGCCGTTTTCGATCTGCGAAAGATACGACTGGCTGATGCTCTCGTCTAGCTCTTTCTTCACTGCGCGTACGATCTCCTGCTGGGTCATTTCGCGCCCTAGCCCGCGCAACGCTCCTTCGACTTCTCTCAGGTACCGAATCTTTTCACCTAGCGTCATAGTCAGCTTCAATATCACTAATTGCGATATTAATATTGCAATGCGTAATAGCTGTCAAGAAAAATCGAGCAGAAGCTTAGCCATTCAGCGGTCAGCAATCAGCAGTCAAGCGTGTCTGGACTGACACAGTGTGTGGAGGAGTCACACTCGAAAGGGCGTAAATTGAGAACTAAGTGCTTGTTTTTCAACGTCCTGCCATTTTGGTCGACCTGCTGCACTATGCGTGGGTGCGGAACGGAGGACACGAAAATGAGGCAGATAAAGAGTTTCGCAGTAGAGGCAGTTAGGAGCGGGTGGCAGGCGAGGATTTACGCGGCGGCAACGGTGATGATGCTGGCGATTGCAGAGGCGCACGCACAGAATCAGACGCTTAACGCGCTCAAGCCAAAAGAAGGCTTGAACGGGGCACCTACGAAACGCGAAGTAATCGTGAGCATTCCAGACCGGAAGCTGGCGCTGATCGAAGACGGCGTTGTGACGAGTATCTACCCGGTGGCCGTTGGCAAGCGCACCACGCCGAGTCCTGAAGGCGACTTCAAGGTCGTTAATCGCCTTGTTAATCCGACCTACTACCACAAAGGCCAGGTGATTCCGGCGGGCAAAGAGAATCCGGTGGGCACGCGCTGGATCGGACTGAACCAGAAGGGATACGGGATTCACGGAACGAATGCACCGCGGTCGATCGGCAAGGCGGCGTCCCACGGATGCATTCGCATGGCAAAGGCTGATCTGGAAGTGCTTTTCGAGATTCTGCGGCCGGGCGATACGGTCTCAATCCGTGGCGAACGCGACGAACGGGTTACTGAGGTGTTCGGCGGCGAGCAGAAGGTTGTCGTTGCGGTTGCGCAAACCGCGCCCGCTCTTGGGATGGCAGCAGGAGGCCAGTAATGGCCCCGCTGCCCTGGAGCGCGCTGCTATGGCTGCTGCCGTTCGCGCCCAAAGGAATCGTGATCGTGCAGCGGTGGATGGAACGGAATTGGAAACGAGTGCGATAAGGATCGGAGGAATTATGAACAACATCATCAGTTTTTCGGCGGTAAGCGCAGCAACGGTAATCTCGGTGGGATTGGGGATATTGATCGAAACGGCGTTGTTGAAAATCGTGTTCAGCTGCCTGGCGCGAGTGAAGTCACCGTGCCTGGTCCAGAACGCGGACTCGAGTCGGTAGTGGATAGCTCTTTTTGGGTGCCGTTGGCGTCCTCCGGACCTTTCTTCCCTGCCTCGGGCGGAAAGGCAGCCGCACTCCCAAAGGCACCTGCTGCTCCCACCACGTGAAAGCCTCTCACGTGGTGGGATTCTTGTTGCAACTGAGAATGAAGCAATTATGCTGTGGGAACAAGAAAGCAGTACCTAGTACCTAGTAGCTAGTACCAAGTGAGATCGAATGCGACTCGTTCGTGATTTTCGGTGGGTGTTGCTGTTTTTTGCGATGAGCCCTCTCGTTGCGCATGCGGACGTCTGGACGGCGCCGGTCAGCGCGCTGGCGCAGAAGATCGTTTCCAGGCTGCCAGGTGGAACGACGGTCGCCATTAGCGTGACGAACATGTCGTCTCTTTCGGCAGCTGAAGTGAATGCCGTTCGGGCTCAGATAGATTCTGAGTTGCATAGCAGGGGGCTGCGATTCGCAGATCAGGCAAACGTCGAGCTGCGAGTAACGCTTTCGGAAAACGTCGAAGGTTATCTCTGGGTAGCGGACATCAGGCAGGGAGATGCTAGCGAGACAATACTGTCGAGCGTTCCACGACCCCTTATAGCACCGGCTGCCGGAACGGCGATGACGCTGCAGCGGAGATTACTCTGGAGCCAGGACGAGCCGATCCTCGACGTAGCGATGGTAGGACCGCAGCTGGGATCCGGTGCGATCGTGTTGACTGCGACGAAGGTCGCCTACTACAAGCTTCAGGACGCGGCTTGGAGGGAAGTTGACACCGCAGCCATAACGCATACGCGACCGTTGCCGCGAGATTTGAGAGGTATGATTTTCGGCGCGGGGAATAGCACTTTTGAAGTCGCGCTGCCGGGGACGAAGTGCATAGTCAGCGGGAACAATCCTTTTCGAATTGCGTGCGCTGAGACGGACGATCCCTGGCCGATTTACGATGGACAACCGAAGCTTGATGCCTTCTTCTCTCCCGCGCGAGATTTCTTTACAGGTGCGATCAGCAAGAGCGGCGACAGTGTGACAGTACCTCCGTTCTATTCAAGCGCGAGTTTTGGAAATAACGAGTGGCTGTTCACGGGCATTGACGGGCGGGTGCGGTATTCAGATTTCGTGAAGACGTCCCTGATTACGGGTACCAGATGGGGCAGCGAACTGACGTCGATGAGGAACAGGTGTTCAGCTGACGCCGTGGTGCTCGCGACGAGAAACTGGGATTACACTCAGCCGGACGCAGTGCAGGGCTACCAGGTAATAGCGCGTGAGCCGGTTTCTGTTACGCCGCCGCTGGAGTTCGCGGGACCAGTCACTATGCTACGAGGGACGGGCGAATCCGCAATAGCGGTGTCTCAAAATCTCAAGACAGGTAAATATGAGGCTTATTTACTTACGCTGGCTTGTAATCGGTAGTCTGGCGATCGCAGTGCATGCCCAGGCGGCGACGCGTCCGCGCTATGGCGGCGCTCTGCGGGTAGAGACGCACGCGGTGATATCGTCGATCGATCCGCTGCAGGAGATGTCTCCCGCTGATGCCAGCGTGCGGGATTCGATTGTGCCGCTCGTGTTGGACACATTGACTCGTAACGACACCACCGGGAAACCGCAACCGTACCTCGCCGCTCGTTGGCAAACCGATCCTGCCCAAAAGCGGTGGCAGTTCTGGTTACGGCGAGGAGTGGTCATGCAGGACGGCAGCGCTCTGACGCCAGCGATAGCGGCGCAGTCGTTGAGTTCATCTTTGGCCGGATTTGCGGTTCGCGTGGTCGGCGAAAGCGTAGTGATCGAGTCGAATAGCTCCGTCCCCGGCATGCTGGCCGAACTCTCTCTCGCCCGAAATGCAATCGTGGTGCGCAACAACGGAACGGTGCTTGGAAGCGGACCATTTCGGATTGCTGACTTCCAGCCGGGCCGCAGACTTCAGCTCAACGCGAACGAGGATTACTGGAACGGCCGACCTTATCTTGACAGTATCGACATCGGCCTGGGGCAATCGTTGCGTGATCAAGCCATGCACTTTCAGTTGGGGCGGGCAGACGTCATCGAGATAGCTCCTGACCAGGTGCGAAGAGCGCTGCAAGAGAATCGGCGAGTATTCTCGTCATCGCCGTCGGAGTTGATCGCCATTGTCGTGCCGAGTGGCACTGGTGCCGCAGAGAATCCGAGGATGAGAGAGGCTCTGTCACTCACGATTGATCGTGGAACGATACAGAACGTTTTGCTCCAGCGACAGGGTGATCCGACGGGGGCCGTGCTTCCACAGTGGATGAGCGGATACGCGTTCCTGTTTCCAGCGAAAGTGGATGTGGCTCGGGCGCGCCAGATGCGACTGGAAGCTGGGAGCAACCAGCCCGCGATACAGCTTGCATACGACGGTTCGGACACGATTGCGCGAACAATTGCAGAGCGCGTTGCGGTGAACGCTCGTGACGCAGGAATCGTCGTTCAGGCCATTCCGAGTGCTGCGGCAACAACACAGAGAGTTCCCAGGCTGGTCCGGCTACGAATGGAGTCCTTGTCGCCGCAGGCCGCACTTACAGCGATTGCTTGGCAGGTAGACTCGGCCCAAGTGCCCCGAATCATGGCGGCGCAGTCGATAGAGGAGCTGTTCGAGCAAGAGAAGGAATTGCTCAGTGGTTTTCGGCTCATCCCGATCGCACACGTTTCGCAGTCGTATGTGGTGAGCCCGCGCGTTCACGACGCGACGTTAACTCGGGAAGGTATGCTGCCGCTGGATAACGTGTGGGTGGAGGCAGGTCAGTGAGTTTGCGAACCAGGCTCGTTTTGTTGTCGGTGATCAGTATCGGCGTGTGCGTTGCGCTGGTGACATGGATTGCAACCTTGCGCATGCGCAAAGCTTTTGAAACGGCAGACGCGCAACACACGAATGCTCTGATCTCGCAATTCCAGCAGGAGTTCCAGCGGCGCGGACATGAAGTTGAGAGCAAGCTCGACGGGATCGCAAGTCGTGACACCGTTGTTCGCATTGCGGTGGAAGCGGCACGTCCGCAGCCGGATTATTCTCTGTTTGTTGACGAAGCACGCACACTCGCGGAAGCCCACCATCTGGATTTTCTGGAATTAGTGGCGCAGGACGGGACGATTATTTCCTCGGCGCAATGGCCGGCCCGGTTCGGCTACAAAGAGGATTGGGTGACGCGCGCCGCCGACTGGGGAGTGCAAGGTGCGTTCCTAAGACGCGAGGAATTGCCGGAGGGTCCTGCGCTGAGCCTTATCGCGGTTCGCCTGGTTCGCATTGATGAAAGCACGGTCTATGTTGTGGGGGGAATACGGCTGGACCGGAAGTTCCTCGGCTCGCTGGTACTCCCGACCGGAATGCGCGTTTTGCTCTACAGCAACACGGGGCGTGGGTTCTCGCCGCAGTTGATGGAAGATGCATCAGGTCCGATTCCGGACGCTACGCCTTTGCAGGCATTCATCGAAGGATTGCAGAGCAATCCGCGGGAGATATCGCGAGTAGTGTCGTGGCCACATGCAAGTTCGGAAACAGTGCAGGCGTTCCCACTGCGCGGGCGCGACAACGAGCTTATGGCGATCTTGCTCGTTGCCAGTTCACGGCATGATCTGCTCGAGTTGGAATTGCGATTACGGAAGACAGCATTTGTGGTCGGTGGAATTGGCGTTCTGGTCGGACTGATTCTCAGTCTGTGGACTGCGGCACACGTAACCCGACCCATAAAGAGACTTGCTGCTGCGGCGGCTGATGTCAGCGGCGGAGACTGGGAGACGAAGGTCCTTGTCGGATCGCGTGATGAAGTCGGACAGCTTGCTGAAGCGTTCAACCAGATGACTTCGCACCTCATCGAGCAGCGCGAGCGACTGGTGCAGACCGAACGCGTGGCTGCATGGCGCGAGTTGGCCCGACGACTGGCGCATGAGTTGAAAAATCCGCTGTTCCCGTTACAGATTACGATTGAGAATCTGCTGCGCGCGAGAGAGGCAGGACCGGAGCAGTTTGACGAAGTATTCAGCGAGAGCACGACGACGCTGTTAGCGGAATTGTCGAACTTGAAAGCAATCGTAGGGCGCTTCAGTGATTTCGCGAAGATGCCCGCGCCGCAGTTCCAAGATGTCGATGTGAACGAGCTGACAAGACGCGCACTGAAGTTGTATGAGGCGCAGTTCTCGGCCCCAGGACGGCCCCAGATAAAGGCTGCGGTGGAGTTTGCCGCAGATCCAGGAGTGGTTCAGGCGGATCCCGATTTGCTGCACCGCGCCGTGTCGAACCTGATTCTGAATGCGATGGATGCCATGCCGAGCGGCGGCACGCTGACTCTGCGGACTGGCGGCGACAGCGCTGGCGTCGGAATTGAAATCGGAGATACAGGCACGGGACTGACCAAGGAAGAGTGCGAACGGCTGTTCACACCGTATTACACGACGAAGCAGCATGGAACGGGGCTTGGATTGGCGATCGTGCAGTCGGTTGTAACCGATCACAATGGGAAGATTTCGGTCGAGAGCGAACCGAATCGCGGGACAATGTTCCGTATCGAATTGCCGATTCGGCAGAACACGAAGGAGATTGCACGAGGCGCAAATGTCCAGTGAAGCGAGGATGAGTTCTGTGAACACAGGCAAGGCACATTTACTGCTGATCGATGATGATCCGAACACGCTGGCGTCGTTGTCGAGAGCGTTCAGGCTGGCGGGGCATGAGGCGACTGTGTGCGACAGCGCGACACGAGCGCTCGAGTTGGTGAAGACGCAGAGCTTCGATTTGATCTTCTCGGACGTGGTGATGCCGGGGAGAGATGGCCTGTCGTTTCTCGAGGACTTCAAAGGGCTGGGGATCACAACACCAGTGGTGATGATGTCGGGTCAGGCGCATATCGAGATGGCGGTGCGGGCGACGAAGTTGGGGGCACTCGATTTTCTGGAGAAGCCGCTCTCGACTGACAAGCTGTTACTAACGGTCGATAATGCGCTGCGACTGAAACGCCTAGAGCAGGAGAATACTGATCTTAAGCAACGACTGGGGAAGCACGAGATTGTGTGGAGTGGCGAGGCGATGCGGCGGGTGATGGCGCAGATTGAGCGCGTGGCGGCGAGCGAATCGCGCGTCTGTATTCTTGGCGAAACTGGCACGGGAAAAGAGCTGGTGGCGCGGACTTTGCACGAAAAGAGTCCGCGACGAAGTGGCCCGTTCGTCACGCTGAATTGTGCGGCGGTTCCGGCGGAGTTGGTCGAGTCGGAGTTGTTCGGCCACGAAAAGGGATCGTTCACTGGAGCGGCTTCGCGTCACGCAGGAAAGTTTGAGCAGGCGCAGCATGGAACCCTGTTCCTGGATGAAATTGGGGATATGCCACATGCGATGCAGGCAAAGCTCCTACGAGTGCTGGAGCAGGGCGAAATCGAGCGCGTCGGAGGCGACAAGCCTATAACGGTGGATGTTCGCGTGATCGTGGCGACACACAGGAACTTGGAAGAGCTGGTGAGCGAAGGCAAGTTCAGGCAGGACTTGTATCACCGCATCTTTGTGTTCCCGTTGTTGTTGCCGCCGTTGAGAGATCGGGTTGAGGACATCCCGGCGCTGGCCGCGCACTTCGCGGCGCAAATTGTGCAGCAGAACGGGTGGAAGCCGGTTCGATTCGCCGATGAAGCCATGCGTGAGTTGCAGGAGTATCGTTGGCCGGGGAACGTGCGCGAGTTGAGGAATGTCGTGGAGCGATCACTGTTGTTCGCGACGGGAGATGTGATCGATGCAACGGCGGTGAAGTCGGCGTTACCCACGCGAATGAATGCGGCCTCATCCACAAATGGATCGATTGAAGCGGGTACAGGACCACTTGCGGACCGCGTAACGGCATTTGAGCGCGAGATGATTCTGGCCGAGCTTAAGCGAAATCAGAACCACATCACGAACACGGCGAAGGCGCTGGGGCTGGAACGCAGTCACCTGTACAAGAAATGTTCGCAGGTGGGAATTGATCTGCAGGCGGTTCGCAATACTGACTGAGAGAAAAGGTTGCAGCAGTGAATACACGGTCCACCATCATTGGAAGGAGCTTCGGCCTGCTTCTGTCGGCCGCCGTTGCAGTTGCGGTGACCGTAACAGTTGCGAGATCGCAGGACACGGCTGAGGCATCGAGCAAAGATCTGAAGCTTGGCCCAACGCCTCAGGAACTGACTCCCGACCAGAAACGCGAGTCCAAGCGCGTCGCCGATATTGTAGCTGGCCTCTTCCAAGAACGCCGAAAGCAAGCGAAGCTCCCACACGTTTGGCGATTCCATTGCTCGACGATGCAGCAAGTGGCGTGTAGTTCTGCGCAAACCGGAGCGGCGTGGGCAACGGGACGACCGCAATTTCAAGCAATGTACTGGACGGATAAACCTGAGACTTCACACCCTGAACTGGAGCGAATTGCAACATACGATACCCGTCCGAAGGATCACGGAGGCTTTTCTGCAGATCGCTTTTCGGTTGTTGTATGGCCGACGATTAAGCCGAAAGGCTATTGGATAGGACTCGATTTGCATCCGAACGCTCTCGCACAGGCGTGGCGCGAACTAGATGTCTATATAAGCACGTGCGATGGACCTTGTCCAAAGTTGCCCATCGCTCTGGCTTGCCAAAAGCAGAAATAGACAATCAAGTGGCAAGGTTTCCCATTATGCCTCAATCTTGCCCGTATACACCGCCATCCCAACTACCGCGTCGACTCGGATAACATCCAACTCAGCAATTTCTTGCTTGCTTCTAATCCCGCCGGCCGCGATCAACTGTTGTTGAGTCAATTCCCGCAACTTGCGCGCAACATCCACGGGAAAGCCAGTCATCGTTCCCTCGGTGTCGATGTGCGTGTAGAGAAATCCTGCGCAATACGCTTCAAGTTCTACGATCACCTGCTCCGGAGTCAGGGCCGTTCCCTGTTGCCAGCCATGAGTACTGACCTTTCCTCCGCGCGAGTCGATGGCAAAGATGAGCTTGTCGGCGCCGATTTCTTCGGCGGCTTCCTTTGCGAACTGGACGTTTACTTTGCCATCGCGGATGAGCGCGGAGCCGATGATCACTTTCTTTGCGCCTGCATCGAGGACAGACTGCGCGATTGCGATGTCGCGGATACCGCCGCCGACTTGGACAGGGAGTCGCGAGGCGAAGTGCGAAATCAAGTTGCGGTTGCTGCCCTTGCGCATGGCGGCATCGAGGTCGATGAGTTGCACCAGCGGGTACTTGGAGAAGCGTTGCACCCATGGTTCGAAGTCGTCGTATTCGAGGGCTTTCTTTTCGCCTTGTACTAGTTGAACGATCTTGCCGCCCATCAAGTCGATGGAAGGAATCAGCATGGCCACCTCATTGGGATTCCAGCGAGGCTCACCTGCTGCTTGAGTTCGCGGATGTCGTGTACGCCAAAGTGGAAGATGGACGCGGCAAGCGCCGCATCGGCGTGGCCGTCGCGGAAGACCTCGACGAAGTGCTGCAAGTTGCCTGCACCGCCTGAGGCGATGACTGGGATCGATACGGCTTCGGCGATCATTTTTGTTAGCGTGCACTCGAAACCGATGCCGGTGCCATCGCGGTCCATGGACGTCAGCAGGATTTCGCCTGCGCCTCGGGACTCGGCTTCTTTCGCCCACTTGACTGCATCACGCTCGGTGGGGATGCGTCCTCCGGCAACGAATACGCGATAGCCAGAGGGAACTGCCTGGGAGTCGCCGGACTGGAGTCCGGCGCTACTGTCCTTGCGGGCGTCGATGGCTACGATGACGGCTTGCGAGCCGAAACGTTCGCCGATGCAGGTGATGAGAGATGGATCTTTCACCGCGGCGGAGTTGATGCTGAGCTTGTCGCAACCGGCGTCGAAGACGGCAGAGGCTTCGTCGAGCGAACGAATGCCGCCGCCAACGGTGAACGGGACGAATATCTGCGAGGCGGTACGGCGAACGGTGTCGAGTAGTGTTGCGCGTTTCTGCGCAGTGGCGGAGATGTCGAGCAGGACGATTTCATCCGCTCCGTTCTCAGCGTGTGCGCGGGCGAGTTCGGCTGGATCGCCAGCGTCGCGCAGGTTCTTGAACTCGATGCCTTTGACGACGCGTCCGCCATCGACGTCGAGGCAGGCGATGATGCGCTTGGTCAGCATTTCAGGTCTCCGAAATTTCTCAGCATCTTGAGTCCGACGTCAGAGGATTTTTCCGGATGGAATTGCACGCCGAACACATTATCGCGCTCGACTGCTGAAGCAAAGGGAGCTTCGTAGTCGGTGATGGCGACCGCACCTTCGCACACGGGCGCGCGGAAGGAATGAGTAAAGTAAACGAAAGCGTCGTCCCCGATGTCGGCTAGGAGTCGTGACGAACCATTCAGTTTGAGCGAATTCCAGCCAACGTGCGGGACCTTAATTCCAGAAGGAAACCGCGAGCACGCACCGGAGAAGACGCCAAGGCCAGGGACGTCTGGTGCTTCGGTGCTGCCGGAGAAGAGCCACTGCATGCCAACGCAGATGCCAAGAAAGGGAGTGCCCTGCTCCACGATGTCGGAGATGGCGTCGCGCAGGCCGGAAGTCGTCAGACGCGCCGTGGCGGCGAAGTGTCCGACGCCGGGAAGTATGACTTTCTTGGCGCTGCGCACGAACTCCGGATCGCGCGTGATCTGGGACTCGAAGCCGAGGTGGTCGAGTGCCTTCTTCACCGAACGAAGGTTTCCCGCACCGTAATCAACGATGGCAATCACAACAGTCCTTTCGTGCTGGGAAGCATTTCGGCCAGGCGCTGGTCTTTGGAACACGCCACGCGGACTGCGCGGGCGAATGCTTTGAACAGCGCTTCGATTTTGTGGTGGTTCGAGCGGCCATACATCACGCGCGCATGAACGTTGGCCCGTGCGCCACGCGAGAAGCCCTCGAAGAAGTCGTAGACGAGTTCGGTTTGCAGGTCGCCAACGAGGCGAGTCTTCACTTTCGTGTCGACGACAGTCGCGGCACGCCCGCCGAAATCGATTGAGGCGAGACCGAGGGTTTCGTCCATCGGCATGACGAAGTATCCGGCGCGAAGAATGCCCTTCTTGTTGCCGAGGGCTTTGTCGAACGCCTCGCCGAGCGCAATGCCGACGTCTTCGACGGTGTGATGCTGGTCCACGTGGAGGTCGCCGTTGCAGCTCAGTTCCAGATTGAATGCGCCGTGGCGGGCGAAGAGTTCGAGCATGTGGTCGAAGAAACCGATGCCGGTCGAGACCTTGTATTGGCCTTCTCCGTCGATGAGCAGCTTGAGCTTGATATCGGTTTCGTTCGTCTTACGATTGATTTTGGCGGACCTCATCTTGCCACCTCCGCTTTGGTGCGAATCTTTTCAACGCTGCTGCGCAGTGCATCGAGAACTACATCCATCTGGGCATCGCTGCCGGCGGTGATGCGAACGCATCCGGCGCAGCCGGGGTCGGAATTGCGATCGCGAACAAGAATGCCTCGTTGCTTCATGGCGGCAACGAATTCATTCCGCGTGTCACCGAAGTAGGCGAGAACGAAGTTGGCCTCGCTCGGCCACGACTTGATCCCGAGTGCCGCGAACTCACGCTGCAAGCGCTCGCGACTGCGCTGCACCTGGGCTACATAGCTGGTCATGAATTCTTGATCAGCTAGAGCTTCGGGAAGCAGTGCGAGGGCGACGCCATTCACGTTGTATGGCGAACCTACGCGACGAACCATGCGCATCTGCTCGGCCTGACCGGCTAGTACTCCAGCGCGAAGACCGGCGAGCCCGTGCGCTTTCGAGAACGTGCGTGAGACGAACAGGTTCGGATACTTAGCAATGAGCTGCAGGACGGACTTGCCGTAGAAGTCGAAATAAGCCTCGTCGATGAGGACGGCAGCATTGGGCGCGGCCTCGCAGAGTGCGATAACCGTTTCTTCGTTGACGACAGTTCCCGTTGGATTGTTGGGAGTCGCAACGGCGATGAAACGCGTACGAGGCGTGATGGCGGCGAGGACGCGGTCGAGCGGGTAGGTGAAGCTCTGGAGCGCACCCTCTCCTTCGGAGAAGGGTGCGCCACCTGTAGTTCCTACACCTCCGTAAAACGGAACTGTAATTACTTTCGCCGCTGCGGCCGAGGCGTAGACCTCGTACATCGAAAACGTCGGGACGGCGATGAGGGCTTCATCGCCGGGATCGATGTAGGTCTGGCAGAGCAGGTGAATACCTTCGTCGACGCCGTTGGTAAGCACGACTTGTGCGGCGTCGAGTCCGAGATATTCTGCAACGACAGCTTCGACGGATTCACGCTCGGGATATTTCGCGAGCAACTCGCTGTCGATCTCGCGCAGCTTTTGCATTACGCGCGGAGAACAGCCGGAGGTGTTCTCGTTGAAGTCCATGCGCAGGCCGACGCGGCCGCCTAGTGGCGGGTGATATTCCTTGATTTTGAAAACAGCCTCGCGAGGTTTAAGCATTGGCGGCCTCGGACTTCTTTACACGCACCCTCTCCTTCGGAGAAGGGTGCGGCACCCTTGTACTCGTAGATCTACGGGAGTTCCCCACGTTAGCTTCGCGAACGTGGGGCACCGCGGATTTCGACATTCGGACGCGGACGGAGTTGGCGTGGGCTCTGAGTCCCTCGGCATCGGCGAGTGTAGTGATCGTTTTGGCGATGCCGTTGAGACCTGTGCGCGAGCATTCCTGGACGCTGATGATCTTGAC
This sequence comes from Acidobacteriota bacterium, assembly GCA_023410055.1. GTDB lineage: Bacteria > Acidobacteriota > Terriglobia > Terriglobales > Acidobacteriaceae > JAEZPW01. The sequence continues at coordinate 12,794 of JAEYQK010000121.1, forward strand.
GTAGTCGAGGACGCTGAGGCCGCCGCGGAAGCGTGCTGCTGCGCCTGTTGGCAGAACGTGATTGGGGCCGGAGGTGTAGTCGCCCATGGCCTGCGGCGACCAATCGCCAACGAAAACGGCGCCGGCGTTGCGCACCTGCGGCACGTCTTTGGCGCTGACCGTGAGGTGCTCGGAGGCGATCGCGTTTGCGTACTCCAGCGCTTGATCGTGCGATTTCGCGACGAGGATCACGCCGTTGGCTTTGAGCGATTGCTGCGCGATTGGATTGGCCTTGCTCTGAATCTTCGCCTCGGCGGCGACGGCCTTTGCGAGTTCGCGAGAGCTGGTAACGAAGACGGCGCTGGCATCTGGATCGTGCTCGGCTTGGGCGACGAGATCAGCGGCGAGGAAGGCGGGATTGCCGTCATCGCTGACCAGCACGACTTCTGTCGGACCGGCGAGCATGTCGATGGAGCAGTCCCAGGCGACCATGCGTTTGGCGGCGGTCACGTAGAGATTGCCGGGGCCAACGATCTTGTTAACCTTCGACACCGACTCGGTTCCGTAAGCGAGTGCCGCGATTGCTTGCGCGCCACCGATGCGGAACACGCGATCGACTCCGAGTAGATAAGCGGCAGCGAGCGTTTCGGGGGCGGGCTTCGGAGAGACGACTGTGATCTCGCGAACGCCTGCGACCTGGGCAGGGGTGACGGTCATCAGCACGGTTGAGGGGAGCGGATAGCGGCCGCCGGGCACGTAGCAGCCGACCGAATCCAGAGGCCGGACTAGCTGACCGACGCGAAGGCCCGGGGCCATCTGGCGAGTCCAACTCTTCGGCATTTGCCATTGGCAGTAGCGGCGAATGTTCTTGGCCGATTGCTTCAGCGCGGCTTTGAACTCCGGTGAAACAGACTTCCATGCCGCTTCGATCTCCTCGCGCGGAACTTGCAGGGGCTGGCCCTTGGCGCGCCCGTCGAACTGCTCGGCGTAGGCGCGCAACTTGCGGTCGCCGCCACGGCGCACAGCTTCGACGATCTTGCGAACGGTCGGTTCCACGCGGGACAGGTCTGCTGCCCCGCGCGCCGCAAGCGTCGCTACGATCTGATCCGCCGCCTGGCCCCGGACGATGCGCATTAGAGCACCACCTTGTTCAGAGGATATTCGACAATGCCGGTGGCGTTCGCCTGCTTGAGTCTGGGAATGATGTAACGAGCTTCGCGTTCTTCGATGACAGTGTTGAGCGCGACCCACTCGTCGTCACTCAGAGACGAGATCGTCGGACGTTGCAGGGCCGGCAGTACAGCGAGCACGGCCGGGAGATCAGCCTTGCGGGCGTTGAGCATGAGGCCGACGCGGCCAACGGCTTCCATGGCGCCTTGCAGCATCAGAGCAATATTCTCGATCTTTTCGCGTTTCCAAGGGTCCTGGAACGACTTTTTGTTGGCAATGAGCTGAGTGTTGGATTCGAGGACAGTCTCCATGATGCGGAGGCGATTGGCGCGAAGGGAGCTGCCGGTTTCGGTGACCTCGACTATTGCGTCGGCGAGCACGGGCGGTTTCACTTCGGTTGCGCCCCAGGAGAACTCGACCGTCACCGGGATGTTCTTCTTGGCGAAGTAGCACTTTGTGACTTCTACGAGCTCGGTCGCGATGGTCTTGCCTGCCAGGTCTTCGGCGCGCTGAAAGGGCGAGTCTTCGGGGACGGCGAGCACCCAGCGGACCTTTGATCCGCGGCTCTGCTTTGCGTAAACCAGGTCGGCGACGTTGATGACCTCGAGGCCGCTTTCCATGACCCAATCGTAGCCGGTGAGGCCAGCGTCCATGACGCCGTGTTCGACGTAGCGGGCCATCTCTTGTGCACGGATCAACATGCACTCGAGTTCTGGGTCGTCGGTGCTCGGGAAATAGGAGCGACCGTTCTCGCGGATCTTGAATCCAGCTTGGCCGAACAGCTCGATGGTGGATTGTTGAAGACTGCCCTTGGGGATTCCGAGGCGGAGCTTCTTCATTTCGTCACCCCCGCAGGCGCGTTGACTGTGAGCGGCTTGGTGAAGCAGGAACGAGTGCCTTCGTGGCAGACGAGACCGTCGCCTTCGACCTTCACGCGGCAGAGAATCGTGTCGTTGTCGCAGTCGGTTGTGGCGGAAACGATGGCGAGGCGATTACCACTGGTCTCGCCCTTGGTCCAGAGCTTGTTGCGGGTGCGGCTGTAGAAAGTCACGTAGCCGGTTGCGAGCGTCTTCTCGTAGGCTTCTTCGTTCATGAAGCCGACCATGAGAACTTCGCCGTCGCTTTCGGCCTGTACGATGGCCGGTACGAGGCCATCCATTTTCTTGAAGTCGATCTGTGTCATTCGTTCCTCTTTGTGTTGTGTCCGCTTTCTCGAATCCCCACACAAGCAAAAGAAGCTTGTGTGGGCCACCGTGAGAGGCTCAGGGGCACAAACGAAAAGCCCGCTGAGCTTTTCGCGTCAGCGGGCTTGGAATCTTGGTACTGCGCTAGTCCTAGACCTCAGCTGACACGTTCGCCACGTGGTGATGGTGATGATGGCGATGGTGAGTCAGAGAAGTCATCTCGGAAAAATCTTAGCATGGTACGAGCCGAGGTCAAACATAGCTTTTTATATCGCCTGCATCGGAAATTTAGATTGCGGAACCAGTTCCCCTGAGGTGAAGTCCCGTCCTACTCTGGGCGTTTCACGTGAGTGTCGGCAGTAACAAACTGCAACGACTGTAGCACGTGAGCAAGCGCTGCCAACTCTTCCTGTGTCGCTGGTTGTTTCTCCTTGGACATCGAAACAGAGAACATGAACCGAGATTGCTGCCCAGGGTTGAGGTAAACAACATACTCGTAGAAGTCGTTTTCTGTATAAAAGAGCTTCGCCGAAGATCTGTAATCAGGATGTGTCAGCTGTAAGTCCGCGAATTTCGTTGCTGGATATTGGTCCTTATAACCTTCCACGTCCGCAGCCATATCTTCGTTAGGATCTTCCGTCGTCTTCTGGTTCAGCCTGACTCGGATGTTTACGCGATGCACTCGCGACTCTTGTGCGCGCGGAAAGAATATCGCATTGACGCGGTAGTTCCTTGCTTCCTGCCCCGTATCCACATCCCAGTCTTTCGGTTCATTCGCGAGAAACGCAAAGCCATCGCCGTAGATGATCAATCCGTGCATGTCCTTCGCAGGGGCTTTCTTGCTCGTTAGGGTCTGAGCGTCGGACGTCGGGAACGGCATCGTGATCGAAAGAAGAAGCAGAAGCACTCCAGCGTGGGCAACTCTCACGGAATCCTCGCGAGTTTTCAACGCAACAGCGTACCCCAAAGAATGCGGCGCGAGAAGGTTTATCTCTGGTTCAGAAATGCGCAAGGTGGATCGTCCAAGGCCAATTCCTCGCAGTTCGCCCTCGAAAAGCGGCCGAAAAAAGATTCGGCGTCCTACAAACCTTCATCTAGATGTTCTAATGACTTACAAGATGGGTGTGGGGATAAGTCGTACCTGGAAACGTAGAGTTCGGGCCATTGACAGGCGTAGCCGCGAGATCATGATGATCGCGAAGGGGCTTGCCTCGACTGACCACCCCGTGCTCGCCCAGATCATTCCTGTCCGGCGCTGTAATCTGAGCTGCAAGTACTGCAACGAATACGACAAGTCATCAAGCCCCGTTGCGGCCGAAACGCTGAAGCGGCGCATCGAGAAGCTGGCAAAGCTCGGGACGACGGCCATCACGTTCAGTGGTGGCGAGCCGCTACTACATCCGGAACTGGAAGCCCTGGTCGGGCATGTGCGGCAGTCCGGCATGATCGCCGGGCTGATCACCAACGGCTATCTGCTAACGGTCGAGCGCATACAGAAGCTGAACGAAGCGGGACTGGATCACTTGCAAATCTCAATCGACAACATCACGCCGGATGATGTTTCGAAGAAGAGCCTGAAAGTTCTGGACAAGAAGCTGCAGATGTTGGCGGACCACGCACTGTTCCACGTCAACATCAACTCGGTCGTGGGGGCCGGAGTTCGCAATCCCCAGGACGCGCTTACGATTGCCGAGCGAGCGCAGGAATTCGGGTTCTCGTCCACTGTGGGCATCATTCACGACGGCGAGGGCCAGTTGCAGCCGCTCAGCCCAGAGGAATACGCCATTTTTCGCCAGATCAAGGGAATGAGGAAGAGCGGGTACTCCCAGCTCAACTACTTCCAGGAGAATATTGCCCAAGGCAAGCCGAACGACTGGCGCTGCCGGGCGGGGGCCCGGTACCTGTATATTTGCGAGGACGGGCTGGTACATTTCTGTTCCCAGCAACGGGGGTTCCCGGGTATTCCGCTGGAGCACTACGACGTCAGGCATATCCGGAGGGCGTTCCTGGCCGAGAAGAGCTGCGCCCCTAACTGCACGGTATCCTGCGTGCATCAAGTCTCTTACATGGATTTCTGGCGCGCTCCGCAGGGTAGCCCGGTGGCGGAGCCGCAGACTGCGCCAGCCCCGGCGCTGGTCCAGATACAACCCCAGATCGAGGGCGACTAAGTCTCCCGAGTAGTCTTCCCGGGAGTTGCTTCCAGTCACATTTTCTGAAACATTCTGAGTGTCCCTTGCATTTATAAGCAGGGAGAAAGTAACGTATTTAGCGCTCCCGTTGTGGGGATGGGCGCGATTCCATAAATCCGGCATCAAAGATTTGTTGGGAACTTGCAGCCGTCGGCGGGCTTAACCCGAACCGGCTCGATTCTCCAGGGACAGCAGAAAAGGATCGGCAGTACCGCCGTCTTGGCGATGATGGCCAGCGGCGCTCATCTTGGAGGGCATCATGCCGAAAGACACACTTACGGTCGTCGACAACCGAACCGACAAGTCATACGAGATTCCTATCGAAAACGAGACGATTCGGGCAATGGACCTTCGCCAAATCAAGGAACATCCCGACGATTTTGGGCTGATGACCTATGACCCGGCATTCATGAATACTGCCGCGTGCCGGAGCTCCATCACCTTTATCGACGGCGACAAGGGTATTCTGCGCTATCGAGGTTACGACATCGCGGAGCTGGCCGAGAACTGCGATTTCCTACAGGTCGCGTATCTCATCATTCATGGCAATCTGCCGACGCCAGCGGAAGAGCAGCAATGGGTGTACGAGATCAAACGTCGGATGTTTATCTACGAGAACATAAAGAAGTTCATGGATGGCTTCCGCTACGACGCGCACCCAATGGGGATGCTGGTCTCGACCGTGGCTGCGCTGTCGACGTTCTATCCGGATGCGCGTAACGTCCGCGACAAGGAGAACCAACTCATCCAGATCTACCGCCTGCTCGGCAAGATGCCGATTATGGCGGCGTATGCGTATCGGCATCGCAAAGGGCTGCCTTACAACCTGCCGGACACCGATCTCAGCTACACCGAGAACTTCATGAACATGCTATGGAAACGGTCGGAGCTGAAGTATCTGGCGAACCCGGTGCTGGCACGCGCGCATGATGTGCTGTGGATCCTGCACGCGGATCATGAGCAGAACTGTAGCGCGGCGACGATGCGATCGGTTGGTTCATCGGAAGCTGATCCGTTCCTCTCGGCGGCAGCGGCTTGCTCAGCATTGTCTGGTCCGCTGCATGGCGGCGCCAACGAAGAAGTGCTGCTGATGCTGGACAAGATCGGGAAGAAGGAAAACATTCCTGATTACATTAAGGGCGTGAAAGATGGCAAGTACAAGCTGATGGGGTTCGGGCATCGCGTTTATAAGAATTATGACCCGCGCGCGACAATCATTAAGAAGACCGCAGATGAGGTGTTCAAGGTTACGGGGCGCAATCCGAAGATTGACATCGCGATTGAACTCGAGCAGATCGCGTTGAACGACGAATACTTCATTAAGCGCAAGCTGTATCCGAACGTGGACTTCTACTCTGGGATTATCTACCAGGCCATGGGCTTCGATCCCGAGATGTTCACCGTCATGTTTGCGATACCGCGTCTGGTGGGCTGGCTGGCACAGTGGCGCGAGATGATTAACGATTCGGAGCAGAAGATTGCGCGTCCGCGACAGATCTATACCGGCGAAGAGATGCGGCATCTGGATACGTCGAAGTACGCGTTGGCTGGCGTGGATTCGAACGATTAGGCCTCTCTAGGCAGTACCTCCATTGCACCCCCGGTAACGGGGGTGTTTTTTCTGCAAGCGCGATACGAAAAGGCCAGGACGGGACACAGCGCCGTCCCCACATGGAGCTATGTAAGCGTTGGTTTGCGTGCGATAATCTCTGGCACTGATGCCATTTTGTTCAAAGTGCGGCAAGGCGGCGACGGGAAGTTTTTGTTCTTCGTGTGGCGCGCCGGTCTCGCAACACGCTGCTGCGTCGGTTGTTGCCGAAGCACAGCGGCAACGTAAGGAAATGCGACTGATCGCCGCGGGCCTCGGAGCGATCATTGTCGTCAGTGCCGGACTGATCGTTTTTCACCTGAGACGGTCTGTTCCAAGCCCGGCGCCTGAACAGCAACAATCTTCTACTGGCGCTTCCACCGGAATGCAGGACGAATCCTCATCCACAGTGCCGCGAGGCTCAGGCTCTGGAACGAGCGGGTCGCCTGAAGCAACGCCCGGAAATTTCGACAATACTTCTGGAGGCTCGTCGCAGGCTTTCCCTTCTTCAAGTATCAATCAGCAGCACACGCCGCTAATCAGCCAGCAGAGCACGCGGCCTCCAATCGATACGCCGACGGGGTCAGACGAGTACCCGGGCGCGCAAGCTATCGATGTAGACAAGTCGAAGATGCCCGATGTCGGCTTTCCGGTGGCAACCGAAGCCTATACAACCAGCGATTCCGTTGAGACCGTAATTGAATACTACAAACGGCGCTACCCCGGCGCGCAGGTCTCACAGATGCAGGGACAGAACATCATCGCGATCGAGCGCAACGGCTCTGCGAAGGTGATTGCGATTGGAAGCAATGGCAGTGAAACGCGAATCGCCATCGTGAAGCCGCAATAGCATGTTCCGTAGTAGGCGGGAACCGCAACAGCCGGATCATTTCAACCGCAGTCTGTTTTATCTGCATCTCGGATGATATTATCGCTGGCCGAAGGATTCCGAGTACTGCATCAGCGAGGACTCGATGAAGCTAAGCAAGTTCGTTGCTCCCTATCGCATCGACAAGGGCAAGCAGTTCCGCCTCAAAGACTACGATCCCGCCGACACCGCCGGCCTCGACGACGAATTCAAACCCAAGTCACAGGAACTGTTGCAACGAGGCGTAAAACGTCTTTCCGAGCTTCAGGACGTCCTCTACGCGCAAGATCGATGGGCCCTGCTCCTGATCTTCCAGGCCATGGACGCCGCCGGAAAAGACTCCACCATTAAGCACGTGATGTCGGGCGTGAACCCGCAAGGCGTGCAAGTCTGCTCGTTCAAAGCACCGTCGGAAGAGGAACTCGATCACGACTACCTCTGGCGCACGAGCACACGCCTGCCACGGCGCGGCGAGATCGGCATCTTCAATCGCTCGTACTACGAAGAAACGCTGGTCGTCCGCGTTCATCCCGAGATACTCGGGAATGAGAAGGTCCCAGACGAGTGCAGAGGCAAGGGCATCTGGGACGACCGATTCGAAGACATCTGCTGCTTCGAGCGGTATTTGCATCGAAATGGCGTTGTTGTCCGCAAGTTCTTCCTCCACGTTTCTAAACAGGAACAGAAGAAGCGCTTTCTCGAACGCCTCGATAATCCCGCCAAAAACTGGAAGTTCTCAGCCGCTGATCTCAAAGAGCGCGAGCGTTGGGACGACTACCAGAGCGCTTACGAGGACATGGTCGCCAACACCGCGACCAAACATGCACCCTGGTTCGTAGTGCCGGCCGACAACAAATGGTTCGCGCGAATGGTGGTCGCCGGAGCAGTGGTCGAGGCTCTGGAAGAGATGAACCTCTCGTACCCGAGAGTCACTGGCGATAAGGCGAAAGAGTTGGACAAGGCAAGGGCGCTGCTGAAAAGGAAGTAGCGAACCATCGCGTCCCGGCGTCTTTTACAATTGTATTAACCTCATGACCGACACTTACATCCTTGGCATCGAAAGCTCCTGTGACGAGACTGCGGCGGCGATCGTCCGTTCAGGCGAACAGATCATCTCCAGCGCTGTAGCTTCCCAGATCGCAACTCATATCCCCTATGGCGGAGTCGTCCCGGAACTCGCCTCACGCGAACACCTCCGGGCCATAACGCCCATCGTTCGTCAGGCGCTTGAACAGGCCAATCGGACGTACGAGAGCATCGACGCTATTGCGGTAACGAAAGGGCCCGGTCTGGCTGGATCGTTGCTGGTCGGCGTGAGTTTCGCTAAATCACTCTCTTATGCTCTTTCTAAACCGTTGATTGCGGTCAACCACCTTGAAGGCCACATTCACGCGGTGCTCCTCGAAGAGCGCCAGAAGGGCAACAAGAATCTGGAGTTCCCGCTGATGACGCTTGTGGTTTCCGGCGGGCACACGCATCTGTATCTCGCAACCAAGCGCGGCGAGGGCTGGTCATACCAGAACGTCGGGCATACGCGGGACGACGCCGCGGGCGAAGCGTTCGACAAGGTAGCGAAACTGCTTGCGCTCGGTTATCCCGGCGGCCCGATCATTGACAAAGCTGCGAAGCTCGGTGACCCATATGCCGTCAAGTTTCCGCCCGCGCAAATTAAGCATCGCAATCGCGGCGACAAGAGCCCCGAACCAGAGCGGCCGCACTTTGATTTTTCTTACAGCGGAATCAAGACTGCAGTTCTGCGCTACGTCGAAACGCATGATATGCAGAATGATATCGACGAGCGCCGCAGGGCACTGGCGCTGATCGGTAAGCCAAATTCAGACCAGGTGATCGCTCACTGCAATAAGGCCACGCTCGACCTCGTGGCAAGCTTCCAGAGGGCCATCATCGATGACCTGATCTCGAAGACCCTGGCCGCCGCTCGCGAGTACGATATCGCAACCCTGTTTGTAAGTGGCGGCGTTGCGGCTAACAGCGAACTTCGCGCGACCTTCGAAAAGCGAGCCGCTCAGGAGGGGATTCCGGTCTTCTTCCCCTCACGCCCATTATCGACCGACAACGCAGCAATGATCGCTGCCGCGGCTTATCCGAAGTGGCTGGCTGGGGAATTCGCCGACGCCGAACTCTCGGCTGAGGCTTCCCTTCCCCTTCGATAGCGCACACACAAACGCCTCCGCCGAAGCGGAGGCGTCGTGCGAGGAAGGGGCTCAGGGCCTAGTTACAACTACTACTTCCCGTGTTTCGTAAGGGCCGTGATTGCTCTTTCCAGTTGCTCGTCGATTGCAATGTCCTTGTAAATTACGTATTGTGCTCGCGTTTCCATCTCTCCATCTGTCGATGTTCGCTTCGCGGCAATCACCACTACAGATATCTCTGCGGTTTCCGGATTCGCCTTCAGCGCGGTTATCAACTCATGCCCACTCATCTTGGGCATATTGAGGTCGGTAACGATGATGTCTGGTCGAACTTGCGTAAGGACTTCCAGGGCATCCGCGCCGTTGGTCGCCGACTCCACCTCGAACCCGCGCTCCTGCAGGTACCGGCATACGGTGTGCCGGATCAGCATCGAGTCGTCTACAACTAACGCTACGGGGGCCATACCCTTCTCCTGCCCAGCATTTGCTCAAGTAGCTGGAATTCGCTGAGCGAATGTCACATTAGCAGAGACACCGGGGAGACCAAACGAAAACCTGAGAACCACAGTTACGAAGGTTACGTACGGTCACAGGTAGCCACATTTTCGAGCATGTACTTTAGTAACAGATATAGACGGAGGTCAGCCTGCAGGGCCGATTTTGGGCACACTTATGCCTGCTGGGGGGCGGCCGGGGTCAGTTCGCGGAAACTAGTCGGTACGTATGGATGGCATTACGCTTCTTCAGCAGTGGCCTGCTCCTCAATGCTCATATCCTTGAATTCGCTGGAATCAAAGATCTCACCGCATTCCTTGCATTCTACGAATTCGCAGTCTTCTTCGCGGGCGACAATCTGTATGCGTGGGTGTTTGCACTGCTCCATTTGCTTTCTCTGTGGCTGGACTGTCTTTTGTAGCTGGCTTGAACTCATAAATAGCGTCGCTGTCCGGAAATCCGTCACGAAGTCCCGGATTTGGGAATTTTATCCAGACGGTATCTGTTGTCAAGTCCCCTTCCGAACTAACCCCTGGTACCTGCGCTAGATGCACTCACAAAGGCCTAGTTCTGCCCGGCAGATGCTGATTTTAGAGGTATTGGAGTCTCATCTCGCAGATCGGGCAACTGCATGGGATATATGCCCCGTTCTCGTGCCTTCAGTACAGATAGGCGGATTGTGTCAGGCCCGCGGTGTTTCTGCATCCCACGCTCTGCTGACTGAACTGCCGTTTCGAAGCTCGCACGTCCAGTCAGTGCCGTCTCTATATAGAGGTACTTGTCAGAGTCCGGGTTCAGCCGAACTGCTACATAGGCATGGCCAGGGATGAGGACCACGAGCGGTTCCATGCCGAGGTTCTCGAAGAGGGACGCAAACAGAACTACGCCATCAATACAGTTGGCGGAAAGCTGACGTAGCGATTCGTGCGGCATGCGGACACGTTCGGTGATGTCGGAATTCGTTCGGGCTCCCAGCGTGGACGAGCTCTTTACGTAGGACAGCCCTTCACGTTGCACGGCTTGGTATATGGCTTTGGCTTGCAGGTAAGTCGTCTTCTCCTGAACGCCGTTGGTGCGCCAAGTTTCGTAGCCAGGAAGGCGTCTTCCCGGCATGAATTCTTTTGCGCGGCCTAGGATCATTTCGACGTTGGGGTCGTGAGGCGTAATCCAGGAGGCGATGAAGTTGGAGTATTCGAATTCCCTGCCCCAATACATGTCACCCGCCGAACGCAGGCGAACTGGAACCGTCGCGGACCAGATAGGCTTTCCGCCCAGGTCTGAAATTGCTACTGCGACGCTTGCCGGCGCGACCTCGCGGTTCCGGTAGAAGCGGGGCAGAAATGTTGGCGCGAACTGCACATTCCGAACTCGTCCAGCGGCAACATCGACGTACTGGACTTCCTCGTCGCTCCAGCCTGGTACTCGGACAGATACTCGGGTCTGAAGCAGCTTGTCGCTTGAGTTGCGAATCGTGACGGTGATCGTGCCCGATTGGCGCTCGGTCTGCTTTTGGAAGGCGAAGTAATTGGCGAAGACTGGGAAGATATCTCCGTCGATTCCTGCAACGACAGAATACGTCGGCTGCGGTTGGCGCTCATTCAATGTCGCGGCGGCTTCGCTCTTCGTCACCGCGTCAGCACCTGCACGCACGCGGGGGATCAGACAGACAGCAATGAGCACACACACGGACACGATCGCGAGGAGGCGCGCACGACTGGAATTGAAGGAAGACACGGGAACAGCGTAGTGCAAATGCCCGTGACTTGAAATTCAGGTAAACACTTAGGCCGTGCTTGGTGGTACTAAGGCGAAGGTAACTGTTTGGTTATGGACACCCCCTCCCCCTATGTTGACTGTGCGACTGACGATTTAAAGGACTTAGCTCAGCGATTGACTGATGGCAGTCTGAGCCGCTCAGCGCTGAGAAACCGCGGAGATATTGCACACTTAGTCAACAGATCGATTTCATTTCCTTGCGGGCGAGCGTCTAGCCGTCGGCGTTGATCTAGGGGCAGGGATTCCTCGCTACGCTCGGAACGACGACCGAGATTAGCCTGAAATTAGCGTAGCATGTTCGCTGCTCCGAACCCGACATCAAGGACGAGACTATTTCGCTTTTGTTTACAACGCGTTGGAGGAACTCTGGCCTTAGCGCACGCTTGACAATCTCAAGCGCGGCCGGCGAATTCGCGCGTTTCGGTGGATACCCTGACCTTCTCGCCCTGCTTGATGAAGAGCGGCACACGAATCTCGATTCCCGTCTCGAGCGTGGCTGGCTTGGTCACGGTGCCGCTGGAGGTGTCTCCCTTCACGCCGGGTTCTGTATACGTGACCTCAAGCTCGACGTGTGGCGGCAATTGCAGCCCAATCGGATTGCCGTTGTACTTGTGCAGCTGAATGATCGCGCCTTCGATGAGGAAGCTGAGGGCGTCGCCGAGCATGTCTTCGGATAGCGTGAGCGTCTCGAAGCTCTCCTGGTCCATGAAGTGGGAGCCATCACCATCGCTGTAGAGATACGAGGCGGGAACGGTCACAAGATCGGGTTCCTTGAATTTCTCGCTGGCCTTGAATGACTTGTCGAAGACGGCCTGGGTAAGCAGGTTTCGCATCTTCAGGCGAACGAGCGTTTGTGCGCCGCGAGCGCTGGGCGTGTTGACCTCCGCGTCAAGACAGACATACGGAGCGTTGTCGTATTCGAAAAACGTTTTGCGCTTAATGTCGATGGCATCAAGTAGGGTGGCCATTGGTCCTCGGAGAATTTCTGGATTCGTGAATAGTTTACGCGATGTGCCGCCCCTACGGGGCTCGCCAATTTTCTCTTCCCTTACCCAGCCCTTACGGGCTGGGCTAGCTAAATCCCGCCCCTGCGGGGCTGTGGTGTCGTGAACCGCCTAGGTTTTGCGAGGCGCTTGTCTGTTTTGTCGCGTGAGCGCTGTAAACAGCGGTGCGCCGAAGGCGCCGATGGCCAGCAGTGAGCCGAACATCAGGGCGACTTCGACGCTGGCTCGTCCTTGACGCGACCAGTAGACGTCGCGGAGATTCAGCCAGAGCGCAAATTCATCAAGCGTAAGAGCGGCGCCAGTGCCGTAGAGCAGAGACATCAGGCGACTGGCGAAGATCGAGCCGTCGCTTGATCCGGTGCCGAGTTCGATCAGCCAGCCGAAGCCGACGGTTATCAGCAGTGTGATTCCCCAGACAAGATGATGGATATGACGGCCTCCCACCTCGATGTTGTGGAACGGCCCGATGTCGTTGTGAATGGACCACGTCAGCAGACGAACACAGGCGAACGTAAGGAAGAAACCGATGGAGGCCAGCAGCAAGCGACGACGCGGGCGGTCAGGAATGTGCTCGTGCACCAGGCTGCCCAGGCGCGTGTGGTGGAGCACCAGCATCACGGCCGCGATGCAGACGGCGATGCCAAGAGCTACGGCGTAGGTGAACGACAGAGCGGCAAATGAAAGCAGCATCACTCAAGTGAGATGAGGGTTGGAAGGAGGTGGGAAGCAGAAACTTGGAGATAAGGTATACAGGCACCTATTTGCATTTACACCAAGGCGACTGCTTCGACTCCCACAACTGCACAGTCCAGTACAGGTCATTTAGGAAGAGACAAGGCTTCTTGGATCTGTAATCTGAAAACCTAAACCTGAATGACTGTTGGGCTTTTCCAGCGCGGTAGATCGTCACTTTGTGGCGCTTGCTGGCATCCAGACCAGTTACTTCCATGCACTGCTTGTTCGGCCATTGCATGATCGGGCGATCATCGACTTTCAATGTGATCTTGCCTGATGCGCACAAGTCCGGAGTAGCGCATCTCTGCGGCGGCTCAGAGGACGCAGGCGCGACACATAAGGATTCTGCGTGAAGCGGTTGGCACAGAATCACAGCGAAGAGGACTAGAATCGCAAGTCCAAAGTAGTGTCGCATAGACCGCAATTATCAGAGCGTCCTGGTTTCAAAGCAAGATAACTGTTGGGAACGGCCCTTTCGTATCCGAATCGGCCCGGATGCTTTCCCGGCACTCCCGTGCTGGGCTAAATTCGAGCCGCCCTTGCGGGGCTGAAACCGTGCGGGTCGTAACATGCATTTAGGTGCCTGACTTCATGACAGCGGGCGATGTCGGTGGACGTACGGGTCATGAAGGGTGCAAGTGGAAGCCCCACGTTAGCTATGCGAACGTGGGGCACCGGGCCGTGACAGCCGGCGAGGTCGCCGGCGGTACGTGTTTTTAGTTCTTAGTCGAGGCGCTTCGCTTCGAAGTCGCTGCCCTGGTATCCCGTCAGGCCTATTACCTTGCCGGAAGAATCCCGAGCGAAGCTGATTCGGATGTTGTATTTCGGAATCAAGTAATCTGCTTCGGACTCAGGAACCATTTCCAGCGGCTCCGATTGACCTTGCGGTTTTGCAATGAGGCGATTGCCGTCTTTGGTGACCTCAACCAGCGGTCCCTTCTCGATCTGGTAACGGCCAACGTAGGATTCGAGCACCTTCGCGTCCACCACAAAGTTCGGATTGGGCCGACGGAGCACGCGTCCTTTGGCCCTGATCTCGGGATCCCCAAGCTGGGCGTACGCTTCGTTTGCCCGCCAGTTGTAATCGAACATGCCGGAGACAACTGACGTTTGCAGCGAAGACGCCTGCTGCTTGAAGGCCGGGATGTGGCCATCGGTGATGAGGTAATCCCAATCGGGACCACGGTTTGAGTTCAGATTCACGAGGTACATTCCATCCGCAGATGTGCCAGCAACGATCCATACGTAGCGCTCGGGATTGAGTGGATGCGGATAGATCATCTGCACGGCGGCGTCTTTGGTCACGAAGTTCTTGCCGTCGATGGTTATGTGATCCGCGGCGATCTGGAGCGGCACTTTGTCGGCCAGCTTCGCGCTGACGCTGTTGGCATCGGGGCCTCCGATGAGCAGAAGCGAGTAGCGCGCCATATCGGCATCGGAAAGCTCCGTGTCTTTAAACACGCGCGGTGCAATTTTCTGCCAGTTGCGCCAGTACTCGACAAAGCTCGTGGCCTTGTCGCGGCAGAGCGCCACCATGTCGGGATCTTTGGACGTTGTTCCGACGACGACGGCGAACGGCGTTACGCCGAAGTCGGCCATAGAACCGGGGAGCCGCTGGGTTTTGTGAAGTGTCGCAGGCTTATAGTCGGCGGCGGTCAGGCGCAGTTCGTTGTTCTTCATGCGCAGTTCTTGCGCGACGCCGTTCCAGACCACCTTCACCGGCTTCGCCGGATCGACAAGAGCTGACGAAGGCGAGAGAGCAATGTCGAGAACGTTCTGCGTGTCCAACCGGATCACGTTGCGATCGATGACTTCGGCATCGACGGCCATGAAGGCCAGAGGGTTCTCGCCCTGCAATACACTCGCCCAATACGCCTTGGCATAACGCAACTCAGCCGAGCGGATGCGAACGTGTCGGGGATTCGGATCACGCCGATACTGCAACATCCAATCGATGCCCAGATTGGCATTGACATAGTTGCTGAGCGCCTCGTGGATACGTCCGGGGTACTCGTGATAGCGCACGTTGTAGCCCCAGCGTTGCAGCATGCGCACGGCCCAACGCGAGTAGTTGACGTCGACGGCCTGGTCGGCGTCACCATGAGAGACGAGAATCGGGACGTTCAACAAACCGTCGGCCATGGCCCATGAGCTTTGTTTCTCGTTAAGGAAACGCTCCAGTGGACTCAACTTCGCAAGCTGTTCTTCCGACATCTGCGAGTGGTAGTCGGAGCCGCCGAAAACGGGAGCAATTGCGGCGAAGACGTCGGGGTGACGCATCGCGACGTTCCAGGTTCCCCAGCCACCCATTGAATCGCCGCTAAGGTAAATGCGGTTTATGTCGACGCTGAACAATCGTTTCGCCTCGGCGATCACGCGCATGATGTCGCTGTCGCCCATGCCGAGGTAAGTCGTGTTACCGCGACCGTGCGCCTCTATATAAATGACGCCCTGATGGTTGGAGAACTCAGATTCGATTCCTATGTGGCGGACGTCCGCCGACCACCACCGTACGTATTCCGGATTCGCGCCGTTATAGCCGTGTAGCTGGACGACGAGCGGCCACTTCTTCTTCGAATCGTAGCTGTGGGGCAAGTAAGCGCGGGCGAATTGCGGAGAGCCGTCGACTTCATCGCGATAGGCAAGACGCACAAAGCCGTCAGCACGAACGCGTCCGGTTAGGCCCTTACGCTCCAGCATCAGCTCGTCAAACTCCATCAGCGGAGAATGAATCTTCTCCCACGGATTGCCCGTGGCTTCGCTGACCTTAACGCCGAGGCGATCGTCGACCATCGTGGCCAGCATCTTCAGCGTGAATCCCTCGGGCTTTGACGCATCAGCCTTCGCGGCTGCGGCGGCAAGTTCACGCGCCTTGACGAGGGAGTCGCCCTTGTACCAGTTGAGGTGCGTGACGAAGAGCAGGCCATCGACCTTGTGCGTGCTGAGGCGCACTTCGTATGGGCCGTCGGACCAGAGCTTGGCGTCGACCGGGAGCTTCGCGCCGCGCGGCCGGATGGCGTTGAAAACGACTGTTCCACCGGGCCGGATGATTTCGATCTTCACCGGGTCGGCATCTTTGCGTTCCGCACCGATGTCAGTCTGAATGGTGAAAGCGGCGGGTTTCAAGTTGATGATTGAAGGACCGATCTCCCGAGTGCGGACGAGCGTGGTGCCCGGCTCAAGCACTCGCAGCATGGCGGACTTGGTCGCCAGTACCTGGATGTAGATGTTGTTGGCGCCGGCGTTCATTGGAACTTCGACTTGATCTTCGTCGGGGGTCAGGCTGCGTTCAACATCTTTCGTGAGCACGAGCTTGCCATTGACCCAGAGGCGAACCCCGTCGCCGCTTCCGAGCGAGATGAGCGCGTTTCCGGCCTTCTCGCGCTGGACATTCGTATAGACGCAAACGACTGCACCTTCTTTGTTGCCGGCCATCTCGCCGAAACCTAACTCGTCGCCGTAAGGGGTTTGGGTCCGCCACTTCAGAGTGGAGCCATCGGGGAGTCTGAGGTCGGCGCCATCTTTCGGCTGGGCCGCAGCTTCTCCGGCTAGGCAATCGATCCCGAGCGAACCTTTGATGGGGCCGGCTACGAGCCACTGGCGAATATAGTCAGGATTATTGCGCTGCCAAGGCATTCGCATTTCGTCTTTCAGCTTGGGAGCGGTTGGATTTGCTTGAGCTATGAGAGCGGAGGAAATACAGATCACGGCAGCAACCAGCATGAACAGCCGGACACACTTATTCATTAATCACCTCTTGGCCACTAATACGAGGGCAGGTCAGTATATGTTCCAGGAGATCAGGCTATCAATCTGAATTTGAAGGAGTAATGTCGAGGAAGCTTGCGTGATATCCGTCTATTTTGGTCGTAAATTTCCAAGCTGTTGAGCAGGCGAGGGATAGCCGATTCCAGCTGTTCTGATTTTTGTTGCACTCAAGAAGATCGGGTGCCTACAATGAATTACGACTAAAAGCGTCGTATATTTTCTCCGGCGCACCATCCCCTGCGGGGAAGGGTGCGGCACCCCAAACCAATGCTGAAGCTGACCAAAAAGGCCGACTACGGATTGATCGCCATGAAGCATCTGGCGGAGCGCACCCTCGGTGAAACGCACTCGTCTGATCTGTGTTGCTCGGCGAAGGATCTGGCGGACAGCTATGGTCTGCCGCTGGAAGCGTTGGCGAAGATCCTGCAACGGCTGGTCAAGGCTGGGCTGCTGGTTTCGCAGTACGGGACGAACGGTGGTTATACGCTGGCGCGCGATGCACGGCAGATCACGGCGTTCCAGGTCATCGAGGCGATAGAAGGACCGTTGTTCGTCACGTCGTGCGTGTCAGTGCGGGGCGAGTGCGAGCAGAGTACGAAGTGTACGGTGCGCGAACCGCTGCGCAAAGTGAGCGCGGGAATAGAAGAAGTGCTGAATAAGATCACGATTTTCGACATGGCGGTCGACAGCTCGAAGGAAGAGAAGGCCGTCGAGTTGGTGAATATTGAGCCGGCGCTGAGTTAGCCGGCACGGGGATGCGTTGTGGAAAGGTAGGGATTCCTCGTCGCTGCGCTCCTCGGAATGACAAGGACAGGAATTATGAGTTCGAACATTGCAGTGCCTGAAGGTGTGAAGCTGCCGATCTACATGGATAACCATGCCACGACGCGAGTCGATCCGCGCGTGCTGGAAGAGATGCTGCCGTATTTCTGCGAGACGTATGGGAATGCTGCGAGCCGAAATCATCCGTTCGGATGGGAAGCCGAGAAGGCGGTGGGGCAGGCGCGCGAGAGGATCGCGAAGCTGATTGGCGCCGATCCGAAGGAGATCATCTTCACCTCGGGCGCGACAGAGAGCGACAACCTGGCGATCAAGGGCGTCGCCGAGATGTACCGCGAGAAGGGCGACCATATCATTACGTGCGTCACCGAACACAAGGCGGTGCTGGATACGTGCAAGCGGCTGGAAAAGCGCGGGTACAAGGTCACGTATCTGCCGGTGCAGAAAGACGGGTTGATTGATCTCGAGGAACTAAAAGCTGCTCTGACGGACAAGACGATCCTGGTCTCGATCATGGCGGCGAACAACGAGATTGGCGTGATTCAGCCGATTGAGGAGATCGGGAAGCTGTGTCGCGAGCGCGGTGTCATCTTTCATTCGGACGCGACGCAGGGCGTGGGCAAGATGCCGATAGACGTCAACAAGCAGTTCATCGATCTGCTCTCGATCTCGGCGCACAAGATGTACGGACCGAAAGGCGTGGGCGCGCTTTACGTGCGGCGCAAGAATCCGCGCGTACAACTCGTCTCGCAGATGGACGGCGGTGGTCACGAGCGCGGCTTCCGCAGCGGAACCCTGGCCGTGCAGAACATCGTCGGGCTGGGCAAGGCCTGCGAGATCGCGCTGAACGAAGGCGCGAAAGAGGCTTGTCATCTGGCCGGGTTGCGCAATCGTCTGAAGGAAAAACTTGAAGCCGAGTTGGACGAAGTATTCATCAATGGCTCGATGGAGCACCGGCTGCCGGGCAATCTGAACATGAGCTTTGCCTACGTCGAAGGCGAATCGCTGCTCATGGGCATCAACGACATCGCGGTGTCGAGCGGGTCGGCATGCACTTCGGCGACGCTGGAACCTTCGTACGTTTTGAAAGCTCTGGGCGTGGGTGACGAGAACGCGCACAGCTCAATACGCTTCGGTATTGGCCGCTTCAACACCGAAGCCGAGATCGACTATGCTGCCGCACGCGTAATCGAAACGGTGAAGCGACTGCGCGAACTGTCGCCTCTGTACGAGATGGCGAAAGAGGGCGTGGATCTGAAGAAGGTAGAGTGGAAAGCGTAGAAGAATCGGGTGATCGGGTGGTCTGAAATGCCCACCCTTCGCGAAAACGGCGAAGGATGAGGCACCCGCGAATCGGTTTGTTGGAGAGTAAGTATGTCCTATAGCAACAAGGTTCTTGATCACTACACGAATCCGCGCAATGTCGGTTCGCTGGACAAGTCTAGCGCTGACGTGGGTACTGGGCTGGTTGGCGCGCCCGAGTGTGGCGATGTCATGAAACTGCAGATTAAGGTCAATCCTGAGACGAATGTCATTGAGGACGCTAAGTTCAAGACGTTCGGCTGCGGATCGGCGATTGCTTCCTCTTCCCTTGCGACCGAATGGGTCAAGGGCAAGAGCATCGACGAGGCGCTCCAGATCAAGAACTCCGATATCGTTCGCGAACTCGCGCTTCCTCCTGTGAAGATTCACTGCTCGGTGCTGGCGGAAGATGCGATCCGGGCGGCGATAAGCGATTGGAAGAAGAAGAAAGGCTAGTACCGAGTAGCGAGTAGCGAGTACCTAGTACTCAGTAGTACTTGTTGGGAGTGATAGATGGACATGGGTTTGGGAACGGCACAGACAAAGAGCATCACCGTTACTGACAAAGCTCTCGCGCGTATTCGCGCTGTGCTTGTGGCTGAAGGACTCGCGGGCGAGGGCGGCCTGCGTCTTGGCGTGCAGGGCGGCGGTTGCAGCGGACTCAGTTACAGTGTGCAGTTTGAGGGCGGACCGCAGGAGCGCGACCGGATATTCACTTTCGGCGACGTTCGCATTTTTGTCGATCCGAAGTCGTTCATCTATCTCGCCGGCATGACGCTTGATTACGAAGAGAGCCTGATGAAAACCGGCTTCGTGTTCCAAAATCCGAACGCAGCGAAGTCTTGTGGGTGCGGGAGCTCGTTTTCGGCTTAGAATTTTGCCATGATCAGCGATTTAGCAATCAAGGTTGGCCAGGAAAGACTGGCACCAGCTGACGCGGTAGAGATGGGAGTCGTGATCTGCGACAACTGCGGGCTGCGCTTTACCATCACGCAATCGGCGGAGCACCGCAACACGGACGCCGCCGAGCGACAGGCGTCCTGGCTCGAGAAGCACCTGGCTCATGATCACGAGAATGGTTTTGATCACGAGGACACGATCGATTTGCCGGGATTCTCGAGGAATTAGAGGCTCACGCCAGGCGGTGTGGTCAGGGCAGGGATTCCTCCCCTTCGGCTTCGCTCAGGGTCGGAATGACAACAATGAGTGAGTTGGAACGAAAACAAGAATCCGAATCGGCCTTACAGGTGCTGAACGACAATGGCTCGCAGGGGTCATGCTGGTCGTGCGGGGACATGGTCGCGGCGCAGTTCTGCAAAGGGTGCGGCAAGGTCCAGCCGGCGGTGCCGACCGATTACTTTTCGTTTTTTGGACTTCCGCGAAAGCTGAACATCGACGTCGCTGCGCTCGAGCGAGAGATGTTCAACCTCAGCAGGCAGTTGCATCCGGACCGTTACGCCAACGCGAGCGAAGAAGAGCAGACGTGGAGTCTGGAGCAGACCTCGAAGCTGAACGACGCCTATCGCACTCTTCGTGATCCGGTTGCGCGAACTGAGTATCTGCTGAAAGTGGAAGGCATACGCGCTCACGATCGCTCAGCCTCGGCAACGGAAGCCGCTCGCCAGTCTGGCGCGCCGAAGAAGCAGGAAGTTCCACCGGATCTACTCGAGCAAGTTTTCGAACTCAACATGCAGCTTGAAGAACTTCGCGCGAACAAGAAGCTCGGTGACGAAGATTACGCTCTGGTGCGAGAGATTGAGCAGGCACAACACAGCTTCGAACATAAGCTTCAGGCGATACGCGAGGAGTTGCACGCACTCTGGAACGAGTGGGATGCGCTCATTGATAGCTCAGAACAAGCCGACGGCAGTTCAGGCAAGCGGAGCGCATTGTGCACGAGGATGCTCGAACTGCTGAATCGCCGCCGGTATGTGAAGCATCTTGTCGGCGAAATTGCAGAAGCACTGGCAGAATAATTAGCCACGGATCGACACAGATTTTCACGGATTCATGAGGAACTTTGCTTGATTCGTGTGAATCCGTGCGAATCCGTGGCCACAGGTTTTCATGGCAAACGAACGAGTAGTTGGAATCGATCTCGGGACAACGAACTCCCTCATCGCCTACATGGAGGGCGACTCGCCGCGTGTCATTCCCGGCGAAGACGGGTCGAATCTCGTACCGTCGCTGGTCGCCATCGACGCGAATGGAACTGTGATTGTCGGCAATGCCGCGCACAAATCGCTCATTGAAACACCCGAACGAGCGATTTATTCGGTCAAGCGCCTCATGGGGCGCGGCATCGACGACGTGCAGGGCGAGCTGAAGCTCTTCCCTTTTCATCTGGCCGACGACCTCGTGCCCGGCGAAGTGCTGCGCATCCAGCTGGGGGAACGCGCTTACACTCCATCTGAAATCTCGGCCTTCATTCTTCGCCAATTGAAGCGCAATGCGGAGCGCTACTTCGGCGCACCAGTTTCGAAAGCTGTAATTACCGTTCCGGCGTATTTCAACGACGCCCAGCGTCAGGCAACCAAAGATGCCGGCAAGATTGCCGGGCTCGACGTTCTTCGACTGGTCAACGAGCCAACGGCCGCTTCCCTGGCCTACGGACTCGACCAGAAGAAAAACGGCGTGATCGCCGTTTACGATTTCGGCGGCGGTACGTTTGACATCTCAATTCTTCGCCTTCACGAAGGCATCTTCGAGGTCATCGCGACGAACGGCGATACGCACCTCGGCGGCGATGACATCGATAACCTGATGATCGCGGTCGCACTCGACGATATACAGGGCGAATTCGGCTTTGATCTGCGCAAGAGCCCTGACGCCGTACAGGCAGTTCGCAAAGCAGTCATCGAAGCGAAGATCGCACTCTCCTCGCAGCCCCAGGCTGTGCTTGATTTCGATTTGCCCGAGGGCAAACGTTATCAGCGAACGATTCCGCGTGAGCTGTTTGAGTCCTTTATCGAGCCGATCATAAAGCGCACTGCTGGCCCCTGCCGACGCGCTCTCGCGGATGCCGGGCTTAAGCCGGGCGAAATCGACGAAGTCGTGCTCGTTGGTGGCAGTACGCGGATTCCCCGCGTGCGCCAGCTCGTGCGTGAACTCTTCCAGCGCGAACCGCACTGCGAACTGAACCCCGACGAAGTCGTAGCGCTCGGTGCGGCGATACAGGCGAAGATTCTCGCCGGAGGCTCCGAGGCGACTAAAGACATGCTGTTGCTGGACGTCACGCCGCTTTCGCTCGGGATCGAGAACCTCGGCGGCGTGGTTGCGAAAATTATTCATCGCAACTCGACGATTCCAGCGTCGGCGACTGAGCACTTCACAACTGGAGTCGATGGGCAGGCGAACGTCGCAATTCACGTGCTGCAAGGCGAACGCGAGTTGGCAAAAGACTGCCGTTCACTCGCACGCTTCGAACTACGCGGCATTCCGCCGATGGCCGCTGGACAGCCGCGCATTGAAGTCAAGTTCCTGATCGATGCAAACGGCATTCTGCACGTTAGCGCGCGCGAACAGCGCAGCGGCACGAAAGCCGAGATCGAAGTGCAACCGAGCTACGGCCTGACAGATGAACAGGTCGAGAACATGATCATCGAATCGTTCGACTACGCGGAGCAGGACTTCCACGAACGACAAGTGATCGAGGCGCGCAACGAGGCTGAGACGATTCTGACGGCTCTGACAAAGGGCCGCAGCAGCGCTGCATGGGAGAAGCTCACGTCGGACGACCGCGAAAAGGTCTCCAAGCTCGAAACCGCCTTGAACGCGGTGAAGCTCGAGAACGACTACCGTGCCATTCGCACTGGTATCGATGCTCTCAACCAGGGGACAATGCGCTTGGCCGAACTGATGATGGACGACGCGGTTTCGTCCGCGCTCAAAGGCAAGACCTTCGACCAAGCCGGAGACACAATGGGCGAAGGTCCCGAAGCGCCGCACCCGTTCGCGAAAGCTGAGATCAAAGACTAGCCACGGATGACACGGATCGATAGGGATGCAAAGTGGTACTAAAGACAAATCGGGAGATCTGACCCGCGCTGATGTCTCGAAACAAGCGGACAATTTCGTTCGCGTTACGTTTCTACCCGAGAATCGCACAGTCGAATTCGATCTCGACGCGCTTCCCTATCAGGATCATGGTAAGCCTGCTTCGATCCTGGATGTGGCGCTTAACTTCGGTCTTGCTCTGGATCACGCCTGCGGAGGCAATTGCGCGTGCACCACTTGCCACGTCGTCATCAAACAAGGCGAGCACTTGCTCAGCGAGATGGACGATGACGAGGCCGACAAGCTCGACGAGGCTGCCGATCTGCAACTGCATTCGCGTCTCGGATGCCAATGCCAGATTGTTAAACCAGGCGAGATTGTGGTAGAGATTCCAAGCTGGAATCGGAACTACGTTTCAGAACACTAGGCGCTTTTTTGAGATTGCAACCTTCGGAAGTCCTCGCTCTTCCGAAGAAGTTGAGGTGCTAATGACCGTACCTGTTCAGCTCTACTGGGATGATGCCGAAGAGATCGCACTTGTGCTCGCGGACAAATTCCCTGAGGTCAGTCCGCTTGAAGTCCGCTTCACCGATCTGCACATGTGGATAACCCAGCTGCCAATGTTCGTTGACGATGCGACCAAGTCGAGCGAAGGCAAGCTCGAAGCCATTCAGATGGCCTGGTACGAGGAGTGGCAGGACCGACAGAAGGAAGTATCCTAGTAAAGAAATAGGGCCGGTGCACATCCACCGGCCCTACTCTCACCGAGATCACTACCTGCCGACGCCGCCAGACTTAAGCCTTAGTAACGGATCGCCGAACAGCAAGAAGGTCTTACGCGCGTCGGAATCCGAGATGCTGGCTTTGGCCTTTCTGATGGCCTCACCCAGTGTAGCTGAAGGCTGGCTGAAGAGGGTCGAAACCACCGCCTTGTCCATCTCGAATTGTGGCGCGGCTGAAGTCAGACCTGACGACGCCCACACGGCAACTGCGCCTCCGTCTTTCGAAAGCAACAGGGTTTCCGCGAGGCTCTGGGTGTAGACATCGTGGAAGTATCCGTTGAGGCAGTTCATCATCAGGAAGACGGGCAGCTTCGATCCGTTGCGTAGTGAGCCGGCAGCGGCGTTATCGAACAGAGAGCTGTCTGACCACACTTCAACCGAGCCGTGCCCGTTATAGTTCACCAGCAGCTTCCCTTCATCGATCGCGTCCACGATCTGTTGCCGGGCAGTACTGGACGAGACCCTATCAGTAAGCACCTGGGTCACTGCCAATGAGCCCGGTAGAAGCGTTTGAATAGTCGCCGCCTGCGCAATGAAATCGGCTGCCTCATCCGACCCGTTGGCCACCAACATCACCTGTTTTTGCCAACCGTCGGTTTGAGTACTGGTTTCATAGCCTACGATTTTCGATACAACCGCTTGAGCATCCTCTTGCGTGCGAACCGGCAATCGCCCGGTTGCGATCTGCGCGACTCCGGTCCCCGTGAAATCCGAGAACCAGTCATCCGACGCTGTCTTCAACTCAGCGGTATTGATCATTTCGGTCGGGACGAAATCGAAGTCACCGAAACCAAGATAGTTTCGTGAATCGAAAGACGCATCGCCGACGAGCAACATGGAAGCCGGTTTTGTGCGCCAGGTCGTGCTCGCCGTATTCAAGAAATCACGAATCGAGTTCGGGCTCCGTTCGCCGAAGTTGAACTCGTCATAGAGATCTTCGACGTTTACCACCGCGACTGATCGTCCCTGGGCGCGGCGCAGGTCGGCCAATGGCTTTACCTGCTGGGCGAATTGTCCGGAGGTGATGACCACGTACTCAGCGCCACTCATGGCGCTGTGCCAATTCGATGGCGCATTGGCAGCGAGTTGCGCGGGTCTCTGTATCTGATCGTCTGCGACTGCGAGCAATGTGCGTATGCCAAACGGGTAGACTGGCACTCTTACGGTTGCAGAGAATCCTCCGTCTTCTGACGTCAGTCGCAGAGCTAGCTGCACAGGCGCGGATGCATCCGTGATGTCAAACACGCGCACACCACGCTGCGTGAATCCCTGAACGACAACGCTCTGTCCGGCCCCGGCAGTGAACTTCAGTAGGTTGGAATCCGCAGTGTACGAATGCGAATACGTGAGCCGGATGTAATCCACCACGCTCACATCGGACTCGCCGTTTTGCGCAGTCAATGTTACCGCGTTCGCACCTTCTCGCAGGATGCCGCGAGGCACGCTGAAGGTTGATGTGCCTTCCGCCTGGCCGGTGAAACTCATACTGCCAACCGCGTTGCCGTTTACGGAAACCTGCACAGCGTGGTCCGTGCCGGTGGTTACTCCCTGCAATGCGACTTGCAGCCGCGCATCCTGTCCCGATCCATCTGCCAGGTGAGACACTTTAAGGATTTGATCGACCGGTGTAGACGAAACCACGGCGCCGAAGAAATTGTCAGGCCTGTCGGAAAGCAACGCGGCAAAGTAGACCGTGCGCTCCTTCAGTTCGACTGTAAACGGGAAGCTCGGAGACTCAGCCGTGTTCCAGCCAAACCCTAATTCTTGGATAATGCGCTTGCCCCCCGTCTGGCCCGCGACGAGCCAGTACACTCGCTTGTCGGAGAACGGAGTATCGATTCCAGTGCCGTAGAACTCAATTGCCGCTTGAGGTCCGAAAGTCGCTCCACTTGCACCCGTAACGCGAATGGGCTGCTGCACTCCTTCCACATACAGTTGGAGAGAGCGCGCATCAGCGAAAGGACTGAGCCCCGCCGCAACCAGTTCCGGTTGCGTGACCTTGTACCAGCCTTCGTGGTCTACAAAGATCTTCACCGCGGCCTGGCCTGCCAGCGCAAATTGCACGTTTCGCCGATCAGTCAGCTTTCCGGGAAAGATCGGGGAAGCCTGCAACATGTGGCTCACCGAAGTATCGTGCCAGGAAACAGTCGCTGCAGAGCTTGCTGGGTCATTCCATTCCGCCACAGTTATCGATCGAGCCCTGCTTTGCGCCATCACCTGCGCTGAAATAGCCCGTTGCGTAGACTGGGATTCTTCCACTCTGGCCGGACCATTCATCGTCCGCGTTCCGTTCAGATCTACATCTTCGAGCCAGTAAGTAGCGCCGGTCGCGGCGGTACCGCGGTCTATCCAAGCGTACGTTTTGCCTGCGTGTTGCGGTCTCGCTCCTCGCAACGTCAAGGCCGATCCGGCAATCATCGACGGAGTGATGCGCGTGCGCTCTCCATTCTGTTCTCGATACAGGTTGAAGCCCAGATTATTGAACTCCTGGCCTGTCTTCCACTTGAGTAGCACACCTTCGCTACTCGCGGTAGCAGTAAACGATTCCAGGTTAACCGCCGTGGGACCATAGGTAATGATTGTCGGCGCTGTCGCGGTATTTCCCGACGGATTCACGAAAGCGGTGTTCTCGACCTGTGCAGGCGGTCCGGCTTGAACGCTGATCGTGATTGTTGCCGTCCCGTTAGCCGCCATCGTACCCAGCGAACAACTGACGGTTCCGTTCGATTGGCTGCATGTGCCTTGCGAGCTCGACCAAGAAGAATAGGTCACGCCGCTCGGAAGCGTGTCGGTGACCGTAACGCCATTCTGCGTGGCGCCGGAGCTATTCGTAACGGTTATGACATAGTTAAAACTGGATCCGGTAGTGACTTCCGCAGGCGCGGTCATCGCGATAAGCATCGTGCTTGCGGCCACGATATTGGTCGGGTCAGAGGAGACGTCGTTTGCGGTGTTCAGTTCGCCTCCGCCGGAGACGGTTGCAGAATTGGTGACACTCGCTGGTCCAGACGTGGGCACCGCTACACTTACCAAGAGCGGCGAATAGCTTGCCCCTGGAGAGAGAGTCTCTGATCGTGCGCAAGTCAGCGTTGGCGGGACCACGTTGCAAGTCCAACCCGTTCCGGACGCGCCGGTAAGGGTCAATCCCGCTGGTACCGTGTCGGTCACTGTCACCTGACCGACGGAATTTGCATATGGAACTGGACCGCCGCTAACGTTGCTGACGGTGAGCGTATAGACTCCGCTGCCACCGCGAGGGAAGTCGCCCGTGTGAGTCTTCACGATTTCCATGTCCGGGAAGCAAGTCGGACTCTGATTGCCGGGTGTCGCCGAGAGCGACTCAGTGGTCGAGAGGACTCCGTCAAGGCCGCTGGTCGCGCCATACGGATACTGCCCCTTAGTAGTCGTGCCGTTAACTCCGCCCACTGCACTGACGCTCGCGACTGGTCCTGAGAGGAGGACTACGCCACCACCACCGCCACCGCCCGGTCCATGCCTTAAATCGAGGGTGCCGGCCGCGTCAGTGTAAGCATTACCGCCCTTTCCACCATTCGCCCGTATAGTAAGGCCGCCTTCACCGCCCGATTGCGATAAGACGATGACACTGCCGCCAGCGCCGCCGCCACCTCCTGCATCCTCGGTGGCGAGGTCATATCCCTGTGCGCCGTTTGCGGTGATCGTAGCAGTTCCAACCAGACTGCCGGCGCGGATGATTACGATTCCGCCGCCCGCGCCGCCACTGCCTGCGAGATTGTTACCAGTACTATTGTTGCGAGTACCCGCACCACCGCCGCCGCCCATCACTACGCGAACGGTGCTGCCCGGAAATGGCGCACCTCCATAACCACCAACGCTAAGGTTGGCGCTCCATGCATTGCCACCAGCTCCGCCCACTCCGCCGTTGCCGCCGCCACCGCCGCCAGAGTTCTCGTCGTTGGCATTTCCGTTGCCGACTGGATTTGCGTCAGTTCCGCCACCGCCGGCATTTCCCGGCGCGCCGCGTCCCATGCTGCCATCGGTACCGGCGGTGCCGCTCGGATAACCCGATCCCGTGTTCAAGAACGTATTGTTCGATTCAACCCATATCGGAGTTCCCGCGATTCCCTCCGCCTTTGGCGCATTCGCGCCAGCTACTGCCGCCGTTCCCGTGTAGGTAGTTGGTGAAGGGGCGCGGTAATCGGTGTTCGCTCCCGTGGTGCTGCCATTCAACTGCATTCCCGCTCCACCACGGAATCCGAGACCGTCCACGTTGACTGTGCCACCACCCAGAGTCAGAGTGCCGGCGATATCCAGCGCAAAAATGCCGCCGGTGGAACCATCCCAAGCAACTGCCGTCAGGCCAGTACTAAGCGTAGCGGAAGAGTACTGCGGAACCCGGACCACCTGGAATCGGCGCTGACCTTGTGTCGAGGTGGCTGCCGCATTGGTATAGGCGTAGAGCAGGCCCCCACCAGGACCGCTCCCCGCGAATGTTAATGAACCGCCGGTTGCCGGGACGTTGTTGGTCGCCCTCACGTACTCATAAACGCCAGCGTTGTTCAGGTTCGTCGATCCTGAACCGGAAACACCGTCTCCGTAAATAGAAGTGTTCGCCGTATTGATCGCGGCGTCCTGCATTTGAATAAATATCAGTTCGTCGCCAGCCGATATCCCTGAGTTCGCTCCCCTGGAGGCTCCCAACGTGACGCTTGTCGAACCGGCAGCAACGACCGTATTGATGACGGACGGTGGGAAGTACGTATTAATTGTCGAGGTCAGAGGCTGAGAGGCTGCGGGAGGCACTGTGGACGAACACGTAGGCGTCTGCGAGAAGGCCACCGCCATCCCGGAATTGTTGTTTCCGTTGTAGTCCGTAGGTGTGAGGTTCGTCGGGACTGTTGCGGTGTTCGGATACCCGCCAGTCGTGCCCGGCGTTCCCGTGACGGTGACAACGGCCGACGCCCCGCTCGCAATGTTTCCCAGATTGCAGGTGATCGGCCGGGCAGACTGATTGCACGAACCTGCGCTGGCACTTGCCGTCACTCCCGTTAAACCCGAAGCGACCGCATCAGTAAGAGTTACCGCATTCGCCGTTGACGGCCCGTTATTCTTAACGGTGATTTGATAGCTGACAGCAGTTGGGAATGCAGTCGAAGTCGCTACATTCGTGACCGAGAGGTCTGCCGAATACGGACGGAACGAGACGCCTACTTGCGACCAATTCGAAGCCGCGCTGAAAACCTCGGTCATCGGAACGCTGGGCGCTCCAGTGCGCGTCGACCCGAGACCATAGACATCGGGATTAACGCTGGTGCCGGCCGAAACGCCTGCCCACTGCTGAACCTGTGTTGGCCCAATGGTACCAGTCACATTGCCACCAGCGGCCAAAGTATCGACGACTGTATCGCCAAACGCACTTGGCACATTCAACGAGGAGAGGCTTTGAGCAGCACCATCTGCCGAAACGACAGACCTTACGGGGGAGTTCGGGTCTATTCCCGTGAGCACAGTTGACCCAACTCGCACGCCAACCGTGCCCGTTCCGCCCGGAAGATTGAGGCTCACGACGCCCGGGAGACTGGTGCCAACTGTGGGGTTCACCAGATACCAGATTTCAGCCCTTCGGGTGTTGCCCGTATCGTTGTGCGCGCCTGCCCTCGTCAGCGCAACTCCGTTGTAGGTGATACCGGTTACCGTCGCGCCGGTGTTGCCGGCAATGTTCATCGAGACGCCAACCACCAATAGCTGGTTGGTTCCAGTCGCCGTGGTCTGGTTGAAATAGAGTGCCGGCGTCAGGCCTATCACATCCCCGGCCTGGAGCGGATACGGCATGACCGAAACCGCGACCTGGGACCAGTTGGTGGCGCCATTCAAGGTTTCCGTCATGCTTACAGTTCCGGCGGCGCCTGCCTCGGTCGAGCCAAATCCGCGAATGTCAACCGCGGAGGAGTTGTTGTTGTTACCCGTTTGCGCATTCCATCGCTGGGTCTGTCCGTTGCCAGCCGTAGGCGTGCGATTCCTTCCCATCGCCAGCGTGTCCACAACCATGTCACCGACGGCACTGTCCACCGTAACGCCCGTCGGTGATGCGGTCCCGTGTGCCGCGCCCATATCCCTAAACGGCATCGCGGACTGGTCCGTCCCCGTAAATGTGATCGCCCCGACAACTACACCCTGCGTAGCGGTGACACCAGTTAGGGTAGCCACCACATTGAGGTTGGTCCCCGTCGGAGGCGCTACCAGATACCAGATTTCCGCTCTTCGCGATGTTCCATCCGTATCGACAACCGCCCGCGTCAAATTGACGCCATTGTATGTAACACCGGAAACCGTTGTGTTGGGACTCGATTGAAGATTGATCGAGACTCCAACTACCAGCAGGCGGTTCGTGCCCGCCACTGTGTGCGCGACGGTTACCTTATTCGATCCTGCGGTGACCTGGAGCGAGCCCGACGACGTGTCGCCAATCGCTATCTGTCCAAAGGCCTTCCCGCCGAACAGAAGCGAGAGCACGAGAAACAATCCAGCCGTCCTTAAGAATGCTTTTTGCATAACGGTTTTTGCGCCTGTAAGAAATGAAGAATGTCGTATCACCCGGGAGACCATCCCGCGAAACTGCACGGCCCAATACATCGGCTCAGAGCGAACACCGCACAGCGGAACGGTTCGCATTGCCCCATCCACGACTCGCTCTTTTGCAACTACTCGTCCTAGTATCCGTTCTGCCGCTATCGGAGCATCTGCTCCTTCCATCGCATCGCCTCGCGTGGTTAAGGCTCCGGAGTCCCTGTCTATTTCGAAAATCCGATGCACACGAATTACGGATTCATCTGCGAACAGCACAATGTCGCCCTTCCGCAATTGTGTCGGATCAACTGGTTCGACATGCACAACCTCTCCATCACGGATCGTCGAACCCATACTGGTGCCGATCGCTTTAAAACGCACACTGCGCCCTGCCGCCAGCAGTTCCTGGCTGAGACTGCGAAACAACTCGGAATGTGCTTTCTCTTCAGTCATGAAATTCCAAGACCGTCTGCACGGCGTCACTGTCAGGAACGAACTGGAAACGGTAGCAAGGGACGGCCTTTGTCAGCTGCTGCAGATAACAAAGCGTCCGATCCAGCGCTTCACGATCATGAAACGGCACGAAACTGCGCGCGAAAATTTCGGCCACTGCCTTGCTCTGTGAAAGAGAAGTGATTTTATTCTCGGTGCCGTGTTCGAGAACGAAAATGCGGCTTATGTCGGCGGATTGGGGAGCAGCCAATCCGCACTCGCCATGCCAGGGCGTGCCGTACATCCGCAATCCGTGTGGGTGCCGCCGCAGAATAATGCGGTCATCACTCAACACCACTACTTCTCGTGTCGAATTCCAGAGCCTGGTCGTTGTGCTCTTTCCTGCGCCGGAGTGGCCAATAAACAACTGGCCTCCCGCGATCGAATCGATGATTCCGCAGCCGTGAACCTCGATCCCCCGCCCTTGTGAAAGCCAGTGCAACGCCAGCAATTCGTCAGCGGGATATTCAAGGGGATCGATCTCGCCCTGTCCGAAATCACGGACCAGCAAACGCGCTTTCGAAAAAGACGTGTTCGTGATCATTCGCTTGTAGGGCTCGGGACCGGCAAGGGGTGTCTTGAAGTCGAACACCATGTCGGTGCCGTCACTCTGCAAGGCCCAGAGACCTCCGGAGTCGAATAGCACTTCGGCACCAACTGGTGGCAAATCATCGACCTGCTCGACTGTGATCTCGATGTCGCACGGGGAATCGTCAACGCGGAACATCTCATGGTCCGGTTGGAGACGTAGGCTGTGGCCGCAGGGCATCGCAATCCCTAACGTAATGCCGCCGATACTCAGATATTGGCGGTTCGCTAAGGGAACGATGCTTCCGATGCTCACAGTTTCAGCCGCGTGCGATTGTTGCGTTCTCAACGTGAACCCCTTTTATGAGCCAGCCGGATGGCAAAGACCCAGACTTGCGCAAGAAGTGTTACTGGGCCCTCTCGCTCCGCTGCTCTTGCAACCACCTAGCACAGCCTCTTCAGGACGCAAGCTAATCGTGACAACTTCGGGGGCCGCGTAGGTCTTTTTCTGCTCTGCTGTTATTCGTTTCTCTGTCACAAATCCTTCCTTGTCGCTCTCTTTACCGATCACACTGTTGCTAACCGTTGCGAAACAACGGTACTGGACCCGCTTACGATGGAACGTTTGGCCATGATGCTCCGTGCCTTTTCCTTTATGTCGCCATGTCGCGTGCCGTTAACGCAGAAAGCACAGTCGCCGTGTTCAGGCACTTCAATCCCGACTACCGCAGCGCGCAGATGAGCGACCTCACACAAGAACTCCACCGGTTGCTCGGCATCTCCGCTCTCCAGTTCGCCATAGGCCGGACACATCCCACAAAGGCTGCGAAGGCGGCACGAAACGCAGTTCGAAACCGTCTTGCGCTCAGTATTTCGAGCTTCCGCCAGAAACTCCCAACCGGCTTTGACACTCCCCGTGCGGACTGAATACATTCGTGGCGAAAGGCCGCAGATACTCATTTGGCCATAGGGATCTATCGCAAACGACTGCATGCCGCCGCCGCACGCGTACACCGCACGACTGTCCGGAACAGTCGGCAAATCAAGTTCGCGACGAATCAATCGCTCGTGCTCTGCTAGCCGCTCTGGGAAACGAACATCTAGTGCGACAACTTCTTCAGGTTTCAACCGATAGGTCAGCGGCCTCCGAGAACAGTCAATCCGGGCATTTAGCAGAGCATCGAACTTGAACTCCAGCCCCAGTTGGCCCTTCGCGAAATCCCTCATTGCCGTGACTTCATGCCGGTTGATGGAGGTGGCTACGGTCTTCAACCGCAGAGGCAGGCCACGTTGTCTCAGC
>JAEYQK010000020.1 GCA_023410055.1 Acidobacteriota bacterium
ACTACTGAGGCTCTTGAAAGCTACTGAGGCTCTTGAAAGATGTAGCCACCGTTCTTGTTGTTGGTCTCAAAGTCATTCCCCAGCAAGCTGACAAGTTTGCTTTCCCCGGACTGGACTGCACTCCCACCACTGTTTTCTACCACATTCCTTGTCAGCTCAACCGTGCAACCTTTGCCAATCAAAATTCCGTTATCGGAAGTGTTCTGTACGACGTTATCCTCCACACGGACTTTCGCATTGTTCATCAGCTCCATACCAATTCCGCAGCCCCGGATCTTGTTGCTGCTGATTGTGGCCTTCGACTCACCGATCGAAATGCCGCCCTCCGAATCAAAAATCAGGTTTTCGTCGATCGAAATACTCGACTTATCCCATACGGAGATACCAGTCAGGCCGCCGGAGATTGTGTTTTGCCGGATCGTCACTTCTGAGCCTCCAAACACAGCAACAACAAACTCCAACGTTTCTGAACGCAATTCATTCCGTTCAATCAACGCGTGCGCGTCCATGATCCCGATTGCTGCTCCTGCTTGGCTGATGATTGTGTTCCCATTCAGGCGTGGAGAAGCGCCTCCTTGCAGAATCACACCGTCGCCGCGGGAAGTCTCGATCCGACAATTCTCGATAATGGGCCGACCTTGATTAACCTTCAGAGCACAACTTGGGCTCTTAGATTTCTTGCCTTCGTGTTTAATTAGCAAGTTAGTGATTCTGCCCATGGAAGCAGTCCAGGTCACCACCGTGTTTGCCTTAGAGGAAACGATAACCGCTGATGCGGGCCCATCGCCGATGAACTCAAGCGGTTTATCGATGACCAGGGATTCCCCATAGTGCCCCGGCCGTATGATGATTCTCTCCCCGGGAGTCGCGGCGCGAATCGCTTCTTGGATTGAAAGATGTTGGCCAGCACCAGATGAGTCGACAATCCTTGACGGGACGTTGCTCTTTGATGCCAGGCCGGCAGTGGCCTTCATAAAGGTCCGTTCCGCAGCAACTGTGCGAGGGCGCTTCGGAGCTGAGCGTTTTTTGACTTTGCTGGCCTTCTTCGCCGTGCCACCTCCTCTGCTCAGCACGCCTCTGATCTGCTCCGCCATTTGGGCTATAACCTTGCCGATAGAAGGCGATCCCAAGGGTTCGAAGCGCAGGTCACGCCAATCCACATATTGCCGAGATGACATGATTTTGGCTAATTTGTCTCTTTTCCCGGAGTTCTTACCAGTCATCTCTGGGCATTCGACGTAGTAAATAGGAAGGATGAGGTCGTCTCGATTTGACTTTCTCTCGCGCTCAAGGAACTTATCCAACTCCCCTCTGCAACTCGGGCTTTTAAAGAAACTCGGAGTAATGATGCAAATAAGCAATGTCGTCGCATCGAGACCCCGCTCAATCCGCGTTCGCCAATTCTCTCCCCAAGAGATGTCGTTGCGATCCTGAAATATTGGGAATTCTTCCCCAGTTTGTAGCCGCAGTTCGCCAGTCAGCTTGCTCCGAAGTTCCGAAAGTTTGCCGTCTTCGTGGTCGTCGTCCAACCTTACATAGCTCAAGAACGCAGCTGGTTTGAGTTTGGGCATCAGCATACCTGTTTCTGTTGTGAGTTGTTTCTGGCCTGCAATGATACACCCTTGATCCCAAAGATGACTCTTCGCGGACGGACCGGGACGGGTGGCCCATACGAGCCGGTTTTGGACGGGTGGCCCACCCTCTGTACTCGCACCATCATTTCTGAGGAAAAAAGAATCCGGAGGGTGCCCCATCCTTCGCGAAGCGAAGGGTGGGTCTCTTTTTTTACTCCACGACTCTGCTCTCCGGGAACTCTCAGCATCTCCCCGGGGTCTAACAAGATGTGAAGAGAATAGCGATCTACGGCGCTCTCGTTTTTCTCATCGTGCTGGCTGTCGCCTCACTGATTTTCTCAACGCACTTCCGTGCTCAAGAACTCACTCCCGCGCAATTCCATATCAAACCGCCCGTTCCACCCGAGGATCCCTGTTACGAGTTGGATCGTGCCATGCGTGCAGAGCCTGTTGAGGCCAAAAGCAAGCAGCCCGTCAAGAACGCGGAAGAGCTGGGCTCAGACGAGATTGCGTTTTATCGGATTCTCATCGGGCGATGGTCGTCCGGAGAGCGCGTGAAAGTGTCGTCGAAAACCTTCCCACTCGAACTTGATCGCATCGATTGCGCGTGTTTCAAGGGAGTGGATCCAGCCGCAGTCCTCGCCGCATCGCACACGTACCGACATCTCACTCGCGACGTCCTACCCGGAAAGCACGCGATCCTGGTTAGCCCCGGTTTCGAGGCAGCGCACATACGCGATCCGCACGAAGGAATGCAGCAAGGCGAGAGGGTCGAGGTCGCTGTGAATAAGGCATTCGAAAATGGACTGTTTTCCTTGTCGCAGATTGCACTCGACAAAGAACACAGTCGCGCCATCGTGAGTTATTCGTTCTACTGCGGCTCGACCTGCGGAAACGGCTACACGATGCTCTTCGAGAAAGTCAAAGGAGAATGGAAGGAGACCGACCGGACTTGTGGAGGGTACATTTCCTGATTGCAGACTTGTCAACCCGCAATCTCACGACGATCACTCCCAACCATCACATTCCACTGGAGATCGAGTTGCAGCCCATCTGTCGGGTTCACGGTGTCCAATTTGCTAAGCTCAACATAGAGCTCGGTTCAAGCTCGCCGCAACGGCTGACGACCGGACCATAAGTCCTTTGTTTCGCAGTGCTCGCAGACTAACCCCTTTAAATCGCAGTACTTAGGTTCAGAAAATTGCTAAGCACCTTGCTTGCAACAAAGATGGGTATATAGGGGGGAGGGCCAGGTGCCCCACATCTGCCAGGTTTTGGCAGATGTGGGAACCAGCACTACCCAATCATCCACAACAATCCCAGCACCGCCGCGATTCCCGCGACCGCATACTGGACCCAGCGCGAGTACGCTCGATGAGTCTCACCGTTTTCCGTCGTAAGCTGTGACATCTCCACATAAGGAGTCATGCCGCGACGGAACCAGCCTCGGATCGTCACTTGTTGCCCGATGCACTGTTCGGCAGCCGTGATCGCAAACAGGAAGCGCAGCAGCGGAATGCTCTGGCGATAGAGAACGAAAACCATGCCCGTCGCGTCGCGCAGAACGAGGTCCGGACTCCAGAACACGCCCGGCACGCCTCGCCCAATAATCTCGCCCGTGATTTCCACCGCAAGCGGACGCATGTTGGATACTTCCACATCCTCAATGAGTTCGCCTACGGTTGCCGCGCGGAAATCTCCGTGATAGCGAAACCAAGTGCGCAAGATCCAGCCACTGGCGGCCACAAAGACCAGCGCCGGCGTGTATGAACTCGCCGATTCCAATCCGAAGTAAGCGAGTACCTTAGGTTCCCAGAACGTCAGTGCCGCCAGTACACCGGCCACAACAGGTGTTGCCCACAACAGGACTTCCAGCGGGAATGCTCCCCAACGAATGGTCCGCTCTATTGGCAATCGGTACTCTGACGCCTGGTGCATCTCCTCGGCCTGACGATTGAGTTCGCGTACGCGAAACGCCGTCAACGGATGCGTCGAATTCAACTCATAGAGCCGAGCCCACGGATTCACCAAGTCCCACTTCATGACCGCCGACGCATCTCCGGGGTTCGCCTGCCCGAGGGCAAGCGCAGCACCCGCTTTCAAATTGGAGATACCCATGAGCGCCAGCGCACCGATCAGCCTGCGTCCCCGCTCGGCTTCTTTCTTCTCCGCCTTGTCCTGCATTTTCTCCTGAAAAGCCCCGTCGGCTCGCACCATGCCGTAGGCGATCTTCACCAGCGCCGACGAAAGGGCGTTGGGCATTCTCGTCACCATCCCCGAATACTGATCTGCGTAATATTCGCGAGTCCGGTTCAAGAGCAGCACTACGAACTGGCTGATCCAATAGAACAGATAGGAGGTGTAGGCCACAGCCCGGGTGTTCTCGATCTTGTCCGCGAAGACGTACAGCTGATAGAGCAACAACGGCGCTAACGCCGCGACGGTCATAACGATGAAATCGCGGTGCTCGATGTGTCCGATCTCGTGCGCCAGCACGGCATTCGATTCTTCCGGCGTCAGCACGTCCAGCAGACCTGTAGTAACGACCACACGCGAGTTGCTGCGAACGTGTCCGAAACAAAAGGCGTTCGGGGTGCCGCTATCGATAATTCCCACGCGCGGCACCGGCAAGCCGCGCTCAGCGCACACCTTCTCGATGAACTCACGGTTTGCCGCCGGAAGGTGCGTGTGCGCGTCGTCCCAAAAAATGTCGAAGATCCATTCGACGATCCACGGTCCAGTCAGGTATTGCAGAACGACCGTGAATACCGCGAACAACAGCGCGAGCCAAAGCGGTGCGCCCACCTTCGCGAGCATCATGTTGACCAGCGCAAACACCAATCCGTAGAGAGCAAGCAGGATCAGGAGAGACCGGCTCAGGAATTTCATTTAGTGCCTCAAGAAACACCCAGAGTTGTTCAGGCATGAAACTGTACACTGCGGGGAACGAAAAATGAAATCAAATCGGCCGAGTACGGCAGGTGGCACAGACGAGCCCTTTTGCTCGTGTGGAGCAGTCAGCTCGGACGGGTGGCCCACCCTTCCATTCGCTCTGCTCGCGCAAATTTTCTGACGAAGAAGAACCCGGAGGGTGCCCCATCCTTCGCGCAGCGAAGGGTGGGTTTTTCTTTGTACTCCAACCACTCATGTTCTCCGGGAACTCTCTGCATCTCCTCGGGGTCTAAAGAGATGTGAAGAGAATAGCGATCTACGCCGCTGTAGCTTTTCTGATAGTGCTAGCTGTCGCCTCACTAGTTTTCTCAAAGCACTTTCGCGCTGAAGAACTCAGTCCCGCGCAATTGCACGCCAAACCTCCCTTCCCGCCCGAGGACCCTTGCTATGAATTCGAGAGTGCCCGCGCTTCCGAGCCTGTCGAGATGCAAAGCAAGCAGCCCGTCAGAAACACGGAGCAACTAAGCTCGGACGAAATTGCGATCTACCGCATTCTTATCGGTCGATGGTCATCCGGCGGACAAGTGAAAGTCTACTCGAAGACATTCCCGTTGGAACTCGACCGCATCGATTGCACGTGTTTCAAGGGAATGAATCCAGCCGCAGTCCTCGCCGCGTCCCACACGTACCGATACCTCACTCGCGACGTTCTGCCCGGAAAGCACGCGATTCTTGTTAGCCCCGGTTCCGATGCAGCACACATTCGCGATCCGCACGAAGGAATGCAGCAAGGCGAGAGTGTCGAGGTCGCTGTGAACAAGGCATTCGAAAACGGACTGCTTTCGTTGTCCCAAATCGCATTGGACAAAGAACACCGTCACGCTGTCGTAGGCTTCTCCTTCCGCTGCGGTTCGCTCTGTGGAAACGGCTCCACGTTCGTCTTCGAGAAGGTCGATGGAGAATGGAAGGAGACCGACCAGACTTGTGGCGGGTACATCTCCTGATTGCAGAACGGGTGGCCCATACGAGCCGATTTTGCTCGTGTGGTTCAGTCAGCTCGCAGGACGTTTCTTCTTCGGTTCATACACGATTTCGACACGAACTCGCTTGCCTGATCATTTAGCCGTCGCCCAAACGCTCGTCATCCCGACCGGAGTCATGCTGCACGTTAGTGCAGCGTGACGCAGTGGAGGGACCCGCATTTGATTTCGCTTGCGCCACCAACAACGTAGCTGTGAAAGAAAATGCAGGTCCCTCCCCTTCGACTTCGCTCAGGGCAGGCACTCCGCCGCTACGCGGCTCCGGTCGGGATGACGGGAAGTGTGGGGGTGCGTGAGGAAGAAGCTAACGTCGATACCACTCTTCCGCGAGGTCAATCCAAGTCGGATTAAGCTTCTCGATCAAAAACAGCTTCTTCTTCCGCGACCAGCGCTTCAATTGCTTTTCCCGATTAATCGCCACGCACATGTCGTCGTAGTTCTCGAAGTAGACAAGGCGGTCAATGTTGTACTTCGCGGTGAACCCATCGAACACCTTGTTCTTATGCTGCCATACTCGCTTGTGAAGTTTGCTGGTCACACCCACGTAAAGCGTTCGCGAACGACTAGCGAGAATGTAGATTGCATTCATGCCGCAATCGTATGGTTTGCGGGCTCACGGCACGCAAATGATTGTTCGAATTTCCAGAATCAGAACAACCCAAACTCTCGTCATCCCGACCGAAGTTCGTGCTGCACGCTAGTGCAGCGTGACGTAGTGGTGGGACCTGTATTTGACTTCGCATGCATCACCAGCAACGTAGTTTTGAGAGAATGCAGGTCCCTCCACTCCGCCGCTACGCGGCTCCGGTCGGGATGACGGGGGTGGGTAGTGCTTCACTTTTACATTCCCATTCCTTTGCGAAACGCGAAATCGAACACCGGTGTCGGCAGGACGGCGCGAAGTAAGGCCGCGATGTTTGCGCTCCCGTCGGGCAGATAGCGCAGGCGCGGATACTTCGAGGTCGCCGCACTCACAACGGCGCTGGCTACCAGGTTAGGGTCGTGCCCCTCTTCGATCTGCCTACGGAATCTTCTTAACGGCTTCTGGCGTACCGAAACATACGGCTCAAAGCAGGATGCCGCTGCCGGCGAATGTTCTACGATGTCGGTCCTGATAAAGCCCGGCTCTATGACGCTGACGCGAATCCCGAAACTGCGCACCTCGTGATCTAGCGACTCGGAGAAACCGCGCAGTGCATGTTTGCTCGCGCAATAGGCGGCCGAAAACGGCATGGGCAAAAACCCGGCCATCGAACCTATGTTGATGATCCGTCCGCGCCTCTGCTTGCGCATCACCGGCAGCACGGCATGGATCATGCGCACGGCTCCAAAGAAGTTCGTTTCCATTACGGCCCTGATTTCTTCCAGGCTCGTTTCTTCGACCGCACCTACGATCGCGACTCCTGCATTGTTTACAAGCACGTCGATGCGCCCGGAGTCCGTGAGCACGCGCTTTACGAGGGCCCCCACCGATGCGTCTTCGCGCACATCAAGTTTCTGCATCGGAAAACTGACACTGCCGTTAGTTTTCTTCGGAGTTCGAGACGTGCCGTAAACGGCGAATCCGGCACTGGATAACTGCTCGGCACAGACTCTGCCGATACCAGAACTAGCGCCGGTGACAATGGCGACGAGGTGAATGTGCTTCATAGCTCCCTCCCCCCACAAGAGCGAGAACACGCGAAGATATTCTGGCAGGAGGAGAGAAGTCAAATCGGGAGGGGTGGCCCATACGACGAAGGCGCACCGTTGCTTGGCGATCGCCCAGTTTGATCACCGTTCGTGCGCCGGAATATCTCGCTCAGCCCACTAGAACGGCTTTGTCGCGTGGTAGATCACAAACGAGAAGCGTCCGAAGCTGATCGGTGCTCCCGGATTGAACGAGCCCACGATATCGCCATGATCGTTGATGCCAGTCACGACCGGGTCGAGGGCTTTTCCAAGACTTCTCAGATCGATGATCGTGATGTGCCCAAAGCGGTCGCGCACGAAGTTCTGATCGCCACATCTGCCGACGATCTGTCCCCAGTTGTTGATGCCCCGCGGTTCGGTCGATCGAGACACGCCGTTGATGCTGCACTGGAACGTTGAAGCGATGTGGCCATTCCGATATACAAAGCCGACCTCAGGCGAGGTCGAAGTGTTCTGGTAAAAGCCGACGATCGTCCCGCTTTCGTTGATCGCCTCCGCGGACGTGATACCGCTTCCGGCATGCGAGATGGTTACGTAAGCACCGTTCCTGAAGCGCAGAAATCCATACGTCTTCTTCGTCGACGTATTGAAATACGCGCCAACGATCCTTCGGGAATCGTTGATGCCCGATGGGATCGCCGTGAATTGGCCGCTAACTAGGTTCAGGAAAGTGACGTTTCCGTACTTGCTGCGGAAAAATCCTTTGGTCACGGTTGAGCCCCCGCTCACGTCAACCAAGTTTCCAACCGTATCCCCGAGATCGTTGATTCCAAATACGTGTGTCTCCCGACTCAGGCTCGGCGGGCCGACCGTGAACATATCGATGAAGCTGCCGTTCTGCCACACGAATCCTCGTGAAGTAAGGATCTCACCTCCGATGTAACCTGACACCT
Organism: Acidobacteriota bacterium; assembly: GCA_023410055.1. Classification (GTDB taxonomy): domain Bacteria; phylum Acidobacteriota; class Terriglobia; order Terriglobales; family Acidobacteriaceae; genus JAEZPW01. The sequence goes on from JAEYQK010000020.1 coordinate 8,092, forward strand.
GGCGCAGATTGTTGATCCCCTGAGCAAACGTTGCATCCGGACCTCCGCCCTCTCCAAAATGGAACGTGACGACGCGAGGGTCCTGAGCAAACGCGCACAACGCGAAAAGCAGAAGCAATCCCGGTACGATGGATCTCAACTTGGACATGGCGCTCCTCCTTAGTGTGCGGGAATTGAAAAGCTAGAACGCAGAAGGGAGTCCCACGTTGTCTAGTACCTCTGAGCAGAGCGCCGAGTTGGCGCAAGATGGCCGACTCGTAGCAGGATAGAAGCGGGAAGCCCACATGCATTTCCACGATGTGCGAGGCCCCGTTTGTCGGGGAGCACATCTTTTTTCGTCCGTTGTCTTGCGTCAGCGCATCCACTAGTGACATGGAAAAGAACACCTACGCCATCGTCGGAGCCTCCGGCAATACCGGGCACGTTGTCGCCTCGAAGCTTCTTGATCAGGGCCAGGACGTGCGCGTGGTCGGACGTCATTCCGATCGGTTGAAACCGCTCGTGCAGCGTGGCGCAAAAGCTGTGCTGGCCGACGCCACAGATACTGCTGCTCTCGCACATGCCTTTGACGGCGTCCGTGCGGTGTACGCCATGATTCCCCCGAACCTCGGCGCCCCCGACGCCCGCGATTATCAGATCCGCGTTGTCGATGCGACCGCCGGTGCTCTGGAAAAAGCCCGCGTACCGTTCGTCGTAGCCCTCAGCAGCTACGGCGCTGACAAAGACTCCGGCACCGGCCCCGTCGCCGGCCTGCATTACCTTGAAGAACGGATCAAGCGGATTACGAACATCAACGCCTGGTTCATCCGCGCCGGATATTTCATGGAGAACACGTTGCCGCAGGTGCAGATCATCAAGCAGTTCGGAACGGTCGCGGGCCCGCTACGCGCCGACCTGCCAGTACCCATGATCGCCACACGCGACATCGGCGCTTTTGCCGGCGAAAAACTTCTTGCACTCGATTTCACCGGACACAACGCGCACGAGCTTCAGGGAAATCGCGACATAACCTACACTGAGGCCACCGCGATCATCGCCAACGCCATCGGCAAATCCGATCTCAAGTACACGCGGCTGCCCTACGATCAAGTCCGCGCCGTCTTCCTTCAGATGGGCGCGTCGCCCAGCTTCGGAGATCTCATGGTAGAGATGTTCGGCGCGCTCGACTCAGGACACATGCGGGCGCTCGAACCGCGCACGCCAGCTAACACGACACCAACATCCTACGAAGAATTCGTAAGGGAATATTTCGTTCCTGCATATCAAGGGCAATCCAAGGCGGCATAACTCAAAAGCCCCATCCCTCGATTACCGACGGATGGGGCTCGTATTCTTTGAAAAGCTGAGTTCAGCTCTCCACTGAGACGCGATCTCGTCCGGCCTGCTTGCTTTCATAAAGCAATCGGTCAACGCGAGCCAGCGCCGTTTCCATACTGTCTTCAGGGCGCACGTAAACGGCCCCGATAGAAGCCGTTACGCTGATGCGCTGCTTCTCGCATTCCACCTCAGTTTGGGCGATCATGACGCGGCAGCGTTCTGCTAACGCCTGTAGGCCGTCTTTGCTGGCGTCGGACAGCAATGCAAGGAATTCGTCGCCACCCCAACGTGCGGACACATCCGAATCGCGCAGCGCGCCAGTAAGCGTCTTCGCAACTGATGACAACACGGCATCCCCCGTCTGATGGCCATAACGGTCGTTGACCTCCTTGAACTCGTCGAGGTCGAGCATCAGCAAGCCCATCCTGCCGGACATCGCCTTCTGTTCAGCCAAGAGTTGCGGAAAACGCATTTCAAGATAACGCCGGTTGGGAATGTGCGTCACGACATCGAGATACGCCAACTTCTCCAGTTCGGCGACGCGGCGTTCCGAGTTGCGTGGACTGGCGTCGCGAAACACCTCAATCGCAGCGACAACTTTGCCGTCGTTGTCGAAAATTGGCTGTGTGTGGACCGTGACCGGAACGCGATGTCCAAGCTTGTGCCGTAGAAAAACGTGACCCTCGCGCGGTTTGCCGTCCTGCAACGTCTGCTGTAGCGGGCACCCGTCAAAACACAGGAGCTTGCCTTTGTCGTCCACATGCACGAGGATGTTCTCGTAGCAGCAGTGTCCGACGACCTCTTCGCGCGTGTAGCCGGCGGTCTTCTCGGCCGACTGGTTCCAGTGCACGATCTGCCGGTCAGGATTGACGAGATATACCGCGTCAAACAGGCCGCTGACCAGGCGCTCGTATAGCTCCGATCGATCGACGCTCTCGATCTGCACCAGCTCCGGTTTGGTCACGCCTGAACTCATAGACTAGTCGCGATATCGAGATCGCAATAACAGTTTTACATCAATGTTCGTAGTCTTAGATGCCGCATTGCGGACGAGGTGCTCTTTTCTTGAACTTAAGTAACGTCGGTAATGCTTCTCGCCAAAACAACCTTTCAGAAATATCCTTGACCTGTCTAAAGCTGTAGGGTTGAAAGTAAGGACTGAGCGATGCTGACCGTTTCCAAACTCGCTAGAAGCTGCGGCCTGAGCCGCACAACGCTTCTCTACTACGAATCGATCGGGCTGATGAAACCCGCCGAGCGCAGCGACGGCAATTACCGTTGCTACACGGACAAAGACCTGCAGCGATTGCGGCAGATCTGCATGTACCGCGACTCGGGGCTGAAGCTCGAAGACATTCGTTCGATACTGGAGCGCCCGGAGAATGATGCGTCCTCGGTCTTGAAACGGCGGTTGGTGGAGATCAATGCCGAGATCGAGACGCTCCGCGGACATCAACGGGCGATCCTGAAACTGCTGAATGCAAAGAAAAGTTTGTGGAGGTTAAAAGTGGTTACGAAAGAAAAGTGGGTCTCCATCATGAAAGCCGCCGGCTTCACTGAAGACGACATGAAGCGCTGGCACTCGCAGTTCGAAAAGGCCGCTCCCTCGGAGCACCAGGAGTTCCTCGAATTCCTGCACATCTCCACGGACGAAATCAAAAACATTCGCGAGTGGAGCAAGAAGGCGTAGTCGTTTTTCGCTTGTGTAGGGACGGGGCTGTGCCCCGTCCGGTTATGAAGTACTTTTATGGCACGCGGTAGGCTCGGGTCTGCCGCTTTTCATTTGCCGTTGCCAATCGTGCAGCTCAGGTGTATATCCGATAGACCATGAGAATCGGCAGCTTCGAAGCACTCAGTCGAGCCGTTGTGTTTCTGTGTGTTACCCAGTTCTGCGCGTTTACCTACGGGCAGACACAGCAAAAGCCCGCTGCGGACGAGCGTTTCGTCGAAAGCACTCGCAAAACGGCATTGCGATTCCTTCCACTCGTGCAGGCCGACGCCAAAGACCAGAACATCGTATTCTCGCCGCTCGGGTTCTCATTCTCGGCGGCGTTGTTGCAGAACGGTGCCGATGAGACCGCGCGGAAAGAGATTTGGGGCACGTTCAGCTTCGTCGCCGACAGTCCTGCCGATCTCAATGAACAAGCTTCCAATCTGAAGAACCGCATCGTTTCACCACATTCGAAAGAATCGGCGGTCACCAAGAAGCCTGTGGAAAATCCGCAGATTGGACCGCCTTACGTTCCAGCTCCTGCTCGGACCGAGCTGACGACTACCATCGCTGTTAACTCTTCCGAACGTTACCGTCCAGCATTTGTGAAGATCGCGCGGGAGAAGTATGGAGCTGAACTCGACGCGTGGCGCGGTGTCAAGGTGCGGCAGGCAAACGGCAAGCCCACGCTCGGTACGGTCGCGCTCCCAGCCGGACTAGTTGCAGGAATGGGTCAGCTTGATTTTGTTCTCATCAACAAGGTGCGCGCGGGATGCCGTTGGGATGGATGGCGTCCCAGCGATGGCCCAACCTCTGGAATCTACTTCAAGAACGGGCCGCCAGCCCTTAGACTTCCGCCACCCCTAAGACTTCCGAGTGCAAAACCTGAACCGCAAGAAGAACCAAAGGTCGTTATAGCACCAAAGTCGACTTTCACCATTCCTGGCGGAGCCGAAGTTAAGGTGCCACTGATCGAAAAGAAGGATACTTTCGCTTATTACCGCGGCGACGGGTTCCAAGCGGTTAGTACCGATTGCGACAAATTCAGCTACAACGTTTTTCTTCCCGATGAGAATCGAAGCCTCGATTGGCTAGAACGCAATCTGACTCCAGAGTCCATCGACGAACTGGAGACTCATCCCCAACGTGCCGGAATGCAGGTGTACATGCCCGAATTCAGGATTGAGAAGGAGAGAGAATTTACGAAGTACTTGAAGGCCCTGGGCATGAAGTATTCCTTCTCTAAGTTTTCTGCTTTCAGACAATTGCTAACCAATCCGGCCGGCGCAAAACTGACGAAAGTAGGACAGAAGGCGTACGTTAAGCTTGACCACAACGGTATCGAAGCTGAAGCAATCACGTATTTCGGGGGAGTGGCGGGAGGTGTGCCCATGATGAGGAATCTGCCCCCGCCACCGCCAATGATCGTCGTCAATCGACCGTTCTTGTTCACGATTACCGACGCAGAGACGCACGCCATTTTGTTCATGGGTGCAGTGCACGATCCTCGTGTCGGAAAGTAACCGAACTAGTACTATGCCGCGGCCCTGGCGCTCTGCTTGAAGAACGTCAGCAACTCTTCGTTGATCTGGTCCTTCAGTGTCGAGCACATTCCGTGCGGAGCGCCCGGAATCACCTTCAGCGTCGCGCCTTTTACGAGTTTCGATGAAAGCATGGCCGAATCTTTGATCGGTACGATCTGGTCGTCGTCGCCATGCAGGATCAGCGTCGGTATGTCGAACTTCTTCAGGTCTTCCGTGAAATCCGTTTCCGAAAACGCCTTGACGCAGTCATAGACGGCTTTCAGTCCGGCCATCATCCCCTGCAGCCAAAACGAATCGCGCAATCCCTGTGAGACCTTCGCGCCCGCACGGTTCACTCCGTAGAACGGCACGCTGAGGTCTTTCCAGTACTGCGACCGGTCCGCCTGCACCGCCGCGCGTATCTGGTCGAACACCTCCATCGGCGTGCCACCCGGATTAGTCGCCGATTTCACCATCACCGGTGGCACCGCGCTGATCAGTACAGCCATCGCCACGCGCTTTGTGCCATGACGCCCGATATACCGCGTCACCTCGCCGCCACCGGTCGAGTGCCCTACGTGGATCGCATCTTTCAGATCAAGTTTCTCCACCAGTTGCGCAAGGTCGTCGGCGTAGGTGTCCATGTCGTTGCCGTGCCACGGCTGACTCGAGCGCCCGTGCCCGCGACGATCATGCGCAATGCAGCGATACCCGCGGTCGGCCAAGAAGAACATCTGGTCTTCCCACGCGTCCGCGCTCAGCGGCCACCCGTGACTGAAAACCACCGGCTGACCTTTGCCCCAGTCCTTGTAGTAGATCTGCGTGCCGTCGTTGGTGATGAATGTGCTCACGAATATCTCTCCTCGTCGGTTGTCGAGAAGAGACTAGGATGCGCATTTATAGTGGGCAGGTGGCTTGATTGCTTTTGGCCTTCTCCTGTCCTAATCGAACAGGAGTCGATATTGCACCGTCATAATTGTATTTACACATTCAGATTGCGAACCGGGGAAGTTGGCTGAGGCCGAGACGGTGTAGCATGTTGCTGATTCGGCTGCGAGGGACATTATGGAATACGATCAGGATAAAGTGGACGAGATGGTGCTGGCGTTATTGTGGCTGACTACCTTCGAGTCCGATCAAATAAAGCGAGCATGGAAAGGCTACGATTGGGACGTCATGGATCGGTTACACGCGAAAGGGTATATCTCCGACCCTCGCGGGAAGGCAAAATCGGTGATGATCACGGACGAAGGTGCGCAACGTTCGCAGGAACTGTTTGAGAAATTCTTTGCCTTGACGACGACGTGAAAGTCGTTTGCTTTCCCATTGTGGGATAGAGAGCTACATGGGTCTATGGAAGGGGATGTCAAGAGATAGTTTTCCCCGGCTGACTGGAATCGGCCATGCTCTCGTGACATCCAGCCCCGTGATCGTATGGGCGAGCATTGTTTTGAGTGGGTGGGCTGCGCAGCAGCACGCCCAGGCTCGTTTGTTCCCTTCGTGATCATGACACTGGTACAGCATCGTCCGGAGCTGAAGCGACGCAAGCAAGACGTGGTTGTCGTGGCAACCTATAGTTCTATCGGAGACTCGAGGCCTACAGCTTTCTTCGGTTATCCGAGGGGGCATAGGGTGATTTCGGAGGCTTGGTGCCGTAGCACGTGATGCCGAGCCATGTAGTAGATACTCACCCTCGACCGAAGCGCCTCAAGATCCTCGCGAACATCCCGTGATCATGATGGCCGCGGGACATCGAAGCGCTCAAGCTGCTTGCGTTGTCAGTTTCTTCGGATCGAACTTTGCTCCTTTCTTCCACAGCACAAGCACGATGGCCGCCATCTTGCGCGCCAACGTAAGACGCGCCAGCGCCGGCTTCATGCCCTTGGCCAGCAGGCCCTGGTAGTACTCTCGCAGCGGCCCCGGTTTGATCGTTGCCATAGAGGCCATACTCTTAAACAGGTATTTCGCATCGTGATTGTGGTTGTCGTTAAGGCCGCGAATCGAAACCTTCTTCTTCGAGCGCTGCAGCCTGCCGTTGTTGATCTGGTAATCGGCGCTGCTGCGCGTCTCCACCGCCAGACCGCTGTAAGCCCACAGCAAGCGCTTGGTGCGAAAGCGGTGCGGCGTTTGCAACAGGGCCAGCAGCAAGGCGGCGCGGATCGGACCAATCGACGGGATCTGCTGCAGCACGCGGCGCGCTGGAAACTTGCGGCTCTCAACCAGCAACTCATGTTTCGCTTGCTGATGCAGGGGGTGTAGCAGATCGAACTCTTCATGCAAGCGCTCGGCCCGCCGCCGCTGGCCGGGGTCTTTGAGCTGGACGAGAAACTCGGAGCGAGAACGTGCCGAGTACACTCTCTGGCCGGGGCAGCGAATCGCCTGGCTGTGATACAGCGACTTGATCCGATTCATGACTCGCGTCAGGTCCTGGGTGAGGGCGATGTAGCTGCGCCCCAGCTCCTTCAGGGTGCGGATGCCGCTGTTGCCGTGATAAATCTCCGTCAGCTGTCCGCCGCGCAACAACTCGGCCAAATGACGTGCATCGATGCGATCATTCCTGCTGCCCGTATTCAGCCGCGAGCTTTTTCGCGGATCGCACACCACGATCTTGCTGACATGCGGCTTCAGAAAGCTATACAGCCACTCGGCCGAGATTCCTTCTTCGAAGGCGACGATCAACTCGCCCCGCAAGCCCTGAATGAAATCCAGAATGGTGGAAGCGCGGGTTTCAACAATGGACTCCATCACCAGCTTGCCGTCGGCATCCAAAACCGCAACCACGATGGTCGCCTGGTGGACATCCATCCCGATATACTTCACGCTGCTTTGCATGAAACGGTGCTCCTTTTGTAGGCTGAGCTGCGATGCTCATAACCTACTCCAGAGGGGCGCCCTTCCATAATGCGTG
>JAEYQK010000027.1 GCA_023410055.1 Acidobacteriota bacterium
GCCTTAGCTGGGTCCGTTCCAATGCGGCCCAACTCGGCATTCCCGAAGATTTCTTCGAGAAGCACGACCTTCACATCCACGTGCCGGCAGGCGCCATCCCCAAAGATGGTCCTTCGGCTGGTGTGACAATCGTGACTGCCCTCGTTTCGCTGTTAACCGTCAAGCAGGTTCGTCCGCTGCTGGCGATGACAGGCGAGATCACCCTCAGCGGCAACGTTTTGCCGATCGGCGGCGTGAAGGAGAAATTCCTGGCCGCCAAGCGCGCGGGCGTTCACGACGTGATCTTCCCGGCTGAAAACAAGATGAATGTCGAGGAAGACCTGACGCCAGAGCAGTTGCAGGACGTTTCCGTGCACTACGTCAAGACAATCGACGAAGTGTTGGCCATCGCTCTTCCATCCAGCCCGGCTGAAGAAAAGCAGGACGCAGAAGAACGCGAAGTGCTGACTGGCTCAGCCATCTAGATAAAGATCAGAAAACAGGAAGCCGCTCGCGAGGGCGGCTTTTGCTTTTCTACTTGCAGCGGGCCTCGCCGCCAGTGTTCCTGAAACTTCTTTTGGCCCGTCGTCCGCATCTAAGCCGTTGCTGGTTTCGGAATTCAAGTACCCACGGCTGCTCCCATGAACTCTCTGCTGGACCGCACGATCGAAAAAAGCCCCAACCCTGTTACGCTGCAAGGCCGCATACTATTCCTGACCGAAGATCCGGGACTCATCAAGCGTCAGCTTGCTGGCGAAGATCTTCCCTGGGATACCCGACACCCGGAGAACAATCCGAAACTGCGCGACGACATCTCCACCGACGAAATTACTCCGGCGCACATATGCTTCTTCTTCGACGAAACGCTTGGCGAATTCCCGTACACCGGTCTGAAATGCGGGAACGAATTGCCGATCAAGCGGGGCGACGTGAAGAGAGGTGGATTCGTCTGCGCCATCAGTGGCAAGCGTCGAGGCAAAGGTTCGAGCCGCGAACAGTCGCCGTACGCCGAGCGTGCAGCGGGGATAAAGCTCGTGATTGCCGAGAACATCGAGCGTATCTACAAGCAGAACTGCCAGAACCTCGGCGTTCTGACCTCAACGAACTTCAACCTGATCGACATGATCCGGCGTGGCGAGCCGATTCCGCTACAAGAGTTCACTCAAGGTGAGGACCAGATTACGCAAGACATCATCGAGTACGGCGGACTGTTCGAGTACAACGTCGCGCGAATGCAAAAAAGAGTTTCGCTCCCGTCGATCGAAACAGAGGCGCGCCCCATGACCGTCGCAGAGAAGATCTTCGCGTGTCACATGATCGGCCCTGACGGTAGCATCGGCGTCCCGGCCGTAAAGCCGGGCGATGCCGGTTTCGCCCGTACGGACCTGCGTTTCAGCCACGAGTACGTCACCCCTATGGCTGCAATCTTTTTCGAGCATTTCGTGGGCACGGACGCTCCCGTAAACGATGCTTCGTCGATCCTATTCTTTCGCGACCACCTCACGTTCCTGGACGATATCCTGTCTGAAGAGAAGAGAAAGATGGGACTGCTCGACCTCGCAACCCAACTGAAGTTGAAGCAGGAAGAGTTCGGGACGAAACGCGGCATCAAGTACCACGGCGAACTTAAAGACCGCAAAGGCTCCCAGGGCATCTGCCATTCAATCATGCTCGAGAGCTATGCGCTGCCCGGCCAGATCGTAGTCGGGTCGGACTCGCACACGCCGCACTCAGGCGCGATTGGCGCCGTTGCTTTTGGGATTGGGACCACTGACGTCTTCAACTCATGGCTCACGAAAGACGTGCGCGTGAAGGTGCCTGAGTCCGTGAAGGTTGTTGTTCATGGAAGACGCCGGCCCAACGTTGCGGCAAAAGACTTTATTCTTGCCATCCTCGCCATGGACTACGTTCGAAGCGGAAAAGCGCTTGCCAAGGTGATCGAGTACGCTGGCGAGGCCATTCAAGACCTCAGCGTCGACGAACGGGCCACGCTGACAAACATGGCGGCTGAGATCGGTGGCTTTACCGGTATCGTCGCTCCCGATCGCAAGGCCATTGACTTTCTTGTTCAACGGCGGGGCATGGATCGCGCCAAAGCCGAAGAGCTCACGGAAGGACTGTTCAGCGATCCTGACGCGCAATACGCGCAGGTTATCGAACTCGACGCCAGCGCGATCTATCCAATGGTCGCAACCCCTGGCGATCCCGGCAACGGAAAATTCGTCCGCGACTTGCACGCGCCGGTTCCCGTGGAGATCGCTTATGGCGGTACCTGCACAGCAGGTAAGAACGAAGACATGGACATGTACGCACGCGTACTTGCCGATGCTCTCGCGCAGGGGCGAAGAATAGCCGAGTCCTGCAAGTTCTTCATTCAGTTTGGATCGCAGGAAACGCGTGACTACTGTGTGCGCAACGGCTATCTGGAAATTTTCAAACGTGCGGGCGCTCAAGTCATCGAGCCGAGTTGCGGGGCCTGCATCAATGCCGGGCCCGGCGTCTCGACGCGTTCGGACCAGGTTGTCATAAGTGCACAGAATCGCAATTTTCCCGGACGAAGTGGCCCGGGCCAGATGTATTTGGGGAGTCCGCTCACGGTTGCCGCCAGCGCGGTAGCCGGATACATCTGCGAGTACGAACCGGTGGACGTTGCTGCAGCGGCCTAAGTGACGCATCGTGGCGCGATAATCTGCAACTTTCCTTCGGTTGCGGCAGTCTCTATTATTGTTAGAATCGAGCAGTAGGATGGTTACACCGAAAGGGAGACATTCTCGATGGCATATGTGATTGCAGAACCGTGTATCGGGACCAAAGACACGGCTTGTGTTGATGCTTGCCCGGTGGACTGCATTCATCCGAAAAAGGATGAAGAGGCACACGCGACACAGGAAATGTTGTACATCGATCCGGTAGAGTGCATTGATTGTGGCGCCTGCGTGCCGGTGTGCCCGGTTTCGGCAATTTTCGCTCTCGATGATTTGCCGGAAAAGTGGAAGGAATACGCCGAGCGCAACGCGACTTACTTTGGCAGGACCACGGCCTGATTCATCCCGCAGTTCTGATCGGGTGCGTACGATTGGTGCGCGCCCGATTCGCTTTTGGTGCGGTTCAGAAGCGCCGGACGATGTTTATGAAATCGTCCTTGCTCAGGGAATCATGTGTCTGAAACCACTCTGAGACGGCTCTGCCTATTACATCCCAACGCAATGTAGCGGAAGCCGGTGCTGGAGCAGTTGCCGCAGCGGCACTGGATGACGCGGTTCCAGCTGTCTTCGATATCGCAGGCGGAATGCCTCCAAGCCGATTCACCAGGTTGCCGAGTATCAGCCGATTGTCGGTGTTCATGTTCGTGAACATCAGCCCCATACCCACCCCAGGATGCGACGTACGTACCTCGGCCTCGGCCTGCAACGCACAGCCCTGTATGGTCAGGTTCAACTTGACCTTGCTGCCCACAAGCAGTGGAGCATTCGTCTGAATGTAAACGCCGCTCAGGCTGATGTCGTCGATCTGCCCGCGTGTAGGGAAACTCACGTTGGGCACGAAGATGTCCGCGGAACCGCGAGACTTGTACCGGGGCGCCGTCCTCCGTTCGCTGCCAGGCGTCGCAGAGGCTGTTTTTGGAGCGGCGCTCTGAACAGGATCCGTCCAGGGCGCCGGCGACATCGATGCCACACCCGAGCCCGGGTATCCTCCCAATGCGTTAGGGGAGACGTAACCGTCCACAACAGGGTGGGGAAGCGGGAAGTCCCAAATCAATGCATTCGGGTCAGCCGCTTCTAATCCGGCCTGGCCAGCCTCGGGCTCACCAAAGTCGCCAATCCAAGCGACTTTGAAACGAGCCTTTCGGTTCTTGTATATCACCGCAACAACTTCGCCTACGCGAACGAGAGGTCCAACTCCGGTGAGTCGAACTCCTGAGCGACTAATGCTGATTGCGTAGGCAGTCTGCACAAACGGATGTCCGGCCGTGTCCATGCCGCACACTTTTACAGGTATATCGAACTGTATTCTGGGCTCGCGTCTCTTGCCCATGGTTGAGAACCTCTGATCCGCAGCTGACTTATTGCGAGTTGCTGATAATCATATCCGAACGCACCCAAAATGGAAGTATTTGTCACGGTTCCTGGACGGAGAGGCGGGAGAGGGGCTGCATTTTTGCGCTCTTATGCTTTGCAAGTGCGAACAGCTCGATTAGAATCAATACTTAGCCTTCACCAGCGAAGGGCCTTTGGTGTTGTCGGGTATTTTGGTGAACCCACGCGGCGTGTCCGTTGGAATCCCCCAAAAACACTGAAAGCGATGGCCCTGGAAAACCATGGCGCTTAAAGAGTCCGAGGCGATTGTGCTCCGCAGCTATCCGCTGCATGAGGCAGACCTGCTGGTGACATTCTTTACGCGCGCCGAAGGTAAAGTGAAGGGCGTCGCGAAATCGGCGAAGAGATCGCGGAAGCGGTTTGGTGGAGCACTGGAGCCCCTTACCGCCGTTCGCGTCTACTACGACGATCGCGAGGGTAAGGAACTGGCGCGGATCGATTCGTGCGATGTGGTTGAATCGCCGTTGGCGACTACCGTGGACTACCCGAGAGCCGTTGCTCTGGGACACATCGCGGAGTTGCTGGACGAATTGCTCCCCGATCGCGAGGCGAACGACGCGATCTTTCGTCTGACGTGGGCGGTTCTACAGAATCTGCGCGCGGGCGCGATCTGGCTGCCGCTGACGTATTTCGAGCTGTGGATGGTCAGGCTGGTGGGTTTTCTTCCTGACCTCAACGAGTGCGTGGTTTGTGGCGGAGCGCTGGAGGCTGATCGGGCGTTCTATCACGCGCTGGCAGATGGGCTGATGTGCGCTGACGATAAGCGGCTTGCGTCATCAGCGTTGACTGCCGAGTCGCGGCAGATCGCGGCACAAATGTTTCGCTTGCCGGTAGAAAAGTTTGGCAGCGAGACGTGGTCCAAAGAGCGTGGCTCCGACTTAAGAAAGTTCTTGGTACAGATTGTCGAACGCCACATTGAAAAGAAGCTCGTGACGGCGGCGATGCTGGATCGGTTGTAAGCGCTTGGGTAGGGCACGGCTTTAGCCGTGCCGTCAGGTGGCGCAGATCATGGTGGCTTTAGCCACTGAGGGCAGTGAAACCAGGCTCGATTGAGAAAGTCTTCGTGAATCAAAAAGCTGACAAACCGCTGACATTTCAAGAACTGATCCTTCGGCTCTCCAATTTCTGGGCCGAGCGCGGATGCGTCCTCCAGCAGCCTCACGACATGGAAGTCGGTGCCGGCACAATGGCCCCTGAAACCTTCCTGCGAGTGCTCGGACCGAAAGAGTACAAGGTCGCCTACATCCAGCCTTCCCGCCGCCCTGCTGATGGTCGCTATGGAGAGAATCCGAATCGCCTCTACCGCCACACGCAGATGCAGGTGATCCTGAAGCCCCCGCCGGAGAACGTTCAGGAGCTCTATCTCGAATCGATCGCGGCACTCGGTATAGACCTGCGCAAGCACGACATCAAGTTCGAGGAAGACAACTGGGAGTCGCCGACGCTCGGTGCCTGGGGCATCGGCTGGCAGGTCATGCTCGATGGACTTGAGATCACCCAGTTCACGTACTTCCAGCAATGCGGCGGCGTCGACCTCGATCCGATCTGCGCCGAACTGACCTACGGCATGGAGCGCATCGCTGCCTTCCTGCAAGACGTCGATTCAATCTACGACATCGTTTGGTCGCGCGATCCGAAAGACCCCAAGAAGGTCATGACTTACGGCGATGTTCGGCTTGCCGACGAGTTGCAGTTCTCGGTCTATAACTTCGAGGCCGCCGATGTCGACAAGCTTTGGCAGCACTTGAACCTGTACGAGGCGGAAGCGCAAGCGCTCATCGATCAGTACAACGCGCTCATCAAAAAGGGCAACGAGAAGGGCGCCGACCTGAAGGCCATTGCCACCGAGAAGAAGCGCTTCCCGTTACTCCCCACCTTTGATCTTTGCCTCCACTGCTCACACCTGTTCAATATCCTCGACGCACGCGGTGCCATCTCCGTTACCGAGCGCGTCGGCGTCATCGCGCGCATCCGCACGCTGGCTGTCGGCGTGGCGAAGGCATGGGTGGATCAGCAGCAGACGAGCGTACAAGCGGCGGAGGCGCAAAAAGCGTAATGCCTGACTTTCTGCTTGAAATCGGAACTGAAGAAATCCCCGCGCGAATGATCGACGGCGCCCGCGAAGAGCTCGCAAAGCGCGTCGGCGACCTACTCACTCGTGAGAGATTGAGTTCGAGCCCGGATATCGAGGCCATCTCGACGCCCCGCCGCCTTGCCGTGATCGCGCGTGATCTGCACCCGTTACAAGCCGACGTTGAAGAGCAGGTAATGGGACCATCCGTGAAGGTCGCCTTCAAAGATGGACAGCCCACCCCTGCAGCTCAGGCCTTTGCCAAGAAGGTTGATGTGGACCTCAGCCAATTGCAGAGGGTCAGCACGCCGAAGGGCGAATACATTGCGGCAACTGTGACGCGCAAGGGACGCCATGCAGGCGAGATTCTCTCCGAGGCGTTGCCGAAGGAAATTGCCGGTCTTTACTGGGCCAAGAACATGTATTGGCGTGCCGGTAAGCCCGAGCGGTTCGTTCGCCCGGTTCGCTGGATCGTCGCTCTGTTTGGCTCGGAGATGATTCCGGTTCAGTATGCGGGAATCCTGGCCACCTCAGAGTCGCGTGGTCACCGCATTCTTTCCAATGGTTCGGTTCATGTCGAGCGTCCTCGTCTGTACGTTGAGGCGCTTGCCAAAGGACGCGTTCTTGGACAAGCCGAGCGCGAGCACGTGATCCGCAAGGCCCTCGATGCCGCCACGCGCAAGATTGCCGGTGCCCGCTGGCGTGAAGACAACCCCTTGCTGGAGAAAGTTGTCAACCTGACGGAGTTTCCGTCGGTCATTATCGGCAACTTCGAGCGCGAGTATCTGACTCTGCCTGAAGAAGTGCTCGTCACCGTCATGCGCGATCACCAGAATTACTTCGCCGTCGAGGATGCGAACGGCAAGCTGGCGCCGCACTTCCTCGCCGTCCTGAACACCGACGGCGACCCTACGGGCATCATTCAGCATGGACACGAACGTGTTCTTCGCGCCCGCTTCAACGACGCCCGCTTCTTCTGGGAGTTCGACCAGAAGACGCCGCTTAAGCAGCGCGTCGAATCGCTGAAACACGTTACCTTCCAGAAAGACCTCGGCAGCTACTACGAGAAGGCCGCCCGCACGGTTCCGCTGGCGCTCAACATTGCCGAAACGCTTTCAAAATCCGGCATTAGTATCGACTCAAAAGCCGTCGAGCAGTCCGCATGGCTTGCCAAGACCGACCTTACGGCCGAGTTAGTAAAAGAGTTCACAGAGCTCCAAGGCGTCATCGGCGGACTCTACGCGAACGCCCAGGGACTCGGCCCGAAAGTCGCCGATGCAATCTACGACCAGTACAAGCCGGCTTCCATGGAAGACTCAGCCCCGCGCACTACCGAAGGCGCAGTGCTGGCAATCGCCGACAAAGCCGACAGCATTGCTGGCATGTTCGGACTTGGCATGATTCCGTCGGGTTCGAAAGATCCGTTTGCGCTGCGACGTCAGGCCAACGGCATCGTGAAAACCATTGCCGAGCACAATCTGTCAGTGAGCCTCTCACAGGTATTGACAGCTGCTCGTCAGGGTTATGCGGGCTCCGAAGTTGAGAAGAAGTTCACCCCCGCAGCCGACTACACCTCCGCCGTCGGGAACTTCTTCAAGGAACGCCTCGACTTCTACCTCCGCGACACACTTGGCTATGCGTACGACGTAGTTAGCGCCGTCCTCGCCGCCGGTTCCGACGATGTTGTTGACGCCGTGCAACGTGCCAAGGCCGTTACCGCCGTCCGCGGCTCCGAAGACTTCGCCTCAGTATCCTTCGCGTTCAAGCGCATGGAGAACATCCTGCGCCAGGCACGAGAAGCAGGGAAGTGGACCGAATCACAGCAGAACACCGGTTCCGTGAAAGTCATCCACGATAGCGGCGAGCCCGGCGAAAAGGAACTCGCGATTCAGGCGACCGCGACTGCAGTAGTCGTGAAGAAACTGCGCGATCAGAAGCAGTACGAGAAAGCGCTGACTGAGATTTCCAGATTGCGTCCGGCAGTCGACACCTTCTTCGATAAAGTAATGGTCATGGTTGAAGACGAGGAAGTCCGTTCGAACCGCCTGGCGCTGTTACAGATGTTGGTTGATGAGTTCAGCACGATCGCGGATTTCTCCGAGATCGTGACGGAAAGCAAGTAGCAGTGGCCTGGGGCAGTAGAGCAACACTGGATTATGGGCTCTGGGCGGGTCCCCTCGGAGTACCATTGCAGTTGGCAATCATAACGGACAAATTTAGCGGTTATTTGCAAAGGACGAACTGATGAGCACACCTACACAAGCAGAAGCAGTGAAGTACGTCTATTTCTTCGGCGGTGGCAGCGCAGAAGGCCACGGCAAGATGAAAGACGTGCTCGGTGGCAAAGGCGCTGGCCTTGCCGAGATGACAAACGCGGGCCTTCCGGTGCCTCCTGGATTCACCATTCAGACCGAAGCCTGCCGCGAGTACATGAAGACCGGCACCGTGAGCGCGACCGTGCAGCAGGAGATGGAAGCAGCTCTGGCCCGTCTCGAACAGCTTCAGGGACAGAAGCTCGGCGCGGGTGAAAATCCGCTGCTCGTCTCCGTCCGCTCCGGCGCAAAGTTCTCCATGCCCGGCATGATGGACACGATTCTCAACCTCGGTCTGAACGACCAGAGCGTTGAAGCCCTCGCAAAGCGCTCCAACAATCCGCGTTTCGCCTACGACAGCTATCGCCGACTGATTCAGATGTTCGGCAACGTCGTCCTTGGCATCTCCAAGGAACACTTCGACCATGCCTTCGACACGAAGAAGAAGCAGAAGCGCGTTAAGCTCGACACCGAACTCGACGCCAAGGCTCTTCAGGAAGTGATCAAGGACTACAAGGCCGTCGTGAAGAAGCACGCGAAGATCGACTTCCCGCAGGATCCGCTCAAGCAGCTCGAATTGGCGCGCAACGCCGTCTTCGAAAGCTGGCAGAACGATCGCGCGAAGCACTATCGCCGTATCAACAACATCGACGACATGCTCGGCACAGCCGTCAACGTTCAGGCGATGGTGTTCGGCAATCTCGGCAACACCAGCGGCACCGGCGTAGGTTTCACCCGCAACCCAGCCACTGGCGCCAAGGAATTCTATGGCGAGTTCCTGATGAACGCACAGGGCGAAGACGTCGTCGCCGGCATCCGCACCCCGCTGCACATCTCCGAGCTGGAAAAGGTTATGCCCGAAGTTTACAACCAGCTACGTGAGATCACCTCGCGCCTTGAAAAGCACTACAAGGACATGCAGGACTTCGAGTTCACCATCCAGGAAGGCAAGCTCTACATGCTGCAGACCCGCAACGGCAAGCGCACCGGTCTGGCCGCTGTCCGCCTCGCCCTCGAGATGGTTGACGAAAAGCTCATCACCAAGGAAGAAGCGATCTTCCGCGTTGAACCCAACCAGCTGTATGACTTCCTCGTTCCGCGACTCGACGAAAAGGGCGTCAAGGTAGACGTCCTGACCAAGGGCCTGCCTGCCTCGCCCGGCGCTGCCGTAGGCAAGATCGTCTTCAGCGCTGAAGAAGCGGTCAAGGTCTTCCAGAAGGACAACAACGCACAGATCATTCTTGTCCGTGCCGAAACCACGCCTGAAGATATTCAGGGCATGGAAGTCGCAAAGGGCATTCTGACCTCCCGCGGCGGCATGACCTCACACGCCGCAGTCGTGACCCGTGGCATGGGTAAGTGCTGCGTCGCCGGCGCCGGTGAAATCACCGTCGACGAAAAGACCAAGACCATGAAGGTCAAGGGCAAGACGTTCAAAGAGGGTGACTACATCTCCCTCGACGGCACCAGCGGTCGCGTCATTGCCGGCAAGCTGAACACGCTCCCCGCCAGCCCCGACGATCCGAACCTTGTGAAGTTCATGAGCTGGGCCGATCCGTTCCGCAAGATGGGTGTTCGCGCCAACGCTGACATCCCTCGTGACGCGATCATGGCCAAGGCGTTCGGAGCCGAAGGTATCGGCCTCTGCCGCACCGAGCACATGTTCTTCGCCGAGGACCGCATCGGCCACATGCGCACCATGATTCTCGCCCGCGACGAGAAGACCCGCCGCGCCGCCCTCAAGAAGCTCCTGCCCATGCAGCGCAAGGACTTCGAAGGCATCTTCAAGGCCATGAACGGACTGCCGGTTACGATCCGCCTCATCGATCCGCCGCTGCACGAGTTCCTGCCTAGCCGTGAAGAGCTGATGGTCGAAATCGGCGTCCTCGAAGCCACGAAGCCGCGCTCGCCGAAGCTCAAGGAACTCAAGACCCTGCTCGAGCGCGTTAACGAACTGCACGAGCTCAACCCGATGCTCGGACACCGTGGCTGCCGCCTCGGCGTCACCTATCCCGAGATCACCGAGATGCAGGCGCAGGCCATCCTCGAAGCCGCCGTTAACATGAGCGAAAAGGGTATCGTTGCGAAGCCGGAAATCATGGTTCCGCTGACCCACGGCATCAAGGAAATGGCGAACCAGGCTGCCATCATCCGCCGCGTGGCCCAGGAAGTCTTCGAGGCCAAGGGCAAGAAAGTCGAGTTCATGGTCGGAACGATGATCGAGCTGCCGCGCGCAGCGGTTGTCGCCGATGAGATCGCGAAGGAAGCCGAGTTCTTCAGCTTCGGCACCAACGACCTCACCCAGACCACGTTCGGCTTCTCGCGAGACGACATCAACAAGTTCCTCCCGACGTACCTCGGCGAAGGCATCCTGAAGCAGGATCCATTCGCGGTGCTCGATCAGGAAGGCGTTGGTCAGCTCGTGAAGATGGGCATCCAGAAGGGCCGCAGCACCCGCCCGAACCTCAAGGTCGGCATCTGCGGCGAGCACGGTGGAGAACCTCAGTCGGTCGAGTTCTGCTACCGCGCCGGCATGAACTACGTTTCCTGCTCACCCTTCCGCGTGTTGACGGCTCGCCTCGCTGCTGCGCAGGCCGCTGCCGCCGACGCCCTGAAGGTCGAAGCCGGACGCACCAAGTAACTTAGCGTAATAAGTAGCGCCGGTCTCCAGACCGGCAGCAAACAAAAGGCCCAGCCGAGAGGTTGGGCCTTTTGTTCGGAGCGCCGCCATCCCGGCGGCCGTATCGACGGCATTTTGCCGCCGCAGTGGATTAGTCGAAGGAACAGATCAGACTTCAGCGGTGTCTAACGTACCAGCAAGAATTGGAGGCTGTATGCAGGAGGAACCTGTTTCGATAACTATAGTGACACCTCTTCATTCGAGGCTCTTCGAGTTCTTCGTAGTATTTGCGGTTGTATTCTTAGTCGTACGTTCTTTCCAACTGGCATGGAATCTATGGTTATCGCGGCACCGAAGTCGGGCTGTGTCCAAGAACTCCGCCACCCTGAATGCCGATTCTATTGCTAGAGCCGCCCTGGTCGGCAGACGGCTCGAGTCTCAGCTGCCTCTCGAACCCAATGAAAATGCGATGCGGACAAGCCCCGCTCTTTTTTCGACCCTTGCTGAATCCGAAATCAGGTTTGATTACTTGTTCGCTGCGTGTTCGGCCCGAGTACAATCCCTGAGAAAGCTGGCGGTACTAACGCTTATCATTTCTGCGTTGGAGACAACATGGGGGCTGGTCAACGACCTTGCTTACATAGCGAAATATAACTCATCGGTCTGGTCAGGCATTCGCGCATTATCCGAGAATCTGACGCCATTTGCTGTCGGATTATTGGTGCTTTACGCTGCATACGCGTTCTACGAAGGCGTTCTTCAGCGCCGCAAAGCTAAATGGCAGTACTACTGTTCGACGTTTCGGAGTCACGCCTCAGAACCCGTCACCGCAAACCTTCCGAACTAGTATTAGGGTTCTCGCCGGAACCCCGCCGCAACGTAGCGCCGCCGTCCCGGCGGCTGTAGCGGCGGCATCTTGCCGTCCCATTGTGATCCGTTCTATCGCTCCACGACATTGTTGCCGCTCACATCACTTTTCATTACAGTGTTGATAAATGCCTCCTAAATTCATTGCCCGACAACTTTCGTGCCCCTCCGGCTTCCTGGGACGCATAATCCGACGTCGTATGAACTCGCACAATGCAGACTTGAATGCGTTCGTCATCAAGCTACTCGACGTGCGGTCCACGGATCGTGTTCTTGAAATCGGCTTCGGTGGAGGTCTCAACCTTCCTATATTGGTTTCTTCGGCGGCTTCGTTTACCGGTCTTGACCTTTCGGTTGACTCAGTAAGGCATGCGCAGAAGAAGTTTTCCAAGGACGTCGCTGAGAGGCGCGCTTCTTTTTGCACGGGAGATGTTAAAGATCTTCCATTTCCATCTGAATCATTTGATAAGGTTTGTACCGCCAATACCATCTACTTCTGGAATTCGCTGGAAGCAGGCTTCACGGAAATCCATCGTGTTCTTTCCCCTGGAGGCACTCTTGTCGTCGGTTTCATGCCAAAGGAGTTCATGGACAAGGAAGGCATGCCGAGCGACATCTTTACCTTGCGAACGCCAGAAGAGGTACGCTCTGCTTTGTCTTCGGCAGGGTTTTCTGAGATAAGCACTGAACGGCTCGGTTCCAACGGTCGCTGGGTTGCGATTGTGGCAACTCGCTAGGACTACTGCTTACCACAGCCCCGCCGCCACCTTACACTGCGCTCGATCCGTTAGTGTGATCGCATTCTTCTTGCACACAGAGCGGCAGACTCCACACCCGTAGCACCACCGCTGATCGATCACGGCTCTCTTGTTCGACGCACTCCACGTCAGCGCGCCGAACTGGCACTGCCGCAGGCACTCGCGGCAGCCGTTACATGCGTCCGGATCGATCTCACCGACGTACTCGGCGCGGAACATGACCGGGATGTTGCGGGACATGGTGAAGCGCATCGCCCAGCAGTCCGAACGATCGCAGTTGCAGATCCCACCGATGTACGGTGTCATGAACGTCCACACGGTGTGGCACAATCCTTCGCGCTCGTGCTTGCGAAACGCCTCCATCGCTTCTTCCTTCGTCAACTTCTCGACTCCGCCGGTCTCCGGCCCTGTAAGGAAGTTGTCGCTGAGTCCCTGAACGATTTCGGACATCACGTTGTCGGGTGACAGGCTTATGCCGTAACAATAGCGCTTCTCTTTCCCCAGCGTGTTGTGCCGGCAATAGCACGCGACGCGCACGATCGAGTTCGTCATGTCAAAGATCTTCTCGACGTCCTCGATCGGCAGCACCTGTCCGTAGTGGACCTTCTTTTGCTTTCGCGTGATCAGATAGACGAACCAGTCACGCACGAACTTCGGCATCGTTTCCAGCTTGTCCGTTTTCTCTACGGCCTTGGCTATTGCGTCCGGATGCTGAAAGAACTCGCTGATCATCTGCCGGCGATTCACGTCGCTAGCCAGATCGTCGGAGTAGTTCTTCGCCTCGAGATACCACTTCTTTCCCTCGGCATGTTTCAGGCAGAACTCGCACATGACGTCCTCCCCAAGGACGCCAATAAGTTTGGCACACCTCGATCTACTCGCACGGCGCTTGGCACACATTGTCCCTCTTGAACTCCCATTCTGGGACGTTGGCCTGAAGCGGAACGGGTGCGTTGGCTTAAGTTTCAGGGAACCAACAATACAGCCCACTCGTACCTAGCTTGGTAGGAATCCCTCTGGAGGGGATCATCATGCGCTTTCGCATCCTTTTGGCGTTTCTGTTGCTTTGCTGCCTGTTGCTGTCGTCCGTCGCATTCGCCGCCGAGTGGAGAAAGGAATACAGAGTCGGCACCTCGCCTGTTCTTCAGGTCGATTCCAATGATGCGTCCATCGCAGTTCACGGAGGCACTTCTACAATATCTGCATTCGTTACGACCAGCGGTTGGGATATCGGAACGAATGGTGTGAAGATCACCGAATGGCAGAGTGGGGATCACGTCTATATCCAGGTCAAAATCCCGAACCAGCACTGGGGATTCAACTTCGGCAATCGTTCCGTCAAGGTCGAGATTTCCGTTCCGGAGAATACGCGAGTGCAAGCAACCACCTCGGACGGTAGCCTCAATCTTCATGGCACCAAGGCCGGTGCCGTGCTTAGGACAAGTGACGGCTCGATTCACGTGTCTGGATTCAACGGCGATCTTCAAGCCCGAACATCCGACGGCAGTATCGACGCGGATGGTCGCTTCACCGCACTGGATCTTCAGACATCGGACGGGCAGATCAAGGCCAACGTAGCTGGCGGATCGAAGATGTCCGGATCTTGGAATCTGCGTACTTCAGACGGTAGCGTCAACCTTCGAATGCCTGCGGACATTGCTTTTGAACTGGACGCTTCGACCGGAGATGGCAGCATCAATTCCGAACTGGCCGTCCAAAACGAAGAAAAAGCTCGAAATCGACTGCGAGGAAAGGTCAACGGTGGCGGTCCCATCCTGCACGTGCACACTTCGGACGGGTCGATCCACATCGGGAAGAGCTAATCTGTAAACCTTCGCGGTACCGATTTGTAGCGCCGCCTCGACGGCTGGAGCGGCGGCATGTTGCCGCCGCATCGCTATGCCGCCGCGCGGAAAGGGAAATCGACATCTTACAGGTTTGTGCCGATCTTGGCTCAATTTGGCGCTTGACGGTCAGCAACATAGGAAGGAACATGGGCTAATCGCGGGCATCCGTCTCCATGTCCGGAACGCTCTGATCTTCATCCCCCAGGTGGCAGGTGTATATGTCTGGCGATGATCTTCATGGTTTTACCTCCCTCTGTTTGTCGGAAGCAGTCCTCTGTGCAAATTGCGACATGATCAGCAACAGCCTGAGTAAGTGCCTGTGCTGCGGAAGCACTGCGACAATGCCGCTCGCGTCTCTGTTGGGCGCCCTCCGTGGAGGCAGCACAGCCAGAGTGGTACAGAAGGAATGGTCTGAGCACGCGGAGATTCCCAAGATGATGCCGCGTCGTGCGGCCTGAGGCAGTTCGACTGTCAAGAGCCTCGCAACGCCGGAATTCGGCCAAGTGACTGGCACGCTGAGAGATATTCCGCAGCTATGCCTGTCGGGATAAGCGTTCCAAACTGGTACGATTGAATTAGGCACTCGTGTCAGTTGACGGCCGATAGTATCGAGAATGTAATCGCGGCGGTGCGACGGTCTGGTCCCCCGTTGCCCGACGTCCGTCAGTCAGACAGAACGATAAATCCTGTAGATTATCAGTGATAGAAAAAAGGGTGGGGGAGGGGGTAGCCAGACGCAAGGGTTACCCTAAAGTAACCCTAATGCACCTTCTGAATCCTCTCGATTAGCTTCTGCGCCAGATTCTCGTCCGACTCCGACCAGAGCACGCGCCCGCTGATACCACAATTCTTTTCGACAGCTTGCGTGAAGGCGATCAGCTTTTGGATATTTGCCTTGATGCGGTTCTCGTTTGCCAGAGTCAGATCCATGTTCTCGTAGAGGAATGGCGTGTCCAACCCGAAGTCGACCTGAATGTGTCCCGCTTGCTTGTAAGCACCATCGTCGAACTCAGTTCCGTTCACGACGATTTCGACTGGTTGCGGGAGAAGCTGTATTTCCTCAGACTCGTCGGTCTGGGCAAAGAGGTCCCAGTAAGTTTCGAACGTATACGCGTAATCAGCATGCAGAAACTCGTTGGTGATCGCGATCGCCTGTTCCGGGTCAAGCCCCGGACGAAAACGGCGCTCCATGACCGTCGGTTCTCCCCACGTTACAGGCGTAACGGACAGATAAGAAATCCCAGGACGCTGTGCCGAAAAAGGGAATTGTCGCAGCAGTGACAAAGCTCGCGGCATCATCTCGACCGTCGCAAAGCTAGGAAACCAAAGACTCAGATAAAGTGGATCAGCCATGATTGTCTATTAGGAGTAACAACCCTAACCCGCGTTGCCCTCATGTACTAGAGTACAGCAAGGGCACGATAGATAGTGCAAATGCCACGCATGAGAGCAGCCCGGTTTGCGAACGGTCGCGCCGCAATCCAGCGAATCACCGTAGCAACACGAGCGCAGCAAACCTTTGACACTCTCGGAATTGGGCTGATAGTATCAATGTTTGCGAGAGCACTTCTGTTTTCGCAGGATGTTCCTGCCTTTTTGAGAGCGTCCCCGTCGTCTAGCCCGGCCTAGGACACCGCCCTTTCACGGCGATAACACGGGTTCGAATCCCGTCGGGGACGCCAAAGAATCAATAACTTACAAGCATACCTCTTGGTTCTGCTAAATAGATGCTAAATAGTGCGGGGCGTAACGCCGCGCTTACTCCTATCGTCTGATCGCCTTCTGTCCAAGACTCCACTTTTCCCTCCGGCCTGTTTGCCAATAAAACTAGCCCCAATCTGCATCGCGTTTTGTTCGTTTTCGTTTACCGCAGTGTCACTAGCGCACTTCGGTACGCCTCTAGGAGTACCGACGTGCAAGGTGCTGGCCATGGGACGATGCGCGCTGTTCGAAGTCCTATATATCGCTATACGACACACTAAAGCCAGAAATCTGATTAACAGCTCTGTTTAGTGAAATAGAACTGTCCTGCGATATAGGACATCGACAGTCCGACACGTGCAGCGTACTTTTCGGTACGTGAGCGCGAACGGCAAACACGCAGGACGCGAGGTTAACGCAGATGGGGAGGCGAACGTGGCTAGCGCGGAAATTCTAGGCGAGAAGATGGGATTCAGTACGCGGGAAGTGTCAAGGCTCACGGGATTGGGTCAGACCACGATCTATGAGCGCATCGAAACCGGCGAACTGAAAGCGCGGAAGTTGGGACGGCGCACGCTGATATTGCGGCGTGACCTGGAAACATTCTTGGAGGCTCTTCCCGCAAAGACCGAAGCGAGTGAAGCGCACAGAGGCTATGTGCGGCGCCGCTGGAATGTTGCAAAAGGCGCGGTAGCGGGGAACGTGAGCCGATGACTCCCGGTGAGAAGAAACGCGGCAGGCCAAGGAAAGACGCGCCTATCGGTGTAAAGCAGAAGCTGCTCCTGCGCCCCGTTCTGATGGACGTATGCGGCGGCGATCGCGGCGCAGCGCTCTTGCTTTCGCAAGTGCTGAATTGGAGCATTCCCCCAGACTCGGCTACTGACGAAGAATTCTTCGCTTCAAACGGTGCACTGATGGCCACAACGGGTCTGTCAGAAGACCAGTTCAGGTCAGCCCGCAAGACGCTATGCGAACTTGGTTTCTTGCACGTATCGAAGAGAGGCGCACCGCCCCGAATTTTCTACGCGGTACGGCACAACATTCTTGAGGCTGCGATACAAGCCCTTCAGGAGAACGGGAGCGCTCTCGCATGAGTCTGAAGGTTACGAGCCTCGTGTGGGAAGCAGCCCCTATCGAAGACGCCCGCGTGATGATGGTGCTGTTGGCCCTCTCTGATTGGGCAAACGATGAAGGTGTTTCCTGGTACAGCGTAGCCAAGATCGCACGTAAATCACGCTGCTCAGAGCGCACAGCCCAACGCATCATTCAACTGCTCTCGAAGCCTGATGATAGTGGCTACCAGATGCTGCACGTACATCAACGCGGCGGTAGAAGACTGACGAATGTGTATCGCGTAAACGTAAGGCTGCTTCGCCAGTTGCGGTCGCAGTTGGAGAGTGAACTGGAAAAGGGTGACACCGTGACACCGTTTGTAAGTAGTAACGGCCCGAACTGGCACAAAAACGGTGACATGAACGATCTGGAAAGGGTGACATCCAGCGCACAAAACGGTGACACAGCCCTGACACCCGAATCGTCAGAGAGACTGTCAGAGAGACTGTCAGGGGAAGCAGCGGCGCAAGCGCCGCTCCCCCAAGTTGAGCAGATTGATGTGGAAGACACCCCGCTCAGCCCTGAAGAACTTTCGCAGCTTGAAGAAGACTACATCGCGTGGCTCGCAGACATTGAGAAGCAGGCGCAGCACAGCCCTTATCACGCCACGTTGTTGGCACAAATCAGGGAGCAAGAGGCGCTCGAAAGGCAGACGAAATGATGGTACGCCCAGAGACATACCAGCATACGAAGCGCGAAAGAGGAAAACGAATTCTGATTCATCCCAACGCGCCGCGCTGTGGTTACGTTGTGCTCCTGAAATGGAACCCCGCAGCAGCACCGATACTGCTGAACATTCCGGGCAGAGGTTTGCTGAAGGTGGATGATCCGCAGCAGTTCTCCCTGGGCGCTTTGATGAAGTTGGAAAACCAACTTACCGGACAACCGGAGCAGCCCAACGGCCCATGGGACTTGAAAGTTCCTGAGTGGGTGGACATTTTGCGGGCGCTGGGATGTGAGGTTGAAATCGAAACAGCGGGAGGTGGTAGTGAAACTAACTGACACAAAGGGACTAATTGAACTCCTGGCGGCGCCCTGGGCGATCGCTCCAAACGTACTTCGCCAAATAGAGCGCACCGCAGAGATATATATGCGCGATGCAAAAGCGGAGTCATTGCGCAGGATCTCCAGAACAGATCGTGCGAGTTTTGATGTGCGGGACGGCGTTGCTGTTCTGCCAGCACACGGAATAATCGTGAAACATCCCACGATTCTGGGGTTGTTCTTTCAGGAAACATCGACAGAGGAATTTGCTAGCGATTTTCAGGCGGCACTCCAGAGTCCTAACGTGCATTCACTTGTGCTTCACGTGGATTCCCCTGGCGGCGTTGTCGATGGCACGGAAGCATTGGCTAGCCTGATTTACGGCGCACGCGGAAGCAAGCCCATCGTGGCTGTTATAGACGGCATTGGAGCAAGTGCAGCGTATTGGGTTGCCGCTGCTGCGGAGCGGGTTTACATCACGGGCGAAGCCACTCAAGTTGGCAGCATCGGAGTCATAGCCACACACACTGATGTGAGCAAAGCTGAAGAAGCGCGGGGCGTGCGAGTTTCGGAAATTGTGAGCGGCAAGTTCAAAAACATCGTGAGCCCACACGCGCCACTCTCAGCCGATGGACGCGCAGCGCTACAGGAGACAGTGGACTATCTCTGCGGATTGTTCTGCGGAGCCGTCGCACAGTTCCGAGGTGTACCTCCATCGCAAGTGGCTGCAACCGAGGCGCGTCTGTTCTTCGGTCAGCAGGCAGTGAAAGCGGGCCTTGTGGACGGCGTTCGCAGTTTTCAAACGATTACTGACGGACTGCGCTCTGCTAACGGTTCGAGCAAGAAAACTGCCCCATCAGTAGCAAAAGCTGCTGCCCCGAAGACAATCATGGACCGTATTTTTGACGCTGGCCTATCGACGGACAAAGCTCTGGAGAGACTGGCCGCAGAGGTACCGCCCAAGGCTGTGCAAACAGTAGCCCCGCAGCAAGTAAGCAAGTTGCCGGACGCCGAGCCCGCGCCGCACGAACTCGCACGCAAAGCTGAACAGTATCGGCAACGAAGGCTCGCAGCGGGTATCCCTTGCACCACTCAACAGGCCGTTTCGCATGTAAGCAAACGTGACGCGGACAGCAGCGTTGAAGAAAACGCGCTTCGAATCGCGGAGTTTGTGGCAGAGGAAAGGCGGCGGGGAAATTCCTGTACACCGTCGCAAGCAGCAGCACGGCTGGGCATCAGTTCGTAACAACACTTTGTAGACACGAGAGGGAGAAATGGACATGGCCATCTTTTCGAAGAAAGTTAGCAGTGAGGATGTTGAGGGGGCGCGGCGCCGCGCCCGCGATCTTGAGCAGCGTATCGAGCAAATTGGACTAACTATCGGCACCTTGCGCGAGCGTCGTACAAAACTGCTCGCCGCAGTCGGTATCGGTGAACCTGATTCTGAAAATGCACTTCGACAGTCCGACAAAGAGCTGTCTGATGCGCTTCGAGAGGAGCGGTTGTTGTGCGAAAGCCGCACTGAACTGAAATACAACCGCGAGAAAACCGAAATTCAGCGGCTTCGTGTCATCGCGGAAGACGAACTTGGGCGTCTTCCGAAACTCGAAAGCGACTTAGACGCAGCCCTGGATGGCTTGCGGAAAGTTGTTTCCAAGATCGAACTCGCTGGTATCGAGGAGTTGACAAAGGGTTTTTGTCATCCTGGAATTTCCGAATTTCAGACAGCGCGGGTGCGGGCCGCTCTCAGCGAAGCGCTCGCTTCATCAGTGGCGAGATTGGTAGTTGATCCAGCCTCTCCACCGCATACCGATTGCGGAAGTGTGCGGGCGCTTCTGGAACGGATTCTAACGGTTTGCGATGTGGCAGACGAGCAGGCCCTTCGACGGATGCAGAGCGGCAGACAGTCTCACGTCCTTGAACGCCGCAGGCTTGAAGCGCAGACGCTGCTGTGACGTTCTACTTTTCCTGGTGGCCACGATAGCGGCCTGCGCCAGGGTGCTTGCCAGGCACCAATGCCAAAAGGTGCCTGGTTGGAATGGCAGCAGCAGTGGCCAGTTGCTGTTCCGCTCCTTCCGGCAACTCGGGTGATGGTCAAACCAGGCCACACCCGAGGTTTTTAAAAGGAGGCTTTGCAGAAACGAAATGCAGCACCGCGAACAGACAAAACGAACGGATTGCTCCGCGCTGCTGATGTTTGGGCAGATCATACAGCCAATCGTTTACAGCCTGTCCACTCAGACAAGACATAGTGAGTGAGCCAGCGAACGAGCAGAAGGTTTGAAAGTAACTGCGCGGTCAATGAGTTACGCGCTAGGGAGAGCGGCGGCGCTAGAGGGTACGCCCGTGGGCGTAAGGGCGCAAGGTACTTCTGGCGTATAGGATAGCGCGGGTGACGGCGGGCGCGGGAGTAGGCAACACTAACGGGCTGTAAAAGTCCGTTCGTTTCGTTACCGAAAACGAAAGGGGGAAATGTGGCGATTCCTAATTTGGTGGACGTTAATACAGTGGCGCGTGCGCTGCGTTGCAGCTATCGGCAGGTGCAGCTTTTCGTTTTGGAGGGTATGCCGCGAGCTGGGCACGGGAAATACGATCTGGCGGCGTGTGTGAAATGGCACGCGAGCAGGCGGGTGCGAAGCGGCAACATGAGAAGGCAGCACATGGCAGCGGAAAATCGGGCGTTGCTGCGGGCCGTTCGTCGCGAACTGCGCTCCGTTCCCTGCCGTGTAGCACCGCAGTTATTCGGCAAACCGCAAACAGAGATTGCGCGCATTCTACGCGCCGCAATCAACGAAGCGATGACAGCGTTACCCAGTGGGGATGTTGCCCGCAAAGGAGAAAAGTAGGAAATGGCCGCAAACACTCCCGATGTCCGCGTACGACTGAGCGCCGAAGGTGTGCAGGAAGTTGTAGCTGCGTTTAAGCGCATTCAGGCCGAAGCCGAAAAAACAGCCAAGCAATCCAAACTGGCCGCAGAGGGGCACGCGTTTCTAAATAAGCAATTGGCTAGCTTGAAGGAACTGCTTCCCGCGCTGGCTGCTGGTGCGATCGTGGCGGGCTTTATCGAAATGTCGAAAAGGGGCCTGGAGTTGGCAGACAATTTGGGCAAGTTGCAGCAGAAAACGGGCCTGGCTGCTGACACGATAAGTACGTTTTCTTTCGCCGCACGTTTCGCTGATGTCGAACAGGAGTCTCTGGCAAAAGGACTCGTGAAATTCACAAAAGCGATGGATGACTACGACAAGGGCGCAAGCAAGGCGCGTGGTGCGATCGCTAATCTGTTCGGCAATGAGAACGCGTTGAAGGGCCTGGGCATGGACCAGCGTCTACAAAAGATCGTGGAGAAACTGGCGACCCTAGAGCCTGGCGCGAAGCGCACGGGCGCCGCTATCGCTCTATTCGGCAAGGCGGGAGCGGAGTTGCTGCCTCTCATGGATGAACTGGGCACCGAAGGCTTCGACAAGCTGAGCGCGAAAGCAAAGAAGTTGGGGCTGGATCTGAGCAAAGATGCCAGAGACGCTGCTGAGAACCTTAAGCGCAGCATGATTACTTTGAGCGCCGAAGCAGAAGGGATGGCCACTCAGTTTTTGATGGGCATGGCGCCCCAAGTGGCGAATGCAGTAGACGGTATCACCGAGGCTACGGCTGGTGCTGGAGTCAATGGGTTTAAAGTCGTTGGGAAAGCTGCAGGCTACGCCATAAATGGAATCGTGGCGGGCTTCATTATCGTAGGCAAAACGATGTCCTTCATTGTGTCCGAGGGTGTGGAACTGTTTAAGCACTTCGGTGATTACGTGCAGGACACCCTGAAGGGTACGTGGACACTCATAAAAGCAGCAGCGGGGATGGCTTTGGGGCAGGGTGCAACGGCCTTTCTGAATGATAGCGACTTCAAGCGATTAGAAGGCGGCGGCAATAAGTTTCTTTTCCGTTTGGCGCGCTTCGGCAAAGACGTGAAAAAGAGCATGGATGATCTATTCACCGAGAAGCCCGCGCCCAAGAAGAAGCCAGGCGACACAAGTTCTAGTGGCGCTGAAGATGAAGGAAAAGCAGCGAAGGCTGCAATGGATCTGGCCCAGGCCCAGGCAGATGCGCGCCTGAAAGTAGAGAACGCGCTACAGCGGCAGCAGGAAGCGGCAGAACGTGAGCGCTACGAAAAAGGGCTGGAATCTCTGCGCGAATACTATGCCAATCGCCTAAAGATCGTGGAGCAGCAAGGGCAGGCCGAACTGGACGCGGCACAGGCAAAGGTGGACGCACTGAAGAAGGCGCCACTGGCAAAGGGAGAATTGCAGGACGAACGCCAGGCAAAGATAGTGGCGGCGCAGGCCGAAGTAGACGCAAAACGCATAGACCTGCAAACGCAGACGAACGCGCTACGGGCCGAAGAGGCAAAAGAAACAGAGGCACTACAGCAGAAGGCCCTGGACTTCGAAAAGAAGATAGCGCAGGCCCAGGGCGATCGCTTCACGCAGGCGAAGGCGGGCATAGATGCAGAAGCAAACGCCTTGGATGAACTGCTGCGAAAGCAGGGAATTGCCCAGCCGGAACGCCAGCGCCGCGTGTCGGCATTCACGCAGGCTGGGTATCAGCAAGTGGACTTCGAAAGGCTACAGCATGATGCGGCAATGGCCCTGGATGAATTGGAGCGAAAACGCCAGGCCATAGACCTTCAGGTACAGGGCGGCCAGCTGTTCGCATTTCAGGGAGAGCAGCAGATTATGACGCTGGAAAAACAGCGTTTGCCGCAGTTGCAACAGATCGCGGATGCGATGAAGAAAACCGCATTCACACCGGAGCAGGTGCAGGCTGCTGAAGAATTTCAGGCGAAGATAGATCAGCTGTCCGTTAGCAGCAACAAGGCCGCGCAAGAGATGGCCGAATTCAAACAGAATGTTGAGGCATCGTTAACCAGCGACCTTTCCAACTGGCTGAGTGATGGTATAGACCAGGCAGACAATCTGGCCGATGCGTTCCGTGGTTTGGCGCTTTCGGTGGTGCAATCTCTGCGGCAGATCGTTTCGCAGATGTTGGCTACCTACTTGATGAAGAAGATGCTAGGCTCACTGTTCCCAGACAAAGATGGCGAAGATTCGAGCAGTGGTGGAAGCGGTAGCAGTGGCGGTGGTGGTGGCGGCCTGCTGGGATTTCTAGGCGGGCTTTTTGGCGGCGGGCACGCAGAAGGCGGCCTGATACGTGGCCCTGGCACGGCCACCAGCGATAGCATTCCAGCACGGCTTTCAAATGGTGAATACGTAGTGCGCGCTACTGCCGTTCGCAGAATTGGAGTCGAGGCGCTGAATGCCCTAAACTTTGGCACACCCAGAGTCCGCAGGCGTGGCACTTCGCGCTTCGCGGAAGGCGGCCTGGTGGACGTACCAGCAGCGGGCGGCGCGAGCAGCGCCGGAATATCGGCAACGCTCGATCTGGACCACATTCTGCTGCTGAAACGCCTTGAAGCTTCACCTGAATTCGATCGTGTAATCGTTCGAACTCTGGGAAACAACAAAAAGGCAGTAGGCAGGGCACTCGGCAGCTAAGCACTATGACTAGTTCGAACTGGTACTTCGTAATTATTGCAGTCATCTGGGCGGGCGTCAGTGGGTTCTACGCAGGCGCCGCCCGCGTACATGGTGAGTTGATCTGGCTTGAAATCGTGCAGGGCAAAAGTAAAGAACAATGCCCAGGCTCACGATCACACTACGTGTGGATTTACCCGCTGCGAGTGTTTCTCTTTTGGCCCCTGATGCAGCTGCTATCGAGCTACAGGCGTGATGAAGAACGGCGCCGCAGGAGCGGCGCCGCTTGACGAACTACTCCATAGTGATGCCGCATAGATCGCGTGCATGACGGAGCACGGCATCAACATCGTTCACTTCGAGCGCAGCGCGCATCTGTTCCATTGCCGCTGCGCGTTTCTTCGCAATATCCGTTAGGACGGATACAAGGCCCGACAGATCGGAGCGTGACTTTGTTTCCCGTATCATCTAGCACCCCGTCCTGGCAAAGTGCGCGATGCGCGCAGCTGCGATCTGCGCGTTCGTCTTCATCTGGCGATGCGTGACAGCTTCAGGCTCATACTTGCGCTGGAACTGGCGCGGCCAGAGATGCAGCAAGCAAAGCGTGTCACGCTGGCCCGCTGTGATCCTAAGCAGCTTGCGGGCTTCCGTGTAGCAGTCCACTTCGCTGGGATTCAGGCCAGCGGCGGCCACTGCGAAGCCCGTAATATCGCTATCGAAATCTTCGCAGGCATCGAAGCGGATTGGATTGGAAAGGATGTTGCGCTGTACTTTCGAGAGCAGTTGAGTGTTCATGTATTCCTCCGGGCGTACCGAATTCTCGGCACTGGAGGCACGCGGGTTTGCTAGTATGCGGGCTGGGCGCGCTGCGTGCCTTACTCACGCGGCCCGCTTAGGCTCCCTGGGTGTTCACAGCGCCCTGGGAGCCGCTTTCACTATGTGGGCTGCATTTCTAACTGCGCATCACAATGCGTTTAAACGTCGTCTCCATTACAGCGATCGCAAAAGGCTCGGGAGGCCAAGCGCATACTCCAGAACGTAGCAGCGCGCCAGGCAGCCCGCAGGGAGCGATTGCGGGCTACTGTAGTTTCGCTGTAACACTTGGAATCTGGTCTAGACCCAGGGGCGGCAAACTGGCGAAAACTTCTGCGCGGTGATCCAGAGCCAGGTGCGCATAGTGTTTCTCGCAAATTGCGACAGAGTTGCCCAGCTGGTCAGCAATGAACTTCATCGAAGGCACCCCAGCGCGCAGCCAATTCGATGCGGCAGTGTGGCGCAGCGCGTAGAAGTTGGCAGGGGGATTCATCCCAGCGGCAGCGCACGCGGCCCGCATCGGTCTATGCTGTTCGGATTCCTGCCAGGGCTTCCCATCATGGGTGAATATCAGATCCGTCGCGCTTCGGTCCTTACACAGAGCCTCAAAGAACACTTGTGCTTCAGGGTGAAGAACGATTGTCCTTTCCTTTCCAGTCTTCGTAATCCCAGCCGGAAGATACAGAGTGGCGCCGTTGAAATGTTCCACTTTCAGGCGACGGAGTTCACCATAGCGTGCGCCCGTGTAGAGCGCGCCTTTCACGAGTACCTTGAAAGCACCTTCACAGACTGGCACAAGCTCTTGCTGTTGCTTCGCCGTTAGGAATTGCATTCGCACAGCTGCGACGGCATGGAATGGTTTCACTTCGCGCCATGCGGAGCCACTGCAATCTACGCGCTCATTCGCCAGGGCGAAATTCAGGGCTGCCTTCAGCACTGTCAGGATTCGGTTTGCGGTATCTTTGCGGCGTCTTTTCTCATCGTCGGTGCGTGGCGGTGGCTTGAATGCTTGTGGCCTGCCTTTCTTGGTGCGGCGCCGCGCCGGAGATTCCACTAGCCCGCTGAACCATTCGCGGACGCGATCGCGGGTTAGCTTTTCAACGCGAACTTCGCCCAAGCTGGGCAGAATGTGGGCGTTGATAACGGCCTGTGTTCGCCCAGCGGAGCGTTTGCCGCGCCGTTCATATTCCACCATGTATTCGCGCATTGCGTCTTCGATCGTGTAGGTGCTCGGCGTGGGCGTTGTCCCACTGATGGCCGCACGTTCACTTGCGAACCACTGGCGCGCCTTTTCTACTGCCTGGCCGTGAGTCATAATCGAAATACCGTCTGCGGGCTGGGCGTCATCAGCTGAACCTAGCTTCTCTTGTCGAATAGCGGGCGTGGCGCTTGGTTCATACAAACGGCCAATCCATGTACCGCCACGGTTATTCTTGCGGTATCCCAGGGAGCAGCCCTCGGCGAGCCATGACCAGTACGGCGCCGGGCGAGCTTTCAATTTTGCTCGTTTTGACTGCGTATCGAGTCCCACATCTCGCTTGGTTCGTGGCATCGCATCCCCCGCATTGCTAAAAGTTTGCTAAAAACTGAGGCTCTATCTCGTAAACATTCGGGAATGTACGCCAGAGTACGGAATAATGCAAGTCTTTTGTTTTCAAGGTACTGCCAGGGGCGTACCTTTCATTCGCGGAAGTACGCATTTGTGGCTGAGACCCCCTTTCACGGCGATAACACGGGTTCGAATCCCGTCGGGGACGCCAAGATTCCAAAGCACTTACGAGATCTGGTCGTTTTTCCCGAGGGTTTGAAAAGGTTCGATAAGAAACTCGGTAAGAATCTACGCCTCTTTTCCCAGCGGCAAAATCATCTTGACCAGCTTCGATTGCGCGGCACGCTTCAGAATAGGCTTGCGCGAGGCTTCGGTCTTGCAGCGGGCGATCTTCTGCTTGACCACGAGCGGGTACCGGCTCTCGATATCGAGACATTGCGAAGTTCGCCCTCAAAGGCGCGTTGCTGTTTCAGCTCTGGATCGCTCAGCGTTATCGTCCGACCAGCGACGCGGAACTTTCTCGCACATAGCGATGCTGCTCCGGAAAGATTTCTCGCGATCTTCCAGGAAGCTCTGTGCCAAGGTGCCGGTAGATGACGGGTGTCGCTACACAGCCGACGTCCGGTATTCGATAGTCAGAACGTCACTTTCAACTGGACACCGAACACCGTGGCGTTTGGAGATTTGCTGCCCGCCGGGTTCCACACGTATTGCAGGTCCGGCGTGAAGGCGATGAACTTCGTGGGATTCCATTCGTAGTTCGCTTCGAACACGTTTGTGGGTGTAAAGCTGGCCAAAAATTTGCTAGGCCTTCCATAAATCCAGCCGGCAGACAAGATATCTTGTTTTCGTACAGGGATCAGGCCTTGATAGGAGATGCCAGAGCCCGCAAACAAGGGCTGTGAACTCACCAGTTCGCGGGTGGTATAGCCCCAATCGGCCCACACAGTCAGGCCACGATGTGTTCCGGGACCATCGGGACGATAGATCAGTTGCTGGGCCAGCGCGAAGATCGTGTAATTGCTATCGGTCGTGGTTGTTTTATTCGGAAGAACCGGGAACGAGTTGTTATCGATGTAGAATCCAGCGGTAAACTCGCCTTCCTTTCCTTTGCTGTGCGAACTTTGGTTTCGCAAATAGCTGACTTGTCCAACGATGAGAGCTCCTTTGTTGCCTTGCTGGAACGCGAAGATGTTGCCGTTATTTTCGGAATTTGGATTGTTGTTGAACACTCCTCCTGAAATTTGGAATTCCGGCGTGGCGTCGTATACGGCCTGGGCGCCCCATTGGATGCCCGGAGGCGGACCTCCAAACGCATAGTCGTTGTTCACCAGGTTCCCCGGGGTTGGGTTGAACCCAAAATTAACGTAGTTGGCAAGAACCGGAAGGCTGGCGAACGTATAGTTGGGGGCAAGGCGTCCAGCGGCCAGAGTGAGCTTGTTATGCAGCATCTTCTGCTGCAAGTACATTTCCGCAGCATAGGCGGTGGGAGGAGCATAGTTGGAATTCAGGGCGAATACGCTGTTTACAGTCGCGTTCAGGTTGCTGCCCGTCACCCAGATATCGGAGAGGTAAAGGGAGGTACCGTGAAGGCCCAGCGTTTCTGAGAAATCTATATTCACTGCTGTTGTGAGGTTTCCAATGTAGCCCCATTTCTGCTTTCCGCCGGTCAGGTTGGTCTGCGGCGCCGCGTAGTAGGACCCGGAGAAGTCGATGCCGAATTTCTTGAGTGTCCGGCGAGCCCCATCCCAATCGTTCAGAAGCGTTTCGTCCCATGAATACGGTTCATCCTTGCACCCGAAGCGGCGACGATGCGGATCTGTCGTCCGCCTGCACCGGAGCCTCCTCTTTGCAGGATCCAGCGGCAGTGACGGGGCAGGGACCGTTGTAATTTGCGGGCCGGAAGGCGCATTGGCAGTTGATTGTGCTCCCGCCGTGGTGCCCGCGTCCTGCTGGCCAAAGGCAAGGGTTCCGAACATGCCAAACGAAAGAACAGCGAATCCGAGGACTCGGAGCAGGGCTCCACGGCAATCCCAAATACGCACAAGACCCCGATAAACGTGCATCACGTCAGTATTCCTCATGTTTCCAATCCCGCCTTTGCTCCCTTCAGAACCCATGCCTCGACTCCGTAACCAACCGCGAAGAAGAGCAAGATCATCAGCAACGATTCCGGCTGCGAGCGATAGAGACTCACCAGGAAGCCGCCGAGCACAGCCGCCACGGTTATCGCTCCCAGAACGATGAGAACCGCCGATCCATTGGTTCGGTTGCGGACTCGCCAGTGCGCAATTTGGATGGACAGATAGGTCATGAGGAACGCCGCACTGGCTACATTGGCGATCGTCAAAAAATCGATAAAGAGCACCATCACGACAAGGGCCGCAACGGACCACAGGAATCCCTGACTGACATTTCGGTGAGCTCCTTGTGCAAACCATCGCGGCAACTGGCCCGCATTGGCCAAGTCGGAGGCTAAGGTCAGCCCCCCGAACAGCATTCCGTTGGCGGCCGAAGTGGTCGCGGCAAGGGCGGCCAATGTCGTGAACAAGAATCCCGCAGCGCCGAGCACAGGTTTGGCCGCTTGCGCAACCGCCGTCGTGCCGTGCAAAGCCAGTTCGCGCGGGCTTATGCTGGCCAGGACGATCACAGCAAGCGCTACGTAAAGCACGGTCACCACTCCAATGGAAAAATAGAGTGCGCGCGGAATGGTACGGGTGGGATCGGGAACAGAACCCGACGCGTTCGTGATGACACCAAATCCCGCATAGGCAAGAAAGATCAGGCCCACGTTGTGAAGCAAAGGCCAGATTCCGATCTCCGCAAACAATTGGCTTGCGTGGATGTTCGCACGCGCTGCGCCAACGCATGCAAGAATCGCAAGTATCGTGAGCTTGAATGCGACAAGCACCTTCTGCACCGTGCCCACGTCCTTTGTTCCCAGAATGTTGATCAAGACGAGCAGGATGAGGAGGCCGGCTGCCAACAGGTTTTGCGGGACGGCGCTTCTTTCGTTTAGGTTGAAAAGGCGCAATGCGTAGGAGCCAAACGCCTTTGCGACCATGGCGGTGCCAACCATAAGGGTCACGTAGTAAATAATCGATGATCCTCCTGAAAACGTGGTCGTGCCGAAAGCCTTGCGGAAATAAATGTTGGGTCCGCCCGCGCCTGGAAAGGCACGGGCGAGCCTTGCATAGGAGTAGCCGGAGAGCATCGCAACACAACCGGCGATAATCACCACCTCTGTCGTAGAGTGGCCCGCCTCTTGCGCCACCTGTCCAAGCAGGGTGAAGATTCCGGCTCCCACCATGGCTCCTATTCCCAGGCTGGAGGCAGACCAGAAGTTCATCGAATATGTTTTGTTCGTGCTCACCTTAAGTTTGTCGAAACCTTCTTGAACAGCGTCGCGCCTTGCCCAACCCTCTGCCCACTCTCATTCCGGCGACTCGCAAGCTCGTCCTAACAATTGCCGGAGTAAACGTTCAAGCCGAGTTTGGTGGCAACGTCCCTGATCGCATGTTGCGCCCGGACGCTGTTGCCAGCCTGATCCAGAGGCGGGGAAAAAGCGGCGATGGCCATCATTCCAGGCGCGACTGCCAGAAGTCCGCCGCCTACCCCACTTTTTCCCGGCAGACCAACGTTGTATGCCCAGTCTCCGGACGCGGTGTACAAACCCTCCATCGTCATCTCAGCAAGGATTCCGGGCACGCTGCCCGGATCGAGCGACCGCTGCTTCGTCCTGGGATTCAGGCCGCTCGCGGCCAGTGAGGCTCCCATCGTTGCCAGATCGACCGTCGTGATACCGATGGAACATTGTCTGGTGTACACGTCGCAAGCCTCCATCGGGTCGCAATACAGGTTGCCGTAGCTATAGAGCAGCCATGCGATGGCGCGGTTATGAAAGTTCGTAGCCGCCTCGGACTGGTAGACGTCGCGGCTGAGAGAAAGCTGCCGGCCGGCGAAACCGCTGTGTGCCGCAAGAATCTTTGTCCAGCGTTCTTCCGCGGAGGAAGCCTTCACCAGGCTCACGGTGGCAATGGCTCCGGCGTTTACCAGCGGCGTTAGCGGTTTGCCTCCATGGAGTTCGATGGCGATGACGGAATTGAAGGGAAATCCCGTTGGGTCCGCGCCAACCTTGGTACGTACGGCTGCGGCGCCGATCTCCTCTGTGACGAGCGCAAGAGTAAGTACCTTCGAAATCGATTCGATGGCGAACTCATGGCGCGCATCTCCGGTTTCGTATATCTCACCTTGGGCTGTAACCACGGCTATGCCGAAGAGTTCGGACGGAACGCGAGCGAGACTGGGAATATAGCTCGCGTTGCTTCCTTCGTTCAGGTTTCGAAAGCGAGAATGCGCCTCTTCGATAGCGCGTTGAATCTCGGTCCCGTTCCTCGGCACACCTCGCTCGGTCATCTTCGCCTCCCTCGGCAGATGGTCGCTGTCGCCTGCTACGACGCCTTACGGTGCTCCCATGAAAATGGAGTCATGACCGTCGTATCGGCCATCGTTTTCCAGGACGGTTTTCTCAAGGCGAAAATAACGAATGGAGCCGCTACAAAAATGATATTGGCAATGATCAAAATCCCTACGTACCGGGCCGCGCTTCCCACATGGATTTGGCTGGGCGGAACGAAGCTGAGAATGAAGGCCAGCAGAGAGCCCAGAAAGCCTGCTCCGCCTATGATCCACATACCGGCCATCCCGCCAGGAACCCTGAAAGGCCGCGGCTTGTGAGGTTGGCTGTAGCGCAGGTAGATGGCGGACGCGAACATCAGGAGATACATGATCAGATACAGTGTCACCGTAAGCTGCGTGAGGATCTGATAGCTGGCTTGTACGGATGGCAGGATGACGAACATCGCGGAAAGTATGGTGACGATGATCGCCTGCACGATCAGGATATTGATCTGAACGCCATTCTCGTTCGTCCTTTGCAGTATCCGTGGCAAATAGCCTGCCTTGCCGACGGCGAGAATGCCTTTGCTTGGTCCTGCAATCCAGGTGGAAACCTGGCTGAATACTCCGATGGCCAGAAGTATCGCAATAAGCGGCGACAAGAACCTCAATCCGTAGACGTTGAAGAAATCGTTGTAGGAAATGAGCAAACTCTGCACCAGGTTGATCTGTTTTTGCGGGATGATGAAGGCGATTGCCAAGGTCCCCAGTACGAACAATGCTACCGTGATGACCGATGCGATCAGGATGGCAATCGGATAGTTTCGCTGAGGGTTTTCGACTTCTTTCACATGCACAGCGGACATTTCCATGCCGGCGTAAAACAGGAAAATACTCGCTGCAAGCACAAGATTGTTGAAGTTCGCCAGATCGGGAATCAGTCCGGACACATTGAGAGGAATCTGAGTATGTCTTCCTTGCAGCAGGTAAGCGAATCCCAACACGATGATTACCGCACCTGGAATTAGGGTGCCCAGAATCACCCCCCATTTGCTGATTGCCCCCGAGAGCTTCATCCCTTTGAAGTTGAGCAGGGTGGCTCCCCAATACACGACCAGCACAACCACGAGGGTGTACATCTTGTTCGCGGCCAAAGCCTCGTCCCACCTCTGATTGGGGCGAATAAAAGCAACCGAGACTGCCGCAAACGTAAGAACAGTGGGAAACCATATTGTGCTTTCGACCCACTGCAGCCAGATGGCGAGAAATCCCATACGCGCACCGAACGCTTCGCCCACCCACCGGAACACGCCCCCACTCTCCGGCCACCCGGTAGACAATTCGGCAGCGACCAGCGACACCGGAATCAGGAAGAAGATCGCTGCGAATATGTAATAAAAGACGGAGCTAAGGCCATACGTCGCCTCGGCTGGCAGCCCGCGCAGGCTGACAATCGCGGCGACGTTGATCATGGCCAAGGTGAGCACGCCCAATGTCGCTTGTTTGACGGCGGCATTGGGGTTGCGATTCTGCGGCGTGGCCATCGTTGAGTTCCTCCTCCTCGGAGAGTGACGCAGTTTAGGTGTGTTTGAAGCCGCTGGCTTCTTTAGCCGTCATACTCGTGTTGACCGGATGAGCCTTGAAGTGCTCGATGGCCCGTTCGATGTCGTCCGCAAGCAGCATGGCCATATCCCGGCTGACTCCCTGCCGGATCAAAACGCGGGCAACCACCCAGTCTTTTACGCCTCCCGAAAGGGCGAATGCCGGCACCTGCCAGCCACGCTCACGCAGGCGATCGGAGAGGTCGTACAAGTTGTATCCCGGCTTGGCACCGTCCTTGATCCTCCAGCAGACCGCGGGTATGCCCGTTTGCGGATTGCCGTCGCAGATAAGTTCGAATGGACCCATGTCGAGGATTCGGTGCGCGAAGGATTGGGCGGTGTCATAACACGCGCTTTGTATCTTGCGATACCCTTCTTTGCCCAGACGAATGAAGTCGTAGTATTGAGAGATGATCTGTCCGGCGGGACGCGAGAAGTTAATCGCAAATGTGGGAACGGATCCGCCCAGATAATCCACCGCAAAAGTCAGGTCCTTCGGCAACTCTTGGTGTTGCCGCCACACCACCCAGCCTACCCCCACTGGCGCCAGTCCGAACTTGTGGCCCGAGGAACTGAGCGACTTTACCCGCGGCAAGCGGAAATCGAATTTGATCTGCGGGGCGCAGAAAGGAGCGAGGAACCCTCCACTGGCAGCGTCAACATGAATATCGATGTCGAGACCCTTCTTTGCCTGAAGCTGATCGAGTGCCTCATGCAGGGGCTCAACAAATTCATAGTGGCCTGTGTAAGTGACCCCAAATGTCGGCACAACCGCGATGGTGTTCTCATCCACTGCTTCCAGCATGCGCTTCGGGTCCATCGTCAGGTTGCCGCGTTCCATCGGGATTTCGCGGATCTCCACGTCCCAGTACCTGGCGAATTTGTGCCAGCAGATTTGCACTGGGCCACACACCATGTTGGGCTTGTCGTCGGGCTTCCCGGCAGCTCTCCGCTTTGCTCGCCAGCGCCATTTCGCTGCCATGCCTCCAAGCATGCATGCCTCGCTTGACCCGATTGTTGAAGTGCCAGGGCTGTCCGCGGGATTCGGTGAATTCCAAAGATCCGCAAGCATCCGGACACATCGGTTTTCAATTTCGGCACTCTGCGGATACTCGTCTTTGTCGATCAGGTTCTTGTTGATTGAAAGGTCCATCAGTTTGTGGACCTGTGGGTCTTCCCATGTCTGGACGAAGGTCGCGAGGTTTTGCCGTGCGTTACCGTCAAGAAACAACTCGTCGTGGACGAGTTGATATGCGTCTTCAGCAGGGCTTTCTTGCTCTGGAATACGCTCTTTCGGAATAGGTTGGGTTTCGACTCGACTCGCAAATATCGCTTCCGCCTGATCGGCGGATGCTACGTTCCCTCTATCGTACAAAGTCATCGTGTCTCCTCGGCGAGGACCTTTTTTATATCGGTGTTGGCTTATTGATGTGCGGCACTTTTTCGCCGTTGCCCTTCGGCGTTGTGATCGAGCGCCGAAGAGCGCCACGACTTGTCGCTGGTTTGCGCAATGCATGTACAGGCGAAATTCCGAAGAAAGAACGCGCGAAAGATCACGACCAGCCTTGACGTAGTTATCGCCTGTCCGACGTGGCGCGTGTGTGATCCGCGACAGGCACCGGGAGGCTGCCGACAGTGAGTTTCCGTTGGGAGTTAATGATCGGGAATGCCACGCCGAAGAAGCTACTTAAGGTTCTCGGCACACCTGGAATTCGAAAGGATCCTGGGAACGCGAAGGTGCGCGAGTTCATAGAGAGTTCATAGAGAACGGAGAAACCCAAGCTCTCGTGAGCCGGGCAGTCGAAGTTCTGCGAGACTTGCGCGTGGCTATGCTCTCAAGATTTGAGAATGCTGCCCTGCATGATGGCCCTAGAGATATTTTCAAAACCCACACCGCCGTTTGCGGCTTCGATCGCAATATTCAAGCCGCTTTGCTGGGTGCACGCACGCGTGGTCGTTGCTTAATCGAAGCACCATGAAGCAGATGCGCGTTCGGCGAATGTCAGTAGAACTGCGAAGAACCGACAATGGTGGCCGACAGAAAGCGCAGGCCCCACGGGTGTCGCCGATTAGCACAAAGGCTGTAACTAGTCTGTCAGGGGAGTGACTCTGATTAGCGGCAGAAGACGCCCGGAGTCACTTCGTTTGGGCGACGCCCATTCTTTCGAGCAGCTTCTCGCGACAGGCGCGGCTGACGCGCAACAAACGCTGGTCCCGAATCACGACAGATGATTCGCCCAAGTCGTTCGTTTCGATCCCGGTGACGCGGTCCAGGTTCACAATTGTGGAACGATGAATTCGACAAAAGTACCTGGAATCCAGCATGGCTTCGAGCCGGGCCATCGTCTCGTGTAGTATGTAGATTTTTTCTCCTACGTGTATGCAGGCGTAGTCGCGGGCGGCTTCGACCCAATCAATCTCATCGATTTTCAAAAACGTGATACGGCCAGCGTCGCGGACGATGATCCGTCCTGAAGTGGTCGCCAAGGGCTGCTCGCGACCGTCGAGGTGGGCAAGAAGCCTCTCCAGCTTTCTTCCGATTTCTCCGGATCGCCGCCGGGACAGATCATCAAGGGCGCGATCCAAGGCTTGCTGAAATCGAGCAGGAGGAAATGGTTTCAGCAGGTAGTCGAGCGCATTCACCTCAAAGGCTGCAATGGCGTACTTGTCATACGCGGTCACAAAAATCACTTCAGGGCGCTCGCTGGGATCGAGCTGACTCAGGACGCCGAAACCATCCAGTTCAGGCATTTGTATATCAAGAAAAACCAGCTCAGGATGCAACTGCCGAATTGCGGCAAGAGCTTCGACGCCGTTTTCGCACTCTCCTGCAATCTCGATTTCGTGCCGCTCCTTCAGGAACTCACGGATCATCCCTCGGGCCAAAGCTTCGTCGTCGACGATCAGCGCTTGGATCCTCACCGGGCAGGCACCTCTTCGTTTAGGACTTCCGCCGGAGAGAAGCGTACTTCGGGCATCGGGAGTACGATTTCAACAACGGCCCCACCTTCGGGAACGGGCCGAAGTTCAACGTGCTGTCGCTCTCCATACAAAAGCTGCAACCGCTGACGTGTATTCTTCAGACCAACTCGCTCGCGGAGCGCCCCCGCCGAAAACTCGCCTCCGTCATTCTTCACCAGGAGGTGCATGCTTTCATCCTCCTCCCAAGCGCGAACTTCAATTGCACCTGCGGAAGCATGGCGCTCGACCCCGTGCTTAATGGCATTCTCGACCAGCGGTTGGAGCAGAAGATACGGCACTTCCGCGGACAGTAGTTCAGCCGGCACGTCCACCGAGACATTCAATCTTCCTCCGAATCGAACGCGCTGGATGTCTGTGTATAGGCGGAGCAAGTCCAGCTCTTCTTTCAGCGAAACGCGTTGAATATCGGCGTGTTCGAGGACAACCCTAAGGAAATCGCTCAGGCGGGACAACATTTCCAGAGCCAACCGGTTCTCGCTCTTGAGAATGAGCGCGGCGATTGCATGGAGCGTATTGAACAAGAAATGAGGATGAATCTGCGACTTGAGCGTGTCCAGGCGAGCTTCGGCTAATCGCGCTTCCATCTGTGAGGCTTGCAGGGCAAGGTCGGCCGCTTCGCGCCGCAGCCACACCGCTTGCGCTACCGCCACCGTGGCCGCGTAAAGCAGCAGGTCGAGGTGCCAGCGCATGAAGACAGTTGAAATCAGCAAGTTCGATAGAGGCGGGCGCGCGCCTAACGAACGGGCAAGGAGGAACACTTCAATCACCTCTCCGCCGATCTGGACCGCCACGGTGAGCAGAACTCCACCGGCGTGATACAACCATACGCGACGGTTAGCGCTTGCCGAGACCCGATGTCTCCTGGCGAAAGCCACCACGCAAGGCGTGATCAGGCCCCACATGGTCCAGCCAAGTTCCCAACTGATGAACTCCAGCCAGTTTGCCGGATCACGGGAATGAATCTTGCGAGATAACCCGTCCTGCAGGACAAGAAGGCCCGATATCAGCGTCCAACCGGTGATTGACAGCAGCCACAAACGCGCGGTCTGGCTCGGGGACTGAGCGGAAAGTGGTGAGCAACCCTTCGCTGATGTTCGCGGCATGGCAGCCTCATATTCTCCACAGCCTAAACTACCAGCTACATGCATTGCGTCAAGAGCTATTCCTACCGCCGCAGTTCTTGGCTCGTTCATTTGTTTCCGCCGCTACGAAACCACTTATGTAGCTGCATGACATCAAAGCGTCTGCACCAGGGAGCATTCGCGCTTCTGCTCGCCCCCTTAGGGAGGGTTGCCGGGCGGCTCTTCTTTGGTTCCCGCTACTCGGCGACAAGAACTCCAACGTGCGCTGCATTAACCGACGCGAGAGTAGGTTGTGTCCACGCGATCGGCAACCGCAGAGTCTCGTGCGCACGCGCTGAACGCGACGGCAATCGGTCGATGTATGCCGCATCTTGCCGAAGATTATCCGCAGTTAGTCGAAACGTTGAGCCCGAATTACACGCGCGTGATTAGCCTGTGGTCAGGAGAAGATTTCCGGAGGTGTCGTGATTCCGGTTTCAGCTCCGATTTATTGCTGACCGAGGTATTCATCGATGAACCGTACTGTTGCCATATTGTCGAGAACCGTCGTTACAGGTTCGCGTGTTGCGAAGCTGTCCTGTTCGCTCGCGGCCCTGCTTGTGTTTCTGCTGATCGGCTCCAATATCTCAGCACAGAATCCGCAGACAGCTCCTCCTACCCAGGAACAACTTGCAAAGAGATATAACAGCCTCTATCAAGATCCTAATCAGGCCCGCTTCTCGACAGAGCCAAATGAGTTGCTTGTGGTTGCTACAAAAGACGTGAAGCCCGGCACGGCACTGGATGTGTCGATGGGACAAGGACGCAACGCAGTGTATCTTGCCGGCA
>JAEYQK010000102.1 GCA_023410055.1 Acidobacteriota bacterium
TGACCCGACCTACTGGGAGGTGTACCGCGAAGTTACGGAAAAATACGCCGATGCAGTTGAGAAGGTTGCCCGAAGGGACGATTTTGTTTGGGTGCACGATTACCACCTGATGATGCTGGCGGATTCGTTACGTGCGCGCGAACTGCCGCTTCGATTGGCATACTTCCATCACATTCCTTTTCCACCGCCAGACATTTTTGAAAAG
This sequence comes from Acidobacteriota bacterium, assembly GCA_023410055.1. Classification (GTDB taxonomy): domain Bacteria; phylum Acidobacteriota; class Terriglobia; order Terriglobales; family Acidobacteriaceae; genus JAEZPW01. The sequence goes on from JAEYQK010000102.1 coordinate 206, forward strand.
CTACCCTGGCGAAGAGACATCCTTCGTGGTCTGCTGCAGTTCAACATAGTCGGGTTTCAAACGGTTCGTGACCGAAGGAACTTCATCGCGAGTCTCCGCCGCTGTTTGCCCGATGTTCATGTTAGCCGACTCTCGGATCGCTATCTTGTGCGATGTCAGGAGCTATGCACCGTCGTAGGCAATTTCCCCATCAGTATTGATTTTCAGACTTTCGAAACTGAGACGCTCGATCCGAAGGTGGCTGCGCGAGCCGCTGAAATCCAACGTGGAATCAAAGGTGAGCAGATCATCCTGGGCGTTGATAGGCTCGACTACACCAAAGGCATCCCTGAAAGGCTCTCTGCGTTTCGACATCTGATCCAGCATTATCCAGAGCTGCGTGGGCGGATAACGCTAGTGCAAGTCGTCGTCCCCAGCAGAGAGGAGATTCCTAGCTACAAGGAACTGAAGCTGACAATCGAGCGGATGGTAAGCGAGATCAATGGAGAATATGGAACTCCCGGCTGGGTTCCAGTCCAGTACCTGCACAGGTGTTTGTCCCGCTCCGAACTGGCGGCGTTCTATAGTGCTGCGGACATCGCTTTGATTACGCCCCTCAAAGACGGCATGAACCTGGTCGCAAAAGAATACTGTGCTTGCCAGGCTGATGACGGAGGCGTTCTCGTGCTCAGTGAATTCGCAGGTGCGGCCCGTGAGCTCAACTTGGGGGCCTTGCTGGTCAATCCTTACGACACCGAGGGTGTAGCGTCGGCTCTCTATCGCGCATTCCGCATGAGCGGGAGAGAGCAACGCATCCGGATGCATCGAATGAGGCTCTGGCTAAAACGCCACGACGTTTTTCGTTGGTGTCAGTCTTTCTGTGCCCAGACGCCTGGACGACTGCATGCGCGATCCACGAAGGTGTCAGTTGTCTCGTCCCCGCGATCAACGAGCCAGACAGGAGCAATTGCATTCATTGCGTCAGCTAGATAGTTCTACAGGGCCGCTTTGGCGTATGCGGCATCGCTCCTCGACATGAGCACATTGGATTACGCTGCGGTTTCGATCAGCAGCGGAGAGTGCGCGTGGCCGACATGGATCACGTTCGCAGGATGCCGCTGCGGCGAAGCCCACTGGGTTAGCGCCAGCCCCTTTGATGGCTGGTGCTTCGTGTCACTAGTCCTACGGACTTCGTCGCAGAGCTTCCTTACATCTTTCGATAAGCGTATGTCGGATGCGCGTTTGTCGCAATTCACTAAGGCCTTTGAGGATCAGCCAGAGCGATAGACTTCCCCACAATTTTGGACGGTATTTCAGAGGCACGTATATTTCGTTGCATGTAGCGGTCGCGTTGACGGGAGGTCGTAGTGGGACCGGCCGAAATCGTTCTCTCATGGGCCATATTCTTGCTGGCTATCGACCCTTTCTCTCGATTGAAATTGCGCGAGAGTGTCCGCTCCGCTGCCCTGGATGTTACCTACGAATCGCAACACCTCGGCGGCAGTTTCCGGGCAGGGACGGCGGCGTGAACACTGAATGTAACTACGGGTACGGTAGGACTCGATCTCGTACTCGACTCCAACAATGCGACGCCGTAGGTTCTTGACCTGTTGTTCGGCTTCAGTCGCGTCTATGTCTCGCCAGGCAGAAAGCATCACGGAACCTGAGTAGCGGCAGTGGTTGCAGGACTCGCGAGTAGCGTGCGCACGATCCCTTTGGGTTGGTCTTTCCTGTCGTACCCAAACTCGCCCATCCAATACTGACGACGTTCACGAAAGAACTGATACTGCGGATGTGTTTCCGGAACACTTACCATGTAATAGACGCGCAGGCGTACGAATTGCTGTTTTCTTTTGTGTCGCCCGAGCACCGGACAGCATTCTTGGGCCTCGTTCACTCTCAGGAATATTTCGCCTGTTTGCACAAGGAGGACGAACAATTCGGTGTCCCTACTCCAGACGGAATCCGAGCCGCTCGCCCGTTGGCCATGGTTCTACCCGAGGACGTGATGAGGCATGCCACTCTCATCGCAACAAACTTGGCTATGTCCTGCCGCGACGAAGACGACGGATCGGGCCACGCGTAGCTCGTTCTGTCGGTGATGCCCGAGCTGTTTCTTGCTCGCAAGACCTCAAGATTCCAATCGCCAGTCAAATTGTAATCGGCGAAATATGATCCCTTCCTTTAGCGGACCCGGCATCCCGTGAGCTGTTGACCCGCCACTTCCGCGCCTCTCCCAATGCATGCCGCCGCGATCCCTTGCTCGTCACAACGCTCCGACATGGCCCCAAAGCCGCCAGCTCCGTTTGACGATCCCTTGATTCACAGGTACACCAACCCTGACGGACGTGCCTCGGAGACCGCGCAAGCTTCGAGATCGCGCCCGCCCGCAACTCGGAGGTCGAACATGGCAAAAGAAACCAGCAACCCGGTAAAGCAATTCCCGATTCCCGAGCTGGTCGACACCCGCCGAGCGGCCGAGATCCTGGGCCGTTCGGCCAACACCCTGAAGCGCTGGCGCGCCGAGGGCGTCGGCCCCGATTACGTAGAAATCGAGGGGCGGGTTCGCTATGATGTAGCCGTTCTTGTTGATTTCATCAGGAAGAACACACGTACGCCTTCCGTGCGGGCCATGCTGGAGGACGCGCGTGGAATTGCTTAAGAAGAAAGACTCCAAGTACTACTGGTATGACTTCACGGTAGCGGGCCGGCGCTATCGCGGATCCACCAAGGAGACCAACGAGAAACGGGCGGCGGCGATCGCCGCCATCAAGATGTCGCGGGCCATGGAAGGCAAGGACCCGTTGCCCAAGAAGGCTCCTCCCATGGAGAAGTTTTCCGAGCGCTTTTTGGACTGGGTCCAGGCGGCAAAGCTGGAGGCCAAGACGAAGACGTATTACGCCGACGGCTGGCGTCTGCTTTCGAAAACACCTCTGGCTCCGCTGCGCCTCGACCAGATCACCGCCGAGGAGATCGACAAGCTGACTTTCTCCGGTGCCGCCTCCAACGCCAACTGCGCCCTGCGTACCCTGCGCCGCATGCTGCATAAGGCGGAGGAATGGAAGGTGGTGCGTCAGGTAGTCAAGTTCAAACTGCTGAAGGAGTACGGCCGCACCCTGCGGCTGGACGACGAGGCAGAAGCCAAGCTGCTGGCGGCGGGCAACAAACTGGTCAAACGTGGTGAGTGGGACGAGAAGGTACGCTCGCTATTCGGCGACATCGTCATGCTGGTGCGCGATACCGGAATGCGGAACGAGCGTGAGCTCTACCGCGTGCGCATCGAAAACATCAACTGGAAAGACAAGGTCATCTTTGTGCCCGACAGCAAGACGCCCGACGGCCGCCGCCTGGTTCCCATGAGCGACCGCGTGGTCTCGCTGTTGAAGGCGCGTTGCGGAGAGCGCAAGGAAGGCTGGGTGTTCGCCTCCAAGCGTTCCGCCTCCGGGCATCTCACCACCATCGCCCGGCGCTTTCGCCAAGCGCGTGGCGAGGCGAAGCTGCCCAACAGCCTGGTGCTTTATTGCGGACGCCATGACTATGGCACCCGTATCTTGAAGCACACGGGCAATCTGGCCGCGGTGATGAAGACCATGGGGCACAAGGACGTGAAGACCGCAATGCAGTATCAACATCCCGAACTGGAGATTGTGCGCGCGGCGCTCAATCAGACGACGGCACGGTAAAACGCGGCCGAGAATTTTTGCGGCACGTTTTACGGCACAGGAAGAAATTACACAACTGTAAGTGATTGAAAAGATGGTGAGCGCGGAAGGAATCGAACCTTCAACCTACTGATTAAGAGTAACGTCCGCGCTTTAGTACCATGTGGTAAGTGATTGGAATTACGTTGATGCACCTGCCCCAACCAACCCCATACAACGCCTTATTAGCTACGTACCCGCTACAGTAGTCGCTACAGTTATTCTTCAGAGACAGGATAAACAGCACGCGGATATTCTGGACGCGGTTCCTTCCCAACGTTCCCATACTGCGCCTGTCCCGATGGAATCGAACGGCGCAACAGGTGGGCCATCGCAATGCGGTACATCTGCGGATTGCCCACGCGCACGCTGCCCTCGAAGTCGCGCCACAGGCCCGATTGAGCGTCCATCACCAACCGGGCCAGTTCCTCATCACTGAAGTCGTCAATCAGTTTTGTAGGCATCTTTCATCCCCCTTTACTGCGTCAACTGCCGTTGCTTTGTCTGTTGTTCGGTCGGTTCCTGCTGCTGCGGTTGGGCCTGTGCTTCCAACCGGGCCATTGCCGACAGCACCGCATCACCAGACGGATGCACATAGCGGGCCGACATGGTGATGCTGCTGTGTCCCGCGATCCGCATGAGCGTCCATACGTCGCAGCCCGATTGTCCAAGGCGGGTCAGGAACGTGTGCCGCAGTGAGTACAGCACGAATGGGCGTACCTTGCTTGCGGTAAGGGCCTTGCGATGCTGTACCCGCACGCTGTCGTGCTCCACATGGCCGCTCTTTGTTGGCGCAGGCCACACCCAACCCTCAATAGGCTTGCCCGCTGCTTCCCAACGCGACTCTAGAACAAAGCGAACACGCGGGGAAAGTGGCAACACGCGACGCGCGGCAGCGGTTTTGCCGTGAGTGACGCGCAACATACCAAACCGCCCTGTATCGAAGCTGATGTTCTCCCAACGCAGCCGGAAGCACTCATCAGGCCGCAGTCCGGTATCCATCAGCACAGGCGCGATTGAGGCCAGCGGTTCGATCACGGCAGCCGCAAGGTATTTTGTTTCCTCATCCGGCGTTACCACGTGTTCCCGATGGTGCTCCCCGCGCAGCAGTCCCACCTTGGGAGCAGTTGCGATCACCCCCCACTCGGCAGCCAACCGCAGCACGCGACGCAAGGCCCGGAGCGCCGCATTGATGCTTGCTGTCTCCCATTCCTCACTCTGTAAGTGGGCCGCAAACCCGGCGATGTGCTCAGAGCTAATGGCGTCAATTCGCTTGTCGGCAAGCGGCCCGTGAACAGTGATTGTCTTGAGGCCGAATTGGTACCACTGCCAAGTTTTGGGAGAGGCGTGCTCGAACTTCGCCTTGAGCCACGTTTTGACCCGCTGCTCACAAAACTGCTTGAGTGTCGGCACCGGGGCCTGCCGCTTTTCCCACAGTCGCAGGCAATCGGTACTGCATACCGTCTGGCCTTTGTTGGTGAGAACGGCATAGTCGCCGTTAAAGAGCTTGTCACACTCGGCACAGCGCACAAGCTGAGCCACGGCGCAACCTAATTGCTTAGCCTTTTCCTCTCGCTCATGCGCTTCCCGCGCCAGTCGCGCCCGATGGTCAGCTTCCATCTGCCGCGCCCGGTTGGGATTGCCTTGCTTGGTTGACTCTTGAACGTGCTGACCATTGAAGATGAAGTGATAGTAGTAAACGCGCCCACGCTTATAGATGGACATACCAGCACCCCTTAAATTCTCCCCTCGCTTTCTAGTTCGGTTGTGCGGCGAATCGTATCCGCAAACAAAGCTGTGAGATTGAGCACGACGACCGCCCGCGAGTCCCCGTCGAACTCTAGAGCCTTTTCGACAGTGGCGCGGGCCTCTCGCGCCTTCAACACGTGCCACTCGCCCGCTACCGAGCACAGCATGGGCAGGCTGTCGGCCTTGGGCCTGCCGCCCTTTGATGCGGCTGCTGTGGCCTCAACAAAGCGGCCTGACCATTCCAGCAGCAGCGACTCGGGTATCTCGCGCACGGCCTGACCGATGGCAGGCGGATCAAACCCGCACCGCTCCAGTTCGTTTGCTACCGCAAGCCTGAGCACATCGGGCACGCTATACAGGCGCGTCTTGCGCTTGCCTGCTCCAACCAATAGCGACGGGGGCAGGCCGTATGCCTCAGCGGCGAAGTTCTTAACACGCCACGCCTCAGCCCCGAGGATGGTTGCCACCTGTGAGGTTCCCCAATACCTGCTCTCTTCTCTCATAGGAGTAGTCTAGTCTAAGTAATCAGTTGTGTCAAGTAGGATTTATGCGGTCTGAGCGGTGCATTTTAGCTTGACAACGGCTATGCTATTAGAGTAGAGTAGTCTTGAACGATTTGACTGGACAACATAGCGTCCAGTGTGCTAAACTTGGATACAATGGAAGCAATCGTTGTGCCCCGCCTCTACTCGCTTGCGGAAGCGGCGAAACTGCTTGGCGGGATTTCCGTTTGGTCGCTGCGAAAGCACTTGCAGCGCAAGACGCTACAGGCCACCCGCATTGGCCGCCGCGTCTTTCTGAGTGCCGCTGAGCTTCAGCGCGTCACGCAAGAGGGCCTGCCCCCTCTCAGATGAGCGTTTAAACGCGACAAATGCCAAAACCGAAAACCGAAGAGGCCCGAAAGCGGCAGCTTGTGGGCCTAGCGAAGTTCCGCCGTATTCAGCATGAACGGCGGTTGCGCCGCGCAGCAAAGCGCCAGCGGGCGCGTGAGCAGCGGCAGATGAACACACTTGAATCGACCGAATAACCGATAGCGGCCACCAGTGGCCGGAACACTGGCAAAACACACAAACAGTGGCAAGACTTGGTTTTATAGAAGTTCACGTGAACGATGAGCCTGTGCTCATCAACCTGAACTCAATTCGCAGCGTCGAACGGGCATACGTCTTTCCCGACGACCCAACCGACTGCACAACAGCAATCGAGATCATTGGCCGCGATTCCATCGAGGCCGATGAGCCTTACGAAACTGTACTGAAGCTAATCCGCCGTGCTGGTGGAGACCGCCTCACTGTTCGGGCTTCTGACCTTGAGGGCGAGCAGGATGAGCACGGCAACAGCTAACACTGTTGGAATCGGTCGGCGCATTGTGCTGACTGCTGAGGAATGGATGAACTGCCAATTTGAAGGCGAGGGCGTCCCGCTGTTGGGGACAGCAGAACATCCGATTGTTCCGCTGTTCACGAAAAACATCGTGGAAGCGCCCGAAAAGGCTTGGAAGACTACGTTCCTGCTGCGGCTACTTTTGGGCCTGTCGTGCGGAGAGGTACTGTTTCCCGAGCTGTCTGTCCCTGAGGCAAGAAAGGTACTGTATCTGCACGGGGAACTAAACCCGCCTGAACTGAAGGCCAGATTGCAGGATGCCGGACAAGGGCTGCCGCGTCCTTTCACTAATTTCGTGCAGGCACGCGACCTTGACGCGAACCTAGTTACGGAAATCGGCCAAGGCATCATCAGTGATCTTGTGGGGCATTACAAGCCTGACGTGCTGGTAGTTGACCCTTGGCAATCGTTCATTCCCGGCGTGGATGAGAACTCAGCAAAAGAAACTGATGCGCCGCGAAGGTTCCTTGACAGCCTCATTGCGGGGCATGGGCTGACTGTGTTCTTGGTCATGCACCAAGGCAAAGACCGCAGCAGAGGCGCAAGGGGCAGTTCCGCAATGGCCGGATGGCGGGACAGCCGCTTTCAGCTTAAGGCAAATGGCCGAAACCTCACTGTGACTGTCGAACCCCGATGGGCGGAACCTCTCAGCGTTGAGCTTCAGTTTCGCAATGGGACAGTCTGGACGAAAGAAAGAGGAGAGTTGTCACCGCAGGTTAACAAAGTGCGTGAGTTTGTGATGGCCTCTGGCGGCGAGACAACGCGGGCCGCACTCGGATTGTTCCTCGGACTAGAGGGCGACGCACTACGCAAGGCTCTCCAGCGCGCATCCGACGCGGGAGTTATCACCGTAGATTGCGAACACGTCCGTCTCAGACTCAGCCGAGAACTCATAACGTGACCACCTGCCGTGACACCCACACCCCTATGGGGTGTGTGGGGTGTGACCACGGCTGCAAGAGCGTGACAGTCACGGTAGGAATCAGCGGAACTTCTGAAACTCAATCACTTACAGGTAGGCGTGACAGCCGTGACAAACCAGACTGCCTGATTTTGGTCACAGACACAGTTTGTCACGCCTTTTGGTTAAAGCGGCAGTCCTGACGCGCTGACGCGCCCAACCGCCCTCAAACGGGCCGTACCGTTGGGACTGCTGCTCTCAATCTTCAGCCCTAATCAAGCCCCCGCACCTGAAACAACATGGCTACAGAAAAACCACTCACCGCTGCCGATTTGCGAGAAATCGCAGCTGAGATTATTGCGGCAGTTAAACAACCGTCGCCCGCTGAAGTAGCGCGGGCAAATTCGCTGGAACGCGCCAAACAGCAAACCCGCCAGATGGTCGCGGAGCAAGAGCGCGTCCGGCGAGAGCGACAAACAAGCTGTGAACACAAACGCGAAGATGGCACGTCGGCAATCGCTTGGGCAACTCAGAGCGATGGTGCGACCCGTGGTGTTTGTCAGCATTGCAACCGCTTGATAGTTCCCAACGATGCCGATTACGAGCAGTTGCGGGCGATGCCCGTTAAGTCGCTATTGCAGGAGATTGCACGCTAATGAGTACCGAACTCAACAACCTTGATCCGCAGCAAGAGCGGAACACATCGTTGCTTGATAGCGACTTTGCGGATGCACCATCGCTGACGCCTCAGCCGCAACCACAACGCGCTGATGTTGACCAACTGGCCTCAGACATTCGGGCCGGAATCGAAGCAGCGGGCCTTGATCCGTCGCAAATGACGCCCGACAGCTACGAGCAATTTGCCGACCTGATCCGCAGCCAATGGCTTGAGCGGAAACAAGCTGAGGCAGCGCAGCAGTTCCTACTCAATCACCCGAGCGACTATCTGCCGACACCGCAGAACGGGGCTGCGATTGAGCGCACGCTCAGCGAACTGGGCCTTGATCCAACCGACCCGCGCAGCTTGGAAGTTGCGTTCAATACAGCGCGTGCTCGCGGTCAGATCAGCGGGCCGGAACCGCAACGCAAGCCAAGTGCGCCATCCGGCCTGAGCGACCGCGTAGGCGTGCGCGTGCCTGTCACACCTGCATACCGGGATGCCGAGCAGTTGTCTAAGCAACTTGATGCGATGAGCCTTGATGACGCGCGGGCGGCCATGATCCGGCTGATGCAAGAGCAAGGCGGAGAAGGATTGCGGAGACGCTAAATGACCACATACCAGCAGATTCAACAGTCGCACGGTGGTCCCGTGTGCAAACACAAAGGCACGATTCGGTACTTCCAGCAGCCGATGATTAACCAGAGCATCGGTGAGGGATTGGTAATCACCCCTGCTGAACGTGCCGAACTCTCGGCCACGGTACGCTGTGCCGAATGTGGCCGGAAGTTGACGATCACGCCGAGCAGCGTTACCGAACTCTAATGTTGACCAACTCACGTGAGCTTGTCCGGCAGCGACGTGAGCAGCAGACGGTTGAGGCCGAATCCCGGCAGCCTCAGCCGCCTTTGTTGCCCGACGTGCTGCAACAAGCTCGTGCTGCCGAAATGCAGCGACGGAAAGCGATCATGCTTGATGCGCTTGTGCGCCGCATGATCGAACCGGACGCGCCACAACAGCAACCAACAACGAAGCCAGGATTGGTAGGACTCGAATGACAGAACCCAAACTTGTCACACGAGACGGTCAGTGGATTCTGACCATTGCCGATGCGCCGCACGGCACACAAGAGTTTCGCGGCGATTCTGTTGAGCAACTGTGCTTGCGCCTTGCCGACGCGCAAAGTAACGCGACGCGCAAAATCCGAGAACTCAACCGCGAACTCAAGCGGCTGAGGCAAACGCACGAAGCGGCCCGCGATGTGGTATCGCTGCTCACTGCCCTGCTATTGACCCGCCACACTACGGGCGATAAGGCCCCTGCTATTGAAGCCCTGATTCGCCAGACCGCCAAAGAGATCAAACGACTGACACCGGAAGAGGATGAGCACCGAGAGAAGATGCGCCATTGATGGCTGCCGCGCCCAACCGCAACGGGAGCGGCCCTTCTGCTTTGCTCATGATCCCGAGCGACGGGCTGAGGCACAGTTGGCAAGGGCGAAGGGCGGTAGCAACTCAAAGCGGGAGAAGCCTGTGCCGCTACCCGATGCACAGCCGCCGACCGATGCAAAGCAAGCCGCAGCGTTGCTTGCCGAGGTCGTAGCGCGTGTCTGCCGTGGTGAGTGTGACCCGAAGTATCTCACTACCTTGTCCTACGGGGTTAATTCGTTTCTCAAGGCGATTAACCTCAGTGATGTGCAGCAGAGGCTTGAGAAGGTAGAGCAAGCCATCAAACGGAAAGAGGCATGAGCAGCATTAAGCAAAGAATTGACAATGCTGCCAAGCGAGTCGGCGCATCTGCTGAACCGACGCTTGGCGGCAAATGGGCGCAGGTCGCCCGCAAGTGGGGCCTGTCAGCCGAACACGTGCAACGATTGAAGGATTTGGGGCAATCGCCGGAACGTACCGACGAGCTTCTGTCTGCAATGGCGGCAGATGCCGAGCGCATCAAGCCGCCTCATCGGTGAGTGCTGTCTGAGCCACAGTTGCGTTGCTCATTCGTTAGGGCCGATTCACTTTGAGTGGGTCGGCCCATTTTTTTTGCTCAGTAGACATTCAATCTAAAGTTTCTGTTGCCGATGGGGACTTGCAGTGTTTAGATCCATCTAAGTGGATCTAAATCTTATATTTACAGGCAGACCCCATTGGGACTGGAGAAATATTTACCCGCAGAGCTGCTAGAGCTTTACGAGGTTCACGACTACCGCCATGCGGCTGCAATTCTGACTGCTGAATTTTCCGAAGAGGCTACAGACCTGTTTCAGTCGCTCAAGACTTTTCGTTTCACGGTCGAACAGGTAAAGGCGAGAGGCGGTAACGAGAGCGAGATTCCGAAGGAATTTTCAAAGCTGCTGAGGCCGCGATGGAAACCGGAGAATCTGAACGCGGAGCTAAAGATTGACGGGAAGCCCGTCAAAATGGAAACGCACGAGATTGATTACGTCCGGGGACGCATTGCCTTTGATCTTGAGTGGAACAGCAAGGATCAGACGTTTGACCGTGACTTGTACGTTTTTTCTGAGTTCCATCGGTACGGCAAAATCTCGGTTGGCGTGCTTGTAACCCGCAGCGAAGAGTTAAATCCTTTCTTCGCCAGTCTCGGCACCTACACAGATGACCGGGGCCGCAGCATGAAGTATTCCGCTAAATACGGTGCCTCAACTACGCACATGGGGCAATTACTGTGGCGCTTAGAAGCAGGTCGCAGTGGCGGCTGTCCTGTGCTAGTCTTTGGCATCACGACAAAGTTGCTGAAGAAATGAAAACTCAACCGGACACAAAGCCTGTAAGCGAAGCGGGACGCGACTTGTTGCGGTTCGCCGGAAAGATGCGATTCAGCACGATACTTGCCGATCCACCTTGGCGGTTTGAAAACCGCACTGGAAAGATGGCCCCTGAACATCGTCGCCTTCATCGGTACGGCACGATGACAATGGAAGACATCTATGAGCTTCCAGTCGCGCAGGTCGTCGCAGAACGGGCACACCTGTATTTGTGGGTTCCCAACGCTCTTATCGCAGAGGGTATGGAAACCATGAAGCGATGGGGCTTCACATACAAAACCAACCTCATCTGGTACAAGGTTCGCAAGGATGGCGGCCCGGATCGCCGTGGAGTTGGGTTCTACTTCCGCAATGTCACAGAAATGATCCTGTTTGGCGTCCGGGGTGCGAATGTGCGTACACTGAAACCCGCACGCACAATGCCGAACATCTTGATTGAGAAGAAACGCGGCCACAGCATCAAACCAGCATCACAGTTCGATGTCATTGAGCAATGCAGTTGGGGGCCGTTCCTTGAGTTGTTCGCCCGCCGTCGCAGGCTTGGTTGGTATCAGTGGGGAGATGAATACGAGAGTCGCCCCGATGCCGATGAAGTCCTCGCGCTGACCCCGGAAAAACAAAAGAACACACAAACAGACCTGCTCTTGCCGTTCTAGCACCTCAAATTGTGAACTAGGCTCTTTACCTGTTACCGCTCCACTGCCCCAAGGCTCCCCCACTCGTTTGTTTAAACGCGCGTAGGCTCCCCCTTTTCCGGCAAGGGGGCTTGATTACGGCTGAAGGGATTGGCACTCGATAGACTGACCCGACACTAGCGACGGGCCAGCGATAACGCTACAGTTCGGCCAGCGTGAGGGGCGGTCGAATTTCACCCGCTACAGTTTCCGCTACAGTCGGCTGATGGCAATTCGGGGCAGGTCTGTAAGTGATTGAAAAGATGGTGAGCGCGGAAGGAATCGAACCTTCAACCTACTGATTAAGAGTCAGTTGCTCTGCCAATTGAGCTACGCGCCCATCTTATTGCTACGGCGGGACTTAACACTATCAGGCCGTTTGGCTTTTGGCCCGATTTTCACTAATTTTACACTTACGCGGGGTACTCTGCAAACCTTTTTCTTTCCGCTTTCACTTACCGGGGCCTGCAACGCGGCCTGCCGCTTTCCTGCAACGGCGCTGATTTCAACCCGGCGCATCGCTTCGGAAATATCCTCCGTGCTGACGATGTTGTATCGGTCGAACACGGCCCGCGTTTTATGTCCGCTAATCTTCATAGCTACGTTTTCCGGTACGCCCGCGCGCCGCAAGTTGCGTACTGCGCTGCGCCGGAGGTCGTGAACAATCAAGCCGGTGTACTTATGCCACATGTGGCCCGATTCGCTCTTTAGCTTCTCAATTGTACCAAGACCGACCGCTGCACAAGCCCGAGCCCATTCAGTGCGCAGGTTGGTAGCGTCGAATACGCGCCCGGCCTTCGGCTCAATAGCTTGTAGCAAGTTTATCAGTACGGCGGGCAAAGGTACAATGCGCGGCTCTGCATTTTTCGTCTGCTCCTCTTCGAGCCGAACAACGCGCTTCGTCAAATCTACCTGCTCCCATTCAATTTGCAGCGCCTCGCCTAACCTTACGCCACACCAGTACAGAAACGTAATCAGCGGGCGCAGGTGCGTCGGTAGCTGCTTTATCAATGCGTCGAATTTCTCCAATTCGAGGAATCCCTTGCGCGCGGGTGGCTCCTTCTGCAATCGAATCTTCGGAACGACAGGAATCTTTCTTTCCTCATACGCGATATGCAGCATACGACGGAGGCAAGCGAGCGAGCGATTAATCATGGCGGGGCCTGCCCCTTCGTCCTTACGTTGCTTTGCAAACTTGCGGGCCGCATCCGTGGTCAGCGCGGTAACGGGTACGCCCGGATTGCCGGAGTCGGCGGGCTCGCCGTCAACGGCGGGCTTTGCCGGTTTGAATCCGAAAAACTCGTCAAGCTGTTTCAGGCCCACGATTGTTTCCGTACCGTCGGCGCGCTGCTCCAGCGAGCGATTTCCCTTTTCCGTGTAGTTGGCAATCAGGGCCGCGCGAAGGTCGCCGTAACGAATCTTCTTGGTATCCGCAATTGACGGCAGGCCTTGGTCGGCTGCGCCCATCAAGCGCCGCAATACGCCAAGCGCTTCCTGCTTTACCCGCGTACCCGTGCTGACGCGCTTCGCTTGCCCGTTTTCGTACCACTGCGCGTAATAGATTTTGCAGCCTTTCAGCAGAAGCAAGCTGCCCTCGCCCTTCGCCCGCCGTCGCGCCTTCGCCATGTGTTCTGCTCCTTTCACTGTCAGCATATGATTTTTAGTGAAAATGAGTCCAGCGTAAGTTGGCAACTAAGGTGTTTTTACCAACCGCTCGATGTATCGAGTGGTTGCTCTATTCATCTAGCGAATAACTCTATTCTTTTCAGCAGTTTACGCTTGATTTTTCGAGTATTCTGGGCTAATCTAACAATGCTCACACACAAAGGCGCTGCAATTCGTCAGACGGCGATGCGCCTCCGGGGCAGCCCGGCCCCGGAACCCAAACGGGCGGAATCCGAAAACAACTTCAGGAGTTTCGCCGTGGCAAAAACCAACCATGAAGCCGGGGTACAACCTCGCCTTATCGGAATCAAGGACGCTGCGAAATATCTCGGCTGTACGATTTGGGCCGCGCGCAGCCTTGCATGGAATAAGGCCGTACCACACGTAAGAATCGGAAGCCGGGTCCTATTCGACCGCACCGACCTTGACCGTTACATCGACGCGCAGAAAATGGCAGCCGCATAGCCGGGCTGAAATTCGGGCCTAACAGGCACCAAGGAATTTTGGCAGTGCAAACGCGCTGTTTATGCGGGGAACATTGGCGTGCTTTCCGCATGTTTAGGCTCATTTTGCGTGCAATCGCGCGCACCGACCCCGCAAAGGTCGGGGGTAATTGTAAAGACGGGTACAGGAAATGATAGGGCAACCAGCGAAATCAAGTTCTGAGACATTCGGTGCGTTTGCGGCGCGCCGATTTCACGCCTTGCCCGGCGTGATTTCCTGCCCGGCCTCGGAAACGGGGCCGGGTACCCGTTCTTCCGAAAGGACGGAAAATGGCTGACCGCAACTCGATAAAATGCCTGCGCGATATTCGCAGCGTTCCACCACAAGTTTATAGCTTGCCGACAGACGGACGGCAGCATCGGCATTTATGCTCACGTCGCCGCGAACTAGCAATGCAACTCGCGACGTATGCCGATAGCAACGGCAACAATATCTGGCCGAGCAGCTTCACGCTCGCCCGCGATTTGGGCCTTACGCGCCGCGCTGTTACATCACTGCTGAAAGACCTGCGTACGTTACGATTCGTTGAAGATGCCGGGTTTCACGTTACCGGCAAAATTCATACGCGCCAGCGCATACTCAACGTTGCGAACATTCTCGCTGCCGCTGCCCCTGCCCCGGACACTGCGCAATCTTCGGACGCCCCGCAAGTTACCGACACTGCGCAATCTTCAAGCGACACTGGGCAATCTTGCGCGGACACTGCGCAATCTTCGGGGTACACTGCGCAATCTTGCTATTGCGCACAACCGACCGTTGTACCGGCACCTGTAACCGACCACCAACCGGCAACACAAAACGGCGCTGGCGGTTGGTGGAAGAAACACATCGAGACAATGAACGTGCCCGGAAAGAATCAGGCGCGCGAATTAGAAACGATAGGGGCGCAACATAGCAGCGAAGTAGCAAGTCGAGGAGTAGAGCTGTTGCTAGAACGCGGTTTAGGAAACGCCCGGAATCCGTGGGCCGTGTTTATCAGCGGGGCAGAAGCATGGATTCAGAAAGCAGCGCAGGAAAGGCTGGACGAGAATAGGAAAGCGAAAGAGGCCGAAATCGTTGAGGCGAACATAGCGCGACAGAAGGCGGAGGAGGTTGCATTTATGTATAAAGCCCCGGCCCCGGAAAACGGCGGAGACGCTAACGAGTTCTTCGCACAATACGGAGGATGACCAGATGCCTTGCCCGGATAAGATTAAGCACCCGACCGAGGACGACGCCCGGCGCGAACTGCGCAAGATGAAAAAGCAGCCGAACAGAAAGCACGGGCTGCGGCGCTTAGACGTGTACCTATGCGCGCAATGCGGATACTGGCATCTCGGTCATTATGCGCCCCGCGTGAAAACGAAGCAGGCAGAACCGAAGCAACCGACATTAGCCGAACAGCGCAGGGCCGCAAAACGAAAAGCGGCAGAGGAATCACGACAACGAATGTTCGCAGATTGGGCGGATACCCTGCGATGCGTTGCAGGGATGGTCGAGGCAGAAATCGCCCGCATGGAGGCAGCCCGGCGTAACACGGCAACTAGATTCTAGATTGTTTACCACTGAGCGAGCTGAGGGCCGAAACAGAGCGGCTCAACTGCGATGACCTCAACGACAGCGCCAGCGGATTCCGCTGGCCTTGCCGTTCTTCGCCGGAATTGGACGTTCCGCTATCACTTGCCAGCTGCCGCAACGTCGGCATCAGCGTCGTCAGCGCCTTCTTTCACTCTGACCAACAGCTCACCAGTTCTCAGAGCTTGCGCTAGGTTGAGCCAAACCGCTACTTGAGCTGTATCGATGTTGCTATGCAATTGAGGAGTGTATGCGCCTTGTCTGATTTGCTTGAGGTCCAGCTTGTAGCCCAACGAGTTGCCGATAGCTTGGGATAAGTCGCACACCGCTGTGTCGAGATTGTCATCCCAGTTCTTAGCGCCATCGTCTTCTTTTGGCTTTGGAGTGCGTACGTGGTCAATAAACGCTCTCCACTTCGTCATCACCGCCTTGTCACCCGCGAATACGACCTCGATTGAGTTCAGAGCTTGTATTCGCTCGACGTGATACCACTGCCCTCGATGGCGCATTATCGCGAAGAAGATGTTTTCCTTGGCCTTCTTCTTTTCGCGCAACATGTCCAGTAAACGTTGCGCTGACAAAGCAAGAACAGGGCCGACGACTATAGCCAACACAGTAAGCCAATCGAACCAACTTGGTTGAACTATTAGGGCGATTTGCATGATGCGGGAATTATGCCAGCAACACGGGGCAATGTCGCGAAAAACTTTGAAGGTCAGCCCACCGGATACACATGTCCGGCCACAGCAGCCCGCAGCGCGCCCACAACGCGCATTGTCGAAAGCATCAAAAGCAGCCCCAATCAATTCGATTTGGCCTCCTTTTCGGCCCCTTTTCCTGCCCTGCTCCTACAGCGCATCGCCCGTAAGCTTCTGAATCTTGGTCGCGGGCCTGTACCGGGCTGCCCGGCGCGCCCTGCATCTACCGTGGTCTAGCGATTCCTACGCAAAAAAGAAGTTCCTTTGTTATCAGAGGGATAGGGAGGGGTAAAGATGAACTTGGCATCCCCACGAAACCGTTCGCTGGCATTTCTCGTCATAGTCGCGAAATGGAAATCTGTTTTTCAACGCCCAAAGCCCAGCGAATCGCGCGGGAATGACGTCTAATTCGGTCTAGTCGCATCCAGCCTCATCTAGCAGATTCGTTTTCCGTATTTCCCTATAAAACACTCGCCCTGCCGTACACCCCTCGTCACAGCCTCGCGGGTCTTTGGATTCCTTATGCAGCGCGACCCTGCAAACGACGCAGTACCCGGCGCGCGTTATGGCCGCCTCACCGTGATACGCGATGCGACCGAACACGGCATCGTGCGATGGCTCTGCCGTTGTGATTGCGGCAATGAAGCGAAGCCACGGGCCGCCGACATCCGGCGCGGACTTACTCAGTCATGCGGCTGTCTTATCGGCGACACGTTTCGCGCGCTGCAACCGAACTTAGGGCGTAAGTGGAACCATTCCCATCCGGGCAAAGGCAAACACTACGGCCCGTACAACTGGACGAAGCGAAAGGTAAAGGCGAAATGACTACCGAAGATTTCTCGGCATTAGTTGTGAAGATTTGGCGACTGCGTATGCGCCGTAGCGTTAACAAGGCGCTCGGTAATCGGCGCGGCGCTCGTTGGGCGCAGACCCGGATTGAGAACCTCTGCAAGGAACTCAGCAAATGCTAGGCGGGTTGTTCAAGCTCTCGACCGAAGAGAAGCCGCGATGGTGGCGCGCGCTGACGATAAGCGGGCGCGATGCCGGGCTCGGGTTTAGCTGCCCGGTTTGCGGCTTCGGCTACGCGCATGACGCGCCGGATGAGATTCGGCATTGCGGACACATTGAGCAAGCGCCGCGCGATACACACCGTCTTCCGACACACCGGCTAGGCAGCGGCGTGGGTCTGCCGTCAAACGTTATCCCCGTCGGCGATTGGGAGTCCGAGGGCTAACAGGTTTTGGAGATAGCGATGCGATTCTTTGGCAAGAACTACGTCCGCGAAAATACGCCCGCCGATGCGAAGTCAGACCACACCGGCGATTACCTTGAGCGCGCAATCGCTGCGGCGCTGCCGCAAGTTGTGAAAGACCAGCGAGCGATGCAGCAGGCGAAGGCCGCCGAGGCGAAACGGCAGCGAGCCGAAGACCGCGCGGTAGCACAGCAGTTCGGTATCAAGAGCGAGGAACCAGATGTCCACAACGGCAACTATTGAGAACCGTGCAACTTGCGAATTGCGCGCCGATGCAGGCGACGAGATGGCCCTTGTAGGTATGGCCGCGCGCTATAACACGCCCACGAAAATTGGCGGACGATTCACCGAGAAGATTGCTCCGGGCGCATTCAGCCGCTCAATGCGGTCGGGCGCGGATGTCGTGTGCACTTTCAATCACGATGTAAACCGCGTACTTGGACGTACGAAAAGCGGGACGCTCACGCTGAAAGATTCGCCGGAGGGACTGCGGTTTCGTTGCGTACTAGATAACGCGCAGCAATCGCACCGCGACCTGTATGCCAGCGTAAAGCGTGGCGACATTAACGGCTGCTCGTTCTCGTTTTCCGTACCCGAGGACGGCGACGAATGGGACGGCGATGAGCGAACGCTGCGCAACGTGAATCTGCTTGATGTCTCGGTTGTGACTCATCCGGCCTATCCGGGTACTGCCGTCGATGCACGCAGCAAAGGCGAAGGCCGCGCCGAAACAATATCGGACGACGAGCGCGCCGCTACGCGCGACAAGCTCGACAAGATTTCGTTGTAACAACAGCCCAGCCCCGGCTCAAAGAGGGCAGGAGACGAACAATGATTACGCCAGCCGCCTTGCGGGAGATATCCCGTTTGCAGCACGAAGCCGAACAGATTTTGAACCAACGCAGCGTTTCTAAGCTTGACCAGAAGCGCGCCGACCTACTGATTGCGAAGATTGCGAATATCCGCCAAGCCGGTTACTCAAGCGACGAGCAGCGGCAGCTTGTGGGCGCGGAAATCCACCGCGAGCTTTTTGATAGTACCCCTGAGCAGCGCGCGCACGAGCGCTTGTTCCACCGATTCCTTGCAGGCGCAAGCGACAGCGAACTTGAAGCTGAAGCCCGCAGCGAAACACTACTGAAAGCCGGGCAACAGGCGACCGTATTTTCTGCTGGGCCTGCCGGTGGTGTACTCGTACCAATGAAGTTTGCGCAGCAGGTAGCGGAAGGCCGCGCGGCTGTTGACCCACTGTTTGATGAAAGTATTGTCACGCTCATTCAGGAAACAGGCTTCAACCTCGGCCCGTTGACGATTCCCGGTTGGGACTTGACCGGCGTTGCCGCGACGAAGGTTTCAGAAACCGAGCAGCATGAGGACGATGCAATCCCCGCGATTGATAGTCGTTTGCTGAATCGCTACACGTACCGCGCGCAGTTTACCGGCACCCTGGAGTTTCAGGAAGATTCGCAGGCATACGGCAGCGCCGAGGCTGCGCTGGCCCGCGTGATGGGCGTTTCGTTCGGACGCGGGGTAGGAGTTGACCTTGTGAACGGCGACGGAGTAACGGGGCCGCAAGGAATCCTAAGCGGCTCGGTAGACAGCGGCATTACAACGGCTGCTGCGGGCAAGCTCGGTCTTACCGATTTTACGCGCATCTTCTACTCGGTCAACCTTGCGTATCGCAACGCGCCCAAGGCCGCATGGCTTGTCGGCGAAGCAACTCACAAGATGATTACCGAGAGCGTTGATGATGCGGGACGGCCGCTGTTTCCGATTGTTGACGGCGTTGTGCGAATTCTTGGAAAGCCCTGCTATCTGTGTCCGTCGATTCCGACTGCTGCGGGCAGCAAGGGAATTTGTTTCGGGGATTTGTCGCACTTCTACGTTCACTCAAGCTCGTTGCTGATTCGGCGCAAGCTTCAGGTTCCGGGGCTTTGCGAGTACGGCAAAGTGGCTTGGCTCGGTCTGCAAATGGTTGATGCCGTCGTGCATGACCCAACCGAAGGCGCAAACAGCGGGGCGCTCAGCCCGATTAAGTACGCGACTTTACACTCCTAGTTTTCATTGCCGCTCCGGGCAACGGGGCTGTAACGGTGAACCTGCCGCGCAGCCCCGCATTTCACACGGAAAACAATATGACCCTAGCTCCGAGATTTGACGAGTATCAGTGGCAAGACCGGAAGAACTATCCCGTATCCGCAACGCGCAACACAGATGGTTCTTTTTCGACCTACGGCATAGATTTTGCCGATTACTCACGCTGCCACACCGAGGTTCACAAGCTATCGCCTAACCGCCGCTTGGACGCGCCGGAATGGGCTTTCAACGAAACCGCACGCCGAGAGCTACTACTGAATTTTTGTGAGCGCAGGGTAGGCATTAACAAGCCGTGGCAAAAACCGGCGTCAGTGGAAGAACTGCGTATAAGGCTTGAGGCCGCGCAGCGGAAGATGCAGGAGAAGGAAGCAAGTTTGCGGGCTACGCTGCAAACGATATGCGCGGATTATGTTGCGCTGAAGAAGAAGCCGCTGCTCGACCCGGATGAACGCAAGCGCCTCCGGCAACTAGAAATTGAGATTCAGAGCTACGATACGCAAATCATAATCTGCACCCGCGTTGCCGAAATCGTCCTCGGTATCGTGCATTACTACTACGGTTGTGGTTGCGACAGCGTAGAAACAGCTACGCGCCTCGGCGTTCGCAGCCCCCATGTGAGACAGATTTTGTGGAGGCTTCACCGCAATTGGAAGCTGATGCAGATAGAACCAAAGCTACGACCAGAACCGTCGCAGCCCCGGAAAGGCCCAACAAAGGGGATACGCAGCCCGGAGACGAACGCCCGACAATCCGCTTCGATGCGCGCTACTTGGGCGCTTAAGAAAAAAGACCCGGAGCCAGCCGACCCTGAGCCGGTTGTCCAAACTGCACTAGACGCCCGATATCTTGAGTACTGGAGATACTGTAAACGGATAGGCATTCGGCCCGCGCCTTGCGCGCAATGGAGCGAGCATTCGGATTATCTCGTTGGGCCTTGGGGCGCTTTGCACAAGTTCGAAGGGGCGCGCAGCTTCACGCCGCAGCACTAAGAAAGCCGGGCAGCAGCCCGGCTTGATGAGCTAGATTGCGGCTGTCCTATGCAGCGGGTTTCGTAACAGCCTTGCGCTGGCCTTTGTAGATACCTGCCTTGACGAGCGCAGCAGCAACACGATTCTGCCCCTTCCCCCGTTCGTAGCCAAGCATGACCGCGATGTCTGATACGCGCTTGCCCGCCTTATAAAGACGAATCGCGCGGGCTACAAACTGCTTGGCAGTAAGTTCCGGCTTGCCGGTCTTCTTAACACTCTGCTTTTTCATTTTCGCCTCGCGCCCGGCGATTCCGGGCGAGTCGAAGTCTGAGGTTCACACCCGAAGAATGTCCAGCGCGAACTTACAGCAGCGCGGTAAAATCCGGTACATGGATACGCTAAACTTCGGTTCTCTTGGTGACGCCGTGGCGGAGGCGTTGGCGCGGGGTCACAGATTCATCTACGACAATCGGTACAAAAGCATGCGCCCACCGATTAACGCGACGGGCGCTGTGCCGCTAACTGAATGGCCGGGTCTGCAAGGTAATAACGGCGGAGGGTACGAGTACGCGTTTCAGGGAATGACGATTGTCGCCCGTCCAACACTACCTCCTAATCACGGCCTGAATCTGCGTCCGAAAGATAACAAGGAGACGCTTGACGTGATGAGGCAAGCCGTCGAAAAGCTGGAAAACGTTGGCCCCACAGTCGAGTTTCTTTTAGGGGGCAACGAATAGTTGCCAAGAGCGTGACCAGTGTAACTGTACCGGCGCGGGCGGCCCGTGGCAGAATCGGCGATATGACGACGCAAATGTTGGCTTGGCACTACACAACCGGAAGAAAGTTCAAAGCGATTGCAGAGACCGGCGCGCTGTTGCCCACAGCCGTTGGTGTTACCTCGAAGAAAGAACGGCCCATCCTGTGGTTTTCCCTTGAGCAATTTTGGGAGCCAACTGCTTCTAAGGCGGAGATGCAGAACGGCGCGATGGTAGATTTGAAAATGGAGGGTACGTACCGTCGCGGTGGGGGCCTTGCGCGCTTCGGCGTTTCGCCCACAAAGCTAGTGCCTTGGCCGAGGCTTGCCCTCAAGGCAAACATACCGCCCCGTGTGCGCGTAAGCCTCGAACAGGTTGCCCGAGAAGAAGGGTCGGAGCCGCAACGTTGGCTTGGGCTTATAAATAGGCCGTTGCTGTTGCAGGACGTGGAAGCAATCGAAATCTTCGATGGCGAGAAGTGGGCACGAATCGAAAACGCAGCGCGCCCCATTTCATAAGTGAAAAGGCCGCTCGCGCGGCCTGAATTTACACTGAATTTTCACTAATGCGCCCTAATTCGGCCCAAACCAGCCTAACGAAACCTAACGTAAATGCTTGAAAAATATAGCGGGCGGCTTACTTTCGAGCGATTAAGAGTCAGTTGCTCTGCCAATTGAGCTACGCGCCCATCGCTTGCGGTGACTTCAGTGTACACAATGCATGCGTTTTACTGCAAGCATCACATCATCAAAACGAAATCGCTCATCAGAGGAATACATGCGTTCTGGCGACAAGTTCGAGAAGAAGCATTCGTCGCAGATGCAACGAGCGAATCGAGCTACCACATTTCTGTTCAGCACTGCCCTCGGTCGTGTGATTTCTAGTCGCAAGCCTGCTGTTGTTCTTATAAGAGCGAGGGACAACAGGGTTGCCATACTTACCCTTTCGCCCGGACGCAGCCAGTCTGAGACGCAATCACAACGGTTCGAGGCTTCTGGTGTCCTTGGGCTTTCTGACCGAGTTGCTGAGAATATCGAGGAGAAAGAAAAACGGAGCTGGTGGAAGAAGTTGCTCGGAGATTAGCAGAGGGCGGTCATTCTTGGACGTTTCTCGCTAAAAAGTAAACGACAATCCACCGCGGACAGCTCGCGCCGACTGAACAAGGTAAACCGTGTGGCCGTCTTGTCCCATAACTGGCACGTAGCCTTGCGCCAACAGATTACGCACATCAACCAGGGCCTCCATATGGCATGGTCCCGGAATTGGCTGCCGCACAAAGATGCTGAAGAATGGGTCAGATTGCCCCGGTCCTGCATTGAACATATCAACCGGCGTGACGGCCGAACCACTTGTCCATCGATAGGACGCAATCCATTGTCCCTTAGCCCAGGGCAGTGTCCCATGCATTCTATAGCTGAGTGCATGCCGCTCCTGAACTGTCATCTTGTCGCGCACTTCGCCCATTGCCGTCCACGGCGCAACATCCAAAACGCCACCGTACGCATAGTCAAATGTTGCAGATACTTTGGAGTTGAGCTTGCGATCATAAACAGCCCGGATGCCCCGAGTATTCAGATCTCGTCCCGTGTACGCAAACGTTCCAGCTGAAAAATCGGGCAAGTAGAGTCCCGAAGCCGACTCAACTTCACCCGTACCATTCAGAGCCGGATCCTTAACGTGGTCTGAGAAAACCGCGACCTGAAGATTGTTCTTACCCAGTCGCCTAGAAATCGAAAGTTCGTGATGACGCGCGTGTTCCATGACCGGCTTCCAGTCGGACATGGAAACCCTTGGCCCCGACTCACTAAGGTCGCTTGGCGCGGAATCGAAGCCTTTGATTCGGCGCATGTCCGGCTCGAAAGTCGCGTATCCGTACTCGACGAGAGTATCTGGGGTCAGGTGATACGTCGCACTCCCAAAGGGATAAACCGAACTCCCACGTTCCGCCAGTTGTATCGACTGAAGCTCAGTTCCAAGCTTCAGATCAAGCTTGCCTGCGACCGAAAACGTGTTGGACATTGACAGACTGAGAGCTTGCATCGCAGCACCATGCGCCTGCAACTCAGGATTCGAAAATCTCCGCAGCGTGAACACGACCTCCGGCTCGGAACCATCCGCCATCTGATGCGAGTACGACGCCCGCAACACAGCCCCCGGCAGTGCGCCATCAGCAGTGTGATCCAAGTTGCCATCGAACGACATTGTCCCGTTTCCAAAGATCGAACGCTCCAGGCTGAATACAGTCCTCATCCCCGCGCCCGATCCTAGGCCGTCAGACTCTGCTCCGGCAATGAAAGCAACCCGCGCTTTCAAGACCTTGTCATTTGTGTTTTCAGAACTCGACACCACGACTAGTGGTCCATCGTCAACAATACGAAGGACAGGCCTGTTGGACATCGAGCGCAATGTCCACTTCCAGTCTTCATCTTCGTCGTTTAATGATTTACGTTTGGCAGGAATCAGCTGGAGAGCCTCAAACAACGTATTCAGAGTGACATTCACCAGCAGATTGGCGCCTGTGCGAACCTGAATATCTTCTTTTAGCGACGGCAGGAAGCTCGGAGCGGTGACCTTCACCTGATATAGGCCAACCGCCAAATTCGTGATGGAATAGAATCCGTGTGCGTCCGTGAAGAAAGTTCTGGCGCGAGAACCCGATCCATACAACTCGACGGCCGCTCCCATTTGCGGGACGCCAGCCGAGTCCCTAACGTAACCCGATATCTTGCCCATCTGACCAGCAGCCGCCGGCAACGAAATCGCAGCTACCAGAATGAGCCATCCGAGTTTTCGGGTCATTGCACCCTCACACATCGCCACGGTCCACGTGTGCCGTACAACCCAGACAAGAAACGCGCCTCTCAGGGCAATTTTACTTCGGTTGCGTCGCCGCCGCCACTTCCGTCACCGGTACAACCGAAAACTTAGCTGTGGGCTTTATTGTCTGTCCGGAAACCTTGTCGTTGACCGTCACCGTAATTTCATACACTCCAGCGCCCAAGACTCCCAGCGGCAACTTCTTTTCGAGTGTTATCTGCTCGCCCACGTTGCCCATATCACTCGTATTTTCTACTAGATGCACCACAGACTTGCTGGTAGCCGTATTTACAACGTCATATTCTACCGTAGCCGATGGCTTGTTCGTCTGCTTGTCTCGCTCCAACCCGTACACCTGCATCCAGAGATTCAGGGCCTGGTTCTGCTTGAAAATCGGCGGTTTCCCATCTGCCTGCGGCACCCTTGGTCGCACCTTGGTCGTTCCAATGACGAAATTGCCAGTGCCTACCGTTTCCCGTGGCGCTTTTTCCATCAGATCAGCCAGAATTAGTGTCGAAGAAGCCAGCTTGTCTTCGCTATATTCCGGAACCACGATACCGCGCGACCATGTTCCAGTTCTGTCGCCATTGACGTCCTTAAGCACGATATCTACGCGATACCTGCCTGATCTGAGCGGCAACGCCTTCCAGTACACGGACTGGTTCTCCAGCGTCTTTGCCAGCAGATCCGTCGGCACATCAACCTGTACTGTGTCCTCGAACGTCTGCGCAATCTTCCCCGTCAGCGTCGTGAGCCGTCCGAAAATATTGACCGTCCCGCGCTGCACTCCATCTTTGGAGTTGAACGTAATATCTTTGTTCTTGATCTGGATTGTGATCGGCACCAGCGAAGTATCGGTTGTCACCTTCACATAATCGAACCGAACGTCGAAAGGCATCATGTTGTAAACATATTTGTGAGTAACGATATCGCTTAAATCTTTGAACTTGACCTGCGGTGGCCTTTGCAGCTTCGCAAACTGATCAAGGCGGTCAAACATCTTGTAATCGTTCTCTTGATTGAACATGCCTTTGCCCAGCCGCTCAACTCCGGTGCCGTTGAACCGATCGTTCTTATTAGCGCCGCCCATTGCTTCCCATTGCGTCAGGCCGGCGTTAGGAACCATCAGCAACGCGTCCTTCTTCGAACGATCCATCGTCATCTCGTAGCTGCCGCACATGCAGTCATCTACGAATTCGATCAGGATTTCCTGCCCGATTCCCTCAAGGTACCGGTATCGCCAAACTTCAAACGGAAAAGTCGATGTGGTGCCACCGCCCTCGTCTTGCGGACGCTCGTACATGCCACCGCTCGGGTGCGACTCAATCTCGTCCGGCTTACCGTACATGATGTACATCCGGCCTCGGTCCGTCTTCCATCCAGGAATGCCAGCCGGGAAGTGTTCATTAGCGTAAGCAATTCGTCGGTAGTGCTCTTCCTTGTATTCGTTCTCCACCGTGTCCGGCGTGGGATCGCGACGCAGCCAGAACTGTTCGATGAAATTGTCGCGCTCCTCGTCATTCGACAGCGCCATGAATGCCTGACGCTCTTCGTCAGTAATGATCCACGCAACGTCCTCACTCATCCAGTGCTTGTACTGCTGGCCGACTTCCTTCTTGAACTTCCTCGCATTCTCCTTCTTCTGCTTGTCACTGAACTCCCGCTTCAGCGGATCAACTTCAGGAGTGACAGCCTTCGGAGCCTTCTTCGCATCAGCCGCCTGGTCTTCCGTCGAAGCCGGCGTGGCCGACGTGGATGCCGCCGGAGTGGTTGCTGCGTCCTGCGCCATCACGGATCCGCCCGCAAGCACCGCCGACATACCGAATAGCAATGACCATCGAATGAATCGTTGAAGCGACATGAAGGGACTCCTAGAGAATTCGTGCTTACATTGTAGGTATTTGGCTGCCATGAAGCAAGGACTCCGTCCTCTTAATCCTGATAGAACCCGTCCCGTACCTGAGAGTTGCTTTCTTTCGCGAACCTTAGATAAACCTAGTCTCGACAATCACTTCAGCAAGTCAGGTTCCGCCCGATTATAATGCCACAGTACGAACCTGAGCGTCTGAACGCTCCGTCTGGGTCCCTGGCCGATGTCGATTCACTTCGCCACGATCTTGCGAAAGCCGGACGAATTTTGTTGAACTTTTTGCACTCTCATCGCGTACAAATATCAGGATTTTCGCGCACTCGGTTCGCTTGCGTGAAACCTTTGTTGAGGCTGATCTCAGAATGAAGACGTGGAAACGAGTATTACTGATCGTCGGAATAGTAGTCGCCGTTGCGGCTGTGGTTGGCTTTACCGTTTATCAGAGCCGAAAAGGAGTGGTCACGGTTCAAACCGGCAACGCGAAGCGCACTGATCTGGCCTCAGTCATCAGCGCCTCTGGGCAGATCAAACCCAAGACCTTCGTCAACATCGGAGCGAACGCTTACGGCAAAATCACCAAACTCTACGTTCACGAAGGCGATAAGGTAAAAGCTGGTCAGTTACTCGTACAGCTCGAGAACGTTCAACCCGGCGCGGACGTGGACGCCGGGCGCGCAGCACTCGATGCAGCCCGAAACGACGCTGTCGCCGCCGACGCAGGACTCAAGACCGCCGAAGCCGATCTCACTCGGACCAAGGCCGACGCAGATCGCGCCAAACTTGATTACGATCGGGCCGACGCCATGTTCAAGGAAGCCCTGATCGCCAAGGCCGACTATGACGCCAAGAAGGCTGCGTGGGAATCGGCCAATGCTAGCCGCCTTCAGGCAGTTGCCCGCATCGCCCAGGCCAAGGCCCAGGCCGACTCCGCAAATCGCCGCGTCCACCAGAACGCTGCCTCGCTCACCCGCGCCTCCGATGCTTTAAGCAAGACCAAATACACCGCTCCTTACGACGGAATAATCACCAACCTCCCGGTACGTGAGGGCGAGGTCGTCGTCATGGGTATCCAGAATGCCCCCGGCAGCACGATGATGACACTCTCTGACATGTCCGTCATCACGGCTGAAGTTAAAGTCGATGAGACTGACATCGTCAACGTAAGGCTCGGTCAACCTGCCGAAGTCACCATCGATTCGATACCAAAGAAAGTATTCAAAGGGACTGTCACCGAGATCGGTGATAACGCCATGCTGCGTTCCAGCGGAATCTCGACCTCGCAGGCGACCAGCGGCACGGAAGAAGCCAAGGACTTCAAAGTAGTCGTGACCTTGGACAATCCACCTGACAATCTGCGACCGGGCATGTCCTGCACCGCCAAGGTGACGACAAACTCCCGGAACAACGTCCTGAGCATTCCCATCCAGGCGTTAACAGTACGTACTCGCAAAGACCTCGAAGACCAAAAGAAGAAAAAGGACGGTAAGAATGCCGTAGCAGCAGCGGCAC
This sequence comes from Acidobacteriota bacterium, assembly GCA_023410055.1. Lineage (GTDB taxonomy): Bacteria > Acidobacteriota > Terriglobia > Terriglobales > Acidobacteriaceae > JAEZPW01. The sequence continues at coordinate 27,719 of JAEYQK010000102.1, forward strand.
CGCCTACCGCGGCCGCTAAGGAAGAACTCACCGGCGTTTTTGTCGTGCGCAACGGCAAGGCTGAGTTTGTGCCGGTTGAAACTGGCATAACCGGCACTACCGACATCGAAATCACCAACGGCCTGAAGGAAGGCGACACGATCATCACCGGAAGTTACAAGGTACTTCGTTCGCTGAAGAACAACACAAGCATCAAGATCGATAACTCCGCGCCAAAGAAGGAAGAAGACGAAAGCTAGTTCGTAACTTTTCTGCGAACAAGCCGTCCAAGAATAGAACGGCAAGACAGGGAGAACACAATGGCAACTGATCTCGCGAATCTGAATGAGACGTACAAGGCGCCTCCGTCCAACAGCATGATCGCTACCGACGACCTGTGGAAGACTTACGACATGGGTTCGGAGCAGCAGGTGCACGCGTTGCGAGGCGTAAACCTCACCATCGCCCGTAACGAATACGTTGCCATCATGGGGCCATCCGGATCCGGAAAGTCTACTCTCATGAACCTGATCGGCTGCCTCGATACTCCCAGTAAAGGCCGTTACTGGCTTAATGAACAGCTCGTTAGCGAACTCGATGATGACGAACTTGCACGAATCCGCAACAAGGAGATCGGCTTCGTCTTCCAGACCTTCAACCTGCTGGCCCGCGCGACCGCGCTGCACAACGTCGAGCTTCCGCTCATTTACGCGGGTGTTCCCGCCGAAGAGCGTATTGAGCGCGCAAGGAAATCGCTGGAGGCCGTTGGCATGGGGCCCCGCATGATGCATCGTCCCAACGAGCTCTCAGGCGGTCAGCGTCAGCGCGTCGCCATCGCTCGCGCCCTGGTAAACACGCCCTCGATCATCCTCGCCGACGAGCCGACCGGCAACCTCGACTCTCAAACCGGTGTCGAAATCATGGCGCTCTTTGATCGCCTCCAGGCCGAAGGCAATACCATCGTGCTCGTCACCCACGAACGCGACATCGCCGAATACGCACACCGCGTCATCCACATTAAGGACGGCATGATTGCTGGCGATGAAAGTACCGAAAAAGGCAGAAAGAACGGTCGCGCCTAATCTCCCGGTTGTGACCGCTTGTGTAGGGACGGGGCTCTGCCCCGTCCTTTTCTTGCGCCACTGGAGTCCCGTCGACTTCCGTAACGCCGCCATCACGGCGTCATGCGGCATCCTCCCAAATCTCGCTGACTCGAACCTTGTCTTTCCTTCATCGCCTCACGACACTATTGTGCGTGTCCGTGTTCTTCGTCTAGAGTTACTCCCGCAAGGAGCACTCCCGTGTACACAAACGCCTTCATCGGCAAAACGAAGAAACCGACCGAATCCGAAGTCGCAAGAGCGCTCGGCGTTGCCAAATCGGTCTGGGACAAGCTGCTCTCCGACCTCGCCGAGCAGTATGAGCTCACGGAATGTGAATGGAACAGCTATTCGCCGAAGTATGGCTGGGCACTGCGAATCAAGCGCAAGAAGCGAAACATCATTTACCTGAGTCCGGCTGAAGGCTACTTTCGAATCACGATGATCCTCGGCGGCAAAGCCATGAAGGCCGCCTACGACGGCGAGTTCCCTGTTCGCGTCGTGAAGATCCTCAAGGAATCCAAGAAGTACCCCGAGGGAAACGCCATCTACATCGACGTCAAGGCAACAAGAGACATTCCCGTCATCACGAAGCTGGCAGGGATCAAGCTGGCAAACTGATCCCCAAAATGCTTAAGGCGCGCCGAAGCGCGCCTTAGATCAGCAAATCAAAAAAATCCCTACTGCGAAACGCCAATCGCTCTTCGGTTCGTCCTGGACTGTGTCATCGGAGTACGCTCCGCAAAGTAGCTGTGATCGTACAGGTTGCGATAGAACTTGCCCGACAATTCAGCCGCCTTCGGCCCGAACGTCGGTCGCCCGCCCTGCAGGAAAATCACCGTCACGATTCGTCCGAATTGCGTGTTTGCGTACGATGCAAACCAGCCGTAGCGTGTGCCCGAATTATTCGAACACGTCCCGGTCTTTCCCAGCACCTGTTCTTGAACGAAGTTCTCGCGCAAACTGCGTGCCGTGCCGTACCGGACAGCACCGTCCATTCCGTCCATAATTTCCGGCACGAGCGGAGCAATACTAAGTTGACGCTTCACCTTGGGCTGAAAGTTTGCGACTTCGTCAGGCGTCTGCGGATGCTGCAAGTAGTACAGAGTGCCGCCGTTCGCCACGGCCGACATCAGTGCGCCCAGTTGCAGCGGCGTCATAGAGATGCTCTCGCCGAACGAACACATCTTCCCAACGCCCCCTGCCTTCACCGGCAAGGGTTCTGTTGGGAACCTTCCAAGATGCTCGCCTACGATGTTCCATCCGGCTAGTTCGCCCAATCCAAACTGATGTGCGTAATAGCTGTACTTCTGAAATCCCAGCTTGCGGCCCAGAACCTCAAAGTACTGATTATTTGAGTGAGCTAGGGCTTGCGTCATCGTGAGCCCATAGTTCTTGCTGAGCATCACTTTCGTTTCTTTTGTGACGATTCCTTCACTCAGTGCAGCCAGAGCAACCGGGACCTTGATGGTCGAACACGGAGTCGCACCTGCCGAAAGCGCCAGCCTTTGGTTCACCATGGCGAGGATACGTCCGCTAGCAGGGTCGATCGCCACCAGCGTGCCATTCATGTTCCCAAGTGCATCAATCGCAGCTTGACGAACGACTGCATCTTCTCCTGTCGTGATGTCGCCGTAAGCAATATCATCGGCGAACGAACTCGTCGAGAAACGCTCAGAATAGCGTTTCGCCTTGCGTCCTTTTCGCTGAGTAGTCTTTGCTTTGGTGGATCGTGCTTCCGCCGTCACGCGACGGCTATGCTTCATCTGAGCCATGCGCTTCTGCGCACGCGGATTTTCGGTTACAGCCTTTGCCTTTCTCGCACGAGAAAGTGAACGCGTCGATACTGTCGCGCCGCCCGACACAGCCGTCAGAGCCAGCGCAACGAGAACTACAATCACGGAGTGGAGTACAACCGAACTTCTTTTCATTTCCTACTTGATCCCAAGTTCCTCAAACCTTGAACACAACCATGACAAAAAGACATCCCGTTCCATATGTTCCTGAGCGGAAGCCACTTAAAGTTGCTCGCGCGCCCAAAACTGCAACGCGTGCTCAACATCGGAAACTTAGGCGATAGTACGAAAGGTTCAAGTACGAATTCAATCCCAAACTGCCAAGGTCACCATGAAAGTCATCACCACAAACTATTCAGATGCAGAGACTTACGTCTGAGATGCAGAAGGGGCACGACCTTCCGTAATAAGGTCGCGCCCCCGCTCTACGTAGCTGAAAAGTAAGGCGAAATAGTTAAGAATCGACTTAATCCGGGTTTTTTTCGCTGCGTCTTCTCAGGAAGGCCGGAACGTCCAGGTCGGCATTCTCATAGTTGGTCTGCGTAGCCTTTACTTCCGAGATCGGCGCCTCAACTTCTTCGCGCACCGGAGTGACCGGTGCTGCAGATCGTTGCGCAACTGGAACTTCCCTGCGCTCCACCACCACTTCTTGCTTCGACTCCGGTCGATGGTCTTCAGTCGCCTGATAAACCGCGGCCGAACGCGTCTGCGAAATGGCCGCAGCAGCCGCTGAAACCGTGTTCTCGCGCCTCGGCAGATGATCTGTCTTGAATCCCGTCGCGATCACCGTGATCTTCACTTCTTCCTTCATCTTCTCATCGAGCACTGCTCCGAAGATGATGTTCGCATCCTCGTGGGCCGCATTCTGAATGATCATCGATGCTTCATTCACTTCCGCCAGCTTCAGCGAACTCGATCCAGTGATGTTGATCAAAATGCCGCGCGCTCCATCAATCGCGCCCGCCTCAAGCAGCGGCGACGCGATCGCCCTCTGCGCTGCTTCTGTCGCGCGCCCTTCCCCGCTCGCGGTCGCCGTTCCCATAACGGCGTATCCCATCCCCGCCATGATCGCCTTAACATCGGCGAAGTCGCGATTGATGATTCCGGGAATCGTGATGATGTCCGAAATGCCCTGCACTGCTTGCCGCAGAATATCGTCAGCCACACGGAATGACTCAAAGAACCCCGCGTCCTGCGCCACGGCCAGCAACTTCTCGTTCGGGATAACAATCGTGGTATCGACCGAATCGATCAGCTCGCCGATACCGCGCTGCGCCTGCGACATGCGCCTCTTGCCTTCGAATCCAAACGGCTTCGTCACCACCGCAACCGTTAGCGCGCCCATTTCGCTCGCCAATGACGCAATAATCGGCGCAGCACCAGTGCCCGTGCCTCCGCCCATGCCTGCCGTGACGAACACCATATCCGCGCCTTCCAGCGCCTCAATGATCTTGTCCGCATCTTCCAGCGCTGCCTTGCGCCCCATTTCAGGATTTGCGCCCGCGCCCAGCCCGTTCGTCAGCTTCACGCCCAGTTGAATCTTCACCTCGGCGCGTGACATGCGCAGGGCTTGAAGATCCGTATTCGCCACCAGGAACTCGACGCCTTCCAGGTGCGCGTCGATCATTCGGTTCACGGCATTACTGCCTCCGCCGCCAACGCCTATGACCTTGATCTTCGCGTTATTCTTCGGATCTTCGTGGAACTGGATTCGAATATCGTCCTGCGTCTCACCCATGTTTGAAACCTCACTGCTCTCGTGTCGCTTGCTTGTCATATCGTTAGTTCTTGGTTCGGGCAAAAAGTGCTTTCAATTTGGAAAACGGACTAGGCTCCGGCTTGCTTCGCGTCATCCGCGTGACATAGCCATACAGCAAGAGCCCTATTACCGCCGAAAACTCAGGCTCCGCCAACTCGACCGGCATCTTCGGCAACGGACTAGGCAGCGCCACCCGTGCAGGCATTCGAACTACGGAGTCGATGATATCGACAAGTCCGGGCAGCCTCGCGCCTCCACCCGTCAGCACAAACCCGGTGCCGCACAGATCGAGGACGCCTGCTTGCCGCAAGTGATCTCTGACCAGTTCAAACAGCTCTCGCGCTCGCGGCTCGACAATCTCTCCCAGCAATCGCTGCGACATCATTCGCGCTGGTTGATCCCCGATTGACGGCACCTCGATTTCGGTCGCCTCGGGTATCCGCGTCACCACAGCAC
>JAEYQK010000112.1 GCA_023410055.1 Acidobacteriota bacterium
TGCCGGAGGCGAGTGCGCAGGATATCTACAACGTCCTGTATGAAAAGTATCGGAAGATCTATTTTGCATTCGGTAACCCGGCGGACTCGAGCTTCGGCGATGTATTGCCGGCGCTGATCGAGACAGCGGCGGCGGGGAGAGCGGCTAAGGCCAGTAGCAGCAAGGCCTAAGTGACACAAATGGGCATTATCAGAAACTGAGCACCCGGTGCATCTCACGCTGGCTGGCTAGCAAAACGGTGGCAATCACGACAGCACACCTTAGTAATAGCTGGCCAGCGTTTTCGATTGCGGGAGCAGCGGGGAAGGTGGATATTAGTTGTTTCGAGCTTCTGATAATTTATTCGGATAAAGTATTCCGATCCGAGACCTTATGAAAACACTGAATATTCTTCTTTCTCTGCTGACTGAAGACAATGACTTCCAGCGACAGCAAGCAGCGGCGGGACGAGAAGCCGCGAGGAAGGCTGGCGTAAATCTTGAAATCGTTTTCGCCGATAACGACGCCATCAATCAAAGCCAGCAACTGTTGATGGCCATCCAGTCAAGCGGGAACCGACCGGACGGAATTGCTTTCGAAGGAGTGTCGCACACGGGCTTTCCGCAAGTAGCACGCGCTGCGGCCGCTGCCGGTATTGGCTGGGCCGTGGTGAATCGGCATACCGACTATCTCGACTCTTTTAGAAGATCTTGCAACTCGCCCATGTTCGCGGTGAGCGCCGATCACAAAGAAGCTGGACGGCTGCAGGGCCGCCAGCTTGCGACGATTTTGCCGAAGGGCGGGATGGCCCTCTTTATCCAAGGGCCGTCGTCGGCAATGGTTTCGGAAGAGAGAACGGTCGGCATGGCGGAAACGAAACCGGAAAACATCCAGTTTCGATCGATTAGGGCGAATTGGACGGAGGAGGGTGCGAATGCCGCGGTCCAGGCATGGCTACGACTCTCTACGTCGCATTCACTGCCAATCGGTGCCGTCGTTGCGCAGAACGATTCAATGGCGATGGGGGCGAGGAAGGCTTTCGAGGGCGTAACGTCCGGGGCGGAGCGCGACAAGTGGTTGAAGTTGCCGTTCCTTGGGCTTGATGGTCTGCCGGAGACGGGGCAGGCCTGGGTGCAGAAAGGCTTGCTGACAGCGACAGTTATCCAGCCCACTACGGCAGGCACAGCGGTCGAAATGCTGGCCCAAGCACTGGCGACAGGCAAGCAACCGCCGGAACTGACGCTCTCGGCGCCAGCTTCTTATCCGGCGCTGGACCGCATCGCCGCAAGCCGCCGCTATTAGCATTCGCAGAACTTAGGGTCGAATTCGCGCCAACTTCACGTGATGGAGTTGGCGCGTTTTCTTTTGGTCGTCTGCTGCCCGAAGATGCATGCACAGCGATGAGCGTTGCGGAAATCAAGCGGCGGGGCCGTGCCTTTTGTCCAAGGCTTGTTTGCGCTCGGCCCACTCGATGCGAATGCGCTCGTAAAGTTGTGCGAGCTCCTGTAATTCGCTATCTGACAGCTGCTCAATGTTGATCATTTCATTGCGGGCGTGTTCGAACGACCGGATCAACTCATCGAGTTTCAGGTTGATGGCTTTGGAATCGCGGTTCTGGGCGTTCTGAATGAGGAAGACCACGACGAAGGTGACGATGTTTGTCCACGAGTTGATGATGAGCTGCCAGGCGTCAGAGTAGTGGAAGATTGGACCGGTTACTAGCCACACGACAATTGTGACGAGGGCGAAGAGAAACATGTAGGGGGATCCGACCAGACCGGCACTGAAGGAAGCGAGACGGGAGAACAGTTTGTCAGTCGGGGCGTCGCTCTGGCGCAGCATGGGCATGAATGTGGGATGAGAAGCTCTGCAAAGAAGAGGCCATCAGGGCCGTGGAAGGGAGTTTAGCGGCACGTGCAGGAGATGAATGCTCCGAAAAATGTCAGCGCCAGTTGTCTCTGGAACGGGAGCCTGCGCGGGTGTACCTTCTAGTAATCATCGCAGGGACACTGCCCGAAGAGAGAGGTATATGGCCCATCTTGAACAGTCGGTCATGACCAATGACATGGATCACGCGCGCCCAGGTCTCGACAGCATGAGTGCAAAGCACATCTCCGGGTTGGATCTGCGAATCGTTGAGCGGTTTCGCCGACTTGCAATTGTTTGCGGTGGAATCGCGATTACGGTGGCCATTCTTGCGGGTACAAGCTGGGTGACGGGAATCGGAGTATTGCGCACGTTTGTAAGTGGCCGTTCGGAGGTCAAGCCTAATACCGCGCTAGCTCTTCTTGCTGCTGGACTTGCTTTGTGCATTCTTCAGAGCAAGTCTGGCGGCCGAGGGCGGCTGTGGGTGGCACGTGTTCTAGCTTCGTTGACCCTCGCCGTGGGTGGCCTTAGTGCGTTGGAGTATGTGCTAGAGCGCGACTTCGGTATCGATAACGTGCTGCTGAGGATAGCGGGTTCGGACTTCGTTACGCCGCGAATGGCCCCGCACACGGCGTTGGCGCTCGTCTTTGCAGGCATAACGGTGCTGTTGCTGAGCTTTCAGCAATACAGAACTTGGAGGTTGGTAAGTCAAACAACGGCGTTTCTGACGGGAATATCAGCGCTGGTCGCGTTACTCGGGTACACGTTTGACGTGACGCCGATCTACAAGCTGGGAGAACCAGCGTTGATGGCGCTGCCGACGTGTATCGCTCTGGGCTTCCTCAGTCTTGGGAGTTTCCTTTCAAGCGCAGAGTGGGGACTGTTAGAACCAATGGCGAACAGAGGCGGCGGGGGATTGATGCTTAGGCGTGTCCTGCCGCTGGCGATGATAGCGCCGTTGGTTCTTGCCTGGTGGGTGACGAAAGGGACTCAGTGGGGGCTTTACGGAAAGAATACAGATGATGCAGTGTTCGCCTTCGCAATCATGATCGTCTTGTTCTGGCTGCTGTACTGGAATGCGTGCGCTCTCAACCGGCTAGACGAGGAGAACGAACGCTCGCGCGAGACTTTGCGGCAAAGCAGCGAGCAGTGGGGACTGACGTTCAACTGTATGTCGGAGGGACTCAGTTATCACGATCCCGATTACAACATTCTTGGCGTGAATACGGCGTTCCAGAAGCTGGTGCCGGATGAAGGAGGCGTGGGCGAGAAGTGCTATCGACTCATGCACGGAACCGATGCTCCTCCGGAAGACTGTCCGATGAGGCGATCACTTGCAACTGGAGAAACGAGTAGCTCGGAGATCTATGAGCCACGACTTGGCAAGCATCTCCGGGTGAGGACGGACCCGGTTCGAGACAGTTCGGGGGAGGTCTTCAGGATCGTGCACGTAGTCGAGGACATTACCGAGCGCAAACAGGCGGAAGAGCACATCCGGCGACTCGCATCGATCGTGGAGTCTTCTGAGGACGCGATCTACAGCGTGAGCAGCGATGGAAGGATCACGAGCTGGAACCGGGGTGCCGAAGTGGTGTTCGGATACAAGGCGGAAGAGGTTATCGGCCGTACGCCACGGATGCTTTATCCGCCTGACCGGGAAGAAGACTACTGTCTGGCGATTCATGACAGCATCATGAGCGGGCGCCATATCGAGAATGCGGAGATGCTGCGGGTTCGCAAGGACGGGTCGCAGTTCTATGTTTCGATCAGCATATCGCCGCTTCGCGATCTGCAGGGCAACGTGGTCGGATCATCGGCGATTGCGCGGGACATCACTGAGCGCAAGAGGGCGGAAGCGGAGATACAGAAGCTGAACGCGGAGTTGGAGGATCGGGTACAGCAACGGACGTCGGAGCTGGAGGTGGCGAACAAAGAGCTTGAGGCGTTCAGCTATTCGGTGTCACACGACTTGCGTGCGCCGCTGCGGAGTCTGGATGGATTCAGCCAGATTCTGTTGGAGGAGTACGGGGAGAAGTTCGAAGGCGAAGGGCGTGACTTTCTGAAGAGGCTCCGGGGAGCGAGTCAACAGATGGGGCACTTGATCGACGCGTTGCTACAGCTCTCGCGGGTGTCACGGTCGGAGATGGAGAGGACCACGGTGAATCTGTCTGACATGGCGCGACAGATTGCGACGGAATTGCAGAAGACTGCACCTGATAGACTCGTGCAGTTCGACATCGCGCAAAACGTGACGGCGCTGGGCGATGCCAGGCTGCTGCATGCGGCGCTGCAGAACCTGATTGGTAACGCATGGAAGTTCACGTCCAAACGTGAGCAGGCGCGAATCGACTTTGGGGTAGCCAAGAAGGACGGAAAGCGCGTATTCTTCGTGCGCGACAACGGGGCTGGTTTTGAGATGCAGTATGCGAACAAGCTCTTCGGGGCCTTCCAGCGTCTGCACTCGGTGGCGGAGTTCGAGGGCAGCGGCATCGGGCTGGCGACGGTGCAACGTATCGTAAGGCGACATGGAGGCTCGGTGTGGGCCGAAGGCGAGCCAAACGTTGGCGCAACATTCTATTTCACCCTTCCATGAGGTGATCGCCAGACTCGGGGGCAACAGAGTTGGAAAGAACCATACTGCTGGTCGAGGACAATCCGGACCATGAAACGCTTACGCTTCGTGCCTTGAAAAAAGCGGGGCTGGCCGATCCAATCGCAGTGGCACGGGACGGGGCCGAGGCACTGGATTATCTGTTCGGAAGGGGGCGTTACTGCGGCTGTGGGCTCCCGAAAGCGGTGCTGCTCGATTTGAAGCTGCCAAAGGTGGATGGCCTTGAGGTACTGCAGAAAATGCGGGCTGAAGCGCGCACGAAGTCTATACCTGTTGTTGTCCTTACGTCATCGGAGGAAGAGAGCGACTTGGTCTCCAGCTACAAGTGTGGGGCAAATGGCTATATCAGAAAGCCGGTGGACTTCGTTCAATTCGTGGAAGTGACACGGGGATTGGGACTGTATTGGCCAGTTGACGAGCGGAAACCAACGAACAAGTAAGGCGGTGCCACGGCCTGGGCAGACGCCGGCGCGCTGACAAAGAACAAAGGCGGCCCGCACAAGGGGCCGCCTTAATCGTAGTCAATTACCGAGGCTAGAGTTGTGGCGGCTGCTGGCCACTGCCCGAGCCGGAACTGGAGCCGCTGCTTGATCCGGTGCCGGATGAGCCGGTGCTGCTGCTGGGATTGCTGGAACCAGTGCTGCTGCTGCCGGAGCCCATGTCGCTGGAGCTGCTGCTGGGATTGCTGGAAGAGCTGCCGGTCTGGTCACTCGTCTCGCCTTTCTTCTTGTGATGTTTCTTCTTCTTTGCGTGGTTCGTGGTCTGATCCGTGGTGGTGGTTGATGTGTTGCCACTTGCCGATTCGCCGCTCTGCGACGACTGGCCGCTGCTCATGCTGCTCGGATTCTGGCTACTGCCGGAACTCGACTGGTCGCTGCTCTGACCGCTCGTCGATGTACCGGAGGAACTCGGGCTCGTGCTCGAACTCGAGCTTGATGTCTGGGCGAAGCAAAGGGCTCCGGCGATGAGGGTCGCTGCAACCCCTAACAAAACCTTCTTCATAGAAACTCCTCGTCCTTGTTCTTGTATGGTGTGCTCAAGTTGCACGAAGTGGCTTCTGGATTAGATAGCAATCGTTCCGAGCGGTTGCCAGAGCGGGAGCGGAATCGTGAGCAGCAGAAGCTCACCTTTGCGGCTGCGGTGAAGATGGGTTACTCGATTGTGAATTCTTCTGCATCTCTCCGGAGCCTTTCGTTGCGTTTGCTTTGGCTGTACCACGCTGCGTTTTCTGGGCCGCCTGGCTTTGCTCGTACGATTCTCGTCGAGTTGCTGTCGCCGAAGTTGAATCGCTGGCAACGCCTGTCCCTTGCGAGTTCATGCGCGTTGCAGTGTTAGCCGATGGTGCTCCGGCGAACGCGGGCGCGCCTTTGTCGCCGGTGGTTGAGCCGTTGGTGTCGGTCATGACTGAATTCTGATCGGGGCTCATGCTGGGCACGTTAGAAGTCGTGCTGTTTGGACTGATGGTCTGGTTTCCGAGTCCGACACCATCGGCGGGTGGTGATTCCTGAGCAAAACAGGCCGCAGCGGAGATCAGTAGAGCTGCAAAGGACACAAGTACAACGCGCATAAGCCTCCTCAATAATTCTTTCGTTGAAATAATTCTTTCGTTGATAAGTTAGAAAGCTCCGGAGATGAATGGTTTGCTTGCCAGCTTTTGACACGGGTACTACTCTCAATGGTTGCCGGTTGCATCCGATGTAGTGATTGCAGGTGAAACTTGAAATCTCTCATAAAGCTCGGAAGTGTTTGGGGTATAGAGCTAGGTCTGCATTTCAGCTGGCTCTTCATTGCTGCCCTGATTACGTTTTCGCTAGGAGAGCGATTTCGGTATACGAATCCAGGCTGGCCGGTCGCGACCGTCTGGATCTGTGCGGTCGTAACCGGGGTGCTGTTCTTCGCCGGATTGTTTGCTCACGAACTTGCCCACGCGTTTGTAGCTCGGCTGCGAGGGCTTCCTGTTCGTCGCATAACGCTCTTCTTTCTTGGCGGGATGGCGCAAATAGAGCGTGAGGCGCCTGATCCGAAGACGGAATTCTGGATGGGAATTGCCGGCCCGATCATGAGCGTGATCGTCGGCGTCGTCTGTCTTGGCCTTGCGCTGGTGTTCGGCTGGGTTCCGTTTACCAATCCCGAAGCTCCTGTTGCCGCGGTTCTGGTGTGGCTGGGCTATATCAACCTAATGCTCGCAGCCTTCAATATGATCCCCGGGTTCCCGCTGGATGGCGGACGAGTGCTGCGGGCCATCATCTGGTGGATCAACAAGAATGAAGCTCGTGCAACACGAGCTGCCGGGCGCGTGGGACAAGTTGTTGCCGCGTTGTTCATTGGTTACGGCATATGGGGTTTCTTCATCGGGCATGGGGTTAACGGCTTGTGGCTTGCGCTTATCGGCTGGTTCCTGATGCAGGCGTCCGGCTCGACGATGATGCATGTTGAGGCGGAATCTGCTCTGCGCGGACTCCGGGTAGCGGATGTGATGACGCAGAACTGCGAGCGGGTGGACGGCAATCTTGACGTCGACACATTCGTGCACGATTACGTCATGCGTACTGGGCGACGGTGCTATATCGTGACCGACAATGGGCGAATGACGGGATTGGTGACGCCACACGAGATCAAGGCTATCAATCGGGCGGCGTGGATGCACAAGCGGATCGCCGAAGTGATGCGCCCGCTAGAGCGAATTCACGCTGTCACGCCAGAAACGCCGGTTACCGAGGCGCTGGAGATCATGGGGCGCGAGGACGTGAACCAATTGCCGGTGCTGAAGGAAGGATGGTTCCAAGGTATGGTCTCACGCGGGAACATCGTCAGCGTTCTGCAGGCGCGTTCAGAGCTGCGCGAAACTGCGTAAAGCCCACGTCCAGCTTCGCGAACGCGGGGCGCCAATCAGAGTTTCTCACCTGCACAGACTCCGCATCTAATCGGCAATGCCTCCCCAAAGATTGCAACGGCATCAAGGCCATGCTCCGACCGTAAACCTGGATACTTCGCGGCGAAGCGCGCACGAGATCCTGGAAGAGGCTGGCGATAACGGGCGAAGAGAGCTGGAGCGTCCGATGAAGGCGCTGGCGTTCTCGGGACTGGCAGGCGGAATCACGATGGGGCTGACAGGAATGTCGGTCGCAATCGCTCATTCGACGCTCGGCTATACGGGATCCCTTCAGAAGTTCATTCCTTACCTTTTCTATCCGGTCGGATTCATTGCCGTAATCATTGGCCGCTCGCAGCTGTTCACCGAAAACACACTCTATCCAGTGGTACTGATCTTCTCCGATCGCAGGCAGATACTTCCGACGCTGCGGTTGTGGGTAATCGTGTTTTGTACGAATGTAGTCGGAGCGGCGTTCTTCGCGGGATTGGCGGTGCGCACGGGCGCGCTCAGACCGGAGTACGTGCAAGAACTTGTCGCGCTTGGGATCGAGTCTGCGGGTAGTCCGATCAGTCAGATCTTCTGGACGGGCGTCATAGGCGGGTGGCTGATTGCGCTGGTGGCATGGATGGTGACGGCGAGTCATTGGACCATCGGCCAGATTGCGGTTGTATGGCTGCTGACGTTTGTCGTGGGTCTTGGGCATTTCGCACACTGCATTGCAACAAGCGGCGAGATATTCGCGGCCGTGTTCGCGGGGAGCATGCCGCTGGGCGCGTACTTCCGTTGGATATTTCCGGCAACGGCGGGAAACATCGTGGGCGGCGTGTTCATTGTGAGTCTGCTGAATTGGGGCCAAGTGAAGGCGGGAGAAGAAGACTGAAATTCCCCGGGAGTGGGCCAACCAAGTTGCTGCGAATCAGGTCTGAAGTGCTGGAGGAACGTCATGCTGAAGAATGTGCGTCGCGTGGCAAGGGTCGGTTCGGCAATCGCAGAAATGGATTGGGGCAAGCACATGAAGCGAGCCGCAGTCGCCGGCGCGGTCGGGACTGCGGCGGTTGGGATCGGCATGGGTGTTGGCGCGGGACTGGCAGGATGGGCGCTGTGGCGCAGGTTCGGATCGCGGCCATCGGAAGTGCGCGGCAGAGTGGTGCTGATCACGGGCGGTTCGCGCGGCCTCGGCTTCGCCATGGCGCAGGAGTTTGCACGTCGCGGCGCGCGAATCGTGATCTGCGCGCGCAATCAGCGTGAATTGGAGATTGCGGAGAAGAAGCTCACGGCGACGGGCGCGGAAGTGCTCGCCGTCACGTGCAACATCGGCGTGCATGATGAAGTGGTGGAGATGATCCAGAAGGCCAACACACGTTTCGGGCAGATCGATTTTCTGATCAACAACGCCGGCATTATCGCTGTTGGCCCGCTTGAATCTCAAACGCTAACGGATTTCCAGGAAGCAATGGACGTGATGTTCTGGGGCGTGGTGTACCCGACGCTGGCAGTCCTGCCGCAGATGACGAAGCGCGGGTATGGGCACATCGCAAACATAACGTCGATCGGCGGCAAGGTCGCGGTTCCGCACTTGCTCCCTTACGATTGCGCGAAATTCGCAGCGGTCGGATTCTCGGAAGGATTGCGGGCCGAAGTCGCGAAAGATGGCGTGAAGGTGACGACTGTGTGTCCGGGGCTGATGCGCACGGGATCGCACTTGAATGCTGAGTTCAAGGGAAACCATCGCGCGGAGTTTACGTGGTTTGCTATGGGCGCGACTTCGCCATTGACGGCGATGGATGGAGAGAGGGCGGCAAAGAGAATCGTCAATGCAGTTTTACATGGACGTGCCGAAATCATTCTTACTCCGCAAGCGAAGCTGATGGCTTTGTTCCATGGGGTATTTCCGGGGCTTACGTCAGATATCTTCGCGCTGACGAATCGGGTGCTGCCGACGACAGCCGCAGGCGAAGGACAGGAGCGCCATAAAGGACACGAGAGCGAGACGCGAGTAACGCAGTCGTTCATCACCGAGTTGGGACGACGGGCGGCAGCGGCACTGAATCAATTCCCGGAAGGCAAAGCGACGACGGCATCGTAGTCACACGCACCCTCCCCTGCGGGGAAGGGTGCGGCACCCCATCTTCATATTAGGCAACCCACCTTATCGGTTCAGGTGTCTTCTCTTACTACATCATCCCTGGGAGTACTTGCTCGAAGATGAAGGTGTCTCCGTACAAACTCGCTGCATTCTTCATCGCGCACTGGATCGTGATGATGGGACTATGGGTGCTGTATACGGCGACCGCGACATTGTATGAACTTCTGATCGGCGCAGGTGCGGCAGTGTTGGCGGCATTTGCGACTGCACTTGTGCAGGAGAAGCAATTTGCGAAGTTCGCACCAAATCCCAAGTGGCTTTTCTACATTGCTTACATGCCCTGGTACGCAGTGAAGGACACGGTGATCGTGTTTCAGGCTGCGTTCAAATACATGGTGAGGCAGAAGTCCGACGGATATTTGCTGGCGGTGAATTTCGATGCGGGAGGGGACGATCCGCGTTCTTCGGCGCGACGCGCGCTGGAGGTCACGCTGACCACAATACCGCCTAACTCGATCGTGATTGGGATCGATCGCGGGGGGAGCAAGATGCTGATGCACATGCTGTGGCCAAGCGGACTGTCGCGAGTGACACGCGAACTCGGAGCCAGCGAATGAATATTTGGCTGATTGGCGCGACGGTGCTGCTGTTCTCACTGATTCCATGCGCGGTAGTGGTGTTTCGTGGATCACCGATGGACCGCGTTGTCGGCCTTGAGATGGCCGGTATGATCGAGGTCCTAATTCTGATTCTCCTCGCCGAGGGATTCCATCGCATTCCGTTTTACGACATTGCGCTCGCACTAGCGCTGCTCGCATTTGGAGGCGGACTGGTGTTCGTGCGTTTTCTGGAGCGATGGCTGTGAGCGTACATCACATTGTTCTCAACATATTTCTGTGGGCGGGGGTCGTGACCGCGGCTTTCTCCGCGATCGTTTTTCCTATCAGTCCCCATTTGCTGGATCGTCTTCATTACATGGCGCCCGTCGCAGACGTCAGTGCGGTGCTGATACTGATCGCTGTAATCATGCAGGAAGGCTGGCATCAGGCGGCGTTCAAGACCGCGCTAATATGCGTGGTGCTGGTGATCATGAACGCAGTTCTGGCACATGCGACGGCGCGGGCGGCACGAGTGCGCGAGTATGGACACTGGAATCCGCAACCGCACGAGAAAATCGAGGGGCTGCGTCAACCGCCGCGGGAACAGAGCTAGTCATGCTGGTGATGCAGATTACCGTGCTGTTGTTCGTGGCCGCCGCGGGAACGGCTGTCGTGTTGACGCGCGATCCGCGAAGCCAGGTGATCGGGATCAGCTTCTATGGCGTGCTGCTCGGACTGATGTTCTTCATCTACCAGGCGCCGGATGTGGCGCTGTCACAGATTGTGGTGGGCGCGGTCGCGCTGCCACTGATGGTGATGCTGGCGCTGACGAAGATTCGTATTGCGAGCGAAGACCGCGAGGAAAAGCAGAAGAAAGAAGAAGCCAAGAACAAGCGTCGCGAGGAAGCTGCATGAGCCGGCGGGCGAGAACGGTCTTCTTCTTCGCTTCTGTGGTCGGCTTTGCGGCACTGTTTGTCTGGGGACTTCGCGGGCTACCGCCGTTTGGGAACTACAAGGGGCCGTACGGTGACGTGCTGAATGCGGTCGCAACTTACGAGCGGCACATCACAGATATCGTCACGGCGGTCAATTTCGACTATCGCGGATTCGACACGCTCGGGGAGGAGTTCATCTTGTTCATCTCGGTGATGGGAGTGACGCTACTTCTGCGAAAGGAGGAGCACAAGGAAGGCGGTGGACGGGGCAGCGAGGATGAAGAGCGTGAGCACAAGCAGGCCGATTCGAAGTCCGGTGCCGAACGGAAGGATGAATCTCCGGAACGTCATGCACCGCAACCGAGCGACGCAACCAGAGTGTTGACGCTGGGCCTTGTCGGATCACTGGTGCTGTTTGGAATCTATGTCGTTACGCACGGGCAGCTCACGCCCGGCGGCGGGTTTCAGGGAGGCGTAATTCTGGCGACTGCGCCGTTGCTGGTGTATCTGGCCGGGAGTATGGCCGTGTTCAAGAGAATCACGTCGCACCGAATCGTCGAGGTGTCGGACGCTGTCGGAGCGGGCGGTTATGCGCTGGTCGGTTTCGTGGGGATGGTGCTCGGTACGCGTTTTCTGCAGAACGTGCTGCCGCTAGGCACTACGGGAAAGATCAATAGCGGTGGGACGATCGCTTTAATCGATCTGGCAGTTGGACTCGAAGTGGCAGCGGCTTTTGTGTTGCTTCTTTATACGTTCCTTGAAGAGACTCTCGAACGGCGACTGGAGCAGAAGCCGCGCAGGCATGCGAGGTCGTGATGCACGGGTTCATGAGCTTTCTGCCGTATGCCGTTGTCGCATGGCTGTTCGTGATGGGGCTGTATGGGATCACGACGAGCCGCAACTTCGTACACCTCATCATGTGCCTGGCGGTGCTGCAGTCGTCGACTTATGTGCTGCTGCTTTCGATCGGCTACCGCACTGGCGGAGTGGCACCCATCTTTGCTGACATCCCGGTTGGTACACCTGCGGTCGATCCAGTTGTGCAAGCGCTGATGCTGACGGACATCGTAGTCGAAGCGACGGTGATGGCGCTGCTGCTGGCGCTCGCCGTGCAAGCTCATAAGCGCACGGGAGAACTCGATCCTGACCGGCTGAGGGAGTTGCGCGGCTGAGATGAACGCATCGAACCTCGTACCGCTGCCGGTCGCAATTCCTCTTGTGGTTGCCGCATCTCTGGCCGGCGTCAACAAACTCATTCCAAGACGCTTTGCTGACTTGCTTGCGATGGCGACGACCATCGCGGTCGGGTTGACCTGCGGCGAGTTGATGCACGTCAGCAAGTTCGGGCCGATTGTGTATTGGTTCGGAGGATGGACGCCGCGCGCGGGAGTGGCGTTGGGGATATCGTTCGTTGTGACGCCCATGAGCAGCGGACTAGCTACGCTGGTCTGCCTACTTATGCTCGCGGCGTTTGTTTTCTCGTGGCGATACTTCGACTCGATCGGAACCCTGTTCCATGTCTTGATGCTGGTGTTTCTTGGTGCCATGTGCGGGTTCGCGCTCACGGGCGATCTGTTCAACATGTTCGTCTTCTTCGAACTGATGAGCGCGGCGGCGTATGCGCTTTGCGGGTACAAGGTCGAAGAGGCGGGCCCATTGCAAGGCGCATTGAACTTCGCCATCGTGAACACCATCGGCGCATTTCTGGTGCTGAGCGGTATCGCACTATTCTACGGACGCACGGGGGCGCTGAACATGGCGCAGATCGGACGTTCGCTCGGCGGATCGCCAGACGGATTGATCACGACAGCGTTTGTGCTAATCATGGTCGGATTCTTCGTGAAGACAGCGGCATGTCCGTTTCACTTCTGGTTGGCAGATGCACACGCCGTCGCGCCGACGCCGGTCTGCGTGTTGTTCTCCGGCGTAATGGTGGAACTTGGAGTGTATGCGGTCGCGCGCGTGTACTGGTCGGTGGTGGACATGCCCTTCGCGGCACATCGCCCGGCGCTGCGAGGCCTGCTCCTCGGCGTTGGAGTGATCACGGCGTTGCTGGGGTCGCTGATGTGTTTTGCGCAACGTCACATCAAGCGGCTGCTTGCGTTTTCAACAGTTAGCCATGTGGGCTTGCTCATCATCGCCATCGGATTGCTTGAGCCGACGGCGCTGGCGGGAGCGGCCATCTATACGGTCGGCCACGCGATGGTCAAGTCGGCGCTCTTCTTGTGTTCGGGAGTTCTGCTGCATCGCTTCGGATCGGTGGATGAATTCGAACTGCGCGGAATGGGGAGGCGCTTGATCGGAACGGCGACTGTCTTTGTTCTGGCAGGACTCGGATTGGCGGGAGCACCACCGTTTGCGACGTTTCTTGGGGATGCCACCGTAGATGAAGGAGCGAAGTACCTCGAACATGGCTGGGTGCATTGGGTTTTCTTCGCATCGGGAGTGATCACCGGCGGCGCGGTGCTACGTGTCGCTGGCCGTGTGTTTGCCGGGCTCGGAGGTCTGGCACGACAGGGCCTTACTGGCGCGCGTCATATTTCGGAGGAGCGCGAGACCTCGGGTCCGCATCGGCGCGTGCCGATGACAATGTTAGGACCGGCGGTAGTGTTTGTGATCATCGCAATCGTAACCGGTACGATTCCGCAATTTCGACATGCCGCAGAATTCGCCGCTGCCGAAATGTGCGATCGTGCAGGATATCAGGCGCGAGTTCTTGATGGAGCGCAGTTGCCACCCGCTCAAGCCAAAGGCGCGCTTGAAGGGGGCACAAAATCTGAGTCATTGAAGTCGGGCGCGACGAGCGGACTGATTGCCGCAGCGAGCGCCGTGCTGCTGGCGTGGTTCTCGCTCTCACGTTTTGGGTTGAACAAAGACGCATTGTTCGGACGCGGATTCGCACGAGTTATGGAGCCGCTTCGACAGCTGCACAGTGGACACATCGGCGACTATGTCGCATTCCTCACATTCGGAACCGCTGCGTTCGGCGGCGTGCTCGCGTGGTTGTTGCACGTGCTGAAGTAAACGCACCCTTCCTTCGGGAAGGATGCGGCACCGACATACCTACTTTCTCATCCCGCTCAAGCCAAGGGCGGGCTTGAACGGGGCACCACGACATCAACGGGACGCACAAGAATGCAAACTCACCGATGCATTACGGCATCCGACTTAACAAATTGAGACGAATCAGGCGCATCACGCGCGAGGGGGTTGGGATGGCAAGATCACGAGCCAACGTTACGACAGATCATGATGAGATTCGGCAATGGGCCGAAGAACGTGGCGCGCAGCCGGCGTGCGTGCGCAAGACCGGCGGCAAGGGCGACATTGGGATGATCCGCCTGGACTTTCCTGGCTACAGCGGCGAGCAGTCGCTCGAACACATCGGTTGGGACGAGTGGTTCCAAAAGTTCGACGAAAGCGGTCTTGCCTTGCTGCATCAGGATACGCTGGTGAGCGGTGGTAAGAGCAATTTCAATAAGCTGATTGCGCGTGAAACGGCGCAGGCTCGCGAACGTGGCGACAACCGCGCCAGTCGTCGTCGGCTGAAGACAGGCAGTGCGCGGAAATCGGGACAAGCATCGTCGGGCCGAACAGCGCGATCTTCAGGCCGTTCCAGCAGGCGCTCTGCCACGTCACGAAGTACGAGTTCCGCGCGAGCGAAACGCAGTAGCGGATCGAGTGCACGAGGGGAGCGTTCCGCCAGAACGCGAAGTGCGAGCAGCAGTCGAACGAAAAGCAGCGGAGCGTCATCGCGTGGTCGCGCTGTTTCGCGTTCAAAGCAGAGTGCCAGGGGAACGCGGCGGAGTGGAACGGCCGCTGGACGCACTCGTGCTCGCGCAACGGCCGGCGGCAAGAGGCGAACGGCCGCGGCGAGCACCGGGCGTCGCAGCGCGAAGCGCAATACGGAGAAAGTTGCGAAAACAGCGCGTCGCATAAAGAAGGGCGCTGAGAACATCATCAGCATGGAACGCGGGCTGGGCCGTCGCGCATCGCAAACCACAAAGACAGCCGCGAAGACCACGGGTGGCACCGCGCGGGGTAGAGGGGCGACGGGACGAAAGAAAGCGGCGTAGATTCAGTACCTAGTACCTAGTCAGGAGTGATGGTGTGACCACAATGAGCGGGAGAGAAGACGACGCACCACCGCTTCCGCCGGATCAGGAACCTGATGCTCCGGTGAAAGAGCCGCCTGATGCGCCACATTCAGAGCCGGATGCACCGGTGCGAGAGCCGGGGCCGGAACCACCTCAGCGCCTTTTAACGCTTGTGTAGGGACGGGGCGGTGCCTCGTCCGGATTCTCCACCTACGATGTTCTCAGCATCTTCCCTTTGGATAACACAAACCTGTCTCCACGCCAGACGACTGTGCTGCTGCCGTAACCCGCGATCCAGATCAGGAGTGCGACGATGTCGCGCAGTGGGATTAGCCAGACGTAGCGCAATATACGGCGGTCACGCATGACGCGTACCGCCGTCGAGTAAGCCATCAATAGGCGAAGTATCAACGTGCACGCAGCGAGACCTACCGCCCAGAGTGCGCCCCAGGAGAGCAGGAATGTGGCGAGTGCGAAGGGAAGTCCGAATGTTAGCAACAGGCCGAAGTAGCCCCGAGGACGCGAGCTATGTATCGCGCGCATCCAGCGTAACTGGTGATCCAAGTAGTCGCGGAATCGGTAGTCGGGCAAGATTGTGTCAACTACTTCGTCTGAGAGTACGACCTTGTGGCCGGCTTGTCCGATGCGATTGCCGAGTTCGTAATCGTCGGCCAGGTAGTCTAGCAGCGGTTCAAAGCCTCCGATCGCGTCGAGAGCCTTCTTCTTTACCGCAAGAGTTGAACCAAGGCCAAAGTGAACGCCGCCTTCCACGACACGCGCCGATAGCACGCCAGCGGCAAAATCGGTGCTGATGCCGAGAGCTTCGAGTTTTGATCCGAGAGTGCTCCCCGCCGCACCGCGATAAAGGGTGGTAACCATCCCGGTTGTTGGGCATGAGAAAGGTGACATTACCCGACGCAGGTAATTGGGTTCAACGCGAATGTCGCTGTCGTTGATGATCAGGTGATCGTAGTGCGCGTGCGGCAGCATTTGCGCCAGGGTGCTGACTTTCATGTTGCTGCCGAGCCTCTCGCCACAGACTACGAGTTCTATGCGGCGCTCGGGGAATTCCTGCTTTAGCCGCTCGACCAGACCGATGGCCGGATCGGCGGCCATGCTCACGCCGAAGATGATTTCGAATTCCGGGTAATCCAGAAGGCAGTGGCTGCGAAAGGCTTCGTACATTTCACGATCGGCACCGCGAAGTGGCTTAAGAAACGTAACGGGTGGAGTGAAGTCCTCGCGCTTGCGTTTGGCCCAGTGGCGCAGGAAGGCGTACGCGCTCCAAATGCAAAGAATGTAGTATCCGCACCCGCAGACAGCGAGCACTCCTGCCATGATCGCGGCGATGGTGGAAATGGTGTGAGCCATGCTGAATGGTCAGATTAGCAGAGCAGGAGAGTGCGTGGATAGAGCGCGGATTACCGGCGCTCCGCGATGATTGACTTTGCCAATCCACAGAACCGCTCGCACCTGAGTTGCGCATCGGGAAACAACCGTCTCATCTCGACAATACTTAGGAGACGAATTGAGTTGATGAAGTCTTCGATTTGCTCAGGACTAGGGTGGGTCAGAATGGCCCAGGGCGTTAATCGGGCCAAGTAACGGCGCCAAGCAACTGGAAACCAGTGGATAAACGGAGCAATATAGTGCGGTTCGACAGGGAAGTGCCGGTTCGGAGTCTGAGCGTAATATCGGATTCCCACGCGCCGGATCTCACGCGCACAAGCCTCTTGATCTTCAAATGTCCCTACGTGCTCAATTAAAGAGTTTGAGAATACTATGTCGAAACTGCCATCGGCGAACGGCAAACAGCGGGCATCGGCAACCCGATCGGCATTGCTGGGATCGAGATTGACCGTGGTCACGTTAACAGGAACACCCTTCCAGAAGGTCTGGGTCCCGCCAACATCAAGAATACGAGTGCCCGGAGTCACATTGAAATCGTTGAGGAAATCGCGAACGCGCTTGAGCCGAAACCGGGCACCAAGAATTCGGTAAACACGGTGAACGAGCGGTATTTGGTTCGAAGCGCGAAGCTGTGCATCGGCTTCGCCGGTTGAAGGATCGCCGAAGACCGGGTCGCTGCTCATCAGAAACTCTGATGCGATTTGCGGGGTAAGGATTGCCACTCATTTGAAATGGCAACTGCGCGGCGCTCTATTCGTAGCGGAGCGCTTCGATGGGGTCCAGGTTCGCAGCCTTCCAGGCAGGGTAGATTCCGAAGAGGAGTCCGATAGAGGCGGAACCGACGACGGCGACTATGGTCCAGAACAGGGACATGCTCGCGGGCAGCGATGACCACAGGAGGCGGACGGTGTATGTCACGACGGCGCCAAAAATGATGCCGAGTAATCCTCCGAGGCAGCACAAGGTCATTGCTTCCAGCGTGAACTGCATAAGGACGTCGCCTTTGCGGGCACCGATGGCTTTACGAACGCCGATTTCACGGGTGCGTTCGGTGACGCTCACTAACATGATATTCATGACGCCGACCCCGCCGACCATCAAAGCGACGCTGGAGATGGCGAACATGAAGGCGAAGATGTATTTGGTGATGTCTCCCCAGACTTGAGACATCGAGTCCTGAGTAAAGACGGAGAAGTTGTCCGGCTTATTGATTGGGACTTTTCTGTGCCGACGCAGCAGTTCGCGAATCTCATCCTCCGCTTTCTGCATGTCGTCGTGAGAAGTCGCCTTGGCGGTAATCCAATAATCCTTCTGCTCCGGATGGAGCTTGCGGAAGGTTCGCAGCGGCATGAAGACCTTGTTGTCTTCCGGATTAGAGCCACCACCTCCGAAGACCTGCTTACTCGGTTCGGCAACTCCGACCACCGTGAACAGCTGACCTTCGATGTTGATCTCCGCTCCCAACGCGCTTTGCTTGTCGAAGAGAGTGTCGGCCGTTTCGGCTCCGAGCACGATCACGGACGAGCGTTGCTCATCGTCGATTTCCGTAAACCACCGGCCTTCTCTGAGCGCCACGTCGTAGACATCTTTTGCGGAGGCGGTGTCGCCTTCCAGGATCGTGTTCTTGGCCTTCTTGCCGTTGTACTTGACGGCGTAAGATCCGATGCCGAGTTCGGGGCGGAAATGGCGGACACCAGCGGTTACGGCCTTGACGTGAGGGAGCTCTTTCATCGCTTCGGCATCTTCAAACGTGAGTTCGCGGCGAGTGCGCATTTCTTCGGGCATTCGGCCGAAGGTGAAGATGTCCAAGTGATAGGCGAAGATCAGGTCGGAACCCATGCTGCTGATGACGCCGGAAACATTCGAATTCAGTCCGTTGACGACGGAGGAGATTCCGATGACGACGGATACGCCGATGACGATGCCAAGGATGGTCAATCCGGAGCGCAGCTTGTTCTTCCAGATCGTGTCCAAGGCCATGCGGACGACTTCGCCGAAATCGTGTTTCTGCATCATGGCTAGAGTTCAAACCTCAATGCCGCAATCGGGTCGAGCTTCGCAGCGCGACGTGCCGGATAGACGCCAAAGAAAATGCCGATACTGGCGGAAACGAAAAGGGCTACGAACACGGCCCACAGTGGAATTGCGGAGGGCATGCCAATAAGGAGCGTAACTGTCTTTGCCACCGTGATCCCGCCGGCAACACCGATCACTCCACCGACCGAAGATAGCGTGACGGCCTCAAGAAGAAACTGGCGGAGCACGTCGTTGGCCCGCGCACCGATGGCCTTGCGGATTCCTATTTCGCGCGTTCGCTCGGTGACGGAGACCAGCATGATATTCATGATGACAATACCGCCGACGACCAGCGAAATGGCGGCGATCACGATCATGGCGGCGAAGAACGTGCCCGTAAGTTGGTTGAACACGTTCATCAATCCAGCAGTGTTTTCAAGTGCAAAGCTATCGGACTTGCCGGGCAGATCATGGCGTCGAGAACGCATAATGACACGAGCGTCGTCCATCGCACCATCCAGCGCCTGGCCGATTCCATAGGCTTTACCGAGTACCGAGATGCTCTTGCGAGAGCCAAACTGTCGTTGCCAAGCTGTGATCGGGACGATGACCCAGTTGTCGCGGCTCTGGCCCATGGTCTTGCCTTCTCTTTTGCCAACGCCGATCACCGTGTATTGATGGCCATTAACCCGAATTTCTTTCCCCAGGGGCTCGGCGCCTCCGAGAAGCTTGTCGTAAACATCGTACCCGATCACCGCAACATCAGTTACTCTGTCGACATCACCGTCGGTAATCGCTCTGCCTGCGATCAGCTCGAGGTCGTAGATCGGAACCATGCCCGAGGTCCAGCCACGGATGAACGTGTCATTGCTCGACTGCTCGGCGTACTTCACTTTGCCGGCCGTGGACACTGAAGCCGCAACGTACTGACACCGCTGGCAGCCATCGCGAAGGGCGTAAAAATCCTCGATGCTGATGTCCTTGCGTTTTTCCTGCTCGATGACCTGTTCGACGTTGGTGATCACGGGAGACATCTTGCTCAGAACGAAGACGTCGGCACCGAGTCGCAGAACCTTTTCTTGAACGTATCCGGTGATCCCGTTGACCAGCGTTATAACGGCGATGACGGAAGAAATGCCGATCACAACTCCGAGCAGCGTAAGGACGGAGCGCAGCTTATTGGCCCAGAGCGAAGCCAGCGCGATTCGGATTGCCTCAAGAGTATCCATCGTCAGGTAAGCAGACCGCTCCCTAAGTCTAACAGAGGAATGTACGTCAAATCGGGGAGGGAAGTTCCGCTAAATCGCCGTTGTTCGGGTGAATGCAGCTGTCTTCAAATATAATGAAGATGATTGGCAGCCGGACCGGATGATCGCCGCTGTCGTTGTGAACGCTGGGTTTCCCAGGCCGCGCGGCGACGGGGGAGGAAAGTCCGAACTCCGCAGAGTAGTGTGCCGGATAACGTCCGGGACGCTGGCGTCAAGGCCAGTGGACGGAAAGTGCCACAGAGAATATACCGCCCGCAAGGGTAAGGGTGAAAAGGTGCGGTAAGAGCGCACCGCCCGTTCAGCAATGAACGGGGCAGGGCAAACCCCACACGGAGCAAGACCAAATAGGGGCGGATGTCGTTTCCCACCCTTCGCTTCGCGAAGAATGGGGCACCCCACGTTGTGGGATGCAACGACAGCGCGCTGGCTCGGTACGCCACAACGCCCGGGTAGGTCGCTTGAGCTGCGCAGCAATGCGCAGCCTAGAGGAATGATCGTCACGTTCGCGCAAGCGGACGTACAAAATTCGGCTTACAGGTCCGGCTGCCAATTTATCCAATGCTAGAGCAGTCGATAGACACCAATAACAACGTACGGCTTATCTTTCGACATCGGCTGCGGTACGGTTAGCGTTCCCAAAAAGATCGAGTGATTGAGCCAGTCGTAAGGGCTGTCGGAAGGGGCCTCGAAGTCGATAACCGACCGCGTGTAGAAGCCGGTCTTGTCGTCTTTACTCTTCGGCATGTGCATCAGCACGCGATTGATCACCTGGATTAAATACCCATCGTTGGTCTTCAACGTATAGCGCGCGTTAAGCTCGGTATCTCCATCTGGACGCGTCAGTTGCCAGTCCGCGCCGCCGGGAACCACCACGCCTTCAATGTTGAGCCCTTTGAATGTGCCGCCAGTAATCGGGATGAGCCGCCGTTCGCCGTGCTTGCTCTTGCCGATGTTCAGCAAGTCGCCGATTGTTACCTTGGCGTCGAAGACATGCTCGGCGCGCAGCGCGGGATGGCTCGCATCGACCGGCGCAGGAGCGTTCTGGGCAAAGGCGCAAACGGAGAGAACCAGGGTGAGGCTGCACGCAACGGCGATACGACATATCTTGCTTCCCATGTGGATCTCCATTCGAAAAAGTGCGCCGACTTCGAGGAAAGACGGCGCACTTGGAATAGCTTACAGACTTACTTGTAATTCTTTACCTGAATCTTCCAGACGGGATTGGTGCAGAACCCGCAGTCGGTCCCCACGAACATTTTCCCGGCAGCAGCGTCGCCCTTGAGTTGCCATTTGAGCCAAGCTACGGCGACCTTGCCGAACTCTCCGCCATTCTCCTCGCGGTAAGTTCCGCCGTGGCCGACATCGTGATTCAGCATGAAGACCGGCACCTTATCGATGCGGGAAAAGTCGTCCATTGCATTGTTGTAGGCAATGTCTTTAGGCCCGCCGATCAGGTAGAGCATGGGCGTGCGCAACTGCTGCAGAATGTCCTTGGTGACGCTCACCGGCATCTTGAAACCGTTGGCCGCCGCGGGTGCATTCGTCGGAGTAATCACGCCGCTGTTGCATACCATGACGGTGGTCAGTCGCGGGTCGGGTGCTACCTCCAGCGCCTGGAGTCCGCCGCACGACATACCGCCCGCGGCGATCTTGGACGTATCGAGTTTCCCTTTGTACTTGCTATCCGCCTGCGCGTTCTGAGCCAAGGCCCAGTCGATCGCCTGCGTCAGCTGCTTGCTGGCGGTCTGTCCGGGCTGCGGCGGCGTGGTGCCGAGCGCGATTACCAGGAAACCGTGCGACGCGACCTCCGCCAGAAACGGCTCGAAACCAGACGGCGAATTGGCGCAGCCGCCGTTAGCCCAACTGAGAATCGGAAGCTTCACACCTTGCAGCGCGTCCAGGTTCTTGGGGCGGAAAATCGTAAAGCCGGCCAGTGCGGGATCAACTTCCGCGATTGCAGCGTATGGTCCCGTGCCTGGCCCGGTGGGAGCAAGCGGCGGCATCTGCGGACGAGGTGAAGGAGTTGTTGCAGGTTGGCCTGGGGCCTGAGCCGCTGCAGGAATGATTAGGGCGATAACGCAAAGGGCAAATAGAACAATTCGAAAAGCACGCATAACTGTTTCCTTTCCAGATCCGCAGGCGGGGCGCAGCCCGATGACGACAACCTTGGGACACACTCCCCGACTGTTCACAAATCGCAAGAAGCTCTCAGTTGAAGCATACAAGATCGCGGTTTCAAAGCAGTCGCCAAAATGAATGAGGTACTGCCCGTCTCTAATGATTGCATTCACCACGTCGTGAAACTCATCTATCTCTACGTGGACGACTTCTAGCAAGGAGAAGATATGAAGATCGGAATCATCGGAGCGGGCAATATTGGCGGCACATTAACACGGCGTTTTCGCCAGCTGGGTCATGAGGTCTTCGTGGCCAATTCGCGTGGACCGGAAACCCTCGCGAACTTGGCAAAAGAGACAGGCGCGAAAGCGGTCACCGTCACTGAGGCGGCGCACGCGGGCGACGTTGTGATCGTCACCATCCCCCAGCGCAACATCCCAGACCTGCCCAAGGGACTCTTCGCGGATGTTGGACCCGACGTCGCTGTTGTGGATACCGGAAACTACTACCCACAACAGAGAGACGGGAAGATCCCGGACATTGAGAACGGCATCGTCGAGAGCCGCTGGGTCGAGCGTCAGCTCGGACATCCGGTCATCAAGGCATTCAACAACATCTATGCTCAGCACCTGCTTGAACGCGGCAAGCCCGCCGGCAGCAAGGGTCGTATCGCCCTTCCAGTCGCAGGTGACGATGCCCACGCCAAGCAAGTTGTCATGCGCCTCGTTGACGAATTGGGATTTGATCCGATTGATGCTGGAGGTCTCGACGAATCCTGGAGACAGCAACCAGCCACGCCCGTCTACGTAGCTGACTACGACGCCGAAGGCGTTCGACGCGCGCTTGCTCAGGCCAGCCCCGAACGAAAACCCGAGTGGCGTGCCACCGCGAGCAGTCCCGGCGATTTCGCCCGCCCGGCCTGATACAAGTCGGCAGACGTACTCTGCTGAGGGCGGCCTAATACGAGTCACAGAAGTACTTTGCTCATCGTGGCCCGTTCAAGCCTAATTTTGGCTTGAGCGGGTATTTTTTGGATTGATCGACTTACGAGGCCCCGGCCCAGCTACTGTCGAGCGGACCAATTCGGGAGCGTCAATTTGCGCCAGCAACCAATACCGACCTAGCGGTCACTGACGCGAGCTTCGTGGTGGAGGACACTGGTAACGATGAGAATACCGACGACGATGAGACGATACCGAGGCGAGCCATGATCAATATCTTCGTAGGGCACGTCGGTGCACATTGCACAGAGGTGCAGATCCGTTCAATCTTCGAGGCATATGGTCGAGTGAATGATGTTAGCTTAACCGGCGACAGCGCAATCATTCAGATGCCTGACGATTCTGAGGCGGATGAAGCTATACGAGACCTCGGCGATGCTGCGCTGTTCCAAACGCCTCTGGTATCGACCAGCGCGAGAGAACTCATGTGGTCGAAATTCCATTCACACTAAACGGCTGGAACTAGATCCTTCCTGGCCTTTTGTCGTTAGCCCCAATACTCGCCATGCGGGCCTCGGACTCTGTGCTGACCGCCTCACGGCCTCACTTTCCTTCCATTGGACCGGAGGCAAGCCATGACAATCCGAAACAGCCACTTCGACAACGTTCGCATCCGGTCGACTGGTTCTTACCTTCCAGCCACGATTGTCAGAAACGAAGACCTCGTGAGAGACTTGCCGACTTCTCCCGAGTGGATTTTCGAAACCTTGGGCATAAGCGAGCGGCATATCGCCGGACCGGGCGAATACGTTTCGGATCTCGCCGCCTGTGCCGGCCTGGACGCAATCAGTTCGGCGGGCCTCGAACCGAACCAGATCGATTTGATCATCGTCGCCACCGCAACGCCCGACCGCAAGGCCCCGTCTTCAGCGTGTATCGCTCAGGCCAAAATGGGTATTGTTAACTCCTGCCCCGCTTTCGACGTAGCCGCAGTCTGTTCCGGTTTCGTTTATGGCATCACCATCGCCGGGCAGTTCATTCAAAACGGCACCTACGAACACGTGCTGGTGATCGGCGCCGACACTTTCTCCCGGATTACAGACTGGAACAACCGCAACTGCGTCTTTTTCGGAGACGCAGCAGGTGCCGTCGTGCTCGAACGCTGTGAGCGCGCGAACGGGCTTTTCTCGAGTATTCTTCTCGCCCAGGGCGATGGAATGAACTACTTTACCGTCTACCCAGACGACGCTTATTTCACAATGGACGGAAAGGCAGTCACCCAGAAAGCCACAACCGCATTGCCCGAATGCATTCAGCAGATTCTCTGCATGAATCGGCTGCGTATCGAGGACGTCTCGATGATCGTTCCGCACCAAGCTTCGGCATGTGTACTCAAACGCATCGCCGCGGCAATCAACGTTCCTTATTCGCGCATGCAACTGAGCCTGGACTCATGTGGCAACACGGCGGGAGCCTCCGTCCCATTGGCGCTGGATCAGGCAAACCGGCGCGGCCTCATCCACGAAGGCGATCTTCTCCTGCTGGCCGCTATCGGTGCAGGCTGGACTTGGGGCGCAAGCTTGTATCGATGGTGATCCGGAACAATGAGAGAGGACATGAACGACACCTCGGGAGGGCCTTATAGCAAGTAATCACGAATCGGGATTGTGAGCGATATGGGGATATCTCGCGTTAGAACGAAAGGCGGTTCACCGGCTTGCTTCGGCAACTCCCAGCAAGGCCATTGAATGGAGCAAGCCCTCCTTCCTTGATTCCGCCCATTTCAAGGCAGCGTCCGGCTCTTTCATGGCCCAATTTCTGGCGATGTCCCTAAGCGCCACCTCCAGATATTCCTCTTCATAATCAGCACTGCTTCCAAGAACCTTCTCAGACAGTCTGAGGGCGAGTGGAATATCACCTTTGTTGGCTGCAAGCGAAGCCAGTTTAGCCATACCTGGACTCACATTTGCCTGATATCTCGGCTGCGTGGCGCATCCTTGGAGACTCAAAGAAGCCTGCTCGACGAGCCCCATCTGCTCTTGCACAAAGTAGCGAGTCAGACAATCGCACTGATTCTCCTTCAGCCGATTGAGGGCCTGCTCGGCCTTGCCCGAATCTGCTTCCTGCCAAGCCAAATCGCAACTGTTCTCGAACCTCCTGCTTTGCTCCGGGACTTGTCTCTGCGCAAGCTCCCTCAGGATCACCTGGTCGGTTATCTTGGACACAAGCTCCGTCGCTTTGTCGTGCGCCCCCCGCTTCTCAAGCTGCTCAGCAACTGCAACTAGAATGCCGTCACCCTCGCCCTGAAACATCTCCTTCCAGATTTCGAGAGCACCCTGCAAATCGCCCGATTGAACCCGCTTTAGCCCAATCTCTCGTAACACCACCTGTTGATGCAACAGCGGAATGGTTGCCGCTGTCCGTCTTGCGCCTTCGTAGTCTTCCTGTGCCACCATCAGCAGCGCGATTTCCCTGGAAGCCCACCACTTCGCTTCAGAACTAGGAGCTAACCCGATCATGTTCCCTGCACCCGCGACGTCGCCGTTCTTGGCTCGAGCCACCACAATGTCTGCGAACAGCAGTGCTTGAGATTCACCCGTAAGGCTCATCGTCGCCAACGCGTCATCATAGAAGCCATGCCTTGCTTGTGCCAATGCAACCTCTTCGGCAATGTACCAGCGTTGTTCAATAGAGTTCGATCTCTGTCCGGCACTCAATGCCTGCTTAAACAACTCTCGTGACTGTTGGGCAATAACCATCGGAGAGGTCGTAACCAACAAGATCGCGACGGTAAAGGCGCGCAAGCTCATGCGGGCATTATGAACTCAGGAGGTCTGGTATCCAAGTCAGTTTTCTTCATCGACAGGCCATACCTGCGATATCAGGCAATGTATTAAAGATGCTCAATCGCTGGATGGTTTTTGAGACCAACAAAGGCCGTACGAGAGAGAGCTTTGCCGCGCTTGGGGACGTCTGTCAATACCCCAATCCTGTTGAAAATCCGCAAGCCGCTGCAACCAAACGCAAAATACTCTCGCTGCGCATGTCGGGTTCACCCCCTCCAAAATGCTACGCTGAGATTGGGGGCATGTACCCATGCGCCGAATCCTCCTCCTGCGAATCGGGATCGACGCTTTTGCTCTTTCAAAATCGTGCAGAAGTGCGCAGGTGGCCCGTTCAAGCCCGGTGTTGGCTTGAGCGGGACGAGTCGAACATTCTGGCCGGGTGGGTGCCCCATCCTTCGCCGCTGTTGCGAGGTGAGGTAGTCGACTTTCTCTGGTACGTCGATGACTCGATAGGTGGATAAAAGGCGATATTCCTTCAACAACCGTCTGGCTTCAGCAACGAAGCATCAGTGGACGCCGAGCCTGCATCTGCCATTCTGTGCCTTTGTCGCAAACCAGCAGTGGCGCGCCGCATTCGTTCGAGGATGCCGTAACGCAATACAAAGTATTCCTCCGTCAACAGCAATGGCCGGAGGTGGTTCGTTGGCTCACGCATGACGACATTCTCGCGTATGGGAATCGGTGCTGGGTTCGCCTCGGAAATATGCGAGAAGCGGAACTTGAAGCAGAGGCAACGTACAACCAAGCGGTAAAAGAAGGTGTTGGTATATCGCTTAATGCGCTAGGGGTCGAACGAGGCGTAACGATCGCTGCCGCATTCAAAGCGAGCGCGACTGCTCCACCCTCGTCTTGCACCGAGTTTCACCTCGCCGTCCCTCGACAGCGCACAGGGCTGGTTAAGCGGGTTAGAAATCCACTCTACTGGTGCATCCTGCGCAGCTCGTTGCGCACCGTTTTCAGCGACGAACGCACCGTGCGGCGTGGCAAGTTCGCCTCTTTGTTGCGCTTCTTTCTTTGGAGCAGCGTGGGCGTTTATGCATTCAGATCTGCGAGGTCTCACGATCAAGGCGACCGCTGGCGCGACATCACCTAATTTTCCGGGTCGGTTCTTGGGCGATATTTGCGCCTTTCGTTAGCCTATCCGGCTGCTCTGGATAGTGAGCGAGATGGGGATATATACAAACGTATCGGCGATGCTTCGCGCACCGAGTCCACTTTCACATGAACGAGTCAGCGCGACGCGTTCTTCGTGGCACTCGTCACGGCCAGAATGACTGCCGCAGTAATGAAAGCGAAGCCAGCGATTCCGAACGCCTTCGGGCTGTGGAGGTAGTGTACGTCGGTTGGTCGTTGAACCGGGTACGAGTAAAACGTCACGTTCCGCAAAACGAAAAGTGCCCCGCCTAAGATGGCGAGGAGCACCGACCAAATCAGCTTTCTTCTGCTGGTGCTCACGCCTTTACTTGATGCGAGAATTCGTTCTCGCGAAGCTGAAATGGAAAACCATGTCAGCGGCTGCGCCAAAACGGGATTGTTTAACGAATGGCGATATGTCGTCAGCTATCGCGATGAGAACACCAGAGCGAAGCCGCTAATAGCAAACAGCAACACCGAGATGCCCCCCGACACGTCTGGTAAGCGATAAGGCAAATCCTTTCCGAATGTCGCCTCGTAACGACGTAGAAGTTCATTCTCGTTGCCGAACATACCCTTCGCAACGGTAACGTGTTCTTGGGCATAGATACTGAATGCTAAGTAATCGAGGAAGGTGCTGCGGGAGCCCATGATTACAAAGGCAAGCACAAGCCCTATGGCACAGATGGGGTGCTCCAGAGCGAGTCTGCCAGGAACTTTCGAGAGGTTAGGTTGGATTTTTGAGACCTGCACATACCAGATTGCAGACACGGCTGCAAACACGACTACCGCAGTGAGGATACCAACGCTGCGGCGTGGGTAGCTGACACTCGCGCCATCGCGCCGTGCGCTTCGCAAGTACCAAGCCCAAATCCCCTCCCGCTCATGTTCCTTAGCTCTATTCATGCTCCAGCAATTTACGCCGCTTAACGGCCAAATTCCACATTTGTTGACGCGAACAGGCCATCCCGCTCACTACGGTACCGATTCGGGATTGCCTAATACTTGGCGATATACCGCCACCAATCGCCGTCCCCCGTGGATTCAATCGTGCGCACTCGGCCACCAACCATTCGCAGAACCGTTTGATCTGGCGATCTGTGGGTGTGGCGCAAACCGAATGAGGAGCCAGCAGTGCAGCAGACTCGCAATAGCCAACGGCGGAGCAATAACAAGCGGA
The DNA here is from genome assembly GCA_023410055.1 of Acidobacteriota bacterium. GTDB lineage: Bacteria > Acidobacteriota > Terriglobia > Terriglobales > Acidobacteriaceae > JAEZPW01. The sequence continues at coordinate 27,962 of JAEYQK010000112.1, forward strand.
AAGGCCATTGCATAGCCTTCGGTGAAGAAGCAGCTCACATCAGGCCACAGGAAGCTGCCGAAGCCCTCATACATCCAGAACGGCATCGACCCGAACGCCGCTCCGGTAATCGTCGCACTGAGCAGAGGAGCGAAAGCACGTCTCCACCTTCCCTTTTTAGCCGAGGCGAACCATGTTCCGCAAACGACGACGACAACGTTCAACGCCGTGCAGGCTAGTGCAAGCCATGCTGTACTGACTGCATGTCCAGAACTACCGGGGCGCGAACAAAACGGGCTGCCGTAGGTGTACCAGAACAATATTCCGTAGCAGATGGTGAAGTACAGCCCAACCAGTCCGAGGCGAATTCTGTTTGGTTTGGACATACGGAATGTCGTACTACGAGTTCCTCTTGTGACCTGAGCAAGCTAGAAGCAGCACTTTACACCGATTCGTAACCAAGTCTCACGATTGTTGAACAAAACAGGCCTTTCGTCCACCTATCCGGCTACTCTGGATATTGAGCGAGATGGCGATTTATCGTTGCCTATCGCTTCTGCTAGAATCAGCCCCGCGTTGAGTTGCGACTTAGGAACGCGGTTGTCGCAGTGGTAAGTGCCACAGGCAGTCCTACGTAGAAGAAGAAAGTAACAAACTTCCACTCCGCAAAAAAGATACCTCTCACCCGCGTACCGGGGATGTCAAAGCCTGTCGGCCCGAATACAAACGCAAGAACAGCAAAGACTGACCCAGCCACGGCGCACTGCGCCAAAGCCCTGGAGCTTGAACTCTTGCCAACGCGCCTCGCCACAAGCGGCGCAACGAAAACAGATACGCAAACGATGACAGCGTACATCAGGACGTAGCTTGAGAATGTAACCGAAAAGGGGAAATTGAAGTTCCGGAAGTATGTATCCGGGGAATATGCCCAAACGAGAAGTGCAGCAGGGATTATCAGCACGATTGCGATTCTTGCGATGGTCTTCACGGCAAAGAGTCTATGCGAAAAAACTGAATCTGTCGCTGATTGTTGGCGAAAACCGGCCTGTTATCCACCTATTCGGGGACTCTCGATAGGTGGATACATGGCTCTATGGAAGGGGATGTCAAGAGATAGTTTTCCCCGGCTGACTGGAATCGGCCATGCTCTCGTGACATCCAGCCCCGTGATCGTATGGGCGAGCATTGTTTTGAGTGGGTGGGCTGCG